>CADBYM010000035.1 GCA_902798915.1 uncultured Coriobacteriaceae bacterium | reverse complement strand
TCCCGGTTTCGCTGCCCTACAGGGAGTATTACGGACAGAATGGCTGTTCAGAGTAGGTGCAGGTCAGGAAGGCACCAACTTTCTGCAAGAGGGGATTTTAACGCCGAAATCGCCATGGACTTCCTGGAAATGGCCGGCGTTGAGGTCGATTGGGCGAAGGATGGCGCCGAGGCGGTGAAGATGGTCGAGGACTCGCCCGACGGCTACTATGCCATGGTGCTGTCGGACATCCGTATGCCCGTCATGGACGGCTACGAGGCGACAAGGGCCATCAGAGCCATGGACCGACCCTACGCAAAGAACATCCCCATAGTCGCCATGTCGGCCAACGCTTTTGCCGAGGACGTCAGGAACAGCAAGAAAGCCGGCATGAACGACCACATTGCAAAGCCAATCGACATCGAGGCCCTTGCGAGGGTGCTTTCCGCATACGTGAAGTGATCACCCGACCGGCCGCAATGACCTGCGATCATGAGACCTCAACGGTCCCATTGTCTCGAACACGCACACGTCCCTCGGCCAGCAGCTGGATGGTGTCGGGATAGAGCACATGCTCGATGGCGTGGATGTGCTCCTCCAGCTCATCCACCGTCCAGCCCTCCTCCACCACGAGCGCCTGTTGAGCGATGATGGGACCGCAATCGTACTTGTCGTCGGCGAAGTGCACCGTGACACCGGTAACCTTGACTCCATAGTCATATGCATCCTGTATGGCATGCGCCCCCTTGAAGCTGGGGAGTAGCGCAGGGTGCAGGTTGACCACACGGTTGGGGAAGGTCGCCAGGATGGGCTCATGGACCATACGCATGTATCCAGCCATAATCACATAGTCAACCTCATGCATCCTGAGTTCGGTAGCAATGATCTCGTCGGCGACCAGCGGGTCGGTATACATCTCCTTGGAGAGCGTCAACGTCTGCAGCTTGGCCTCTTGAGCACGCTTGATGCCATAGGCATCTGGACGCGACGCCACGACAAGCTCAATCGTGGCGTCGAGCGTGCCCGCCGCTATGCGGTCTATGATGGCCTGGAGGTTGGTACCCGAACCAGAGAGAAGAACTCCCAGCTTAATGCTCATATACGCGTCCCTTCGCCTCGATTGTGAGCGTCCGGTGATCAGAGCGCCCCCAATCGAGTCAACGATAAACCACCTTGCCAGTGCCCTTGATGATGTGCCCCATCTCGAAGGTCTCAAGACCCTCGTCACGCAGCATGCCCCGCACGGCATCCACGTCCTCAGGCGCACAAATGACGCTCATGCCTACGCCCATATTGAAGGTCTTGTACGCCTCATCCTGCGTCAACCCCGCCGCGCGTACCATATAGTTGATGACCGGAGGCACGTTCCACGCAGGACCGTCCTCACCGCCCCTAAACACCTCCGCATCCAAGTGGGCGGGCAACGCGCGATTGAGGTTTTCGGTGATGCCGCCACCGGTGATGTGCGCCATCGCATGAATCGCCGCCCCCGCACGCAACGCACGGACCAATGCGCCCGCGTAGATGGTCGTCGGCCTCATGACGGCGTCGGCCAGGGATTCCCCGCCCAGCTCGTCGAGAGGCTCAAGAAGCTCCTGAGTGCTACGTCCCTCAATGGCCACCTTGCGCACCAGAGAGTACCCATTCGAATGGATGCCCGAGCTGGGAATGCCGAGCACGACATCACCCTCCTTCACGAGCTCAGGCCCAATCATGCTAGCACGATCGACGACACCCACCACAAAGCCCGCAAGGTCATAATCCTCGGGTGCCATCACGCCAGGATGCTCTGCCATCTCGCCGCCGACAAGGGCGCAACCCGCCTTGCGACAACCCGCCGCGATGCCCCCCACGATCTGCGCCATCGCCTCCGCCTCGAGCTTGCCCACAGCCACGTAGTCAAGAAAGAAGAGCGGCTCCGCCCCGACGACCACGACATCGTCCGCACACATGGCCACGAGGTCTTCCCCCACCGTGTCGTGCCTATTGAGCAGTTGCGCGATGGCAAGCTTGGTACCCACCCCATCGGTGCCGCTCACAAGCACCGGATCGTCCATCCCCTTGAAGGCGGATGCCGAAAAGCAGCTGCCAAACCCTCCGAGTCCACCGATGACCTCAGGCCGCATCGTAGTGGCTACGGCATCCTTGATGGCATCGACTGCACGAGCGCCTTCGTCGACGTCAACACCTGCATCGGCATACGTTATGTGCTCAGCCATGCGTTCTCCTCCCATAGCGCCTCTCTCGACGATGTGCCTATTCCTCAACGAACTCAGTGACCTCGGTTACCGCGACGTCCTCGCCATTCTCCCCCTGCTCCTCCGCTGCTGCGGCTGCTGCGGCTGCCGCAGCCTCGGCTGCCTTGCGTTGTTCCTCAGCCCGCCGCGCCTCGCGAATCGGCTCTGCGGCGGCGTACTGCGGTGTACCCGGCACTTCATTGCGCGGAACGCATACAAGCAGCGTCCTTCCATAGCCATCGTAATAGTTGCAGGTGGAGAGAGTCAGCACATGCTCGACTTGCGCGATGATCTGCTTGGCGTCGGCACGCTGCGTCACTGCATGTTCATAGTATCCATTGAGGTACTTATGGAATTCCTCGGGGCTCTCGAAAGTGAACTGCCGCACCTCGAGGTCACCTTCGTTGGTGTAGTACAGGAAGAGGGGCACGAGGTCATAGGTTGCATCCTCCGTGACGTACCACAGCAAGTTGACCCCGTCGAAGAGCTCCTGCTTGTCCATGTCGGCAATCTGCTTAAACTGCGACCCGTTGCGCATGTGATGCCCGTAGATGATGGTCTGCGGGTCAATCATTCCCGGCTTGGTGTTCTCGAAGTCCATGAACACGGAACCACCGATACTCGAGCTACCGTCAGGAGCACGGTTCAGATAGAGGTCATTGTCCCCCGCTTGGTAAACGGGATAGTTGATGATGGTCCCGGGGACCTGCAACCAACCCACGACGTCGGGGTTCATCGCTTTGAGCGCCTCCCAATCAACCTCTGGGGGCGTATCGGCGTCATCAGTCAGCCTGGCATACTCTGCAACGCGTTCATTCGTCTCTTCAATCTTCTGGTAGTTACGCTCGTTGCGCACGAACATGGCACCGGCAACAATCAATAGCGCAACCCCCACGACGATGAGGATGTTCGAGACTACGTTTGAGCGCGACTTTGGTGCGCGCCTTCTCGGCGCGACCGTCGTACCTTCTGCCTTCGCATGCCTTGCCATGTGTGCCTCCTAACTCTGCCGTCTTTTTACTCCGGACATTCTCAGGCGTGACTAGCCCTCAGCCATTGCAGCCTTGAAGTCCACGATCCTTTGACGATACGCATCATCTCCAGTTCCGAGCACCTGCGCTGCGAAGATGGCCGCATTCTTCGCCCCGTTGATGGCAACGCATGCCACTGGTACGCCGGAGGGCATCTGAACCATAGAGAGAAGCGAATCCATGCCACCAAGGTCGCTTGTCTTTATGGGCACACCCACGACAGGCAGTGGGGTGAAGGCCGCAACCACTCCGCCGAGGTGTGCAGCCTTGCCTGCGGCCGCGATGATGACGCGCATGCCCCGCTGCGCTGCTGTCGAAGCCCACTCATGCACCTTGCCCGGATTTCGATGTGCCGATGCAATGGTGAGCTCATACGGAATGCCAAATTCCTCGAGTTGGTCTACACATGCTTGCATTACAGGCATGTCTGACTTCGACCCCATAATAATGCCCACGAGGGGTGCTTGTTGTGCCATATCTGCCATCCTTTCGTCTGCATACGACATAGTAGTATAAGAGGGCTATGCTTTGTCCCATGCCCAACGTCCTTCAAGAAAGACGGGCACTTCCTCACCGGTCTCCGTGACCCCCACGACCTCCAGATCGTCGGCACCTATCATAAAGTCCACGTGTGCCATGCTCGAGTTGACGCCGCGAGCCATGAGTTCCTCCTCGCTCATCCCGAATCCGCCCTCCACGCACTCGGGGAATCCCCTTCCCAAGGCAAGATGACAGCTGGCGTTCTCGTCGTAGAGCGTGTTGAGGAAGAGCAAGCCGCTCTGACGTATGGGCGTGTCCTTGGCAATGAGCGCACATTCGCCCAAGCGGCATGATCCCTCGTCCGTCTCTATGATGCTGCGTAGCACATCCTCCCCTTCACGGGCACCGAAATCTACGACTTTGCCATCCTCGAAGCGTAGCCAGAAGTCATCCACCATGTTTCCGGCATGTACCAGAGGCATTGCGGAGTGCACCACGCCCTCGGCACGCGTACGGTCAGGAGACGAGAACACCTCCTCGGTGGGTATGTTGGGAAAGAACACCCGCCCGTTTACCGCAGTGGTCGAACCACCCATCCAAAGGTGGCCCTTGTTCATACCGATCGTGAGGTCAGTTCCGTTCGCGGAGCGATACCTAAGTTGGTCGAAGGCGTAGCCGTTCAAAATGCCCTTGTTCTTCTCGAAGGCGGCGTTATGGCGCTCCCACGCCTCCTGCGGATCTGGTCCATCCACACGCGCGGCGGACAGGATGGAGCGCCACAGGTGCGTCAGCGCCTCACGCCCGTCTAGTTCAGGAAAGACAGCACGCGCCCATGCCTCAACGGGCACGCCCGCGATGCACCACGCACACTTGCCAAAGTCCAACGCCTTACGATACGTTGCGCACTTCTCGTTGCGCGCCCGCGATGCCGTTGCCATCTTGGCCGGATCGATTCCCCTCATGCCGTTGGGATCTGAACCACTGAGGAAGAGAAAGGCCGCCCCAGCATCGGCAAGGCCGTTGAGCTGGGCGCACTTCCACTCGGGCACCTCCTCAAAGAAGGAAGTCTCGTGGTATTGGAAGCTAAGCCGACTCAGCTCGTCATCCGACCAGATTACCGTCACATTCGCAGCCCCAGCCTCATAGGCTTGCTTCACGACCAGACGCACGAAGTCAGCCCGCTCGATGGGGCCAGTAACGACAAGTTCTTGTTGGTGCTGCAATGCCACACCCTTGCGTACCAGCAGCTCCGCATATCGCTCAATCTGGTCCTCAAGACTGACAGGCTGAACCTCAACGGCATCCTGTGAGAACGCCCTTTGTACGTCCATGGTGTTTTCCCGACCTCTCTGGCGTCATAGAATCTTCGTGCAGTCGTTTGTCGAACACTGCCATTGATGTTACAGGATATTCGCATTGGCATACCCGCACAAAATGTGTTACTATGATTTGCGATGCGGGTGTCGCCAAGTGGTACGGCAGTAGCTTCCCAAGCTACCATTCGCGGGTTCGAGTCCCGTCACCCGCTCCAGGATTATTCAGAGCCCCGTTGAGGGGCTCTTTTCTTCATCTCATGACGTACACCACAAACGGTACGGTCCGAGGAACGGCCAGACGGCCCAAGAGGAGTACTCCTCTTGGGCCGTCACCCATGACTTCCGACAACCACATCCTATGCGCGACGAACGACTTCCGTCACTATACGAACGACATCGTCCACCTGCTCAGGACTCACGTTCTCGGGCACGTCATTTCCCGTGTGCGACAAGGCAGGAAGGTCATTCTCGTCGAGACCAACAATGGTCACCGAGCGCACCCGTGCCCTCATGGCGGTCGCCGCATCGGTCTCGTCCCAGTCGTACATTGCGGTATCCATCGGAATGTGCAGATCTCGTGCGATGTCGGTAATCATCTTCACGAGCCTGCGGTCGGCCCGACGACGGTCCCTCATGCCCTCGCGCGTGTACACCGCAAGGGAACCTGCGCCCACACACTCCAAGTTTACGAGGAAGGCACCCCTCAGTTCCCTTCGATGCGCGTCGAGGAAGGCCTTGATGCCCGCATGGTCTCGATCCGACGCACCCGTCGCGACGAACCAGATGTCATGCTCGTCAAGGAACTCGTCTCCAAGCTCGAGCATCGCGTCCTGCATCTCCGCATCCGAGAGAAACTCTTCCGCATCCCGTAGGTCTTCACGCAACGTTGCTCCGCCCTTCCACGAGCGCGCACGATTGCTCGAACCTCCCTCATCGTTCCAAAAGCCTCCGCGCCCGCCAGGGCCAGTCACCCCGTCACGCATTACGGGCGCATCGTCTTCATACTCATAGTCATCATCCAGCGGATCGACGGTCGAACCAGAGGGGTCGGGCAGGTCATAGAGCGCGGCGCGGCGCGCAATGTTCATCGTGGGTCGCACGGGCTGATACGTGGACGTTCCCCACGTCGGGTCTTCGATGGCCGCCGGCCGTTCTCGGCGAGATTCGCGCGTAACGTCATCCGCATAGAGATCATAGCTATCGGAGATGGTGTTGAGACCCGAGTCATCACGGGCAATGATGTCATCATCCTGTTCGCGATCGAAATGCAACTCATTTGGGTCTTGTAGTGGAACGTCCGATTCCTCCTCGTAGTACTCGTCCTCGTAATATTCCTCGTAGTACTCCTCGTCCTCCATCAGCTCGCCGTATTCGCCATCACTTCGCACATCCTCTTTGTAGGGCGTGGTCATCGCTGAGCGGCGATCGTAAGACCCGCCTGTAGTTTCGGAAGATGCGTCTCCGTCTTCATCGGGGTAGTAGTCATCCTGCTCGTATGCCGTAACGTACGGATCGTCTTCTAGGAGTTCCTGCTCGTCATATGCTTCTTCTTCGTCATACCCATCACGGAGTGCAGGGGCGGCGTGCTTCTTGCCGCGGAAGAGTCCGAGGATTCTATCGACGATTGAGGGGTTCCCCTGCGGTTGCGCCGCCCCCTCAAGGGAATCTTCGTTCTCATCCTCATACTCAGAATCCCACGACTCTTCGTCGCCATCGATGTCGTACTGATCGCCATACGGTGCTCCGGACAAGTCATCCTCATAGACGTCCGCATCCAAGTCGTCTTCGTCATCTAAGAGCTCGTATTCGTCATATCCCACATCCCCATCACCGAGTTCGAGGTCATCGTCGTGATCGTCATCAACTTCCGGCGAAGGTGTGGGCCGCACGATGAGACTCTGATCATACTCCTCGTCATACTCGAAGTCTGACGCGTACTCCTCTTCGAGCTCAGCGTCAAACGCCATATCGGCCGCTGCGTCCGGATCGACAGATTCGTACTCCTCGACGAACGGAATACGAGCCGCACTCGTGGCGACCTCACCCTCCGCGTCTTCCTCATATATATAGTCATCATAGTCGGCGTCTGGATCATCGAGAAAGCCGTCCTCGTATTCTTCCGCTTGGTCCTCGTACCCTTCCTCTTGCTCGTCTGGCCCTTCAACATCATCACTCTGACCTTCAAGCTCGCTGTCGGCCAAGAACTCATCTTCATACTCGGACTCTTCCGTTTGCTCCCACGTCTCCTCATCGTCTTCGAGGTTGTCTTGGTCGGTCGCATCTATTTCCTCAGACACGTTCGCAGCCTGGTCTTTGTCCTCACGCTCGGCTTCGTCCTCCTCATCGAACCAGTCTTCCCCATCATCGTCGTCAACGGTGAGCCGTGCGCGTATGGCCTTAAAGCGTTCCGAGAACCACGAGCCGATCGACGACCCTATGGGTAGCTCACCCTCCTCTTCCTCGTCCTCGTCATATTCATCGTATTCGTCACCATTCTCGTCTTCCAATTCATCCTCATACCCGTCGTCTTCGTATGAGTCCTCATCCTCATAAGAATCGTCGTCTTCGTATGAATCTTCGTCTTCGTATGTGTCTTCGTCTTCGTAAGTATCGTCATCCGCGTATGGCGCTTCGTCCTCATAGGATTCGTCATCCTCATAGGGCTCTTCGTCGAAGTCGGCTTCGTCGTAGCCATCATTCTCGAGCGTGCCGTCTTCTTCGCCCCACGCTTGCTTCTCGCGGCCTTCTGATTCCTGCACGATGGCGTCCCCATCAACGTCATCGTAATCTTCGCCATATTCGTCGTCATAGTCATCCGCCACGTCGTCGTATGCTTCGAGCACATCTTCCTCGTAGTCGTCGTATGCGACGTCGTCGTTATCGAACTGTTCCTCCTCGGGCAGCTCCTTCAATGACCTGTCTTCCGGCACATCTTGCTCTTCCACAATGGTGACACGCGGCTCCTCATAGGTAATCTCGCACGAAGGGGGTAGTATACCCAACGCGCGGAGTACTTCCTCCCCATGACGGACGCCTTTTACCTCCTCAACCACCTCGACGCGCTGCTGGACAGGCTCAATCGGCTCTTCCGAGCGGCGCTTCCTACGAGGGGCATGACGTCCCTCGATTGCTACCGTCGCGTGGTCATCTGCCGGACTGACCCTGTTTACCATCGAGAGCAGTGCCGAGACGGAGGACTTGTTGTCGTTCGCCCCTACGGTGCACGGACCAAATCCGGATGCTATCGAGGCTGCGGAAAGAATGAGCGCTGGCACCGATGCGATGATGCTTAGCACCCACATGAACATGCGAACCATATCGGGAAGGAACGGCATGACCTGGAACAAGAGCGCGACGGCAACGACTGCAGGACAAAACAATCCCACACGCATGAGCATCGCCTCGTAACGGGCGACGCCAGACTTGCGCAAAACACTCTCTCGTGGGGTGTCATAGTGTGCGATCACCACGATTGGACGGGAGCCGCGCATCACGTCTTCTGCACATGCGCGTCGTACTCCCACGACGTTCTGGCTTCTGCGACTCCCCCCCATGAACTCGAAGACGTTCCGGACGAAGCGCGCATACACGAGCATTCCAGCCGCGGCGAGAGCGACGAGCAGCAGTATCGTGTGCGGTGCCTCCTGAAGCAAACCCCCAACAAGCAGGGCCAGGAACATGACGATTGCCGTGATGTCTCGGGCCATGGTGCCCGCTCCGCGACCGTCGAACTCCTCCACCGACGTCTCGATACCATGCTCCCGCATTATTTGGGAAATGACCTCACTCGCCTGGTATTCCTCCTGGCTGTAAGCAGGAGCTATCCCAATCGAGTCGTCAAGATAATCCATGTAGTCTCGCGTTTTGGCCATGCTGTCCATCCTTCGCTGCGTATCCGGCTACACGCTCGGCCCTACAGTATACGTCTAATGCACTGGTATTACGCCACACAGGGGGTAGGCGGCAGATATGTTCGGCGGCTCACGATGTTCTGCCTGCCGCACATCCAGCAACATCGATAGAGTGTACCAGACCACTATGCTCTTGCAGATAACATACAGCCGCATGGTACACTCACCAAGTACTCATTCGCTTTGGGTGCTGATTCACACTGCGGGAGGGGGCCACATGGATACATGGGACGACGAGTTTCGCGAGCCGACGGAGGACGAACGAACCGCGCGCCGTGTCGTGGCACTTGCAATCGCCTTATCCAACGCGCGACGCCCCGTGACTACTATCCGCATCCGTGATGACTTTTACTCTGATCTGAGCGACGAGGCGTTTCGCAAAGCATACCAGCGCGACCGCGCGCGCCTCTCGTCTACTGGCCTCTCTATCGTGCGCCGCGACCTCCCAACCGGCGAGACCGCCTGGCAAATCGACAAGGACGTATCCTACGTGGGAAGCAACGATTTGACTCCAGAGGACGCCCTCTACCTCGACTGCCTGCTTCTGCCCCTCGCTTCTGATCCTTCGCTTCCCTTCGCCCACGATCTACGTCTTGCGCTCACAAAAATCGACCGGGCATTCTCTGGGGATCCCGTTGCGCACATCCCGCCAGAGGCTCGCAACCGCAACCGGCAGCTCGAGCAGCTCGAGACGTGTCTATCCCATCACCATGCGGCACGGGTCTCCTACGAGCGGGCCGACGGATCCCGCACCGACCGCATTATCGTTCCCTTGGGCCTCTTCAATCTGCGCAACACCGCTTATTTGGTTGCTTCCCGCCCGTCCGACAATCCCGAGGGCGACCAACCACTTGACGAGGCCCACGTATACAACCTCAATCGCTTTCACTCTGTTCGCGAGATCAATACCAAAACATATCCGATTCCCTCCGACTTTCGCGTGCGCGATTACATTCGTCTTCCCTTTCAGCTCGGACCCACGCTCTACGAGGCTGAGTTCGACGTTCCGCCATCAAGGCTAGATGATGTGCGGAAGTCCGTCGGGACTCATGGAATATGGCTCGATGGGGCAAGATTGGTGCGACTGCAGGTATCGGACGAGGACGCCGCGAGCGCATGGTCAATCGCTGAGGGGGTACGGCCTACAAGGCCAGAAACTCTCGTCAATGCCTGGCGTGGGCGTCTACGAGCAGCAGCGGAAGGGAGTACTCGATGAGCCGCAGGACAAGAGCTGGACGACGACCTGGTTCTGAGCGCATACGTGAGCTTGTCTCCGTGCTCGGATCGCTGAGCCGTACTGGCGACACTGTGACGATAGATGCCCTTGCAAACCGCCTCGGCATAAGCACGGGCGAAGCGAGCGACATGATGGGCATTGTATGCCAAGCATCGGGGGAAGAGACGGGCGGTCTGTTAATCTGCGCCAATGACGACATGACCGAATTCACGCTCGCCTACCCCGGCGCGCATGGATACCCTCTGCGGCTCACATACTCAGAGACGATGGCCCTCGTGCACGCGCTTGACTATGCAGAGGTACCCTCGGACGACCCGATAAGGCAGCGATTGGTGGAGGCGTACGCCTCCCCAGGCGTCAAGCGCGACGAAGTCCGGAGGTCGCTCGGCAGCCCTGGCACGCCCTCCCTCACGAGTACGTTGCGGCTTTGCGCCCGCGCCCAATCCGAGGAGCGCATGCTCTCATTCATGTACGTGGGCCTTGCGGACCGATTGCCAAGGGCGCGCTGCGTTCTCGTTCGCAGGCTTCGCGTAGAGGATAGCTCATGGTACATCGACGCACACGACCTTGACGCGCTTCAAGAGCGGACTTTTCGTCTTGACCGCATGGAAGACGTCTCTCTCGGCCCGCGCGGTCGTTTGCCCCGCGATGGTGAGGCCGTATGCATACCTGCACGTAACGTGGAGGTCACGTTCTACGACCCGAGTTATCTAACGCTCTTCGATTGGCCCGGTTTGCGTATTACCAAGCGTACTACATCAACGGTAAGTGGTGTATTGCCGTATTACGGCAATCGAAGCGATTGGCTACTACGCCGGATTGCTGCATGCGCTGGCAATCTCGTAGTGCATGACGAGCGTATTATGCTTCAGGCTAAAGAATACGTATGTCATACTCTCGGACCTGAAGCATAATACGCAACTACCGCACTATGCGAAATCGTATTACTCATGTGATGCACGCCACAACGTCAGGTAGCGTGCGATATTCTTCGACTCGAGGGTAATGCAGTTGTGTGACGGCAACGTACTAATGAAGGTATTTCCATAGCGCTTGGTGCAAATACGTGAGTCAGCCAAGACGAATACGCCCGTATCACTTGCGGACCGAATGAGTCTTCCCGCCGCCTGCTTCACTTCGAGCGCCGCCTCAGGCAGCGAGTAGCGCCACCAGGCACGCCTATCCCTCAACTCGCGTTCACGCACAAGCGGCTCGCGCGGCGACGCGAACGGCAGCTTGCACACAACAACGCAACGCAGCGTTTCACCGACCGCATCGAACCCCTCCCAGAATGACTTCAAGGCAAACAGCGAGAGCTTCTGTTCGGTTATGAACCGTTCGCGCAATCGACGCGGAGACGAACCGCGCTGCTGACACGCAAGATCGAGGCCACGCAACGCGAGCCTGGGCCGCAGACCCTCGTAAACACGCTCCATCTCCTTCCGATTCGTAAACAGGGTGAGGACGGAGCCACCCATCCCACAATGCACGTCAAACAGCAGGTCCTCCAACGCCGCCAAATAACGCCGATCGCTAGGTTCTGGCATATCCCGCGCAACGATTGCGGACATGTTGGCGTCAAAGTCAAAGCTGCTCTCCAAGCGAGCCGTCAAGTGCTTCTCTGCGGGAAGCATCTCGAGTCCAACACCATGCTCGAAGTGTTCGAAGCTGTCCCCTACCGCCATAGTTGCTGACGTGTACACCACGCTCTTCATCTCCGGATACCACTTGCTCGCAAGTGCGGGACCAACCTCCAGCAGTTCCGCAACGAGTCGATCGCCCGTACGGCGACGCCCCCGGAAGAGCTCGGCGGAATACACGTACGCCTCATCCGGCTCGAGCACAATCATACGCAGCGCCACGAGGAACGCCCGGAGGCGCCGCACCGGGTCTTGCAACTCTGCCGCAGCCTGGGCATCCTCTGGGCCTACTGCCTCTCGTGCCGCTTCAAGCGTCTTGATCGTCTCGTCCAGAAGGGGTATGACCTTTGCGGCAGTGACCTCAACTCCACGCCATTCCTCGCTCTGGCGCACCCCCTCGTCAATCCACACCGTCGTGCTCTCGTACCCTCCGAATCCCGCAATCGTCGAAAGGCCGTGTATGGCATCAAAGAGGTCGGCCGAGGCGTCTGCGGTCCGTTGCACCCACAATGCCGCCTTCGTCATCAGCCCCGCAACCAGCGTGGCGGCATCCATATGTGCACCACGCGCGATAATACCGTGTATTAGACCACGGTCTATGCCTCCTAGCTGGTGTAATGCACGCCGTATTTCTTCTCCTAATACCTCGTGCGCCCATTGTCTTCGCGCCTCGGCATCAAATGAGTGAGCCTCATCCACCACCCAATGGCGTATCGGCGGCAGAATGGCATTCTCTGAGTCGATGTCACGAAGCAACAACGAATGGTTGGTCACAACCACGTCGGCACATGCCGCCGCCAGTCGCGCCCCGTGCACGAAGCAAGCACGCGGGAAATAAGGGCACCCCCGCCGAAGGCACTCATTGGCCGTCGTTGCCAGCATGTCTCGGGGTACGGTTCGCCACCTGATGCCCAAGGTGTCGAGGTCACCATCGATGGACTGACAGGCGAAGGCGTATGTCACCGCGATTGCCGTTAGGGCGTCCGAGGGAGACTCCTCCGTCCCTACGGGCAGTGCGTTCCTCGAGGCGAGGTCAAGCCTCCTCATACAGGGATAGCGCTCGCAGCCCTTGAGGCTCACATACGAGATTCCGCCCTCCAGAGCCGCAGCAAGTGCAGGGAGCTCGTGACTCATCAATTGGTCTGCAAGTGCGTTCGTCTTTGTTGCGATTCCTACCGTCACATCGCTACGCCTGGCGAACTCCACCTCCGGCACAAGGTAGGCCATAGACTTGCCCACTCCCGTCCCCGCTTCCAAGCAGCGATGTGTGGAGGTGGCCAGGGCATCACGCACCTGTTGTGCCATCGCAAGCTGCTCGTCACGTAGCTCGTAGCTCTCGTAGAGCGACGAGACAAGTCCATCCGTACCAAACGCAGAGTGAACGTATTCTGGCGAGGGGGCATGCAGGGACGCCTCGATGGCATCCGTGCGCCTTCTACCGTCACGCAAGCCACTCAGCGCTCGGCGCTCCGCAAGCAACGAGAACCTCGCTCCGGGATTCTGTTGAGCAAGATACGCAAACAGGGGGCGATAGTCCCACCTGACGTCCTCGTGCATCAAGGCAAGATGTTCCAACAGCCCCGCCGGCAAGTCAGTGAGGGCAACAAGCAACAAGCGCCAGAGTCCACATAAAGCGTCGACGTCGTCCATGGCGCGATGCGTGACGTCAGCGCAACCAAACGCCTGTGCCATGTCGGCCAGCCGATGGTTCCCAAGCCTTGGAAGGGCTATGCGCGATAGAGCGAGAGAGTCAATCCAAGTATCAGATACCTCAAAGCCTCTTGCAGCCCCTTCCACAAACGCGCGGTCGAACATGGCATTATGTGCCACGATGGGCATTCCACCCACGAAATCCGCCAGCATGCTTACCGCATCCGTTGCGGACGGTGCTTCGGTGACGTCAAGATCATGTATGCCAGTTAAGGCGACGATCTCTTGCGGAATCGGTCCCGTAGGATGCACGAAGGTCTGGAATCGCTCAGCGACGACGCCGCCCGAAATACGGGCGGCGGCTATCTCGATAAGTTCGTTCTTTCGGTACGAGAGCCCCGTAGTCTCGGTGTCGAGCAGCACGATGTCTTCCTCGAGCAAACCGAACCGCGCGTGTTTTGCACGCTCGGGCAGGGACTCATATCGCTCCCTTACGTGCGCAGGTGTTCCGGGCAGGATTATGTCGTCGAGGGTCACTCCTGCAAGCGCTCTCGTCATGACTGTCGCTCACGCTCGAGCGCAAGCTTCACGAACCGCTTGCACAGCTCAGGGAACCCTATGCCCGCATGCCGCGCAGCATCGGGCAACAGACTTGCCGGCGTCATGCCCGGAATCGTATTGGTCTCCAGGATGACAGGCACGCCATCTGCACGCACGATAAAGTCACTGCGAGAGCAACCAAGGCAACCCAGAGCGCGGTGTGCGCGTACTGCATAGTCCTGCGCGCGTGCATAGATCGCGTCGCTCAGGCGTGCGGGTATCACATGGTGCAGTTCACTCGGTTCGTATTTGACCTTGACGTCGTAGAAGTCCGCACCGGTCACGACCTCGATGATGGGAAGCGCTTCGGGGTCATCGTTTCCCACCACCGGAACCGTAATCTCGATGCCTTCAATCGCCTCCTCGACCAATACCCGGTCTCCGGCCGACGCCGCCATCTCGATGGCAGGTGCCAATTCCTCACGGGATGTAACCCTCGATATGCCGAAGCTTGATCCGTTGCCGACGGGCTTGACGAAGAGCGGAAGGCCTAACTGCCCAATCAAGTCGTCAATAACCTCTTCGTCAGGGTGTGCGTCAACAATCTGCATGCCTCTGGGTACCGGGATACCCTCCTTCTCAAACACCAGCTTGGCCATGTCCTTAGCCATAGCCAACGAAGATGCAAACACATGGGAGAAGGTATAGGGGATTCCCACAACGTCGAGCAACCCCTGCACACTGCCATCCTCTCCCATCCTGCCGTGCATGGCGATGAACGCAACGTCATAGCCTCCGTTTACCAGCCGAGGCAAGAAGTCGTCGGAAGCCGGGTCAAGCAGATCGACCTGACTGAATCCCGCCTCCACCAACGCTTTGGCCACCTCCGCGCCCGAGACCTTCGAGACGTCACGCTCGTCCGACCATCCGCCTGCAAGCACCACAATCCTGCTTGCCGTAACATCTTGGTTTGGCATGTTTTTGCCCCTTATTCGTCCTACCTGCGCTAGACTCATGTCTGCGCAATAATCCAGTTGATGAGGATACTACCCCAAGCGCCTCATCACGACGACAAGGGCAATCTCACATGCAACCTCAAGAACAGCAAAGCTCAACCAGCACAGACACCAATCTGCGAGACGACACGCAAGCACCGCGCCCTCGTGACGCCAGACTCAACCTGCTCTCATGCTCTCTCCGAGACCTCGAGACGCTTGTCACTGACCTCGGTCAGCCCAAGTTCCGTGCAAAGCAACTTGAGTCATGGATCTGGGACAAGGGTGTTGCCTCCTTCGCGGACATGACCAACCTACCGAAGGCACTCAGAAGCGAGCTGGAAGCCCACACGACGCTACGCACCAGTAAGCCAGCAGCATCATTGCACTCCTCAGACGGCAGTCGCAAGTACCTACTCCGCTATGACGACGGCGTGAGCGTGGAGTGCGTCGGCATGCCTTCTGGCAACCGACTCGCCGCCTGCGTCTCCACGCAGGCGGGCTGTGCGATGGGCTGTGCGTTCTGCGCCACCGGCGCTTCGGGGCTAACCCGCTCTCTCACGGCAGGCGAAATGGTGGAGCAGGTCATTCACGTACGCGACGACTTCGGCACGCGCGTCACGAGCGTCGTGATGATGGGGCAGGGTGAGCCGTTCGTCAACTACGACGCTACGCTCGCCGCGCTCCGGAGGCTCAACGACCCCGCAGGCCTCGGCATCGGAGCGCGACATCTCACGGTCTCCACCTGCGGGATCATACCCATGATTACGCGCTTCTCACGTGAGCCCGAGCAATTCACACTTGCGGTCTCACTCCACTCCGCCGTACAGCGAACCCGTGATGCGCTCATGCCCGGCGTCAAGAGATGGTCGCTCCTACGCCTCTATGACGCCATGGGCGAGTATGCCGAGCGGACGGGTCGACGCCCCACCTACGAGTACGCACTCATACGGGGCGTCAACGACACAGATGAGGAGCTTACCTATCTGTGCGACTTCTGCCGCGATACGCTATGTCACGTGAACCTCATTCTGCTCAACGCGACGCCTGGCTCACACTTCGAGCCCAGTTCCCAGCGTCGCGCAAACGACTTTGCCCGACGCCTTGAGTCCGTAGGCGTCGAGACCACCATCCGCAATTCGCGCGGCACCGACATTGATGCCGCGTGCGGACAGCTGCGTCAACGGATGGGCTAGCTCGCTGACAAACCTTGCAGGGTTCTCCGTAGTTCGAAACAACAAGAGGGACATCCCCCCGCACGCGTACCGCAAACGCGTGCGGGGGGATGTCCCTTTGAATCCGCTTGTAGGAGACCGCTAGAAACCTATTGCCTCCCACTGCTGTGCCGTACGAGCACGGTTCGCCTCTGCGGCAGCGCGCTCTTGAGCCTTTGTGGGCGCACCCTTAGAGATGAGCGGCATCACTGCCTCCGAAATCTCATCCACGGCATTCTTGAGCTCTTCCTGCGCTGCAACGACATCGGCCTTCTGCTCGTCCGAGAGCAGATGACGATACGCAAGGTATCCGCCAACGAGGGCGATTCCCAAGAACACCGTGATCTTATTGAGTACGTTCATGACTGTCCTCCCATGACTCTTGCGACGAGCGCTTCCAAATCATCCTCGCCACCAAACTCTATCTCCACCTTGTTCTTGCCACGCACAGTTCGCACGCGGACCTTGGTCCCCAGCGCCTCCCCAAGTCTCCGTGCGGCCACCTTGTACGCTTGGGGCGTGGCAGTCTTCCCCGACGGGCTCGATGCCTTATCTTTGACAAAAAACAACGGAGCGAGGGTTTCTGTCTGACGAACAGTGAGTCCGTCACGAATGACCTTCTGCGCGAGCGCACAACGGCCGTCGTCATCCGCCACCGCAAGTATCGCTCGCGCATGCCCAGCACTCAGCAGGCCGTCCTCTACGAACCCCTGAACCTCCTCTGGCAGCTCGAGAAGGCGGATGGCGTTCGAGATGGTGGAGCGCGACTTGCTCAAGACCTCAGCGACTTCGGCATGCGTCAAGCCGTTGCTCTCCGCCAAGTCGCGATATCCACGAGCAGCTTCCATTGGATTGAGGTCCGAGCGCTGAAGGTTCTCGACGAGAGCGAGCTGCAGCACCTCGTCGTCACTCACCTCTCTCACTACAACAGGCACCGTCGCAAGACCGGCGCGCTTCGCCGCCTGGTACCTACGCTCCCCTGCCACTATCTGATACGCTCCCTCAAAGCGCCGCACTACTATAGGCTGCAGGACCCCACAACGCTCCACCGAGTCCGCAAGCTCCGCGAGCTCATCCTCGTCAAATACGCGCCGAGGTTGATTCGGATTCGGACGTATCTCCTCGATACGCAGTTCCCGCAGCCCATCACCCTCGGAGCCACGCCTCACCTCACCGACCGTCTCGCCGAGCAGCGATCCAAGCCCGCGTCCCAGTCCGGCATGCTTAGCCATGCGCAATCACCTCAAGGGCCAAGGCATCATAGGCCAAGGCACCCTTGCTGGTGGGCGCGTACAGGTTGATCGGAAGCCCGTGGCTCGGTGCCTCTGAGAGCTTGACGTTGCGAGGAATGAGCGTCTGGAAGACCTTTTCGCCAAAGTAAGCGCGAACCTCGTCAACCACTTGACGCGAGAGGGTCGTACGCACGTCATGCATCGTCATGAGGACGCCGAAGACGTCCAAAGAAGGATTGAGGCGCCCCTTCACCATGCGCATCGACTCCAATAGCTTAGAGAGTCCCTCAAGGGCGTAGAACTCGCACTGGATGGGGATGAGCAGGGAGTCAGCGGCAACCAAAGCGTTGACCGTAAGCAATCCGAGGGAGGGAGGGCAGTCCACGAACACATAGTCGTATGCGTCGCGCACCGGCTCAAGCACGTATTGTAGAACACTCTCGCGAGCCATGACGCTCACTAACTCGATCTCGGCACCAGCCAGCTCGATGGTTGCCGGCGCCACATCGACGTTCTGGGCACACGAGCCAACGATTACGTCCTTTACAGGCTTGTTGTCCATCAAGGCGTCGTAGATGTCGAGGTTCAGGTCATCCTTGTCGATGCCAAAGCCACTTGTCGCGTTGCCTTGTGGGTCGAAGTCGACCACCAAGACGCGCTTCCCCTGGGCACCGAGCGCCGCAGAGAGGTCCACCGCCGTGGTGGACTTCCCCACCCCGCCCTTCTGGTTGATGATCGCGATGACGTTCGCCATGCACGCTCCTTTCGCAAATGGTTCCACGTGAAACGGAACCATAGGATACGCCCAACGTGGGACAGATGTAACCAGAAGATTCTGTTGACCTAGCCTCGATTGCAACGGTGCTCAATGGTGCTCAGATTCCCAGAGGATGATGTTGCGCCATGCCCGTCGCACGCGGCAACTTGATACGCGGATTGCCCACGCGCTCATACGAGATAACCTCGCGATGACCCATATTGGCCGGCAGCTCATAGGTTTCACGTGAAACACGATGCATTCCGCATAATGTGGCCACGCGGTCTGCCACTCGAATCTCTTCATCAGTGGGACGCGCCTTGGCCAAGACAAGACGCCCACCACGACATAAGAGCGGCGCAGCATATTCCACGATAACGCCTGCTTGGGCCACGGCCCTGGCAGTCACGATGGCGTAGCGTCCGCGCTCCCGTCGTGCGAGCTCCTCGATACGACTCGACTCCACCCGAATCTGTTCTTCCATACCTAGCTCGCGGACGAAGTCCCTCACTGCGGCGGCCTTCTTGCCCACCGAATCGACGAGGGTCGCTGGCCGATCGGTTACGATGGCAAGCGGTATACCGGGATAACCGGCGCCGGTGCCCACGTCCACAAAAGCTCCCGCAGGCGCCTGGGCAAAGGCATCCTGCAGGAGCAGAGAGTCGACTATGTGGAGGCACACGGCCTCGTCCCAGCTTGTGATGCGGGTCAGGTTCACCGTGCGGTTCCGCTCGATGACTAACTCGAGGTGCCGCCGCAACGTCTCCCACTGTTCCCGCGTCGCAAGCCTCCGTACACTACCCACGAAGAGCGGTGACCACCACGCGGCGCGCGGGGTCCTCTCCTTCCGAATGGGTAGTGACCGCATCGTCACCCACGAGCGCCAGATGCACAAGACGCCTCTCATACGCATTCATGGGTGGAAGTGTTACCTTGGTGTGCTGACGCTTCGCGCGTGCCGCGGCAGAGAGGGCAAGGCTGCGCAGCTTGTCCTTACGGCGCATCTTGTATCCCTCCACATCCACCACAACGGGATAGTGGAAGCGAAGCGACGAGCTCATCAGGGACGATATGACCATCTGCAGAGCATCAAGCGTGCGTCCGTGACGCCCGATGAGCACCGCCAAGTCGCCGCCCGTCACGTCGAGGATGAGCTCGCCGTCATCACCTTCGTACTCGTCGATGGTCACACTGGTCTCCCCAAAGAAGGAGAGCACGTTGCGCAGGTAAACCACGGCAACGTCAGCGATGGTATCCACATCCTCGTCCGTAAGCTCCTCGCCCTGCGCGAAGCGCTCGCGCATCTCAGCGTAACGGTCCTCCACTTCCGGTGTGGCAGCCTCGAAATTGGGCGCCATTTCGTCCGCCATATGAGGTACCTCCATTTCTATGCTTAAGGGCATGACACCAAAGTGCCATGCCCGTCCCTTCGTCCTTCTTGTGTCCTAGCCTTTTTTGTGGGGGCGCTTCTTGCGGTCGCGACGCACCACGTCAATCTCAACGGGCTTGTTTTGCAGCTCGGCCTCGGCCTCGGCCTTTGCCTGATTCATCACGCGCTTGGTTACCAGCTGCTGCTGCGCAAGCTGCCACACCGCCGAGGTATTGTAGTAGAGCAGCACGCCAGAGGGAAGCCCCCAACCGATCCACACCATCCAGACGGCCATGAAGATGCCCATCGTACGTGCGGTGCTCTGCTGCTGCGGATCGGAGTTCATTCCGGAGTTGAGCATCATGGGCACGAGTGTGAGAATGCCGAACAGCAAGTCAAGAAAAATGTAGATGGCCGCAGCCGCCCACCCGGAACTCGCGAGGACGGCGCTGGGCCCGACGGTCAAATCGGGCACGATGTTGTAAAACGAGGCGGTTCCGCCCGAAAGATCGCCCACGCTGCGAATGACGCCAAAGAGCGCAAAGAAGATCGGCATCTGAAGGAGCACCGGCAGGCAACCACCGAGAGGATTGAATTCATTCTCGGCATAGAACTTGCTCATCTCCTTCTGCAGACGCTCGGGATCGTCGGCATAGCGCTCTTGCAACTCCTGCAATTTCGGCTGCAACACCTGCATCTTTGCGGAGGAGCGCGTGCTGCGCGTCATGAGCGGCATGATGAGCAGGCGCACTATGAGCGTGAGGATGATGATGGAGAGTCCCCAGTCACCACAGAACCCATATATCGCGGTGAGAACCTGGGTGATGAGGTTGGTAAATGCTTCCCACATGGTATGAGCGCCTTCGCTTTCTTATCTATGGAACAGGATCGAAGCCACCCTTATGGAGGGGATTGCATCTCAATATGCGTCGAAACGCAAGCCAGCTCCCTCGGGCAGCACCATACTTATCTATTGCCTCAAGTGCATACTGTGAGCATGTTGGGCTGTATATGCACGAGTCGGGCAACAGCGGAGACACATAGTGGCGATAACCCCGAATTGCCGAGGTTAGACAACGCGCAGCGACACCCTTCGGAGCGCTCATCGCGCATGCGCCTTAGCAAGGAGTCTGCTCAGATCCGCTGCGACAGATGCAGGATGCGCATCGTGCGTAGCACGCGTTGCAAACACAATGACATCGGCACCCGCGCGTGGCAATTCGCACGCGCGGGCCGCCTCTCTCAACACCCTCTTGCATCGGTTGCGAAACACGGCGTTGCCGAGTCGCTTTGCCGCCACAAAGGCGACCCTTCCCCCTGCGGACGGATCGCGCAACACGCACAACCGCACGAGCGAGCTGCCGTAGCGCCGCCCTGCGGTGAAGACCTGCTCAAAATCCCTTCTGGATTTGATGGTCTCCATGCGCGAGGCTAGTCCGAGACGGTAAGGCGCTTGCGGCCCTTCGCGCGGCGGCGGGCCAGCACCTGACGGCCACCCTTCGTTGCCATGCGGGCGCGGAAGCCGTGGGTCTTCGCGCGCTTCCTTTTGTTGGGCTGATACGTGCGCTTCATTGTTCCTCCTGTTGCAAAGCCGTGGACTGGGCACTATCCCAGCAGGTTAGACTCAAGTTTCCCGATTGTAGGGGAGCCGTGGCGCGTCTGTCAAGAACCGATGTGATGTATGTGTGACCGCCACCTTCCCAAAACGCAACCAAAGCGCGCCGAAGAGCGGGCGGATGGCGAAGAGCAAACTCTCCCGGACATCTTTCACCCGACATGCAAGAAATATTCCACCAAGTCCTTTATGTACGCTCTTCGTGCTAGAATTTTCGCGTTGTCGCAAGGCAATATTCACGAGTTTTCATCATGTTATTCACTTATGTTGAAAACTTTCTTTCACATGAGAATTGTCTTGAAAGTTTTCTTCCAACGTTCATGATTTGTAGAAAGGTTCGGGTAGCTCGTGGCAGAGGACTTCTATCCCTTCGTCGAAAACGGACCGGTGCCAGCGGAGAATCCGCTCGAGCCGCGCCACCCCGCCCGCATCGCTGTATATGACGACGCCGCCGCGGCGCCGCGCGTCGTCGAGGTGGCACCTAAAGACGTGCGTGCCTACCTCGAGGAGATAACCCTACAGGTCACCCAGCTCGCCCAGGCGCAAGGAGGGATGATTCCCTTCATGGTGATTCGCGAAATCGTCGAAAACCTCATTCACGCTTACTTCATAGAACCGACCGTCTCGATCCTGGATCGCGGCAACACCATACGATTTTCGGACCAGGGGCCCGGCATCCGCCAAAAGGACCGGGCGCTGCAATACGGCACGACATCCGCCACCGAGGAGATGCGCCGCTACATCCGTGGCGTAGGCTCAGGACTCCCCTACGTCCAGCAGTACATGTCGGACAAGGGCGGCTCGCTGCTGATCGAAGACAACATGGCAGGCGGCACCGTGGTAACGATATCCGCATCCGCCGTGCCGCAGGCGCCCGCATTCCCCCCATCCCAACCGCAACAGCCTTCGTGGCAATCATACCAGCAGAACCCATCACAGATGTCTCAGCAGGGCTGGCAGCAGCCGCAGCAACAAGGGTGGCCCCAGCAACAGCCCCAGCAGGCTTGGCAGCAGCCGTACCCCCAGCAGCCATACCCCCAGCAGCAGGGCTGGCAGCAGCCGCAGCAACAAGGGTGGCCCCAGCAACAGCCCCAGCAGGCTTGGCAGCAGCCGTACCCCCAGCAGCAGGGCTGGCCGGCACCTCCCGCACCGCAGGGTCCACTCCCCTCCTGGGGTCCGGCGGCATCCGCCGACGGCACGGGCGCCTCCGGGTCCGGAGGGGACGCATTCCCCTGGGTAAACGTCTCGGATCGCGGTGAGGCGGTCCTCCGCTACCTCCGCGCGCACGAGACCGTCGGCCCCTCCGACCTCGCACGTGCGGAGGGCGGGTCACAGCCGACCTGGACGCGCGAGCTGCAGGCGCTCGAAGACCAGGGCCTCATACGAAAGGACGGCCAGAAGCGTCGTCTCACCTCCATGGGTCAGGCCTATCTGCAGCGCTGACCGCCCGCATTCAACCGTCCCGCACGCTCGTATCGCCTCTTTTCTACATTCTCCACATGCCCGAGCGTAGTTTTCATCATATACTGTTGTCCAATCATCATGATTCGACAAGGAGACCGATGGATACCACAAATGAATCGGATGCCGAGGCACTATGGGATGACATCGTCGCGGCCCTAGAGGCCAGCGACCTACCCGCCTCGACCACTGCCATGCTCAAGAGCTGCGAGGCCTCCTCCATAGACGGTGAGTCGCTGCGCGTGCGGACCACCTCACGGTTCGTGCAACGCACGCTTGCCAGAATCGCGCGGGACCTTGACGACGCGGCTACGGAGGCCGCCTTCGCCCCGATGAACGTAGTGGTCGTGCTCGAGCGCGCAGAACCCAAAAGGCAGCGCGCCGAACGCGCCACGGTGCCACCCGCACCCGCACCGCCGCCACCTGTGGTGCCCAAACCCGAGTCGCGGCCTATGCCGACACCGAACCCGCTGGTAGAGGACCTCACCGACGTGGGATCGACGCTCACGTTCGACCGGTTCGTGGAAGGTCCTCAGAACAAGTTCGCACTCGACGCGGCAAAGCAGGTCGCAAACGGGAGCCGAAACTACAACCCCCTCTTCATATACGGCAAGAGCGGGTTGGGCAAGACGCACCTACTTCGCGCGATACAGAACTACATCTCCCAAAACGATCCCGAGCGCCTCTGCGCCTACCGCGTGGCGACGGACTTCATCGATGACTACACCAAGGCCATGAAGAACGCCCGCACTGGCGCTGCCGAGGCCTTGGCGGCTAACTATCACGCCATTGACGTGCTCATCATCGATGACATACAGCTCATGAGCACTGCGGCGGGAACCATCGGATTCTTTTACGACACCTTCAACTACCTCATTGGCCATGGCAAGCAAATCGTCTTGGCGGCCGACCGAACCCCCTCGGAGCTGGGCATGGGTCAGTCACGCTTCGACGAGCGCGTGACGAGCAGGCTCGACTCCGGCATGACGGTCTCGATCCAAGTCCCGGACTACGAGCTCAAGCTGCAGCTCATAGACGCCTTCTACGAGCGGATGCGGTCCGACGCGCGCGAGCAGCATGTACCTGGCATCGACGCCCACATCGACGAGGGCCTCAGGAGACGCATGGCCGAGCTTGCCGGCACCAACATACGCGTCATCGAGGGATATGTGCAGTCCTGCCTGATGCTTGCCTACCAACGCGAGGCCGCAGGCCAACACCTCACTGAGGAGGATGTCGTCAGCGCAGCCGAGCAGAAGTGGCCCTCAGGACAGAGGCGCGTCACGGTGGACAAAATCCAAGAGGCCGTCGAGCGAAGCTACGGCATCGACCACGCCCAACTCGTCGGGGCAAAGCGCAACAAGGAGCTCATGGAGCCACGCCACATCGCCATCTGGCTCACCCGCGAGCTCACCGACAACACCCTCGCAGACATCGGCAAGCACTTCGGCGGGCGCACCCACGCCACCGTCAAGCACAGCATCGGCGTCATCGAGGAGGGGATGCGGGAGGACCGTATCCTCCAGGACCGCGTTGCACGCATTCGAGACCAGATCTTGGAGTAACACGTTCATGCCCCACGCGTATCAGACCGATAATACGACGTGTTCAAAACTCGTCGACGCCATGTAGAGAAGAGAACACAAACCCACCAAGCGTGTTCAAAGTGTCTTTCGATTGAGTGAAGAAAGTCGAATACCTCGAGAACACGTTAAGGGAGAGACACGCATAATACGTACGTCTACCTGCATAAATACAATGTTGTCCACATTTGAACACACCTTGTTACTACTACTGTATTTCCTAAGAGATTAAGTAATAAGAGTAGGAGGAGAGATGAAGTTCATCGTAAGCCAGTCCGCGCTCATGCGCGCCCTCAGCGTCGTTTCCAAGGGCATAGCGTCCGCATCCGCCCAGCCAATCCTAGCGGGGGTCAAGATAAGTGCAGGAGACGGCAGCATCGAGTTCCAGAGTACCAACGGCAACATCTCGATTCGTCACGCCATCGCAGCGAACGTCGAGGAGCAGGGAGAGACGGTCGTCTCGGGCAAGACCCTCTCCAACGTAGTGAAGAATCTTCCCGACTCCGCCGTCTCCTTCGAGGATGATGGGGCGCAGATGCAGGTCTCGTGCGAACGCTCGCACTTCAGGCTCAACACGCTCTCGCCCGCCGACTTCCCCGACTTCCCCGCCATCGAGCCCGACCGCTCCATCGAGCTGCCGAGTGAACTGCTGTCCAGCATGGTGGACAAAGTGTACAAGGTCACGAGCAAAGACACCTCTCGCCCCATACTGTCTGGCGTTCTGCTCACGGTGGAGAACAACACCATCCGCCTGGTGGCGACGGACTCGTATCGCCTGGCGGTCTGCGACTCAAACACCGAGACGTCACAGTCCGACGAGGCGTTCGAGGCAATCGTCCCGGGCGCGACGTTCCATGACGTGTTGTCATTACCGTCCATGACCGAGCGCATCACCATCGGGATCACGGCGAGCCAGGTCGTCTTCTCGTTCGGGAGCACCACCTATGTCTCGCGCCGCATCGAAGGCAACTTCCCCAACTTCCGACAGTTGCTGCCCACCTCGCAGAATGCCGTCGTGCATCTCGACGCCCAGCAGCTGGCACAGGCGCTCCGGCGCGTCTCGGTCATCGCGCAGACGAATCCCTCCGTGCGTTTCGACGCGGATGCCGACGGAGGGGTGCTGCGCCTCTCCGCCTCCTCCCCCGACCAAGGCGAGGCGAGCGAGCTGATGGGTGTGGAGGTCGAGGGCGAGTCCATGTCCATAGCGTTGAACTTCCACTTCGTGCTCGACTGCGTCGCAGCCGTATCGTCCGGGTCGGACGTTTCGCTCGAGTTGCTCAGTTCCATGCAGCCGGCCATCTTCAAGTCGTATGCCTCAATCAACTACCTGTACCTGCTCATGCCTGTGAGGATGTAGCCACGTGGGACTTACCGTCTCTACTGTCGCGATGAACGATTGGCGCTGCTTCGAGGAGCGCGTCCTCGAGCTGTCACCCGGGCTCAACGTGCTGTGCGGACCGAACGCGACGGGCAAGACCAACACCGTCGAGGCACTGCAGCTGTTGACGGCGGGAACCTCGTTCCGACACCCGCGCACGGCGGAGCTGGTGCGCGACGGTGCGGAGGAGGGACGTGCCCGTGCCCGCATCGAGGGCGACGGGCGCGTCATAGACGTGTGTTGCCGTGCGACGCGCGGCAGCCGGCGCTCGTACGAGCGCAACGGAAAGCCCTGCCGCCCAGCCGAGCTTTCCGCGACGCTCATGTCGGTTCTCTTCTGTCCCGACGACCTCACCTTGGTGAAGGGTTCGGCGCGCGCCCGGCGCGACGCGCTTGACGCCTTCGGCGCGCAGGCAAGCACAGGCTACCGCAAGGTGTCGAAGGCATATGCGCGCACGGTCGAGCAGCGAAACCGCCTGCTCAAGGAGCCGCACGTCGACCTCGGCATGCTTGATGCGTGGGACAGCGCCCTGGCGCTTGGTGGCGCCACCCTCATGCATGCGCGTATGGCGCTCTTCGAGCGGCTTCGCACCCAGATACGCCGTGTGTACGAGCGTGTGGCGGACGAGTCCCTTGAGTGTGCATACGAGTGCTCGGTCGGACCGGATGCGTTGGGCCTCTCCCGCGACGCCCTGCGTGACCTCATCCTCGATGTCATTGCCGAGCGACGACCTGAGGAGCTGCGAAGGGGCGTGACGCTCGTTGGCCCCCATCGCGACGACGTCTCGTTCGCCATAGGCGGGCGCGACGCGCGGGGGTTCGGGAGTCAGGGTCAGCAGCGCTCGGTTGCCCTGGCCTGGAAGATGGCGGAGGTGGCCGTTGCCCATGACGTCGTCGGGGAGCAGCCGTTGCTGTTGCTTGACGACGTCATGAGCGAGCTCGACGCGAGCAGGCGGGCCGCAGTCACGGAGTTCGTCGTAGGGAGGATACAGACGGTCATCACCACCGCAAACCTTCAGTACTTCCCTCCCGAGCTGCTCGAGGGCGCGGAGGTGATTGACTTTGACGGACGGTGACGGTGCGGATCGGGGGCCATCGCGTGCGGGCGACCTCGTCGGCGCGCTCTTCGGCGCCGCGGGCACGGCGAAGCTCTCGGCCGCCCAACGTGCGGCCAGGGCGTGGTTTCAGGCGAACGGGGACCGCGAGCGGGCCCATACCACCGGGGTGTGGTTGCGCAAGTCCGGACGGGCCGGCGTCGACCCCATACTGGTCGTTCGTGTCGACTCGGGCTTGCTTGCGCAGGAGCTCGGAACCAATAAGGACCTCTACCTCGCCCGTGTGGCGTGCGCGGGCGTGGCGGTGAGCGACATACGCTTTGACGTGGGCCGCCCCCACGCGGGTCCGGTGCCCATACGTCGCGGCGCCGATGCGCATGCTGCCGCGCCGAAACCGCGGGAGTTGAGCGCAGGGGAGCGGGCCCGCGTGGCAGAGATGACCGCGAGTCTTCCCGACGGTCTTCGCCAAAGCGTTTCTCGCGCGATGTGCGCCACGTTGGCACGCCACAAGATTGAGGATACGCAGTCGATATAAAAACGCCCTGAAATCGTCCCTCAGGGCCTTAGATGGGGTATAATAGTCCTTCGCACTTTACAGGATGGTCGCAAAATGCGGCGACGGGCCTCCTGAGGTCCGCTGCGTCCGCCACGTGCAACCCAAGTGGCGGCACTTTCGACGAGAGGAACTACGTGGCTAGGAAGAAGAACCAGAACGGCTACGGCGAGGACGCGATCAAGGTCTTGGAGGGACTCGATCCCGTGCGCAAACGCCCGGGCATGTACATCGGGTCCACGAGCGTCAGCGGGCTGCACCACTTGGTGTGGGAGATTGTTGACAACTCGGTCGATGAGGCTATGGCGGGATTCTGCACGCGCATCAACGTCACCGTGCACGCCGACAACTCCGTTACCGTCACCGACAACGGTCGTGGCATTCCCGTGGGGCGCCATCCCCAGAAGCGCATCCCCACGCTCGAGGTCGTCCTCACCGTGCTCCATGCGGGCGGCAAGTTCGACAACGACGCATACAAGGTGTCCGGTGGACTGCATGGTGTGGGTGTCTCGGTGGTAAATGCCCTCTCGAGCAGGCTCATTGCCGAGGTCAAGCGTGACGGTGGCGTGTATCGGATGGAGTTCAGCCGTGGCAAGGTCACGCAGAAGATGCAGCAGGTGGGCACCTCGAAGGCGACGGGAACCTCCATCACCTTTTGGCCCGACGAGGAGATCTTCGAGACCACGACCTTCTCGTACGACACCCTGCACGACCACCTGCAGGAGACGGCGTTTCTCAACAAGAACCTAAAGATCGTGCTCACGGACGAGCGGGAGCTCGAGCCGCGCGTCGACGAGTTCTGCTACGCCGGCGGCATCGTCGACTTCGTGAAGTTCCTCAACGAGGAGAAGACCATCCTCCCCGGACTCAGCCGTCCCATCTACATAGAGGGACGCTCTGCCGATGACGCGCCTGCCGACAAGCGCGGAGAGGTGGAGGTGTCGCTGCAGTGGAACACCACCTACTCAGAGCAGGTTCTTTCGTTTGCCAACGACATCTACACCGATGAGGGGGGCATGCACCTCGAAGGCTTCCGCACGGCACTCACCAAGACGATCAATGACTATGCCCGCGCAAAGAAGCTGCTCAAGGACAAGGACCCCAACCTCACGGGTGACGACGTTCGCGAAGGCCTTACCGCCGTCATATCGGTCAAGCTCCCCGACCCTCAGTTCGAGGGGCAGACCAAGGCCAAGCTCGGTAGTTCGTACATGCGCACCCTCACCAACAAGGTGGTGGCGCAGGGTCTCGCAGAGTACCTCGAAGAGCATCCCAACCCCGCGAAGGAGATCTTCAAGAAGGCGAGCCAGGCCGCCAAGGGCCGGCTCGCTGCCCAGAAGGCGCGTCAGGCGACCAGGCGCAAGGGCCTGCTCGAGTCAGCCAGCCTGCCAGGCAAGCTTGCGGACTGCTCGGTGCGCGATCCCGAGATGACGGAGCTCTTCATCGTGGAGGGAGATTCCGCGGGCGGCTCCGCAAAGATGGCGCGCGACCGCTCCATTCAGGCGGTGCTGCCCCTGCGCGGCAAGATACTCAACGTTGAGCGCGTGCAGGAGCACCGCGCCCTCAGCTCCGACACCATCACCTCGCTCATCACCGCCATCGGCACGGGCGTCGGTCCGGAGTTCAACATCGAAAAGGCGCGATACCATAAAATCGTCATTATGACAGACGCCGACGTCGATGGGGCGCACATCCGCATCCTGCTGCTCACGTTCTTCTATCGCTACATGAAGCCCATGATCGATGCGGGCTACATATACGTTGCGCAGCCGCCCCTGTACCAGCTCAAGCCCAAGGGCCGCAAGACCGGCAAGTATCTCTTTACTGATGAGGAGCTGGCCATTGAGGCTGCCAAGTTCGACGATCCCACGCGCTACACGGTGCAGCGTTACAAGGGTCTGGGAGAGATGGACCCCGAGCAGCTGTGGGAGACCACCATGGAGCCCAAGAACCGCATCATGCTGCGGGTGACCGTGGAGGACGCCCTTGCCGCCGACCTCGCCGTCTCGGACCTTATGGGCACCACCGTCGAGAAGCGAAAGGACTTCATACAGAAGCACGCGAAGGACGTGCGCTTCCTCGACATCTAGGTCTCTTTCGGGCGGTCCTGCGGGCGTTGTGCGCCCGCTCGAACAGTCCTCGCGTTGCTGCGGAACTCGCATGCGTGCAAGGCCCGCAGGGCCGCGTGTCGCCCAACTCTTGGGAAGCGCGCGGGCTTCGTCCGTGCAAACGCGGGGAGAAGAAAGTGTGTGCGCCGCTGCGCGGCGCGTTTGGAATAGGAGACTAGCTTGGCAGACAACGACGACGACATTCGCAACGACGACGAGCTGAGGGGGCCGGACGGGCGTGACCACCTGGACGACCTCGTCAACCGCGCGATGCACGACATGGAGGTCGACCCGGAGCTCGAGGACGAGGATCCCTCGGATGTCTACGATGACGAAGAGGACGACTATCCTCCCGAGCAGGGCTCGCTCGGCCTCGCTGGTGCGGGCCTCTCCCACACCATCAGTGACGAGGCGGGCACGCGTCTAGACCTCACGGACATCCATGGTGGTACGCTCAAGCCCATCGAGATGAGCCAGGAGATGAAGACCTCCTTCCTCGAGTACTCCATGTCCGTCATCGTCGCGCGCGCCCTCCCGGACGTGCGCGATGGCCTCAAGCCCGTGCACCGGCGCATCCTATACGCCATGAACGAGGCCCACATCGTGCCGACGCGCCCGCACAAGAAGAGCGCGTGGACCGTCGGCGAGGTCATGGGCAAGTACCATCCCCATGGCGACGCCGCCATCTACGATTCCATGGTCCGCATGGCACAGGACTTCTCGATGCGCCTGCCGCTCGTGGACGGTCACGGCAACTTCGGTTCGGTGGACGGCGATCCCCCTGCGGCCATGCGCTACACGGAGAGTCGCCTGACCCATGCCGCGATGGAGATGCTGCGCGACTTGGACAAAGAGACCGTCGATCTTCAGCCTAACTATGACGAGTCTCTCTCGGAACCTGCAGTGCTCCCGAGCCGCTTCCCGAACCTGTTGGTCAACGGTTCGTCCGGCATCGCGGTCGGCATGGCGACTAACGTGCCTCCCCACAACCTCACTGAGGTGGTTGAGGCCGTGTGCCTCGTCATCGACAATCCTGAGGCCACCCTCGACGACGTCATGAAGGTGCTCCCCGGGCCGGACTTCCCCACCGGAGGCATCATCATGGGGACCGACGGCATCCGCGATGCCTATGCCACGGGTCGAGGGTCCATCACCGTCCGTTCGAAGGTGCATGTGGAGCAGCGCAAGGGCGGCCGTCAGCGGCTCGTCGTCACCGAGATTCCCTATCAGGTAAACAAGGGCACGCTGCAGGAGAAGATTGCCCAGCAGGTGAACGAGAAGCGCATCGAGGGCATCTCGGACATGCGCGACGAGTCGAACCGCAAGGGCATGCGCATCGTCATCGACCTCAAGCAGGGAGCGGTGCCGCAGGTCGTGCTCAACAACCTCTACAAGCGCACTCAGCTGCAGGCAAACTTCGGCGTCATCGACATCGCCCTCGTGGACGGCGTCCCGCGCACCCTCACCCTGCTCGAGATGCTTCGGTACTACATCGACCATCAGGTGGACGTGGTCACCCGGCGTACCAAGTTCGACCTCGCCAAGGCGCAGAAGGACCTGCACGTGCGCGAAGGATTGCTTATCGCCGTCGACAACATCGACGAGATCGTGCACATCATACGCAGCTCGCGAGACGACAAAGAGTCGAAGCGCCGGATGAACGAGCGCTTTGGGCTCTCTGAGATTCAGTGCGAGGCCATCCTGCAGATGCGCCTGCGCCGCCTGACGGCGTTGGCACGCGACGAGCTCGTTGCCCAGATCGAGGAGCTCCGCGAGCGCATCGCCTACCTTCAGGACCTTCTCGACCACGAGGAGAAGATGCTCGGCGTAATCAAGGACGAGCTGCGCCAGATCTCGGCACGCTTCGGCACGCCGCGCCGCACGCAGATCAGCGCGGGCGCGGCCGAGAACCTCGACGTGGAGGACCTCATCGCCGAGGAAGACATGGTCGTCACCTTCACGCACGCGGGTTACGTCAAGCGTCTGCCGGTGGCGACGTATCGTTCGCAGCGCCGGGGCGGCAAGGGCATGCGCGGGCTTTCGCTCAAGGACAACGACTACGTCGAGGACCTCTTTGTGGCCAGCACGCATGATTACATGCTCTTCTTCACCAACAAGGGCAAGGTGTACCGCCTGAAGGTGCACGAGCTGCCGCTCGGAAGCCGCCAGGCGCGCGGCTCGGCGCTCGTCAACGTCTTGAGCCTCGCGGAGGGCGAGCACCCCCTTGCCGTTCTCACTGCAAGGGACTTCCCGGAGGACGAGTTCCTCATGTTCGCCACCGCGTCTGGCATGGTGAAGAAGACCTCCATGAGCGCCTACGACGTCAATCGAGCGGGAGGCCTCATCGCCATCAAGCTCAGGGCCGACGACGAGCTCGTGGGAGTGCGTCGCGTCAAGCCGGGAAGCAAGGTCATTCTGTGCACCACCGACGGCAAGGCAATCCTCTTTGACGAGTCGCAGGTTCGTCCCATGGGCCGTGACACCTCGGGCGTGCGGGGCATCAACCTCAAGCCGGAGGCGCGCGTGCTGGGCATGGAGATAAGCAACGGCAACGGCGACCTTGTCGTCATGACGGAGAATGGCTTTGGAAAGCGCACGCCAGTCTCCGAGTACCCCGAGCATCGGCGCGGCGGGCAAGGCGTCTTCACCATCGCCATGACGGAGCGCAAGGGCAAGCTGGTGGCTTGCCGAGTCGTTGGCCCGCAACACGAGCTCATGATCGTGAGCGAGGCGGGCGTGATGATACGCGTGAAGGCCGAGGACATCAGTAAGCTGGGGCGCGCCACACAAGGCGTCAAGATCATGAACCTTGCCGAGGGCGACCGGGTAAGCGCGATGGCGCGCATGATCGCGCGCAAGAAGAAGGCCCCCAAGCGACAGGCTGGCGCGGGCGAGGCACAGGCAATGCTCGACATCCAAGTCGACGACCCGACGACGGTCGATGTCGGCGAGGAAGACTTCGACGAGAGCCTGCTTGACGAATAGGCACGACGGAACGCATCCGACGCTGCCGCGCCCCGACACCGTGCGTAGCGGCGTCGGGGCGCGGTTCTTTACAGGGAACGGAGGGCTCCATGGATAAGGGTGATGCGACGAGGACCATCAAGCTCTCGGGTGCGGGCATCGATGCGTGCTCGGAATGGTTGTTCGAGATGCTCAGCGAGATGGGTCTCGAGAGGCGCAATCTCATTCGCCTGCGGCTCAGGGCGGAAGATGCGCTCCTGTGTCTGCGCGACCGCTTTGGGGAACAGGATGATGCTAAGGTCTCGATTGATAGCAGTCCCATGGGCAAGTTCATCCGTATCGAGCATGTGGGAGCTGCCTACAACCCCCTGAGCAACACGAATGCCGACTCTGATGACTCGGCATCTCTGGTCTTCGCGTGGGTCGGCATTCGCTCGCATTATACGTACGTGGGAGGGAAGAACGTCTTGCGCATCCCCCTCCCCTATACGGGCATCAACCCTGTCGTTGCGTTGCTGGGGGGCATGCTCGTCGGCGGTGCGATTGGTGTGTTGGGCATGCTCGTGCTCCCCGTTTCCTCGCGCGATATGGTCACCGATACGCTTTTCAACCCGCTCTTCGATATGTGGACGCGGATGCTCAACGCACTTGCTGGTCCCGTCGTGTTCCTCATGGTGATCACGACGTTGCTCGATGTGCGCCAGGTCGACGAGCATGGGGGCTCATGGCGCTACATGGTTGCGAGGTACTTCGGGATCAGCTTCTTCATAGCGTTCGTGACGGTGATGGCATCCGCCATCGTGCTGCGGGTCGCAGCGGTGCACGAGGAAGTTGGAGCGCAGAGAATCGCACAACTGCTTGATGGCATGATGCGATTCATTCCTGAGCACATCGTGGAGCCGTTCGCCACATCAAACACTCCTCAGCTGCTCTTCATTGCGGCGATTATTGGTAGCGCGCTCATTGCGTTGGAGGAGCAGGTCGCCGACCTCATTCGATTCGTGCGCCAGGCGAACGCCGTGGCCTCGCTGATTACCAATTGGGTGAGCAGTTTTGTGCCGCTTTTTGCGGGCATTCTGCTTGCCTTGGAGATCTGGGACGATCAAATCAACGTTTTGTTGCAACTATGGAAGCCAATCTTGTTGTCGTTAGGCATCACTGCGATTCTTACGGTTTTGGACCTAGCTGTTTCCTGTTTGCAGACGCATGTGGGCCTGCGACGTTTGCTGGAGAAGCTCAGGCTTCCCTTCGTAACCGCCATGCGGGCGGGGACCTTGGATGCTTCATACGGGGCGACTGAATACTCTTGTACGCGGGATTTGGGCATGAACGAGGCATTTACGAGCGCGACCCTTCCCCAGGGATTGGTGCTGTACATGCCAGCGAGCATTGTTGGGACGCTGGCCATCACGGTGTTCTGCGCACGCGAATATGGCTTCAACGCGACGTTGCTGCAATTCGCCACCATGATCGTGCTCGACGTGTTGCTCTTTGTGGCGACGCCGCCTGTGCCCGGTGCGAATCTGCTCGCCTACATCGCGCTCTTTGGCGTGTTGGGCATCTCGAGCGAAGCATTCCTCGACGCGATGATTTTTGACATACTCTTCGGCCTGATTGCCAACCCGACGAATCAGCTCATGCTTCAGCTGGAGATGGTGCGGCAGGCGAACCGCCTGGGATTTCTCGATCACGAGCGAATCAAGGCCTAGACCGCCGTTATCCGTTTGGATGGGGGATGCGTAAAGCATCCCTACTGTGCGAAATCCTCGGGGGTGAGGCCCTCGACGAAGTCGTGGAACGCGGCGGCCTCCCTCTCGCGCTCGTCACGCTCCACGGACTCAAAGTCCGGGAGTGCCGCAGTAATCAGGACATGCTCTTCGGCAAAGATCGGGGCGTGCATGCGAACGGCGAGTGCGACGGCATCGGAAGGCCGGGAGTCGACCCAAAGCGACTCCCCCTCCGCGGTGGTGAGCTGGAGCTGGGCATAGAAGGTGGTGCCTTTCACGCGAGTGATGGTGACACGCGTGAGCGTGGCCCCAAGCGTCTGTATGACGGACCGCATGAGGTCGTGCGTCATGGGCCGCGTGTGGGACTTGCTGGGGTCGATACCCATGCTGATGGCTGCGGCCTCAACGCTTCCGATACGTATGGGTAACTTCCCCAGGCACTCAGAGTCATCCTGACGCGGTTTGAGCACCACCAATGAGGCGACCGGGCCTCCACCCACAACGATGGACTGAATGTCCATGCGAATCTGTCCCATGCGAATCCCTTCTTCTGAACCGGAATGGTATGGTACTCATAGATGCGCGGTCCGTGTGCGCGAGGTTTCCAATTTCAGAGGTTTTTTACAGCGTGGGCTGAGACACGTCTGAAATTCTGGCGTACAACAGTCAAATGAACGCAAAGTGAGCCGACGTCATGTCGAGGAGGCAGAAAATGTCAATGAATGAGAACGAGATCGCAAGCGTACTAAAGCGGGGCATCGCGGGCTTCAAGGCGCGCCGCGTCGAGCATGAGGACGAACTGCTGGCACGCATCTTCGAGGAGGTCGATTTCGTGCGTGAAATCTCCGATGACGAGCTTGAATTGTTGTCGGCCGCAGGCGATGTGGATGCTATGCTAAGGGAAACCGAAGGCCAGTAAGGGTGAAATGGCGCACACTTGTGCTGCCATGAGGCGCAGTGAGGTGTTGCGATGTTGTGCTGGGGAATTCGTGGGCGGCATCTTAGACTAGTGGAGGATGACGAAGCGAACGCACGCGACAAGCGTGCGTTCGCCAAGTACTATCACGATAGCTACAAGCGTGTCTATGCATATGTCTACACGCTTGTCATGAACCACGACGAGACGGAAGAGGTCGTGAGCGAGGCGTTCTTCAAGGCGGCAAAGGCGTTTGATAGATTTGACGAAGACAAGGCGTCCTTTTCTACATGGGTGTGCACCATCGCGCGCAACGTCGCGTTCAGCAGGATACGAACGCGCAGGCGCAGGGACGTCTGGACCGAGAGCGAGCTAGATACCGACCTATCAACAATTGCGGCACCAGAGGAGGAACCGGCTTTCGATGACGCTGCCCAGACTGCACAGAAGCTCCTTGCCGTACTTAGTGACGAGGAGCGCGAGCTCGTGTACCTCAAATACTACCAAGAACTCTCCAACAAGGAGATTGCCGCGCAACTTGGAATGAATGCCTCAACAGTGGGCACAAAGGTCTCGCGTGCGATCGCGAAGATGCGCAAGGCATCGTAGGGTTCCGCGCGTACATGACGGCGCAGGTTGAATCTCGAAGTCAGCCGAACACATGTCTCGAGGCTGGCGTTTTAGCAGCTATCCGAACGGGCGGGAGGGATGGCAACGAGCCGTGTGCGAG
>CADBYM010000034.1 GCA_902798915.1 uncultured Coriobacteriaceae bacterium | reverse complement strand
GTGCTGCCACTTCCACAAGCACGTAGGCGAGGCCGCGGTGCGCGAGGTGGCGGACGCCGCGATCGCTGCGGCGGGGCTGGCCGAGGGGTGACGCCGGACGGGCGGGTGCCGTGCCTCATGGCGTGGCGCCTGGCGGAACGCGCGGCCGGGATGTGGAGACCCCGTGCGCGGCCCCCGCGCCACGACGCCCCCCCGCGGCACCTAGTATCTTCTATAGGCAATGCACGTGATTGGCACCGGAACGAAGGAGGACGACAGATGGCATTGACGGACGAGCTCAGGCGGCTGGAGGCCGACCTGGCGGCGGACGGGGCGCTGAGGGCGAGGTTCGACGAGGCGGTGAGGGTGGCGGCCGAGGCGGGCGCGCAGAGCGGGGCGGAGGCCGTCGCCGCCGCGGCTGCCGGGCTCGGCTACCGCGTGGCCGTCGCCGACCTCGAGCGCTCGAGCGCGGGCGCCGAGGAGATCGACCTCGACGAGCTCGCTGGCGTGGCGGGCGGATGGGACGGCATAAACGACGACGACGGGTTCGACTGCGGTGGCCTCTTTGGCTGGCGTCCTCTTTGCGGTGGCCTCGCTGGCTACCGTCCTCTTTGACTACCGTTTCTAACCCTCACGTTGCTGTAGCCACCTCTTTTGTCTCTAAGGGGACGGAGCCTCTCGAGCGTTCGGGATGCGCTCGTCCGCCGGGATTCCCCTTGGCCCTCCACGGTGACGCCTCACGGCGCTGCCGGGGAGGGACTTCTATGCGCGTTTCGCAGACGGCCTCCTCGACACCCCGTCGCGTCCTCGCGACCGGCGGACGCCGAGGGGCGCACGCGTCCGGGACGTGGAGACTCCTTGCGCGGCGGCCGGGCTCGGCTACGACGTGACCGTCTCCGACCTCGGGCGCGGGCGCCGAGGAGATCGACCTCGACGAGCTCGCTGGCGTGGCGGGCGGGATTTGGTGGAATTCTGATGATGCCGAGGATGGGCATGAGTCGGACTGCATGTTGACATATCACTGCGCCACTGGCCTTGTGCATACCAGCAAGACTGTCAAGGATGCAAGCTGCTGGAAGGATTATATTTGCGGGATTATCAATAAGGATTTAGGGAATCTGAGGGGTAGACCAAGCGGCATAGGGATAAGCCAGCTCAGTTTCTTGGGCCCGCAAGCCGCTCTGCCGCCTGCGGGCCTTTTGTTGCTGCCTGCGGAATGGCCAACCGCCGACGGTGACCCCGACTCCGGCGCCCGGTGGCTTGGCCCCGTGGCCGACCCGCTGCGCGACGAGCCCCCAGGGGTGCCTGCGCGCACGCCGCGCTCGTCCGTCCGCAGGCCTCATTTAGCGCCGAGGCGCGCGGGGAGCTGGACCCTGACGGGCTCGCGAAGGCCGCCGGAGGGAGTGACCCCGATTGGCGCTTGTGGAGCTGCTGCCGCCATGCGATCTGGAAGAGAAACGATAAGGGACTCAAGGATGCTGCGTGCCGGAAGGACTGCGAGTGCGCCTTGTTTTCCAATGCGCCAACGGGGACATTCCACGACGTCGGCGTCGGCGCGCTGGTTGGCGCGACAGGCCTTCGCGAGTGCTTTCGTTAACATCTTCGGTCGAACGCACCGCTTGGCGTGTCAGTTGCTAAACTAGTACGGATTTGCGTCGGCTCAGCGAGGGAGATGGAGTACCCATGGCACAGCGCACAGACGTACACAAGGTAATGATCATCGGATCTGGCCCCATCATCATCGGCCAGGCATGCGAGTTCGACTATTCCGGCACGCAGGCATGCAAGGCGCTGCGCAGCCTCGGCTACGAGATCGTCCTCGTCAACTCGAATCCCGCGACCATCATGACGGACCCGGGAACGGCCGACCGCACCTACATAGAACCGCTCAACGTGGAGCGTCTCACGGCCATCATCGAGAAGGAGCGCCCCGACGCCATCCTTCCCAACCTGGGTGGCCAATCCGCGCTCAACCTCTCCAGCGCGCTCGCAAAGACGGGCGTGCTCGACAAGTACGGGGTGAAGGTCATCGGCGTGCAGGTTGACGCCATCGAGCGTGGCGAGGACCGCGAAGCCTTCAAGGAGCTCATGGGCGAGCTGGGCATCGAGATGGCCCGCTCCAAGGTGGCCTATTCCGTGGAGGAGGCCGTGCAGATTGCCGGCGAGCTGGGCTATCCCTGCGTCCTGCGTCCCGCGTACACCATGGGCGGCACCGGCGGCGGCATGGTCTACAACGTCAACGAGCTGCGCACCGTCGTCGCGCGCGGCCTGGCGGCCAGCCCCGTGCACGAGGTCCTCGTGGAGGAGAGCGTGCTCGGCTGGGAGGAGCTCGAGTACGAGGTCGTGCGCGACTCCACCGGCCACATGATCACCGTGTGCACCATCGAGAACATCGACCCCATGGGCATCCACACGGGCGACTCGTTCTGCGCGGCCCCCATGCAGACCATCGATCAGGCTGTCATCGACCGCCTGCAGGAGAAGAGCTATCGTATCGTCGACGCCGTCAAAGTCATCGGCGGCACCAACGTTCAGTGGGCGCACGACCCCGTGAGCGATCGCGACATCATCATCGAGATCAACCCCCGCACGAGCCGTTCCTCGGCGCTCGCGTCGAAGGCCACGGGATTTCCCATCGCGCTCATCTCGGCCATGTTGGCTAGTGGGCTCACCCTCGCTGAGATTCCCTGCGGCAAGTGGGGCACGCTCGACAAGTATCATCCCACCGGTGACTATGTCGTAATCAAGTTTGCCCGTTGGGCGTTCGAGAAGTTCAAGGGCGTCCAGGACAAGCTCGGCACGCAGATGCGCGCGGTGGGCGAGGTCATGGCCATCGGCAAGACCTACAAGGAGGCCTTCCAGAAGGCCATCCGCTCGCTGGAGCAGGGGCGCTACGGGCTGGGCTTCGCCAAGGACTTCCACCAGAAGTCAGCCGTGGAGCTCGAGATGCTGCTGCGCACCCCTACGAGCGAGCGTCAGTTCCAGATGTACGAGGCCTTGCGCAAGGGCGTCTCGGTCGATCGGCTCTTTGACCTCACGCACATCAAGCGGGAGTTCATCCAAGAGATGGCGGAGCTGGTGCAGGAAGAGGAGGTCATCCTCTCCTACGTCAAGTCCAACCCCGGCGCGCCGCTGCCCAACTACATGCTCACCCAGGCAAAGAAGGACGGCTTTGCCGACAAGTACCTCTCGCAGCTCACGGGCCTCACCGAGGCGAGCATCCGCGAGCAGCGCATTGCGCTCGGCGTCACCGAGGCGTGGGAGGGCGTGCACGTGAGCTCGACGCCGGACTCGGCCTATTACTACAGCACCTACAACGCACCCGATGCCAGCACCCCGCTCGAAGGCAACAAGGTCATGATCTTGGGTGGCGGCCCCAACCGCATCGGCCAGGGCATTGAGTTCGACTACTGCTCGGTCCATGCAGCCATCGCGTTGCGCAAGCTCGGCTTCCAGACCATCATCGTGAACTGTAACCCCGAGACCGTCTCTACGGATTACGATACCTCCGACAAGCTCTACTTCGAGCCGCTGACCACCGAGGACGTGCTCTCCATCTACCAGAAGGAGAAGCCTCTCGGCGTCATCGCGCAGTTCGGTGGCCAAACGCCGCTCAACATCGCGAGCGAGCTGCAGGCGGCGGGGGTCAAGATTCTGGGCACGACGCCTGAGGTCATCGACCTCGCTGAGGACCGCGACGAGTTCCGTGCCATGATGGACAAGCTCGGTATTCCCATGCCTGAGGCGGCCATGGCCGTCACGGTGGAGGAGGCCCTCGACGCGGCCCACCGAATCGGGTATCCCGTGATGGTCCGTCCCAGCTACGTGCTCGGCGGGCGCGGCATGGAGGTCGTCTTTGAGGATGACGCCCTGCGCTCCTACATGGCGGCGGCCATCGGCGTGACACCCGACCGGCCGATTCTCATCGACCGCTTCCTGCGTCACGCGCTCGAGTGCGAGGCGGACGCGATCTGCGATGGCACGCACGCCTATGTGCCTGCGGTCATGGAGCATATCGAGCTTGCGGGCGTCCACTCGGGCGACTCCGCCTGCGTGCTGCCCTCCATCTCCATCAGCGACAAGCATCTTGCCCTCATCAAGGAGTACACGCGGCGCATTGCCGAGGAGATGCACGTCGTTGGCCTCATGAACATTCAGTACGCCATCGAGAACGGCAAGGTCTTCGTAATCGAAGCCAATCCGCGTGCAAGCCGCACGGTGCCGCTGGTCTCCAAGGTGTGTGGCGTCCAGATGGTCCAGATCGCGACCGATGCCATCATGGGTGAGCTCACGGGTCGTCCGAGTCCGGTCGCCGGGCTCAAGGAGGCCAAGTACGCGTTCTATGGCGTGAAGGAGGCCGTGCTGCCCTTCTCGATGTTCCCGGAGGTCGACCCCATCCTCGGACCGGAGATGCGCTCTACCGGCGAGGTGCTGGGCCTCGCGCCCACCTTTGGTGAGGCGTTCTTCAAGTCGCAGGAGGCCATCGGCTCCACGCTGCCCACTGAGGGCACGGTGTTCATGTCGGTCTCGGACCAGAACAAGGACGAGATGATCGCGATCGCGCGCGAGTTCATCGAGGCGGGACTCTCGATCATGGCGACGCGTGGCACGGCGGCGTTCCTCGCCGAGAACGGCATCCCCTGCACCGTCATCTTCAAGCAGCGTGAGGGCCGGCCCAACGTTACCGATGCCATCGCCAACGGGCAGATTCAGCTAGTCGTGAACACCCCCAAGGGCGAGGTGCATTCCGAGTCGGACGGGTCGCAGATTCGCAAGGCGGCCATAAGTGCGCACATACCCTACGTCACCACGATGGCCGCGGCGCATGCGAGCGCGGTGGGCATCAAGGCGAAGGTTGCCGGTACCGACTCGGGCGTCAATGCCCTGCAAGACATCCACGCCGCCATCAAGTAGCGTTGTCGGGCCTCCGTCCGCGCCCTTAACACCCCTGTTCGCGTTCCCACAACGAGTATGCATGATTCGCTGTGGGAACGCGTTTGTCAGCTGAGGACGAGGGTTTTATCGTACGATTCTGACGACCTGCGGCGTGCGGTTGACGTGTCCGTCCTTGTATGTCAGGTTGAGCCAGACGGCACCGTGGTACGGCCACTCGGCGACGAGCGCGTCTTGTCCCTCGAAGTTCCCGTAGTAGGGGAGGACGCCGAATCCATCGGAGAGTTCCTGTTTCGCAGGGTCATAGAGCTGAATGCGCATCTCCATGTCGGGTGACGTCTCGTGGGGAAAGACAATCACCCGCGTCTCCACCTCGGAGGAGATGCTGAGCCGATACCACGGGCTCCGCGCAGCCTCGTCCTCGGGGGCTGTGAGTTCTGCGTCGAAGAGGGCAATCTCGATGCCGAGGCCCGTCTCGTACGCAAAGGTCACCCCCTCGCCGTCGTAGCGTTGATACCTACGATGGGTCCAGGTGCCGTTGGCGAAGCAATGGTGGCTACGGAGGCAGATGATGTCGCCGTCGCTGGGTTGTATGGGGCTGGCGGGAGTATAGCCGGCCTCAACGACGCGGTTGTCATGCCAATCGTATATGCCGACGCGAGGGTTCTTGCCGAGGTAGGAGAGGTCGAGCTGGGCAACAAGCGACTCGCTGAGGCCATACGTGCTTACCGTTACCTCGATGCCGCCGATGTGATCCACGAGGTCCTCGAACGTTGCCACGTCCATGCCGAGATAGCAGCCGCCGAAGTCGCGACCACCATACTGGACGCTTGCGTGGAGATCCTCGCGTCCAAGGAAGCTCTTGAGGGGACCGATGATGCGCTCGGCAAACTCGTCCATCTGGTAGGTGTCGGTGCAGTCGTCTGTGCGTGCGAGCAGACTCGCCCGCACGTAAAACGCCTTGCCCTCATACGTCATCTCTACGTATCCCGACTTTCCCTTGTGCCACGTTGGTTCGAGCCAGCCAATGGACATGGTGCCGACCCTGCCGGCCTTTGCCCTGAAGCCATACTTGCGCTTGACGTACTCGGTTGCCATGCGGCGCAGTCGTCTCTGGTAGTTCCTGTGGTCGAGGAACAAATACGAGCCGAGACCGACGGCCGCAATCAGGGGTGCGCTTATCACGAGGGTCCCTTTCGTTGACATGATGGCAGTCGCCTGGCGGTTTCGAAGAACTCCTCCTTGGTGAATCCCTGAGCGGATTCGCTCGCGATGGCGTGGGCCTCGTCCTTGGAGGAGACTCCTATGCGGGTCCGATCAATCCGGTACATTCTCTGCATCCCTAGGCGTGTTCCTTCACGCCCTCGGTGATGCTCCAGCCGTGCAGCATTCGCATGGCTGCGACGTGGCTCGCGACAACGTAGGCGAAGACGATGGCAAGTGTCAGCGCATACTCCGCTGGGGTGCTGCTGTAGGCGAACGAGCGGTTTGCGGTGCTGAGCTGGGCGAGTAGGGTCTGGGTAACGAATCGACCCAGCGGAATCCCCACCATTGCGGCGAGGACGAAGCTCGAAAGCTCGTGGGCAAACATGTTCCTGGAGATCTCGGCGCGCGAGAACCCCAGGGTGCGGAAGACGCAGAGTTCGCGCCTGCGGTCCAGCATGTTGGTCTGGGTGATGTTGACGATGACCAGCAGCCCTATGAGCACGGCGAACCCCACGTTCGTCCATGCCGCGACGTCAAAGTTTGCGTAGACGTCGCTCAGGGCCTCCTCCATGAGGTTGGCGAACTGGCAGTAGAAGTAGGTGTTCCGAGCGGCGAGGAAGTCCAGCAGTCGCTGCTCGTCCCGCTTATCGATGTCGATCAGCAGCGAGCTGACCTGCGGGTCGCCCCAAGCCTGCGCGGTCTGCAGGGAGACGTAGCTGCTTCCCACGATGTTCTGCCTCGTGATGCCCGTGACCTTGAGTGGCTTGCCGCGCACCTCAACCGTGTCGCCAATCTGTACGTTGAGCGACTTCGCGAGGCGGCTCTCGAGCACGATTCCGTCCCTGGGGATGTCAATCGCCTCCCCTCTGGTGTCGAGAACTCCCAGCTGCGTGTTCGATGTGCTCATGGCGCTCACGATGCCGTCCTCTCGCAGGTCGCCGTGTGTGAACTCACGCTCGTAGTACAGTCTGGGCTGTATCTCGCGCACGTAGCCGAGTTCGCTGAGGGGGTCGAGGAGGTCGCTGCCCGGCGCGCCGTTCATGAACACCTGGCAGTCGTAGTGGATGCGTTTGTTGAAGAGCTCCGAGACTATCTGGTTCTTTGACGCCACGAAGGAGAGCGAGGAGAAGATGAGCATGAACGTCGCGGCGACGCACACGGCCGAAAGTGCCAGACGGACCTTGTTCCTCGTGGCCGAGATGACGCTGAACTTCAGCAGGCCGCTCGCATGGCGTGTGAACCACTCGGCGGTGCGGGATACGCGCACACTAGACGGCATGGCCCGCGACATGGCCTCGGATGGCATGACCTCCCTCACAAACCTCGTGCCCAGCCAGGCGGCCAGTGTGGCGACGAGCGCGACGACGAGGACGCACGCGCACACGACGCGCACACTCACCACGTCCTGGTAGGCGGGCAAGGCGTAGAATGCGTGGAGGTACCTGTTCGTGACACGCATGATCGACATGCCGATCGCGATGCCCAGAGGGACCGAGGCCAGCGCCATGGTGAGCGTCGTTGCGCAGAAGAGCGCGCGCACCTGCACGGCAGCGAAGCCCAAGGCGCGCATGATGCCTATCTCCACCCGGCACTGCCTGACGATGAGAGAGATGAGCAGCGAGACGACCATGAGTACCACGCCAAAGAAGATGATGGGCATGAAGATGGAGAGCGTGCGTAGCGGGTCGAGGTCGGCGTCTACGCGCGTCCACACGGGCGAGTCCTCATATGTGTAGTCGTCGAGGACCATCACGCGGCCCATCGCGTGCATCGCTGCCGCGAGTGTCCGCTCCGGGTCCGCGCCGGGCTTGAAGTACAGGAGGTACTGGTTGCGGTACGATTCGTAGCCCTCCCAGCCGCAAAGGCTTGCCCGCGCCTCTCCCAGCCTGCTCCCTGCTTCGCTCAGGCCCGCTTGGGCGTCCTGCCATGCCGCCTCGACGGTCGCGCGGCGCTCGTCGAGAAGTGCGCGGGCGTCGTCGAGCTGCTCCTGCACGCTTCTCCCGTCGTCGCCCAGCTGTTCCAGAAGGGGGCCGGAGGCGGTACTGAGTTGTTCCACGGCATCAGTCACGCGCGGCAGGGCGTCGCGTACCCGAGCAAGCTCCCCGTTCAGGAGGTCCTGAGCGGAGTTCAGCTGGTTGTATCCGTCATCGATCCTGCCCCGCACTGCATCCATGGTCGCTATGGTGTCGTCGAGTTGCGTGGCGTCCACACCCTGCTCGGCCAGCTGCGTGTCAATCTCGGCCAGCTGGCTCTCGCACGTGGTTGTGAAGTTGTCCAGCACCTCCGTGAGGTCGTCATAAGTCCTCACGACCTGAGACTCGATCTCGGGAAGCGCCTCCATGGTGGTCAGGGCGTCGTCGCCGAACTCCTGCCGCAGCCAGCCTTTCTCGTCATCCCCGAGCTGGTCGAACCTGGGGGCTAGCTCCAATACCCGAAGCTGCGCCTCGTCGGAGTGCCCCTGCCACAACTCAAGGACGGGCCCTAGGGACCCCTCCATGCGGGCGACCGATTCCGTCACCGTGGCAGAGGTCTCCGGCGGCATGCTTCCCAGGTCCCGTGCGGCTTGCGAAGCAGCCTCCCCTGCGTGAAGTAGCTGGTCCATACCGCCGACCAGCTCGTCGCGGGAGATCTCGGAATCGCCTCCCGCCGCTCTGATTCGAAGGTGGTCGACCAGCGTCGTCAGCTCGCGTGCGCCCATGGTCTCCCGCACCTGCTGGATTGCCTGGAGGGCGCGAACCGCCTCCGCGCGCGCGTCCCTCGCCTGCTGGAGCCTGCCTCGAGCCTCATCCACCTGAGCCGCGGCGGCATCCAGCTGCGAGCGTGCCGACTCGAGTTCGGGTTGCCTGGTGACCAGCTCTCGATCTGCCCGCATCAAGGTGTCGCGGACCGTCTCGAGCAGCTGCGTTGCCTGCTCCGGGCGCCCTATGGCATCGATGTCTGCCTGCTCGCCCAAGGGCAGCTCTCTGAGCTGTGCAAGCAGCGACTGCCAGGCGCCTTGGGCCTCCTCGAGCGCTCGTGCGGCGGCCTCCAACTCGGCGTTCGCTTGCGCGTAGGCGTCGGCCGCCTCTTCCGTGCTACTGGCGAGCTCGGCGCTCTTTTGTGCGAGCTCGTCGGACGTGCGATCCCTCTGCGCTTCCGACTCGTCTGCCAACAGTGCCGTGTCGACATATACGCAGCCGAAGTCCCTGGTGGCGAGGCTGAGGCCGCGTATGGGCTGCAGGGCCAGTGCCTCGGGGCTGGAGACGATTCCCGAGACGGTCACGGTCCTGGTCTCGCCCCCCAAGGCAAGTCGAACTTCGTCGCCCACTGAGATGTCGTTCTCGCGGGCGAACCTGTACTCGAGCAGGAGCCCGTCGCCCAGCCCGCCACCATCCGCGATGTCCCACACGTGGAAGCGCGAGAGGTCGCGCTGGCTCGTGCCGTCGTAGGTCAGGGCCACGACGCTCATGCGGTTCCCGTCGGCCTTCTCCATGCTTGCCATGATGCGGGCGCGCGAGCTGAGGCCCTCGATGCCGTCCACCGCCAGGATCTTGTCCTCCCGACGCAAGCTGTCTAGCTCGGTGGTGACGATGCCGTCGGGGTAGGCGAGGTCCCGCACGTAGTCGGTGAGGGATTCCTGCGCCGATAGGTACACGGACGACATGCCCGACATGATGGCTAGGCCAAGCGAGCATACCAGCGAGATGGAGAAGAACCGGCGCCAGTACTTACGCAGTAGGCCGATGCATACCATGAGCAAGGGGGTCCACATGTGCGTCACCACTCGATTTCGCTCGCGTGCACGGGGCTCTCGTTGTACCATTCCTCGACGATTTTGCCGCTCTTCACACGGATGACGTGGTCTGCCATGCGGGCCATCTCCTGCGTGTGGGTGACGATGACCACCGTCTTGCCGAGGTCACGCCATACCCGCTCGATCACCTCGAGGATTTGCTTGCCCGTTTCGTAGTCCAAGGCGCCGGTGGGCTCGTCGCAGAGCATGATGCGCGAGCGCTTGGCGAGCGCCCGTGCGATGGACACGCGCTGCTGCTGCCCGCCGGACATCTGCATGGGGTAGCTTCGCGCCCGGTCTGCCAGCCCCATGAGTGCGAGCGCCTCCTCGGCGCTCATGGACCCTGCCGATGGGTCGGCCGTGAGGCGCACGTTCTCCAAGGCCGTTAGCTCGGAGATGAGGTTGAAGGACTGGAATACGAACCCTACGCAATCGCGACGATACCTGGTCATGCCCTTGTCGCCGTGGGCAAAGATGTCCTTCCCCTCAAAGAGGACGGTACCGCTGTCCGGTGCGTCCATGCCCCCCAGCATGTTGAGCAGGGTCGTCTTGCCGCTGCCGCTGCTGCCCAGAATCACCATTAGCTCGCCCTCGCGTATGCTGAGGCTCACGCCTCGCAGGGCCTCCACCTTGGCCTCGTGTGACTCGAAGGACTTGCGCAGGTCCTGAGCCACCAGCAGCTTTGCACTCCTCGCATGTCTCATGGCACGTACCTCCCGTTGCGTCGCGTTCGGGGTGTCGGTGCCTGCCGGTAGAGTCGGGTGGCTGCGTAGAGGAAGGCGAGCGAGGCGAGGGAAAGCGACGGTACCAGAAGGTCATCTGTCTCGTCGGCCGTTTCCGCGAGGGCGCCCGGTGATGCGGGCTTCGGGGCCGGCGCAGCCGCGGGGTCCGTTGCAGCCGCGGGAGCGGTTCCGGCTTCGAGGGCTGATGCTGGCGCAGGGGCCGACAATGCCGAGGAAAGGTACGACTCAAACGAGGACAGCGACTCGAGCAGCTGGCTCGCGGTGCCGGTTGACGCGACGGGCGTGCGGGTGTAAGCGTTGACAAAGGTGGCGGGTGAGGCGTCGTCGTAGTGCACCGTGGCAACGAGCTCGCCAGTGCCCTCGTCCCTTCGCACCTCCACCTCGACGGATGCCACGTGGGTGTCGTAGGTCACGTTGGGGAGGGAACCCTCCACCTGGCGTATGTCGTAGTGATGGCTTCCCTCCTGCCGAAACTCCATGGCGGCGAACACGACATCACCCGAAGCGTCGTTCGCCTTGACCTGCAGCATGTCGCCATCCCGCTCGTACAGCTTGTACAGGAACTCCTTGCTTGCAAGTGCGCGCCCCTCGAGCTGCGTCTTGGCAGCGAGGATAGCGCTCGTTGGGGGGCCGTCCGAACGAGGACTCTGACTCTCGCTGCCGGGGGCGCTCTCGTAGTGGTTTGTGACGGTCACCTCGGCCACCTCGCCGACCGACACGTGCACTGACGCCATGTCGTCCGTTGACTCGCCTTCCCCTACGCGGTACGTGGCGGAGAACTTCTCTTGCGCCTCTTCAGAGGCTTCCACCGTCACCGTGTAGGTACCCTCGTCGAGTCCGTAGAGCTTGACGGATAGCTCCTCGTCCCCATCCTCCAAGCAGTAGAAGTCCGAGAGTGTCGTTTGAGCGGCGAACCCGTTCGGTCCGCGCACCTTGAAGAGTGTGGCGAGCCGCTCCCTCTCGGGGATATCGGCAAATATCGCTCCCTCCACGAGCAGCCATATCTTGAGGTCGCCTCCCTCGCGTCGGAAGGTGAACCCTGCGTAGGAATACTCGCTAACCACGTCCTCGCTGCCGTAGGACTCGTGCAGCTGGTAGCCCTGGGGCATCTCGTACTCTACGACGTACGGTGTGCCTATCGGTAGGCCTTGGGCTTCAACGCACTCGTCCGCGTGCATCGTCGCGACGGCCGCCCCATCCTCGAATCGGAGGTCGCCGTAGGTGCCGTCTATGTTGGTGTCCGCGAGCCTGACGGTGAGGGTAAAGGTCACATCGGCTGGTTCCAAGGCGTAGTCGGGAAGCACGTACGTCTCCAAGGTGATCTTCCCTGCATGAGCGGGATCCGCCTCGCCGTCTTGCGGCGTCGGGTCGGTTGCGGCATCGTCAGCGAGGGCCCACACCGCCCGGAGGCAGAGCAGCAGGCAGAGAAGGATGGTGCAGCATGTGCGACGTCCCGGCCAACCCATCCTGCAAGCGTTCGTCTGGCCCAACATTGTTGCCTCGCATCCCGCATGTGTGTTACCAAAACACACACATAGTACACAGTAGCCGTTGAGTGTGCGCCTCATTTAGGCTTTGCGGCACGAATGGGCAGGCCAAAGAACGGAACGGCGCCTTGGTGGCATGGACCATGGGAATCGTCGCCGTCTGTCTTCGGCGCAACATGCTATTCTTCCGGTACGGTATCGAGGACGTCATGCGCAGGCTGATGCATTGATGGCTAGTCGGGGAGAGTTCTGTCGCCCTCGATTGTCTCGGCCCACATTCCCCGCTCAGCGAAGGGAGAAACTGGATGCTGTACACAGCGGTGACGAAGCTTGCGATGAGGATTTGCTTCGATGCGCATAAGGACCAAGTTGACAAGTCGGGTATGCCCTATGTCTTTCATCCTTGGCACTTGGCAGAGCAGATGGATACGGAGCACGAGGTGTGCGTGGCGCTCCTGCATGATGTGATGGAAGACACGCAGGCCACGGCCGACGGGCTGATAAGGGCTGGCGTGCCGGAATGCTATGTTGCCACCTGCAAGAAGCTCACGCACAGTTCGGGCATTCCCTATATGGAATACGTTGCGGCGCTTGCAGATGACCCTGTTGCCCGAAAGGTCAAGCTGGCGGACCTACGCCACAACGCCGACCTCAGCAGATTGAACCACCCTCCGACCGAGAGGGACCTTAGCCGACAAAAGCGCTATATGCGGGCAATTGCGCTGCTGGAAGGCTATAGCGCAGTGTGAAGGTAACGAGGGTGGCCGGGATGGCCGGGATGGCCTCACGAAAAGCAAGGTTGTGGCATGCCATCTTAGAAAAAGACGAGTTGTGGCACGAAATCTAACGAAAAGCAAGGTTGTGGCATGCCATAAGCTCCTTTTTCGTTAGGGGCCGTGCCGCAACCCCCGATTCCGTTAGGCGCGCCCGCACCGCCGTGCCGCAACCCCCGATTCCGTTAGGTGGTCGTGGGACATCGCCCGAGAGGCATGTCTCTACGGTGATTGCGTGTGCCGCATGTTACACTCTAGCGTACGCGACAAGAACGGAGTAATAACATGAGAGCGATGGATAACTACCCCACGCACGAGCTTGGCGGCATCCTGTATCGGTGCGGACACGTGAGTCCGTTCGGAGCGACCATACTCTACGAGAACGCCGTCAACTTCTCGGTCTTCTCGAAGCATGCGACGTCATGCGAGCTCCTCCTGTACCACCGGGGAGCGGATGAGCCCTTCGTGGTGATTCCGTTCCCGGACGAGTTTAGGATTGGCAACGTCTTCTCGATGATTGTTTATGGCCTCGACTACGAGGAGCTTGAGTACGGATACCGCTTCGACGGGCCGATTGACCCGCAAGGTGGCCATCGGTTCGATTGCCGGAAGGTTTTGCTTGACCCCTATGCAAAGATGGTCGTGGGCAGGGAGCGGTGGGGCGAGCCACCTGCTTCCAAGCGTGAGTTCATCCACAGAGGCAAGGTCATTCCCGAGGACTTCGATTGGGGCACCGACAAGCCTCTCGAGCTTCCCCTCGGTGACCTCGTGATCTACGAGGCTCACGTGCGTGGCCTTACCATGGGCGCGCAGAGCGGTGCGAAGTACCAGGGTACCTTTGCCGGACTTGTGGACAAGATTCCCTATCTCAAGGAACTTGGTGTGAACTGCGTGGAGTTGCTGCCCATCTTTGAGTTCGACGAGCTTGAGAACAGCCGCGTCGTGGACGGGCAACGCCTGTACAACTATTGGGGCTACTCGACCGTGGACTTCTTTGCACCAAAGGCGGGCTATGCGGCATCAGGCACGCGGGGCCTCGCGTCGGAGGAGTTGAAAAACGCAATCAGGCAGTTCCACCGAAGCGGCATCGAGGTCATGCTTGACGTCGTCTTCAACCACACGGCCGAGGGTAACGAGATGGGTCCCTACATTTCCTTCAGGGGCATCGACAACAAGACGTACTACCTGCTCACACCCGATGGCTACTATTACAACTTCAGCGGCTGCGGCAACACCATGAACTGCAACAACGCCGTGGTGAGGAACTTCATCCTGGATTGCCTGCGCTATTGGGTGAGCACATACCACATCGACGGCTTCCGTTTCGACCTCGCCTCGATTCTCTCCCGGGACGCGGAAGGCGCACCCATGAGCAGTCCGCCGTTGCTTGAGTCCCTCGCCCAAGACCCCGTCCTCGGCAAGACGAAGCTCATAGCCGAGGCTTGGGACGCGGGTGGCCTGTACCAAGTGGGAAGCTTTCCTGCCTGGGGTCGTTGGGCCGAGTGGAACGGCAAATACCGCGACTGCCTAAGGCGTTTTTTGAAGAGCGATGCCGAGTGTGGACCCGAGATGCTCGTGCGAATCCAGGGCTCGCCCGACCTTTACGCAAACAGGAGCGCGGAGGCGAGCGTCAACTTCATCACCTGCCACGATGGCTTTACGCTGAACGATTTGGTCTCGTACAACGAGAAGCACAACGAGGGCAACGGCGAGGCGAACTGCGATGGTGCCAACGACAACAACAGCTGGAACTGCGGCGTTGAAGGCGTTACGGATGATGTCGAAGTCAACGCGCTGCGCGCGCGGCAGATAAAGAACGCCGTCGCGCTGCTCCTGCTCAGTCGTGGCGTACCGATGATCCTGGCTGGTGATGAGTTCCGCAACTCGCAAGGAGGCAACAACAACGCCTACTGTCAGGACAACGCCATCTCGTGGCTCGACTGGGGCGACCTGGAGCGGAACCGATCCACGTTCGAGTTCTTCAAGCGGATGATTGCGCTGAGGACGGCACATCCCGTGTTGCGTAGGGCGCAGTTCTACTCAGACGTGAACTCGAGTGGGTATCCCGAGCTCTCGTTTCATGGCGAGCGCGCTTGGGTGTTCGATGCCATGAATCCCTTCCACACCTTTGGGTTCATGTTTGCGGAGACGGTGGCCGATCACGGTGCGGCGCAGGACTGCTTCATCTATTGCGGCGTGAACACCTACTGGGAGGAGCGGACGCTGGAGCTGCCAATCGTGCCAGCAGGGATGCGGTGGGAGAAGGTCGTCTATACCCCCGAGGAGGAGATTCGCGAAGGCGTGGTGGTCGACTCGCCCATTACGCTTGGCCCGCGCAGCCTTATGGTGCTGGTGGCCAAGTGACCGCCTGCTCACAGTGAGGGAAGTGGTGATATGTTCTCTCAACATAACATTTCTAGGCGATGAGAGTAAGACATGGGCAAGGACAGCGAACTGGTAAGGCTAGAGCACGATATGCGTTCCGACGAGACGCTGGCCAAGCGGCTAGAGGAGGCTGCTGCGGCGTACGCGGGAAGTGACGCCGAGATACTAGCAGCGGCTGCTGCCGAACTGGGCTATCAAGTGGACGTGGCCGAGCTGGAGCGCGCGAGCGCGCAATCCGAGGAGATCGACCTCGACGAGCTCGCGCACGTGGCAGGCGGAACTACCGACATCACCACGTATCCTAAGAACTGCATCATGACGTATCTCTGTGATTCTCTTCTTGTCGTCCCCAAAGGGTGCTCCCGTATCGCCCATAAAGGATAAAGGCGTTCTTACATATTTGTCTAAGCTGCAAGTGCGCAGGCCGAGACAAGCAGGGGTAGACGGTCCCTTCGTGGCTCTTTCCACGAAGGGACCGTCCTTTTGTGATGAGAGTTCTGTGAAGTCGGAATGGTTTTGCTCAGAATGCGTAATACTGCACATGATGTGTACTATTGCTCACTTCGTGAAGGAGCATGTGTGGGAGCAATCGACCGACGCAGCCTGCGCACACGGCTGGCCCTCCGCGATGCGCTGGCGGGAGAGATTCTTGATGTAGGTGATCTCTCCAAGGTTACGGTAACGGGGGTCACCAAGCGCGCCGACGTGACACGTCGCACGTTCTATTCGCACTATCGCGACATACCGGCCTTGGTTCGCTCCATAGAGGAGGAGGTCGAGGCCGACCTCGTGCCCCTCGTACAGAGCATATCCGACGTTACCCTGCCCGAGCTCGAGCAGGCCATCCAAGCGTTTAATCCGTGCCCGGGAGCGACGGAGCTTCTTGCATACTTCCGCGAGAACGGCGAGCTATTGAGCGCGCTCTTGGGCGAGGGGGGAGACCCCGCCTTTGTGGGACGTCTCAAACAACTGGTGCGCGAGGTCGTCGAGGCGCGTGCCCACCAGGGCTTCTCGCCGTTGGTCGAGGCTGGCTTCGACTATTACCTGACCTTTGCCATTTCGGCTGAGGTCGGGGTTCTCATCCGGTGGCTCACGACGGGGATGGTGGAGACCGACGACATGATGGCGCGTGTGATGACCGCGCTTATGTTCGTACGTCCGGGTGACCTTTACGGGCGCCCCATCGACTTCAATATGATTACTGCCTCCGCAAGCCTGGCGGAGGCAAGAGAGGAGTACGTTCATGGTTAGGACCAGCCAGTCTTCTGCGGCCCAGAGTGCCGCGAAGCCTTCTGTGGCCCTCGTCGCCGATGGTGCCGAGCTCAAGCCTCGCAGTCATGCGGACTTTCGCCATGCGAGGCTGCGGCTGGGCATAGACGTCGGGTCCACCACCGTCAAGCTGGCGGTCATCGATGGCAACTCAAATCTGGTGTACGCGAACTACGAGCGCCATCACACCGACATCCGTGCCACGGCGACGGAGCTCTTCGAGCGTGCGCGCAAGGTGATTGGCGACGCTCCGATGCGCGTGTCCATCACCGGCTCGGGTGGCATGTTGCTTGCCACTTGGCTCGGTCTCGAGTTCGTCCAGGAGGTCATCGCGAGCAAGCGTGCCGTCGAGGCGCTCATCCCCCAGACGGACTGCGCCATCGAGCTCGGTGGCGAGGACGCAAAGATCATCTACTTCGACAACGGCATCGAGCAGCGCATGAACGGCACGTGCGCCGGTGGTACGGGTGCCTTCATCGACCAGATGGCGTCTCTGCTCAAGACGGACGCATCCGGCCTCAACGAGCTGGCGAAGTCCGCCACGCACATCTATCCCATCGCGAGCCGCTGCGGCGTCTTTGCGAAGTCGGACGTGCAGCCGCTCCTCAACGAGGGCGCCGCCCCCGCCGACATCGCGGCCTCCATCTTCCAGGCCGTCGCGAACCAGACGGTCTCCGGCCTTGCCTGCGGCCATCCCATCCGTGGCTACGTCGCCTTCCTCGGTGGCCCCTTGCAGTATCTCAGCGAGCTCCGCGAGCGCTTTTACCTTACGCTCAACCTTGACGAGGAGCACCGCATCGTGCCGACAAACGCGCATCTCTTTGTGGCGACGGGTGCGGCACTGGCCGGCGAGACGGATAAGCTCGTGACGTTCGCGCAGGTCATCGATGCGTTGGCAGCGCTCAAGGACACTCAGGGCACCGAGGTTGCCCGCCTGGACCCGCTCTTTGCCACCGCAGCCGAGCTCGACGCGTTCCATGCCCGCCACGACATCGAAGTCGTGCCGAAGGGCGTGCTTGACGAGTACCACGGACGCGCCTTCATCGGCATCGACGCCGGTTCCACCACGCTCAAGGCGGCCGTGGTCGGGGAGGACGGCGAGCTGCTCTACACGTGGTATGACGTCAACAACGGCGACGTCCTCGGCACCGCGCGAGCCATCATGAACGACATCTACGAACACATGCCGGCCGATTGCACGATCGGCCATGTCACCACCACCGGTTATGGCGAGGGCATTCTCATCGAGGCCCTGCGTGCCGACTCGGGTGAGGTCGAGACGGTCGCTCACCTGCGTGGCGCTCAGGCATTCGTGCCGGACGTCGAGTTCATCTTGGATATCGGTGGCCAGGACATGAAGTGCTTGCAGGTCAAGGACGGCGTCATCGAGCACATCGCTCTCAACGAGGCGTGCTCCTCGGGCTGCGGCTCCTTCGTGGCGAGCTTTGCCGACTCCATGGGCATGACGGTGCAGGAGTTCGCGCAGGCGGCCGTGGCGGGGGAGCACCCGGTGGACCTCGGCAGCCGCTGCACGGTGTTCATGAACTCGCGCGTCAAGCAGGCTCAGAAGGAGGGCGCGACCATCGGTGACGTGGCGGCGGGCCTCTCGTACTCCGTCATCAAGAACGCGCTCTTTAAGGTCATCAAGCTTCGTGACTACGACGAGATCGGCGCCCACATCGTGGTGCAGGGTGGCACCTTCATGAGCGATGCGACGCTGCGTGCCTTCGAGCTGCTTACGGGACGTGAGGTGATTCGTCCCGACATCGCAGGCTCGATGGGCGCATATGGCGCGGCGCTGCTCGCGCGCGACCGCGCGGGACGCGATGGCACGTCCACGGTGCTCAACCGGAGCGCCCTCAATGCACTCACTGTCAAGCTCACCAAGGTCAACTGCGGACGCTGCTCCAACAACTGCCTTCTGACCATCAACGACTTCGGCGGCGGCCGTCGCTTCATAACCGGCAACCGCTGCGAGAAGGGCTCCGGTCGGTCGCGCAAGGGCAAGGTGGAGGCGCCCAACCTCTTCAAGCGAAAGAACGAGCTGCTCTTCGAGCGCGAGGGCATCGCGCCGCAGGACGCGCCTCGCGGCACCGTAGGCATCCCGCGTGCGCTCAACATGTACGAGAATTACCCCTTCTGGCACGAGTTCTTCACGCAGCTTGGCTTCGCGGTGGTTCTCTCCGATCAATCGACCAAGCGCATCTATGAGGCTGGCATCGAGTCCATGCCGAGCGAGAGCGTCTGCTATCCCGCGAAGCTGAGTCACGGCCACATCATGAACCTGCTTGCCAAGGACGTTGACTTCATCTGGATGCCCTGCGTGCGGTGGGAGCGCCAGGAGGACGAGACGGCGACCAACCATTACAACTGCCCCATCGTGATGAGCTATCCGCAGGCACTCGAGCTCAACGTGGACGAGCTCGGGGCGCCTGAGGTGCAGTACCTCGCGCCCTTCCTGCCCTATGACGACAAGAAGGAGCTCAAGCGGCGTCTGTACGAGGTCATCTCGCTGCAGCGCGAGGAGGATGCCAAGCAGGGCAAGGGCCGCTTCCGCGGGACGCACATCACGCGCAAGCAGATCGATGACGCCGTCGACGCGGCATGGCAAGAGGACCTCGAGTTCAAGGAGCAGATGCATCGCCTGGGCGACGAGACGCTCGCATGGATCGAGGAGCATGACGGCCACGGCATCGTGATTGCCGGTCGCCCCTATCACAACGATCCCGAGATCAACCACGCCATTCCCGAGCTGGTGAACAGCTTCGGCTTCGCCGTGCTCACCGAGGACAGTGTGGCTCACAAGATGCTGCCCGAGCGGCCCATCCGCGTGGTCGACCAGTGGATGTACCACAGCCGCCTGTATCGCGCGGCACGCTTCGTGGCCGCGCGCAACGACCTGGACCTCATCCAGCTCAACAGCTTTGGCTGCGGCCTCGACGCGCTCACGTGCGATCAGGTGCAGGAGATTCTGGAGGCCAGCGACAAGATCTACACCGTGCTCAAGATCGATGAGGTCTCGAACCTCGGTGCCGCGCGCATTCGCGTTCGCTCCCTCATGGCGGCGCTTGAGGAGGAGCGCGAGAAGCTCGACCTGCAGGTCGAGCGAGGTGAGGTCAAGGAGGTGCGACCGCCTGAGGTGTACATGGCCGATGGTTCGCTGGAGCAGGCGCGCCAGACGGACTTGCGTCGTCGGCCGCCGGTGTACCGCGCCTCAGAGAGCGCCGCGTTCCAGAAGGTGCGCTTCACCAAGGAGATGCAGGAGGGCGGCTACACCATCCTCGCCCCCCAGATGTCACCCATACACTTCGAGCTCGTGGAGGCCGTGCTGCGCGACGCGGGCTACAACGTCGTGCTGCTCCCGTCGGTGGACCATGGTGCGGTTGACGCGGGTCTCAAGTACGTGAACAACGACATCTGCTATCCCTCGATCCTGGTGACGGGGCAGCTGATCAACGCGGTTCTCTCGGGCAAGTATGACCTCAAGCGTACCGCCGTGCTCATCTCGCAGACGGGCGGCGGTTGCCGTGCGACCAACTACATTGCCCTCATCCGCAAAGCGCTCAAGGAGTCTGGTCATCCTGAGATACCCGTCATCTCGCTTTCGGTGGCGGGTGGCCTCGACGAGTCGAACCCGGGATTCAAGATCTTGAAGCCAAGTCTGCTGATGGGTGCCATCTACTCGCTGCTCTTCGGCGACCTCATCATGCAATGCCTGTATCGCACGCGACCCTATGAGGCAGAGCCGGGGGCGGCCGACAAGCTCTATGCCGACCTCATGGCTCGTGCCAAGGTGCAGGTGCCGCGTGCGTCGCGCAAGACGTTCTACCGCCTCTGCCACGACACGGTGCGCGCGTTTGACGCCCTGCCGCTCGTCAACGATCGCTCGAAGCCGCGTGTCGGCGTGGTGGGCGAGATTCTCGTCAAGTTCCATCCCACGGCAAACAACGACGTGGTACGCGTGATCGAGGCGGAAGGATGCGAGGCGAACGTGCCTGGACTCTTGGACTTCTTCCTCTTCGGTACCTCCAACCAGATCAACCTCAAGCAGGAGCTGGGCACCAAGCGCAAGAAGCGGGTGACGCACGGCATTGGCATCGCTGCGATTGACGCGCTTCGAGCCCCCATCAACAAGATGCTCGAGGAGAGCGAGCGCTTCGAGCCGTATACGCAGATCTTCGACTTGGGCAAGAAGGCCGAGGAGATTCTCTCGCTGTGCAATACGATGGGTGAGGGCTGGCTGCTCACGGCCGAGATGGTGGAGCTCATAGAGACGGGCACGCCCAACATCATCTGTGCCTCCCCGTTCGCCTGTCTTCCCAACCATGTGGTGGGGAAGAGCGTCATCAAGCGCCTGCGCCAGCTGCACCCGCAGAGCAACATCGTGGCCGTGGACTACGACCCGGGCGCAAGCGAGGTCAATCAGCTCAACCGCATCAAGCTGATGATCAGCGTGGCAAAGGAGAACTTCCGTGAGGGGAAGGGCTTCGTGCTGCAAGGCGACGAGCTGCCCGATACCGTCTTCGAGAAGATTGAGGCTCAGCTTTCCGCGAAGTAGCGCACGGAAGGGCCCATCGAGGCGGACCGCGAGTGATGGCCACTCGTGGTTCGCCTCCTGACGTTTTTTGTGCAGTCTGTCTCGTGGCCCCACTTGCAAGGCCCACGTTTTGCGGTAGAGTAAAATATGGACAATTTGCCGAGGGTATCGGCACGACTGAAGGGAATCTATGGATCCTTACGAACGAAGTTGGGTGCGCCTGCCCCTCGATGGTGCCTGTAACGTTCGCGAACTCGGTGGCCATCCCACGGTAAACGGCGGGCAGACCCTCTTCCATCGGTTCTTGCGTTCTGACAGCCTCTCTATGCTCACGGCACGAGACGAGCGATTCCTGTACGACTATGGCGTTCGTGCCATCATTGACCTACGCGATCAGTCTGAGGTCGCGAATGACCCTGACCGCCCGATAGGATCGGACGTCATCTGCACCAACATCCCCCTACTTGGCCTCAATCTGGCAGATGCCGAGCAAGCGAGAGCGTCGTTTGAAGCCGAAAGGCTCTCCATGACAAGCATGTACCGCTCGATGCTCGAGAATTACGAGGCTGTGCGCGCATGCATGCGCTTCATCGCCGATGCTCCCGAGGGATGCGTGCTCTTCCATTGCGCCGTCGGCAAGGATCGCACCGGAGTCCTTGCCATGTTGCTCCTGAGTCTCGCGGGCGTGGACAAATGGGATATCGTTGCCGACTACGTGCAGACGCGTCCTCATCTCATGCGTTCGCACATATGGAAGGCACAGTGGGACGATCCGTCGCTGCGCAAGTGGCGTCCTGTTCTGGACTCGAAGGCGAGCGTCATCGAGCAGACGTACGACCTGCTTAACGATGAGCACGAAGGCGTAGAGAACTACCTCCTCGAGTGCGGCGTCCGTGACGAGGACGCGGCGGCTGTCAGGCGCAGGCTCGTGGAGTGGTAGGTGCGGCATGGTCGCGACGGGTGTTCTCATGGCGATTGCCGTGCTTGTGCCGCTCCTCTCGGTGTTTGTCGCACGGGTAGGCAGCCTCGAGATTTCGGAGCGTCACCATAGCCATCACGACACGTACGTGATCGCGAGCACCCTCTCGTGGGGGGTGCTCTTTTCGATGGTCTTCATGGGGGCGCTAGGGCTTCTCCTGGGATGGCTCTGCATGGTGACGGCGTTCGAGGCAGACCCCAAGGTCGTCCTGGCGTTCTTCGACGCCTTCCTGGTTACGGCTTGCGTCGCGTGGTCGGCTCTGCGCCGGTACAAGGTGGTAACCTTCGATGACTACCTGTGCGTGACGCCGTTCATAGGCCCGGTCGCCACGATTCGCTACGACGAGATCAGCGCCATGGAGTGGAGCGCCTCTCTGATCGTTCCGCGCGCTCGCAACGTGAGCGTCTTTGTGGGACATCGACGGCGCGCATTGCTCTGGGCGGTGCTTGACCTCGATCAGATCCTTATGAGAATCGATCGTTTCGACGTCTTGGAGAACCTCTCGTCATAGGGCGTCGGACGCTTGTTCGTGGGGTGACCAGAGGCTTGTGCCCGTGATTCGTCGCCGCCAGAGGCAAGAAAGGGATTCAGTGGCACAAAGGACTATCAACGAATCTTCGTTCAACAATGTGGAGGCTTACGTTCGAAGTCACGCAGGTGGTGTGCTCACTTGGCGCAGACTCGACAGGCTCTGTGGAACGCCGAGCAGCAACATCCAGTATGACCGCTTCATCGCGCCGTTGCTTGCCGCGAAGGCAATCGAGGCGTCGACCACCTTGCTCGCCAAGGGTTCCGAGAAGCGTCCCATCTACAGAGAGTACCGCATTGCCGACAAGATTCCCGAGGACCTGGGCCTTCGGCCCCCCGGTTCCGCGAGCGCGTTCGCAAAGCCTTCCGCCACCACTGCGACGAGGACTGCGGACAAGAGGTCCGTGCGTCCAGGTACGGCGAAGCCCGCATCGGCGAAGCCCGCTGCGGCAGCCTCGGTGCACGAGACGTCTGCTCCGAAGGCGACGAGCGGTCCCGACCTCTCGGGCTACCTCAGCAACTTGTCCCCCGAGCTCACAAGGAACGGATACCTTGCGTACAACCTTCCCTTCGCGAAGGCGTGGTACAAGGAGCTTCGTGCCGTGGGGTCGTGGCTGGACAACCACGATGCGGATGTGGATCCCGTGCTGCTTGAGGAGCGGTCATACGAGATCTTTCGCAACGAGAAGCTGCTGTCCCCGCGGGCGGAGCCGCGCGAGGGGGTGCGCCTGCATTCGCTGCTCAAGTCTGTGGATGTGCTGGAGAGGCTTGCCATCATCGAGGTCGCTCCGACGCTGCAACACTACCTGCCCTACGGTATGCGCAAGAACCTCAGCATGCTCATCGTCGAGAACCACGTGCCCTACGTGCGGCTTCAGGAGGAGCTTAAGCGGGGGCGCCGCCGCTTCTTTGGGCGTCACGTTGACGGCGTCATCTATGGGGCGGGTTCGGCCGTGTCTCGTGAGGGCGTGCTCGAGGAGACCGAGCGCCTCTTCTCGCGAGGCGGTCCCGTGCGCTACCTGTATTGGGGAGACATCGACCGGCCGGGGATACTCGCCTATGAGCAGCTCAAGGAAGTATGGGATATTGAGCTGCTCGTCGGTGCGTACGAGGCCATGCTCGATGCCGGGGTGGACGAGGAGCTCCCTGTGGCGGGTGGGTCGACGCGGCTGCTGCACAACGGCATCGACCTCGCGACTCAGCTCAACCGCACCCGGCTCGAGACGTTTCTGCGGGTGATTGCGGATGACCTGCGCATTCCTCAGGAGGCGGTTGATGCCGAACTGTACTGCGGCGCCACGTTGGCGGAGCGTCGCATGCGCCCGACGCAGCGCGTCAGGCTGCCTATCCTCAGACGTTGACGCACAAGGAACCCGCGAGGGCAACCCTCGCGGGTCAAGAAGGGCGATGCCCATCAGTTGCGTTCGCCGTGTCCGGCCGAGTCCCTATCGTCCCGCTAGTTGCGCTCGGCGAGTCCTACCAGCTCGAGGAACTCGTTGCGCGTCCGTTCGTCGCTCTTGTCGACGAGCTTGCGGATGCTCTCGTAGGAGCTCGTTCCCTTGTGCTCGGAGTCGCGCAGCAGCATGCCAAACTCGCTTACGGCCGCGGCGAAGCGCCAGTCGGCACCCGGGTCCTCGCTCCAGTCCTGCTCTGCCACAACCAGCTCCTGCTCGCGGACGTCACCGCCCTCGGACGGCTGGTAGCGTAGCTTCGCGGTGAGCCACTCGCTCGAGCTCGGCTGTGCCTCTCCCTTCTGCTCGTACTTGAGGTCGGGTGTGGAGAACTCCATGGGGGAGTCGATGCGCACGACTTCGTATGCCACGGTAAACTGGCTGCCGGGGCCGACCTCGCCAGCGTCCTTCTCGTCATTCTGGAAGTCCTCGTCGGCCATCGCGCGGTTCTCGTAGCCGATGAGGCGGTATGCCTTGATCTGTGCGGGGTTGAACTCCACCTGCACCTTCACGTCGTTGGCGAAGGGCACGAGGTTCGCGGTGAGCCGATCGCCAAAGACACGCTCCGCCTCAGCCTCGCAGTCGATGTAGTGGTACGAGCCGTTGCCGTGGTCGGCGAGAGTCTCCATCTTGTTGTCCTTGTAGTTGCCCGCGCCAAAGCCCAGCACCGAGAGGTACACGCCCTTCTTGCGCTGACCCTCAACGTAGTCGTGCAGGTCGCTCTCGCTCGTCATGCCCACGTTGAGGTCGCCGTCAGAGGCCATCACGATGCGGTTGACCCCTCCCTCGATGAAGTTCTTCCCGGCAATCTCGTACGCCATGCGCAGGCCCGCCTCGCCGTTCGTGGAACCCTCTGCCTTGAGGCCGCGAATCGCACGCATGATCTGCTGCTGGTCGGAGCCCTTCGCCCCTTCGAGCACGACCTCCTCCTCGCCAGAGTAGGTGACGATGGAGACGCGGTCATTCTCGCCGAGGCCCTTCACCAGTTCGCCGAAGGAGCTCTGCAGCAGCGGGAGCTTGTCTGCTTCGTCCATCGAACCCGACACGTCGATGAGAAAGACGAGGTTCGAGCCCTTCTCGGCAAAGCTGCGATCCTCCTCGCCGGTGGCATAGCCGAGCACGAGCAGCTCCGTCTGCTCGTTCCACGGGCAGCGGCCCATGCGCGCGGTGATGCGGAACGGATCGGCTCCCTCGGGGGCGGGATAGTCGTAGTCGAAGTAGTTGAGCATCTCCTCGATGCGGACGGCACCGGTGGGAATTGTGCCCGGCTGGTCGTAAGAGTAGTAATAGGGGTCGTAGTAGGGGTATTCCTCCGTGTCATTGGTCTTGGCGTCGGCGGCGCCCTTGTCGGCCGCCGGCGCAACCTTCCAGCCGTCCCTGAGCAGTCGCCGCAGGTTTGCGTAACTGGCCGTGTCCACGTCGGCAGAGATGGTCGAGAGTGGCTTCGTCTTGGTCGAGACGAACCCGGACTCCTCCACGGAGTCGTACTCCTCCGTGTTGAACGGCTCGGCAGCCATCGGCGCCATGGCATAGGCGCTGTCCTCCATGGCGACCATGCCCAAGTCGCCGTCCTCCACCATGAAGCTCTCGACGTCGCCGGCCTCGTTCTTTGCTTGCGGGGCGGGTTGCGCGGGTGCAGGCTCCGCTGGCTCGGCTTCGGTTTGCTCTGGCTGCGGCTCCGTGCTTCGCGGTTCGGTCGTCTGGGCGACGGGCTCGGGAGCCGGGGCAGGCTCGTTCGTCAGTGGTTGGGGCGTGAGGTTGCATCCCGCGATGACGAGCGCGAGTGCGATGCCGCATGCAGCAATCTTTGTCGTACGTCTCATGTCTTCTCCCTTCGAAGGATGCCAACATTCAAATTGGGTCACAACACCTAGGATACGAGCCAGCGGCACAAAATGTCGCGGGCAATCGGGAGGTATTCCGGGTACGTCCCACGAGGGGTAGTGCTTCGGGCGGTTAACAGCTACATCCGCGCGTCTTGGGAGGCGATGCCCGCAGCTTGCGGGATGGCTCCCCAATGCCCGGACCTTTGGCAACATGCTATGATATGGTGACGGCACACGAGAGAAGGAGCGGCCATGGCAACAGGAGCCGGTAACCTCATAGCGTTCGAGACGGCGCTCGACCAACGTGACATCAAGTACACCGAACTGGAGAACGCGGCCCAGCCGGCCGTGCGCATTGGCTACAGCATGGAGAACATGAACCACCTGGACGTGTTCTTCTGGTTCGATCCGGACGGCGAGACGATGCACTTCGGTACGGGCGTCATCGCGCACGTGCCTGAGGGGAAGACCGATCAGGCCTTGCGCGCCATCAACGCGGCCAATGTCAACTACCGCTGGCTCACGTTCTTCCTCGACAAGGACAACGACATCGTGGCGAGTGGGGATCAGGTGCTTGCGCCTAACGTGGTGGGTGACACTTGCCACGAGCTGCTCAATCGCACGCTTAACATCACCGACGAGGCCTACAGCTCCTTCATGAAGGCCATTTGGGCCGACTAGCGCACACTCTGGGAACCCTCCCAAAACGCTGACCCTATGAAGCGCGCCATCGACATAGAGGCGGTGTTCCGTCGGCACTTCGCCACGGTGTACAGGTTGTGCTACTCGTACTTGGGCTCTGCGTCGGACGCCGAGGACGCCGCGCAGAGCGTCTTTGTGAAGCTCCTCGACCATCCGCGCGAGTTCGCGGATCATGAGCACGAGAAGGCTTGGCTCATCGTTTGCGCGTCGAATCACTGCAAGGATGAGCTCAAGAGCGCCCGCCGTACCCGTGTGGTCGCCATGGGCGAGCGTCTAGAGGCATCGGTCGGTTCGAACGACCATCCTGACGAGACGATAGACGCGGTTCTGCGACTCCCTTCCAAATACAAGGATTGCATCTATCTGCATTACTACGAGGGGTACAAGACGGCAGAGGTGGCGCGCATGCTGGGCATCCCCGCATCTACCGTGCGTAACCGGCTGCGTGAGGCACGCGCCTTGCTCAAGGACTCGTTGGGAGGTTCCTAGCCATGGACGAGCATGAGAGATGGGACGCCGAGGTGCGCCCGCGCCTCGTGGCGGCCTACGATTCGATGTCCCCGAGCGCCGATGCGACCGAGCGCGTCTTGTCACGCCTCCGTGAGGCGGAGATTGCCTCCCCAAAGGTGCGGGACCCGAGGGCCGATGCTAGCATGCTGCGCTTCTTGCTGCCCCTGGCGGCTTGCGTGGTGGTCGCGGCGATGCTGTTGCGCCTCCCTGGCCTGCCGAGGGATGCTGCGAGCGATGCTGCAAGCGATGCCGCGAGCGTGGCGGAGGAGGAAGGTGCTGCGATCGTCGAAGACGACCTCGCCGAGAATGGCCTCGCCGAGGAAGCCTTCGAGGCGGATCCCGTCTCGGCGGCCGAGCAGCCCTCGGGTCCGACGATGGCCGAGCGGTACCCTCTCGTCGTGACTCCCGAAGGCAAGGAGCTGCGGGTGGAACGCGTCTTCTCGGGCGAGTTGGATGGTGAGGGGGCACGGGAGGCGGTCGCGATGAGCGAGGATGGAGAACGCTCGGTCGCCTGTGAGACAATCGAGCGAAACGATATCATCTACGTGCGCTTTTCTGATTCTCCCAGATGGTATAGTACCGCTCGCAAAGTTCCACACAGTCAATGATTTGTCAATCGGTGTTTCGTTACATTCGGTAAAGCAGCGACCGGATACGACGATTAGTGTCTCCACACATGAAGATAGGTTTTTACGTACAATCGAGATACGTTTGAAAGAGGTGACCTATGAGTAGAGTCAAGAGGAAAGAGGACGTCTTCTACGGCCTCTTCAGGGAGTACGGCGAGAAGCTCGTTCAGGTGGGGGAGGTGTACCAAAGAATCTTCCATGAGTATCCCGCCTCGCGCGCGCTCGTGCCCAGCATGAAGGAGTACGAGAACGTCTGTGACGAGCAAGCGCGCAGGATTTTCATGGAGCTCAGCAGCTCCTTCATCACGCCCTTTGATCGCGACGACATCAGTGCGCTCACCAAGCGTCTTGACGATGTCGTCGACTACATGGAGGCTGCGGCAAGTCGTCTGGACCTCTTTGCGATCGAGGACATGCGGCCGGAGGCCATCCAGCTGGCCGATATTACCGTCAAGGCCATCGGTCAGGTCGCCGACATCATGGATCGTCTGTCCACCTTCAAGAAGGACAAGGCGGTCATGGAGACGGCGCTTGCCGTTGACGTGACGGAGGATGAGGGTGATGCCGTGTACAAGATCGCCCTTGCCGACCTGTTCCATGGTGACGTCGCCACGCTCGAGATCATGAAGTGGTCGCGCGTGTACGATCGTATGGAACTTGCCCTTAACGCCTGCGAGCATGCCTGCGACATCGTCCAGGGCATCATCATGAAAAATGCTTAGCGTTCTTTTGCTGGCCGTACTCGTCTCGGCCTTCGTCTTCGAGTTCATCAATGGGTTTCACGACACGGCGAACGCCATCGCGACGACGGTGTACACGCATGCTCTGCCGGTGCGCGCTGCCATCCTCATGAGTGCCGTGATGAACTTCATTGGCGCGCTGACGAGCGAAAGCGTCGCCATGACCATAGCCAAAGGCATCGTGAGCGTGCAGCTCGAGCTTTACGTCATCTTGGCGGCGCTGCTTGGTGCCATCATCTGGGACCTGTTTACGTGGTGGCAGGGAATACCCTCGAGCTCGTCCCACGCCCTTATCGGCAGTCTCATTGGTGCGACGATCGTGTTCTCGAGGGGCATTGGGCCCATTCTGTGGGAGGGCGTGGCATGGAAGGTCATCATACCGCTCTTCACGTCGCCCATCATTGGTCTGATGCTGGGATTCTTCTTCATAAAGATTGTTTTCGAGGCGTTTGCTGACTTCACGCCTAAGCGTGCGAATGGCATCTTCCATCGCCTGCAGGTATTGTCCTCGGCCTTCATGGCATACAGCCATGGAAACAACGACGCCCAAAAGACGATGGGCATCATCACGCTTGCGCTCGTGACGGCCGGCGAGCTGAGTCCGGATTCCGGCGTGCCGTTCTGGGTCAAGCTCGCCTGCGCTGCGTGCATGGCGCTGGGTACCTCCATTGGTGGCCAGCGCATCATGAAGACCGTTGGCAATGGTGTCACCAAGTTGGATCCCTGCATCGGTTTTGTCGCGCAGGTCTCGTCGGGTATCGCCATCGAGACCATGACGGCCCTCGGCGCCCCAGTCAGCACCACGCAGGTCATCAACACCGCCATCATGGGCGCCGGCAGCGCACGGGGCGCAAAGCGCGTTCGTTGGGGTATGGCAGGAAGCATCGTTCGCGCGTGGTTTACCACATTGCCCATCACCATAGTCTTGGGTGGTTTGTGTGCCTTCGTCGTGGAGTTCTTCGTGTAGGCATTGGCTGTCCGGAGCCATCAATGGGCGCCCCGTCGGGTATGATCCGCCGGGGCGCCCACTCATATATGAGTTGTGCCAGAGGGGTATGAGTTGTGCCAGAGGGGCTCTTCAACGAGGCTGTTCTGAGGGGCATGGTCCCTAGGTCCCTTGACGGGCAAACCGTCGATGGCGCAAGAAATGCGAGAAATGAAGAGCCCCCAGTGGCACTGCCCTGTGCACTACTGGGGGCAATCTCTCTGGATGATATATCCTTTTATACCAGACGGCCCTCGTCGGCCATGTTGAGCGTATAGACGCCGGTGGCGGGGTCGTATCCAGCACCAAAGACCTCGGAGCAGAATGCCTGGGCGCCCTCAGGTGTCATGCCGCTGCTGTTCATGGACGCGATGTCCCAGGTGTAGTCAAGGATGGGGAAGGCCGTCATGTTGGGTCCGTAGGTGTTGCAGATGACGGTGGGTACGAGGCTTACGGCCTCCACGTGCGCGGTGCCATCCGCCTCCTTGACGAAGGTCGCCCGTGCGATGCCGCCGATGAGGCACTCGGGGCTCATCAGGCTTGCCACGTAGTTGCCGAGCGAGTAGTAGCAGACGGTCTTATGGCCTGTCGCGTTGCGCAGCATCTCGACGTGCTGCAGGATGTGCGGATGGCAGCCAAAGATGAGGTCGACGCCGAGCTCGGTGTAGAGCTTCGAGAAGGTCCACTCCTCGTCGGAAGGCTCGGTGGTGTACTGCACGCCCCAGTGGGGGCAGGCGACGATGAGGTCGACGCCAAGATCGCGTGCCTTCTGCACGTCTGCGCGAACCTTCTCTTCCGTCATGTACGAGCAGAACTTTCCGTCGGTCTCGTAGTTGGGGTGTTCGTTGGTGTCGTAGGTATGGTTGAGGAGGGCGATCTTGAAGCCGTCCTTCTCGTAGACGTAGATGTTGTCCACGAGGTTCTGAGACTCGTCACCCTCGGCGTGGTGGGGATTGTTGACACCCACGATGGGAATGTTGGGATAGTTTGCCTTCCAGTAGTCCATCTCGTGGGCGAGGCCGTCGTAGCCTTGGTCAAAGACATGGTTGTGTGCATTGAGGATGACGTTGAAGCCGAAGCGTGCCTCAGAGTCGGCCAATGCGGTGGGGGAGTTCATGATGGGTCCCATGGCACCATTCGTCATGTAAAAGCCGTTGTCGGGACTTGCCATCACCGTCTCTTGGTTGAGGATGCGAATGTCGGCCGCGTCGATGTAGGGGCGGATGTGCTCATAGAGGAAGTCGTAGTTGTAGCTTCCGTCATCCTGCGCTCCGCTCTGAACGAGCGCATCGTGCATCAGGATGTCGCCGATCATCATTGCTTCGATTCTGACGGGCTGTGCGGGCTCGGGCTCTGGTACCGCCTCCTCGGCAGATTCGTCGTCGGCAGTTGCCTGCTTCTCTGACTGGGCTGCATTGGGGTCGGTCGAGGACGTGGCGGCATCGGTGGCAGACGTGCTCTGCTGGGTATTGCCCACCTGCGAGTTGCCTCGAATCTGCTGGTAGAAGCTGGAGAGATAGGGGCGGGCGTAGTACTCGCCCACCACGAGTCCCGCCACCACGACGATGCCGAGCAGAATGAAGAGTATGGGGTGCTTGCGTGGGCGCGAGTTGGGTGCGAGATGTTTGGGTTGCGTTGATGCCACGTGTTGTTCCTTTCGGTCGCGAGCTAGAGGATCTGTTCCAAGCCGTACTTCTGCGGCGTTAGCCCAAGGTGCTCATAGAAGCGATGGGCGGACTCGTTGCACGCCCATACGTTGAGGGTCACGTTGTAGAAGCCCCTGCTGCGTGCGTAATCAAGCACGTGCCGGTAGAGCGCCGTGCCCACGTGTTTGCCACGTGTCGTCTCGTCAACGCAGAGGTCATCGATGTAGAGGGTGTGGATGTCTGTGAGGATGTTGTCGTTCGCGTGGTGCTGGTGCACGCAAAAGGCGTATCCGAGGATGTTGCCCGGTGCGGCGTGGGGCTCTGCGGCCACGAAGATGGGCCGTTCGTCGTCATCGATGATCTGAAGGATCTCCTCGTCCGTGTACTTGCGCGTGTTTGACTTAAACAGGTCGGGTCGGCCCGCATGGTGTATGTCAAGCACCTGTGAGAGGAGCTTGTCGATTCCGGGTATATCGAATTCGGTGGCACGGCGAAGAATCATGCCTGCTCCCAGACGTATCCGTGCTCCCGATTGTATGCGGCGCACAGCTCGTTCATGTTCTTGAAGACAAGGTGCATGGCCACGTAGAAGCAGATGCCGCACGTAAAGATGCCGAGGATGAGCCACAAGAGCACGTCCGACCCTCCTTGGTAGATGTTGAGGCCGTAGCGGGGGCCGCTTGCCTGAAGGCGGTTGGCCAGCTTGTAGAGCCAATAGTAGGAGTAAATGCCGCAAGTCACCAGGTTGAGCAGGATGAAGACGAGCAGCCCGGGCGTCTCTTCGTTGTCGCCCGCGCACAGGACGTTCGCGTCCTGTGCCATGGTGTATACGGTCCAATAGCTGTAGATGCCGCAGGTGACGATGCTGAGCAGCACATACGTGACGATGTCGCGGTTGGGGTTGAGCGGTCCTTGTGGGTTGACGGGCACCGCAGTGGGGCCAGGTTGTGGGGGACGCTGCTCCTCGTAGGACGGCGCGGCGTAGCTGGGCGATGGCCAAGGGTTGGGGTCTACCGGGGTGGTAGGACCTTGTCGCGTGGAGGCGTCAGCCTGCCAGGTGTCATTATGCGACGTGGGCTCCAGGCGCATGCCGCATTCGGTGCAGAACTTCGTCCCTTCTTCTAGATGAGTGCCGCAATGGGGGCAAAACATGACTACCTCCTGTAGATCGATCGGCTAGGCGACGAGCGAGCGAACGAGCAAGAACCAGCCGGGGGCATCGATGGAAACGACGTCTTCCGTAAGCAGGTTCGAGAATAGCACGTTTGACTCAACGTGCAGTGCGAGACGGAGCAGCCAAACGATGAGCAGGGCGATTGCGACGATGGTCAGGGCGACGGTGAGCGCTCGACGTGGTACGCGATTGCGCAGCGCCGCGAGCGCGAACGCCGGAGGGACGATCCAGAAGAGGGGGTGGTAGGCGAGGGCGAGGTCAAGCCTGCCACCGAGGGCGCTTAGCCATGCGCGCGTCATGCCGCAGCCGGGGCACGAGATGCCGGTGACGAACTTGATGGGGCAACCAATGCCCGTGATGTGCAGCAGCAGGGCGGCAAGGGTGCATGCGGCGACGGGAACAAGCATTGAGTTCGTCGAGGCTCTCTTGTTCTTGGTGCCTCTCGTGACCGTCGTAGTCATCAGTCGAGCGCCTCATACAGGACGAGCGAGCCTTCGATGCCCACGGGGTGTGACGAGGCGACTACGATGACGTTGTCGGGTTGGTTTACGGGCTCACGGTAGCAGGGAAGCGCGCACACGAACGCAAAGGCACAGGAGAGGTTCGCGACCAGTCGGTGCAGGGCGTCTGCATCGTCTCCCTCGAGCGCGGTGATCATGTTGACGAGGTACAGTCCGTTTTCTTCAAGGCAGCCGCGAATGGTTGCAAGGGCGTGGGGAGACGCGAGGGCGTGGTCTGCTTCGCCTGCGGCAAAGCAGTCATTGAGAATCGCATGGTATCGCTTGCCCTTTCGTCGGCAGGTTTCCAGGTAGACAAGTGCATTCGCGTGGTAGATGCCAAGTCGTCCGGATTCCTGCGTGTCCCATGTGTGCATGAGCCGGTCAAGAAGGAAGTGCTCATAGGCAATGCGCGTGACCGCGGGGTCGATTTCCACCACGTCGATGCGCGCTTCGGGATGATGGGCGATGATGTGCTTGGGATAGGCGAATCCGCCTCCGCCGAGCATGAGCAGATTGTATGCGCATGGGTTTGCCTCGAAGAGGCAGTCGTAGAGCTGCAGGTACGGAAAGGGGAGATCGCACCAGCCGGCGTCAAGATAGGTCGCGGACTGCATGGTGCCCTCGACGCTCAAGATGCGGATGGGACGGCCGCCCCACCGGGTCTCGTAAATCTTGGCAACGCCGAACTTGGTGCTCCGCCGAATGGTGCGAGAGCGCGAACGAAGCCTTCGCCAGAGGCCTCTGAGGCTCACGCGCCCTCCTCATCTGATGCGAGTCGTGCGCGGAGGGCTGCGGCGAAGCTCTCGTCGCCCTTTGCGAGCAGCTTGATGACCGCATCGATGTCGGCCTCAGAAGGAGCTCTCTCGGGCAGTGGCTCTACGGGGAGGGGCTCGTCCTGTGGGGTGCGCTCGAGGCGCATGGCCCGCGAGGCAATCTGGTGGGCTATGGGCTCGCATGCCTCTGCAAACGAGCGCTCGTCGGTGATGGCGTCGAAGGAGGCGACGAGCTCCGTTCCGTATGCGCCACCCTCGAGGGACGCAAGCCACGAGCGGGCGAACGCGTAGCCTTGCGTCCCCAGGCACTCCGACTTGTTCTCGAAGGACTCAAGAAATCGTTGCGAGAAGCCGCGGAAGACCTCCTCCTCGGCCGAGTTATGCTCGTCCCACAGGAATGGGTTGGCGTCCCTGCAGAATTGCTCGAGACCGGGCGCCGGGCGCTCCCAGTTGCGCCGTGCGGAGTCGTATGCCTCCTGCACGGCGTAGTAGGCATTGACGTAGATGACGAACAGGTCCCATGATTGATCGGACATGAGCTGCTCCCTTCCGGGCCTAGCCCGCCCAGCCGCCGCCATAGAAGGCGTAGACGTCGGCTTCGCGCACCACGTCTCCCTCATGCGGGGCATGAATCATCCTGCCGTTGCCCAGGTAGATGGCCACATGGCCGGCGGAGGGGAAGAGCATGTCGCCCGGTTGTAGCTCGTCCATGGAGGTGCGCCAGGTGCCGCGTTCCTGCATCCAGCTGATGAGCTGGTAGGTCGTGCGATTGCCCCCCACATCGACGCCGCAGTTCTCGTAGCAATAGGTCGTCAGGCCCGAGCAGTCGAAGCCATCGGGCGACTTGCCGCCCCACACGTAGGGGACGCCGATGTACTGATAGGCCATGTTGATAATCGCCTGGCGTGCGCCATCGTTGCTAGTGGTGGGGGCAGGTTCGGGCTCGGGCTCCTCGGCAGGTTCCTCCTCGTCGGGGTTCTCTTCCGCAGGTTGCTCTTCTGCGGGCTGCTCCTCGGCAGGTTCCTCCTCGTCGGGGGTGTTCTCGGCCGGTTCCTCTTCGGCAGGTTGCTCTTCTGCCGGTTCCTCTTGCGCCGGCTGCTCCTCGGCGGGCTCCTCAGCTGGCTGCTCTTCTGCCGGCTCTTCCTCGGCAGGCTCCTCCTCGGGCTGCGTCTCCTCCTCGTCAGCCTCTGGCTCTGGCTCTGCCTCATCTGCGGATTCGGAATCCTCTGTGGGCTCCGGCTCTTCTGCCGGTTCGTCCTCGGGACTCTCGGCGTCCTCCTCGGATTCTGCGTTCTCTGCAGACCCCGATGCTTCCTCGGACCCAGTTTCCTCGTCCGCGGCGTCATCGGCGGGCTCTGACGTGGTATCGTTCGCGGTCTGTTCGGCGTCGCTCTCGGTCTTGGGCTTCTCCTCCTCGTCGGCCTCCTCCTTCTCGAAGACCGGCGTGGGAATCGGTTCCTCGGTGACGACCCTCATGGCGTTCTGGACGCCATTCGTCACTACGCCGTACTCGTTCGTCTGCGAGGCTCGGGCGCTCGCTTGCGCACGCGCGGCAGCAGCTTGCGCCTCTGCCTCTGCGGCGAGTTGGGCTTGGAGCTTGGCATCGAGCTCATCGTAGTACGCCTGCGTCGCTTCGATGCGCTCGCTGTAGGTCTCGGCCTGCTTCGTTGCCTCGTCGAGCATTCTCTGCTGCTCGTTGCGTTGCGCTTCGAGCTGTGCGACCTGCTCGTCGAGCGAGGTCTTCAACTCCTTGACCTGTTCGATCTCGTTGGAGTTGCGCTCTGCGATCTTGTCGAGGTAATAGACACGGCTCACGAGGTCCTCTACGGTCTCTGCCTCGAGCAAAACCGATATGAGCGTTGCGTTGCCGGCACGGTAGTTCTCGCGCATGTGCTCGGCCAAGATGGCTTGTGCCTCGGTGAGCTCCTTCTTCGTCCGGTCCGCCTCGCCTTGTCGCTCGACGATCTCCGACTCGGTCACGTTGAGCTCGTCTGCGCCCTTCACGAGTTGGGTCTGCACCTTGGCCAGCTCTTTGCCGTACGCCTCAAGCTCTTGGCGTGCTGCGGCAAGCTCGTCTTGGGGGGCCGCAAGCGCGGGCGTGGGAACCAGTCCGCAGCTGACGAGTGCGACCGAGGCGAATGCCGCAACAAATCGGTCTGTCAGTCTCATGTCTGCTCCTTTCGACGCAAAGCCACATTGTGACAGCCGAAGATGTGGGCCTTGTGAGGAGGTAGGTGCTGGTGGAGAATAGCGGCAAAACAACACACCCCCGCGCACATCGTGTACGTCCATGCCTGCCTCACTCGCAGTTTTACCGCCATACGACCGGCCCCACCGTCGCCGTGGAACCATACCGAAAAAGTAAGAGTTGACAAAGGGAAACTTTTGTAGTTAACTATGGTTAATCCGAAGCGGACGACGAGAGACGCAACGGTGCATGGCACGATACCCTGAGGTCCTCTCCCCTCAAGGCCCAAAGACGCCATCCCCCCATCCGCGTCACGCGCACTCCCTCGTGCTCCGTACGTCTCGATCCGCTGGAGCCTCTCCTTGGGTGGTCCACCACGGTGGGCCACCATCCTTGTGCGCCGGGCATGGCGCGTCTCTAATGGGTGAGAGTCCCTAGTGCGCCCGGCAGCGGGAAGCACACAGCCAATGGCAAGGGCGTCCGCCGCGAGG
>CADBYM010000033.1 GCA_902798915.1 uncultured Coriobacteriaceae bacterium | reverse complement strand
GCATCCCGGTCCAATCCATTTATCACCATATTCCGTTATCAAAGATCAATCGAACTTTTTTCCGTTTCCCACTTGACAGAACTTAGCTGGTCTTTCGTTTGGTTACGGGTGTGAGCCCGATTGTTTGTGTACCCGTGTAGTCATATGCGTCTATCAGTCGTACGTCTCACCTTCATAGTTCCGACACATAGCGCGTGGCGTAGAATGGGGCGGTCTAGCAAAGCAATCAGAAAAGAGGGGCATCATGGAGACGCGCGTTGCGGTCATCGGCATCATCGTCGAAGAGCCCGATGCCGTGGAGCGGCTTAACGGGGTTCTGCATGAGTATCGCGAGTACATCATAGGGCGCATGGGGGTACCATATCGTGAACGCGGAGTGAGCATCATCAGCGTGGCGGTCGATGCCCCTGCAGATCAGATTGCCGCCCTTGCGGGTAAGGTGGGAAACATTGGCGGTGTGAGCGCGAAGACCGCCTATTCCAACGTGCGCGGATCGTGTGACTGAGAAATCACCGTGCCGCATCGCGTCAACCGGAGGATGAGCAAGAACAGGGCGGCCCCACCGCCCTTTGAAGGGAAGTGGGGCCGTCCGCGCGTGTCATACGACCTTTTGCTGCCTACCTGAACTTCTCGCCGTTGGTGCTGCCGCCGTCTACGAGCACGTCAACGCCGGCAAGGTAACCGTTGCGCTCATCGGCAATCGTCGCGATGGCGAAGCCGAGCTCTTCGGGTTTGCCCATGCGACGCTCGGCTGCCTGCTCGATCATCTTTGCCGTGAAGCCAAGCTCGGAGCTGGCCTCCTTCTCGGCGGCTCCCATGCCAGTCTCGATGAGGCCTGGGCTCACGGAGCACACGCGGATGCCGATCGGGCCGTACTCGAAGGCGCACTTCTGCGCATACCATACCACGAAGTTCTTGGAGAACGAGTAGGCTAGACCCGACTTTTCGTAGTCGTTGCGACCTACCGAGCCGCGCAGCAGGCGCTGCACGAACTTGTCCTCGTCCGTCTCCGCGAGCTCATACGTGCCTTTGATGAGGGGCATGTTGGGCAGGGCATACGCGGAGTTGCTCGCTACGTCCACGATGACGCTGCCGCGTCCGAGGTACTTGCGGAACTCCGTGTTCACGTAGACGGTGCCCAGCGCGTTGATGCGGATGATCGTCTCGGGGTCGGCCATGGAGGGGGACACGCCTGCCACGTGAATCACGTTGGTGACGGTGCCCTTGAGGCTGGAGATGACGGCAAGCTCATGAACATCACGTCGCACCGAGACGTCGCAGGGAACGCCGTACGCCTCGTAGCCTAGCTCCTCGAGCTCGGCCACGGCCGCGTCCAGCTTAGCCTGGGTCCTGCCGCTTATGACCAAGATTTTGTCTTTGGGCATGCACTTGGCTGTCTCGAGTCCGATGCCGCTTCCACCGCCCGTGATGACGCATACGTCTGCCATGATGTGAACCTCTCTCTACTCGGATTACTTGTTGCTTCCGTTGGTCTCGTCCGTGAGTACGCCCTGTTCGATGAGCCACGCGACCATATCGCTGATGGTCTCCTCGTAGGGGCGCGTGGTGTATCCCAACTCCTCGCGTGCCTTGGTCGTGTCGAACTCGTTGTTGCGCCCAAGGTTGTAGATGTTGAAGGAGGTAAGCAGGGGTTCGTTGCCCGTGATCTTGGATGCCGCTTCCATGACGGAGCCCATGATGCCGGCGACTTCGATGGGAATGAACGCCTTGACGGGCTCGCCGCCGCGGAGTTTGATGGCCGTGTTTAAGAAGTCGCGGAAGGCGATGACCTCGTTGGCGAGGATGTAGCACTCGCCGCAGCGACCCTTGTCGACGGCCGCGATGCAGCCTGCGGCGAGGTCGCGCACGTCCACGATGTTGAACGTGCCGTCAACGCCGCTGGTCATCTCGCCGCTGAAGATGCTTATGATCGTCTGCGTGATGTCGCTCATGGCATAGTCGCCCGGGCCCATGATGCCACTGGGGTGGACGATACAGGCGTTGAGGCCGCGATGGTGCACGGCATCGAGCACCTCTTGGGAAGCCCAGGCCTTGGTCATGCTATAGCAGCCGACGACCTTGGTCTCGTCGAAGTAGTCCACCTCGGCAATCGGGGTGCCCATGGGCAGCTCGGGGATGGCGCCGATGCTGGAGCAGTAGACCATCTTCTCGCACTCGGGGTGGCGCAGGCACAGCTCTATGACGTTCTTGCAGCCGCCTACGTTGATGTCAACGAGTCGCTGATCGAATTCGGGCTTCACCGAGACGAAGCTTGCGATATGCAGCATGACGGTCTTGGTTCCCTCGGGGACGGCAAAGAGCGGCTCGAGCGAGTCGATGTCGGTGAGGTCGCCCTCTACAATCTCTGCCTCCTTAGGGATGAACTTGATTGCTGGGTCGCCCGCGAGCACGAAGGCGCGCACCCGCTTGCCCTGCTCGACCAACTGCCTCGTGATGGTGCTGCCCAAGAATCCCGCAGCGCCTGTGACCAGATACACCCGTTCGTCCATGCAAACCTCCTTTGGCGTAGCCAAAAAGCCTTAACTGACATAGTATCTAAAAGGCATGTGTTTGCTCGTGCGTTAGTAATGCATCGGTATCCGATATCAATACAAAACGTTCGATAACGTACGATTGTGAGTGAGAATGGCTGTAAAGACGGAGGACAAACGCGTCCGACGGACGAAGAAAGCGATCCGAGAGGCGCTGTTGCGCATCATGGCGGTTAAGTCCGTTGCGCAGGTGACTACAACCGAGCTCTGCAGGGAGGCCGACGTTAACCGCAACACGTTCTATACCCACTACTCGGCGCCTGAGGACGTGCTTGCGGAGGTGGATGAGGAGCTCTTGGCCGAGCTGACGGAGATGATTGAGAGTGGCTATCACGAGGGGAAAGTCACGCTCGACATGTGTCGGGCAATCGACGCCAGCCGTGAGCGCTGGGTGGCCGTCTGGCATGGTAACGCGCGCCTCCTCGAGCGGGCAATCGACCTTTGCTGTGAGCAAACCCTCGCCCGGTGGGGTACCGAGGGCATGACGGACGCGGATGAGGGAGAGCTCTTCCTGCGCTTCATCACGCATGGCGCTTCCGGCGTCGTGGGGAGCTGGCTCGACGGTGGCTGCAGGATGACTCCCGAGCAGCTGAGTGACCTCATCGAACGGTTCGTCGCCGTGGGGCGGCAGGCCATCGCCAAGTGAGCGACTCGCTTGGCTTAGCGTGCCATGTTGTCGAATGTGGCTGATATGTAGCTCTTTGCTACGGCGAGCTGCCCCTCGGTTGTCCCATGGGTAGGCATGATGGTCTATCATTTGATTCCTGAGCCACATTAAGCGGCTGGGAATCAAAGAGAGGGGCTGCCCATGAGAAGACGAAGGTGTCGACGTGCGATAGTGGCGTTTGCGGTCGTGCTGTTTGCATGCGTGATGTTCGGTGTGCTTGCTGTGGTTCCGGCATCCGTGCAAGCATCGGAGAGCGAATCCGAAACCTCCGAGCCCCTGTACCAAACGCTCGACGAGCTCTCCGGCAAGCGCTTTGCCTACGTGAACGGCAGCGTGTATGACCAGCGCATCGAAGAGCGCATCGAGGGTACGAAAAAGGACTTCTATCCTTCGCTTGCGGAATGCGTGGCGGCTGTGGAGGCGAGCAAGGCGGATGCGGCGGTGCAGCTTTCGTATTGCTGCCAGCTCGCCGTGAATCGTCGTCCCGGTACGGTGACGCTGCTGCCCGAACCCGTTGCCGACGTCTCGGAGGGGTTCTTCTTCCAAAAGGGATCGTCGCTCACTGAGAAGTTCAACGAGCTCATCGAGCGCTTTGGGGAGAACGGTACGCTGGCAGCGCTTGAGGAGAAGTGGGTGGCAGCCGATGAGTCGGGTAAGACCCTGCCCGCGCAGGACTGGGACGCCCCCAACGGCACGCTCAAGTTCGTTACGTCGGGCGTCATCGAGCCTTTCAGCTACGTCGGCGAAGGCGGCAAGGCCAAAGGCTACGATGTGGAGCTGGCACTGCTCATCGCTCGTGAGCTGGGATACCACCTCAAGGTGTCCACCGCACCCATGGATTCCATTTTTGCCGAAGTGGACAGTGGAAAGGCAGACTTCGGCGGCACCCTTACGCAGACTCCCGAGCGCGCATCCGTATGTGACTTCAGCGATACGGTCATGCCCACCACCATCTCGGTCATCGTCATGACGAAGGGCGGCGCGGCTGCAGGTGGCGACTTCTGGGCTGGCATGGCCGAGTCCTTCAGCAAGACGTTCATCGAGGAGGATCGCTGGAAGCTGATTCTTTCGGGTCTTGGCACCACCGTCCTCATCAGTGTATGCGCCGGCGCGCTCGGCACCCTGCTCGGCTTCGGCACGGTGCTCGCCCGTCGGAGCGGCATGCGTTGGATAGGCAAGCTCGTTGACGGGTACCAGGCGATCATGGGTGGCGTACCACTCGTGGTGGTGCTCATGGTTCTCTATTACGTGGTGTTCGGCTCCATCAGTGTGCCTGGTACGCTGGTGGCCATTCTCGCTTTCACGCTTTCCTTTGGCTCGACCTCCGGCTCCACCATGTGGACGGCCGTGGACGGTATCGACATCATTCAAGAAGAGACGGGCCTCGCGTTGGGCTACACGCGTAAGGAGGTATTCAGGAAGATCATCTTCCCGCAGGCCATGCAACGATTTACGCCGCAGCTCATGGGTCAGTTCGTGAGCCTCGTTAAGGATACCGCTATCGTGGGATACATATCCGTGCAGGACCTCACGCGTGCGAGCGACCTCATACGTGCCCGCACCATGGACGCATTCTTCCCGCTTATATCCACGGCCATTATCTATTTCCTGTTCTGTCGCCTGCTCGCGTGGATGTTGGGGAAGCTTGCGGCGCGCTTTGACGTGGAGAACCGACCGCGCGAGATTGAGGGGGTACAGCTATGAGTCTCATCGAAGTGAGCCACCTGCGCAAGGAGTATCCAAACATAACGCCGCTCAAGGACGTCAACGCGACGGTGGATGAGGGCGAGGTCATCTCCATCATCGGACCCTCGGGCACGGGCAAGTCAACCTTCATCCGCTGTCTCAATCGTCTGGAGACGCCGACCTCGGGATCGATCATCGTGGACGGGGTAGACATGTGCGACCCCGCCACCGACCTGCCCGCCATGCGACGCAAGATGGGAATGGTTTTCCAGAACTACGCGCTCTTTGGCCACAAGCTCGTGGTCGAGAACCTCATGATGGCGCCCATGGACCTGCTTGGTCTCTCCAAGCAGGAGGCGTACGATCGGGCGCTGAATCTGCTCGAGACGGTAGGCCTGCGCGACAAGGCCCTCAGTTGGCCGCATGAGCTTTCTGGAGGCCAGCGTCAGCGCGTGGCCATCGCGCGCGGTCTCGCCATGGATCCAAAGATATTGCTCTTTGACGAGCCCACGTCGGCGCTCGACCCACAGATGGTAAGTGAGGTGCTTTCCGTCATCACGGGCCTTGCCGAGCGCGGTCTCACCATGTTGGTAGTTACGCACGAGATGCGCTTTGCTCGTGATGCGAGTTCGCGCGTGTTCTACATGGACCGCGGCGAGCTCTGGGAAGCGGGACCGCCCGAGCAGATCTTCGAGCACCCGCTGCGGCAAGAAACGCACGACTTCATCTTCCGCGTGAGAAGCTGGAAGTGGGACGTCAACACGCTGAGTCCTGACTTCCATGCTATGGAGGCGTCACTTGTTGTGTATTGCCAGCGCCAATTCATGGGGAGGCATGCCACAAACGTGTGCCAGTTGATGGTGGAAGAAACTGTGGGGAACCAGCTGCTTACTATTGCGCGCCAGCGCAACGTCACCGACCCCAACATTCACGTGATGCTTTCGGCTGGCGAGGGCGGTGTAGACACAATACTTACCATCGACTGTCGCGGACCACTGCTCGAGAGTGGCAGTCTGATGGATGGCGAGCGAGACGTCCTCTCGCAATCCATCATAGAGAATCTCTGCGACCGATGGGAGCGAGTGGAGCCGGGTCTCGTGCGGCTGTACGTGCGTGGATAAGAGGCCCATAAGAGGACACTCTCCGGTGGCCTCGCGGGTCCAGGGGGCCACCGCCTAATGGACGCCACAAAGAACGGGGCGTCAGGGATTTTCCCTGACGCCCCGCGCAATCTAGCGTAGCGAGTTGTTACTCGGTGCCGAGCATCTCCTTGGTGGAGGAGGTGAACTGCGCGTTGGCGATCTCCTTGCCCTCATCGAAGGCAGCCTTGCGCTCGGCGCGCTTGGCCTTGAGCTCATCGAAGCGCGCCTTAATCTTTGCCTTGCGCTCCTCGCGCTTCTCGGCCTTCTCGGCCTTGCGCTCGACGCGGAGCTGCTGACGGAGCTGGTTCTCGAAGTCCGCCGTCGCCTCGCGAGCAAGGTCGACCTCGTTGATGACGTCTACGGCGAAGTGGCGCACGATGGTGGTGTCGTAGCCAGCGAAGGCGGCGTCGAACGCGGGCTCCTCCTCCTGGACCAGCGCGACGATGGCGACCTCGCCGTCGTAGAGCTTGGCAGCGGTGACCTCGAGCATCGAGACGCTGTCAATTGCGTCGGCAGAGTCATATGCGCTGCCGATGAGGGCGCCGGTGCTTGCACCGAGAATGACGCCGAGCGGGCCACCCAGGATGCCCACGAGCGAGCCGATGACGATGCCGGCTGCGGTGTCGTCGGCGGTGACGGCGGCGGCATCAAAGGCATCGACAACGACGATGGCATCGCCGTCGCGCTTGAGCAGCGAAGCCTCGGCTACGGCATAGTCCTCGCCGAAGGGCTTGTTACGAATCTCAGTGAAAGCCTTGTAGGCCTCAGCCTCGACATCGAAGATTGCGGTTACGACGTTCTCCATTGTTGCTCCTTTCGATCGGACCGCGCGGGTCCTTGGTTTGAGAAGTCACACGTAAAGGGATGATACATCATGTTGCGCGTCGGTACGTATCCATTCCCGCTATCGGAATAGATATATCATAGAGATGTTTCATTGTTGGACATCTGTTGGACAGCAGGCAGTACAATTCTCACGTATAATTGCTGGTAGTATTCAGTATACTGAAAGGATATGACGTGGCTACTTTCATCCAAGCGCTCAGGAACGCGCGTAAGAAGACCAAGGACAAGATTGACTACAGCGCGCGCGGAAAAGAGATTGTTGCCATCCTCAAGAAGTACGACTACAGCGACGGGCTCACGCCCGCTATGACGGTGGACATCCTTCAAGACCTTGGCCCCACCTTCGTCAAACTCGGACAGATCGCCTCGACCCACACCGACATGCTGCCCGTCGAGTATTGCGACGCGCTCGCCTCGCTGCGCTCGAGCGTGTCGCCCATGGATGCCGCAACGGTGCACGCTCAGATCGAGAAGTACCTGGGGAGGCCCACCGAGGAGCTCTTCTCGTCCTTCGATGACGAGCCGCTCGGCGCTGCCTCAATCGGCCAGGTGCATAAGGCCGTGCTCGAGGATGGTACCGTGGTGGCCGTCAAGGTGCGTCGTCCCGGCGTGGTGGACACCGTGGCGCAAGACTTCGCCCTCATCGAGAAGGTGCTGGAGACGATGGACAGATTCTCTGGCAACAAAGAAGACGGCATGGACCTCATGACCATGGTCAAGGAGCTGGAGGAGACCTCAAAGATTGAGCTCGACTTCACCAACGAGGAGCGCAACCTCGTTCGCTTCTACCAGAACAACGAGGACCGTGAGTTCGTCACGTCGCCCAAGTGCTACACGGATTACACTAACGAGGCTATCCTCACCGAAGACTTCGTTGCGGGTCCCGAGGTGGGCGACACTGAGTACGTGGAGTCCCTCTCCGACGAGGAGCGCGACCGCCTGGGCAACCTGCTGGCCGACAACTACGTCGAGCAGATTCTTACGGACGGCTTCTACCACGCCGACCCGCATGCCGGCAACGTGTTGCTCGTAGATGGCGGCATCGAGTGGATTGACTTTGGCATGATGGGCTACGTAAGCTCCAAGCAGCGCCAAATCCTGCTCGACATCGTCACGGCGCTCGTGAAGCGCGACAACTATTCCCTCAAGCGCAGCGTGTTGCAGATCGCCCATCCGCGCGGTCCCATCGACCACGGCGCGCTTCTCGACATGTGCGAGCAGATGACCTCGCAGTTTGCCGACTCCGACCTGGAAAGCTTCGACACGGGCGACTTGCTCTCCACTCTCACCAAAAACCTTGAGGAGGAGGGCTACGACATCGACCCCTTCCTCACTAACCTCGGGCGTGGCCTGCTCACCATCGAGGGTACCGTCAAGGCGCTCAGTCCGCGCGTGAACATCATGGATTGCATGACGCGTCACATCGACCTTGGCTTCAACCCCGAGAACCTCGAGCATATGGTTCAGGCGTTCGTGATGAAGGGCGTCCAGGGCATGGACGACCTGGCGGGACTGCCCACCAAGGCCGTGGAGACGCTCGACATGCTCCAGAAGAGCCAGCTCAAGTTGGGCGGCGACTTTGGGATTGATCCTCGGAGCTCGAGGATGATTACCTTCCTGGTGCGCAATGCGATTTTGGCCACGCTGGCGGCGGCGCTCTTCCTCGGCGCATGCTTGTTGTGTTCCGCCGGTGCGAGCTCAGGCAAGCAGGCGTTGATTAACGCCGGATATTTCTTTGGTATTATGGGCTTCGGACTTATCATCTATGTGTTCTTGTCTGTAAGAAAGGATTAGTGCGACATGGAGAACAACGTTGAGAGGATAGAAGCTCTCAAGGATGCAATCGAGCACTACACGGCTCCCGCCCTTCTCGCAGAGGAGGACCAGAACGTCTCGGTGTACGAGGAGCTTGAGCCCCAATGGGTGAACCTTCCGTTCAAGCGCCCCTTCCGCATGATGTGGGACTGGAGCGCCCTGCTGCAGAGTGCGACCGCTCGGGTGAAGGACCCGCGTCTTGCCATCATCGGCTTGGTGACGAGCTGGGCGTGCGAGATGTCCTCCCTCACCGTCGAGGCGTTGTTCAAGACGCTGGGATTCGAGCACATGTGGAGCAGCAACTATCCCATGACCACCCTGCGGCGGAATGCGGTGAGTGAGCCTGCGCGCACCTTCGCCCACAAGGCGATTCAGAAGGATGGCCGAACCTTCCACATCGTGATTGCCACCTTCAAGGGAACCACGACCGGCAACGATGCCATCACCGACGTCAAGTCCGTCAAGGACGGCTTCTTTGAGGCGGGCAAGAACTGCGCCGACGCGCTTGCCGAGTACGCGCGCAGCATCGAGGGCGCGACCGACACGAATACGATTCTCTTCATCACAGGGCACAGCCTCGGTGCTGCGGTCGCCAACGTCGTGGGACGCCTGACGAAGGACATCGCAGAGGACGAGCAGCGCTTCGTCTACACCTACGCCTCGCCCAACTACGAGTGTGGGGAAGACGCGAAGAGCGGCTACGGGTTCCCCAACTTCCGTACCTTCACCAATAAGGCAGACGCCGTGCCCACGGTGCCGCCCAACTTCCCCAAGATTGGCATCGAGTACACCTATGACCTCGAGGCGCTCGACGAGAGCCAGCGCGCGAAGTTCGACGCCGCATACGAGTACTTCCGTGGTGTTGCGTTCGAGGACGATGACGATCCGATTGGGTTCGGCGTGACTCGAATCAGCGACCCTGCCCTTGCCGAGGTCTTGAAGAACCACCTGCTCGCGACCTATCTGTCGTTCATGGTCTCCGAGCTCTCCGACGAAGAGGATCAGCTGACCGTGGGCTAGGTGCACAAATCTCTAGTGGGGATACAGAAGGGGACCGTCACGGAAGGGGCGGTCCCCTATTTTCATGGAAGGGGTGTCCCCTTGGTGAAGTTCCTCCCCCCGGTGTAATCCCCATTTCGCCCTTGTCTCTCGCCCTTGTCCCCACTTCATCAAGTTTGAGCTATATTAGGTGGTACGGGAAACACATGAGGAAAGGAGAAGGGACATTGGCATTACCAAAGGACTTCCTGTGGGGCGGCGCGGTTGCCGCGCACCAGCTCGAGGGTGGTTATGACCTGGATGGTCGTGGTCTGTCCGTGTCCGACGTGATGACGGGTGGCTCCAACGGCGTTCCGCGGCAGATCACCGACGGTGTCGTGGCCGGCAAGTACTATCCCAATCACAAGGGCATCGACTTCTACCACACTTATCGGGACGACATTGCGCTCTTTGCCGAGATGGGCTTCAAGTGCTTCCGCACGTCCATCAGCTGGAGCCGCATCTTCCCGGAGGGCGACGAGCTTGAGCCGAACGAGGCTGGCCTCAAATTCTACGACGACATGTTCGACTGCATGCTGGAGAACGGCATCCAGCCCGTCATCACGCTGAGCCACTTCGAGATGCCCTACGGCCTCTGCAAGAAGTACGGCGGCTGGGCGAACCGCGAGCTCATCGACCTCTTCGTGCGCTACGCGAAGGTCTGCTTCGAGCGCTACCACGAGAAGGTCAAGTGGTGGATGACCTTCAACGAGATCGGCAACCAGTTCAACATCTCCAACCCCATCTTTGGCTGGACCAACTCCGGTGTCGTCTTCACCGAGTTCGACGATCCCGAGAAGATGATGTACCAGTGCGCGCACTACGAGTTCGTGGCGAGCGCGAAGGCAGTGGCGGTTGCTCACGAGATTGATCCCGACCTCATGGTGGGCTGCATGATTGCCTCCGGACCGACCTACCCACGCGAGTGCAAACCGGAGGACGTCCTCATGGCCGATGACGCCAACCACCACATCTTCTTCTTCGGTGACGTGCAGTGCCGTGGCAGCTATCCCAACTTCGCGCTCAAGATGTTCGAGCGCAAGGGCTGGAACCTCGACATCACCGACGACGACCTCGCTGCGCTGGCTGCCGGTCCCGTGGACTACATCGGCTTTAGCTACTACGCGTCGAGCGTGGTCGACTCCACCGTGGAAGTTGACATATCCGAATCCACGAGCGCGAACGACCCGCACAACGTGCCCAACCCCTACCTCGGTGCCACCGACTGGGGCTGGACCATCGACCCGGTTGGTCTGCGGATCATGCTCAAGCGCTTTGACGAGCGCTACAACGGCATGCCCCAGTTCATCGTGGAGAACGGCATCGGCATGTACGAAGACCTCGACGAGAACAACACCGTTGAGGATGATGCCCGCATCAGCTATCTCGGCGCGCACATTCGCGAGATGAAGAAGGCCGTCGAGGAGGACGGCGTGAACCTCGTGGGCTACACGCCTTGGGGCTGCATCGACGTCGTGAGCTTCACCACCGGCGAGTACGCCAAGCGCTACGGGTTCATCTACGTCGACATCAAGGACGGCGGCGAGGGATCCGGCAAGCGTTTCAAGAAGAAGAGCTTCGAGTGGTACAAGAACGTGATTGCCACGAACGGCGAAGAGGTCTAGTCGTCTCTCATTCGATCGCATGGGTTATCAGGGGCTGCCCCCAGTGAATCCTTAGCGGTTCACTGGGGGCAGCCCGCGTTGGTCGTCAGCGCTTGATGTCGCCGCGGTCGACGACGAGGTGGTGGCCAACGGATTCCATGCGCCGCGCGAGACAGCCGCGGCATATGGCAGATTCTTCGCCCATGCAGATTTTGTTGTCGTAGAGCTGGTACTTCTTGCGGACGGCTACCGGTGAGAGGTTTGGCATTACCACGTTGGCGCCGGCGAGCATGCCCTTCTCGCGACCGCGTGGGTCGATGGTGCCGAGTGCCGTGGTTGCGGGGAGCAGCACGTGCGGGTGGATGAGACGAATCATGCTGAGCAGGAACAGCGTGAGTTCGAGCGTGCCGGCCGGCTCGTGCGCGAAGGGCGTGTCGTGATGGGGAACGAAGGGTCCGATGCCGCACATGTCGGGCTTGAACTGCTCGACGAAGCGCATCTCGGTGACGAGATGTTCCATCGTCTGGTAAGGCGCGCCTACCATGAAGCCCGCGCCCACCTGGTAGCCGATGCCGCGCAGGTCATGCAGGCACCGCATACGGTTATCCCAGCTCATCTGTGCGGGATGGAGCCGCTCGTAGTGGGCGCGAGTGGCCGTCTCGTGGCGCAGGAGATAGCGCGTCGCGCCCGCGTCGAAGAGCCGCTGGTAGCTGGTGCGGCTGCGCTCGCCCATCGAGAGGGTCACGGCGGTATCCGGACACGTCGCAACGATGCGCTCGACGATGTCGGCGAGCACCTCGTCCGTATAGAAGCCATCCTCGCCGCCTTGGAGCACGATGGTCCTGAAGCCGAGCTCGTAACCTTGACGTGCACATGCCACGATGACGTCGGGTTCTAGCCGATAGCGCTCGACATTGCCGTTGGAGCGCCGGATGCCACAGTAGAGGCAGTCGTTCTTGCAGATGTTGCTTATCTCGATAAGGCCGCGCGTGTACACAGCCGTGCCGTAGATGGGCTCTCGTGCGGCGCGCGCGAGCTCGGCCATGCGGTCGGCGAGCTCAGGAGTACGATTCTGCAGCAGCGCGAGATACTCGTCATCGCTGAGTGTGTGCTCGCGCGCGAGCTTGTGGGCAAGGTCGTCGATGCGCATGGTGCGTCTCCTTCTTTCGTTCACCGCTTTGGGTGTGTCCCGTGGGACGGTGCCTGGGGATGGGCTAATCGTTGCCCACCAACGTGCTGTGGATGGACGGGAACACCCGTAGGCTGCGCTCGAGGGTGCCCGTCATCTGAGCGATGGTGATGCCATAGTTTGTGAACGGAATGCCTTGGTCTTGGGCGCAGCGCATGCGATAGTGCACCTCGCGCTCGCTCGTCATGCAAGCGCCGCAGTGGATGACGAGCGCATACGGGCTGAGGTCGTCGGGGAACTCCCGGCCAGAGCAAGTCTCGATGTGCAACTCGCAGCCGGTGTGGGCGCGCAACCAACGAGGAATCTTAACGGTGCCGATGTCGTTGCACTGGCGGTGGTGAGTGCAGCCCTCCGCCATGAGTACGGTATCTCCGTCGTGCAGGCGCTCGACGGCGGCGACGCCGGCGACGGCCGTCTGCAGGTAGCCCTTGTAGCGCGCCATGAGGATAGAGAACGATGTGAGGGGCACGGCGTCCGGAACGATGGGCGTGACGTAGCCGAAGGCTTGGCTGTCGGTGACCACGAGTGCGGGCGGTGCTTGCAGGTGCGCGAGCGTCGTGGCAAGCTCGGTCTCGCGGCATACGAGGGCGGTGGCTCCCGAGTCGAGCACGTCGCGTATGGCCATTTGTTGGGGTAAGATCATGCGGCCCTTTGGTGCGGACTCGTCAATGGGGCACACAAGTATGACGGCCGCCTCGGGACGGATGAGGTCGCCGAGCAGGCGATGGCCCGGGTCGTCCTTCGGCGCGAGCGCGCCGAGGCGCTCCTTGAGTTCGTGGATTCCCTGGTTGGTGAGGGCGCTTGCGAGAAGGCCGTACTTGGGGATTGGCGGAGCCTCTTGAAGGAGGTCACACTTGTTGTATACCACCACGTAAGGGAGGAGCTTCTCCTCAAAGAGGCCGACGAGCTGCTGGTCCACCTCGCCCATGCCGCGTGTGGCGTCCACCACGAGCACGGCAATGTCGGTGCGGTTGAGGGTCTGCTTGGTGCGCAGCACGCGCTTCTCGCCCAGCATGCCCTCGTCGTCGAAGCCGGGTGTGTCGATGATGACGACCGGTCCAAGTGGGAGCAGCTCCATGGCCTTCCGTACCGGGTCAGTGGTGGTGCCCGCCACGTCCGAGACGACGGCAAGGTCTTGGCCGGTAACGGCATTGACGACGGATGACTTGCCTGCGTTGCGACAACCGAAGAAGCCGATGTGGACGCGCTCGGCGGAAGGCGTTGCGTTGAGGTTTGGCATTGAGATGCTCCTCTCGATTGACTCTCCGTCGGAGTTGTTCTGCGGAGAGTGTCTGAGCCGACCATGCTAGATTGTACTGAGAGAAGCGGCCAAAGGTGCCGAAACCGACCAAGGAGGTCCACGATGCACATTCGCCCCACGCGCGAAGACGAGCTCGACGAGGTTATGGGCATCTACGCTCGTGCGCGCACGTTCATGGCCGAGCACGACAACCCCACGCAGTGGGGGCCTACGAACTGGCCGCCGCGCTCGCTGATTTGCTCCGACATCGCTGCGGGCAAGAGCTATGTGTGCGAGACGGACGATGGACGACTGGCGGGCGTCTTCTTCTATGATTACGGAGACCACATTGACCCGTGCTACGAGCATATTGAGGATGGCGCGTGGGAGTGCGATGCGCCGTATGGGGTGGTTCATCGTATCGCCTCTGCTGGCGTCGCGCACGGGGTGGGTGCTGCCTGCTTGGAATGGGCCCTTGCGCGCGTCGGTCGGCTGCGCATCGACACGCACCCCGACAACTACGTGCTGCAGGGACTGCTCGACAAGCTGGGATTTTCCAGGCGTGGCATCATCCATGTCGAAGAGGACGACATGCCAAGGCTTGCTTTCGAGCGGTCGTCGCCTGCGCAGCTTCGCGCCACAATTCTTACGGATGACGTGTGTGTGCCGGGCCTCGAGCACGAATGGGGTCTTTCTGTGCACGTTCGCTACCATGCGGCGGCAGAGACTGTGGTCAACGTTCTTCTTGACTTCGGGCAGTCGGACGTGTTCGTGCAGAATGCATCCATGCTTGGAATCGACCTCGCTTTGGTAGACCTTGCCGTGCTCTCGCACGCGCACTACGACCATGCGGACGGGATGGGGGAGTTCTTGGCGCGCAACAATCGGGCGCCTGTATGCCTGAGTTCCGCTTGCGAAGAAAACTGCTGGTCAACGCGAGGCGGCACGGCGGAGGAGCATTACATTGGCATTCGACAGGGACTGCTCGAGCAGCATTCGGAGCGTCTGCGCTGGGCGCCGACGACGCGCGTGACTTCCATCGCGCAGGGCGTTCACGTGGTGCCGCACAGCGTAGGCGTTCCCGTCTCGCCGCTTCGCTCGTCGGCTGAGGGAAGCAAGGGGATGTATCTGCGTACGTCCGAGGGCATGGTTGCTGACCCCTTCGCGCATGAGCTCACCTTGGTCTTCGAGCTTGCTCATGACGCGATCTGCGTCATGAGCAGTTGCTCTCATGTTGGCGTGCGGCGCATTTTGGATGAGGTGCGTGCTGCATTTCCCGAAAGGCGGGTGCGTGCGTTCGTCGGTGGCTTACACCTCAAGAATGTCGGTGACGAGGTGGCGCGTAACGTCGCACGGAGCATGCGCAAGGTGGGAATCGAGCGCCTGTATGTGGGGCATTGCACGGGAGGGCATGCCCTTGAGGTGCTGATGGCCGAACTCGATGGTGTGGTGTCCTTGCGTCCTGGCTTGGTCATCGAGCTGTAATAGCGAAATCGATTCATTCGCCCGACGACGTCGCGATTGGTGGGGCCGGTCCGCATCTGTAGGGTGTGGGTGACGTTTGTGGTGGGATGAAGGCGAAAGAGCGGACGATACTCAGAGACTAATGGCAGAAGACCGCAACGCTCGCCTAGATGATCGCCAAGGTTGCCGAGATCCTACAGCATCTCGAGGTAGCGTGATTGCTCCGACGCAGGCACGTTGAGGAGGCTGAGCGCCTCTTGGGCGGTGTAGGCGAGCTTGTCCATCACGCTCTTCGAATTCTTCAGCAGGTTCTGCTCCATGCCCTGCTCCATGCCCTGCTGGAGTCCCTCGTTATAGGTGTCTTCGAATGCTTGGCACATCTCGTCTTTCCCTTCTGGAGTCTTCTTTAAATTCTGAGTATGTGCTGTGCAAGTGGAAGGTTGTTCTTAAGTACGCAGCGCATGAAGTCGTCGTCCATGGTTCGTAGTCCTTCGAGACGATGTAGGTATTGCTGCCTTCGTTTGGAACGAGCAACTACGTCATCATTCACGATCCTCATCCAGCCTCCATCCTTGGTATATATGGTAACGCACAAGTCATTTGACGAATTGGAATGCTAGTCGGTAGAGCATGGCGCGCGCCAACTGCATCACGCCTTTGGTTTATCTTTCTCTGCGTGGACGCGCCGGTGGCTACGAGGCCAATGGGAGGTTCTCTGCCGCAAGCCACGACTCACTGATGAGCTCGTCGATCATGGTGCCGGCAAAGAAGAGTCCGTATTCACCCTCGGGCACGTGGGCGTCTGTGCAGTCTCGGGTTCGACGTGCTATCCATTGAGGATGCGGTGCACCAAATCGAGAGGCTCATGGTTGAGCGATGCGAGGAGCTTGTTGAGGCTGGTGGTTGTCTTAGGCAGCTCGGTCGGTCTCATCGACCGCTGCAAGTCTGCCGGAGTGGTAACTGGTGTAGATGCCCTGGACGCCAATTGAATAGCTGGACATGAGCTCTCCTTTCCGAAAGCCAAAACGAACCATGGATTGTGCTGGGGAAAGTGCCACCTGTCGCCCGCAGCGTGGGGGCGATGATGGGAGTGCGACCCTCTGGCATGCCTTGCGGCCTCTCCTTGTGATGAAGCAAGTATAGCACAAGGAGCGAACAATTGTACGTAAGATTAGCTTAAGGTCAAAAAAGCACCGATGAGAATTCTGTCCTCGGGTCCTTACTCCATCACCGAAAGGTACTGTGGTGGGATGCGATCGGCGAGCCATGTTTGGTCGTTGCCGCGATAGAAGGTGATGCCGGCGCGCGAGGCTTGGGCCGCGTCCACGAGCAGGACGGTGGCCCTTCCTCCGTGACGCGCCCCAACTTGTTTGGCCGTTGGAACGTCTACCGAGAGGTGCACGGTCTTTCGATCCATGGGAAGCAGTCCTTCTGCAAGAATGGCACCCACGGATGAGGGTGATGTCCCGTGGTAGAGAATCGCAGGTGGTTCAGCGCGCTCGTAGGTTATCGGTAGCGGAACCGTGTGGCCATAGCGCGCCCGTATGCGACCGGCCTCGACCGCGAAGCGTTGCTTTGAACCGTTCTGCACGACCTCCATGACATCCGCCTCGTCCAGCTCGCGCGGCCACCCACCCCGTCGGTTGAGTGCGTCAATGAGCGTCTGCAGCTCTACGCTTCCGTCTGAGGCAAGGGTGATGCCGAGCCGTTCCGGACGATGACGCAGCGCTTTGGACATGGCCTTGCTCAGGCTGACGTAATTAACGGATGATTTCGCCGCGCTCATGACGACCTCCTTGTTACCGGGCGAATACATATGTCGCGCTGGTAGAGCGGCTCTCGTCGTAGGTGTAGCCACTCCAAGCGAAGGTGCGCATCTGCTCGGGCTCTTCGGCCCGGATGTTCGCAAGGTAGCGCACCATCTCGCCGCGCGCCATCTTTGCGTATACGCCCCTCTGCACCACGCGCCCGCCCACCAGCTCACCAAACACGCAGGTGACGTAGCGGTCCTCGGGTTGGAGGTAGCGCTCTATTGCCTTCGAATACTCCTTTGAGGCGAGGTTCACGAGTACGTGATCCCGTCCCATGACGTTGCGATAGAGCAAATCACCCCAATACTCATAGAGATTGGCATGGCCATCGACGGCAACCTTCGCTTGCATCTCGAGGCGATAAGGCGCCACGCCGTCCATCGGTCGCAAGGCGCCGTAGAATCCCGAGAGTATGCGCAGATGCTCCTGTACATAGGCGAGCTGATCCTCGTCGAAAACCGTGGGAGCCATGTACGCGTACTGTATGCCGTCATAGGAGAGCAGCGCGGGCGTAAGGCTTTCCCGCAGGTCCATATGTGCGAATTGCTCCGCGCTTCGGCGCGCGATGGCGTCACTGCAGCGCCAGAGCGCCTTCTGCTCCGCATACGAGAGGTTGCAGACCCAATCCCTCAGTCGCTCGGCCTCCCGCACGAATGCGGGAAGGCCCCGTGGCTGAGGTGCATCAGGATCGCAAACCATCTTCTTTGCGGGCGATACGATGATCCTCACGAGAGTTCGGCCAACATCTGGGCGGGGTTATCGGCTGCCTTCACCTTGCCGAAAGCCTTTGTGATCACCCCATCCTCATCGATGAGGTAGGTGGTGCGGACGACGCCCATCGAAACCTTACCGTAGAGCTTCTTTTCTTTCCACACGTCGTAGGCCTTGATGGCAACGAGTTCGGTGTCGGAGAGCAGCGCGAACGGAAGGCCATGCTTCTGCTCGAAGCGCTTGTGCGAGGCGACGGTGTCTTTGCTGATGCCGATGACGACGGCACCCTTCTCTTGGAACTGTGGGTAGAGGTCGCCGAATGCGCATGCCTGCTTGGTGCAGCCAGCCGTCATGTCGCGTGGATAGAAGTAGAGGACGACCTTTTTGCCTCGGTAGTCCGAAAGCGAGTGCAGGTCGCCGTTCTGGTCGGGGAGGGTGAAGTCGGGCGCTTGGGTTCCTGGTTCGAGCATCATGAGCCTTTCTCTGTGGCGCTAGGTGTGGCCTTGCCTCCTCGAAGTATACTGCGCTCAACGTCTCCCGTCGCATGGCACGCGCGCCTCCCGCTCCTCGATGGCGTCTTTGAGCGCCTGCGAAAAGCGATGTATGATGCGTGCGGTGGCGCCCCACAGAAGTGGCTCGGTCTCCAGATAGAACGGGACGTCATATGCACGTGAGTGCCACGGGTATGCGCGACCACCGGGGATGCGATTCCAGGGGAAGTCCTCAGGGAAGACGGGGCATTGCTCGATGGTATAGCACGCGGGATTGTGCGTCAGAAGCCAGTCAAGTGGGAGAGTGAACGTGTGGTCCACCTCATCGGACGAAAAGGTGCCCTCGTAGTTGGCGAGCGTTCCCACAAAGACCCAAAGCGCCCTGCCGCCAGGTCCCTCCATGCAGCCAAGCGTGCCCAACACGTGCACGTTTTTCTCGTCGACGAGAAGCTCCTCGCAGGTCTCACGAATCGCCGCCTCTTGTGGTGTCTCGCCTCGTTCGACGTGGCCACCGGGCAAGCAGACCTCGCTTGGCTGGATTGCGAGCGAAGCGGCGCGAACCTCGAAGAGGACGCGCAGGCCGTCCGCACGCTCGACAAGCGGGATGAGAACAGCCGCCCCGAAAGGAGGCTGTTGCGCGAAGGCTTCGGATATGTCGTCGAGTGTCGCAATCATGGTGGCGCAAAGCTTAGCACAGGGAGGTAGCTTTGGGTATGCCTCTTGCTGCTGAAAGCAAACAAATGTTCGACTTTTGCGACTCGTTTGTGTATCATGTTGTCCGCAGAGAAGTGTACGGTGCGAACGCACGGCAATGGTATGATGTGGAGGCTATCTGAGGGCAAGGTTCGGCTCGCACAACTGTGCACGTTCCGAGCAGCAAGAGACGCAATGAGGGAGAGACATGCTCAAAATAGCCATTTACGGCAAGGGTGGCATCGGTAAGTCCACCATCACCAGCAACCTCGCGGCGGCGTTTGCCGTGCAGGGCAAACGGGTAATCCAAATCGGGTGCGATCCCAAGGCGGACTCCACCATCAACCTCTTGGGTGGCGAACCGCTTCAGCCTGTCATGAACTACATGCGCGAGAACGACGACGATCCCACGCTTGAGCAGATTGCACGCGAGGGCTTCGGGGGCGTGTTGTGCATCGAGACGGGAGGTCCCACGCCGGGACTCGGCTGCGCAGGGCGAGGCATCATCGCGACGTTCAACCTGCTTGAGGATTTGCGTCTGTTCCAGACGTGGAAGCCCGATGTGGTGCTCTACGATGTCCTGGGCGATGTGGTGTGCGGTGGCTTTGCCGCGCCCATTCGCGAGGGCTATGCCGAGAAGGTCCTCATCGTGACCTCCGGCGAGAAGATGGCCCTCTACGCGGCAAACAACATCAATACCGCCGTTGAGAACTTCGAGGATCGCGGCTATGCGCGGGTGGCCGGCGTCATTCTCAATCACCGCAACGTCTTGGACGAGGACGAGAAGGTCGAGGCCTTTGCGGCTGGGCATGGGTTGCCTGTCGTGGCGCGCATACCGCGCTCCGACGACATAACGCGCTTTGAGGACGAAGGCAAGACGGTAATCGAGGGTGACCCGACGCTTCCCGTGAGCAAGTGCTTCCTCGACCTCGCGATGCGCCTTTCTGATGGCGAGGTGTAACGCATGACCTGCCCATACGATGCTCCGCAGGGGGGACGGTCCTCCGTGGGACAACATGACGCACGGGAGATTGCTCCTTGTGAGGCAATACCATTCTTTGCGACTGCGGCGGAGCTGGCACGCCGAGGGTTGGATGACCTGCCCGACGAGCTTGTCTCGAACCGCCACCTCATATACAGCTCTCCTGCCACGTTGGCCTTCAACTCTCCCGGTGCGGAGGGGTTTGGCGTCAAGCGCGCCGGCCTTGCCATTCCCGGTTCTGTGATGCTGCTCGTGGCGCCGGGCTGCTGCGGGCGCAATACTTCGCTCGTCAGCGACATGCCGGCCTACAAGGACCGCTTCTTCTACCTGAACATGGACGAGACGGACATCGTCACCGGTCGTCACCTGCGCAAGATTCCGCAAGCCGTGGAAGAGGTCGTAGGCTGTTTGGCGGTGCGACCGTCGCTCGTAATGATCTGCATCACCTGTGTGGACGCCTTGCTCGGCACCGATATGGAGCGCGTTTGCCGCAAGGCGGAGGAGCGTGTGGGGCTGCCTGTCCGGCCCTGTTACATGTATGCCCTCACGCGAGAGGGACGCCGCCCTCCTATGGTGCACGTGCGCCAAAGCTTGTATTCACTGCTCGAGCCGCGTTCCAAGCGGGCGACTTCCGTCAATGTGCTGGGGTTCTTCGCGCCGCTGGTGGACGATTGCGAGCTGTATGGGTACTTGCGTGGTTTGGGCGTTCGAAGCGTGCGTGAGGTGTCCCGTTGCGCGGACTTTGACGAATTTCAGCGCATGGCCGAGGCGAATTTCAACCTTGTTTTGCATCCCGAGGCACGCTTTGCGGCGGCCGATTTGCAGGAACGCTTGGGCATTCCCTCCATCGAACTCACACGGCTGTATCAGGTGGACCGCATTCGGTCGCAATACCGGGCGTTGGGGAAGGTTCTGGGCGCGCGTTTTGATGACGCCGCTGACTACCGGGCTGCAGAGCGAGCCGTGGAGGCATTTGGTGACGTCGCGCCGGGGGCCTCGTTTGCGGTGGGGGAGTGCCTCAATGCCGACCCCTTTGAGCTGGCTGTCGCGCTGACGCGGTATGGCTTCGAGGTACGTGAGGTCTTTGGCACGCTTCAGGCAGAGAACTACGTCTTTCTCCGTCGTCTGGCGGAGTTGAGTCCCCAGACGCGCGTCTACTCAAACATGGAGCCAACGATGATCCACTACGACGTGAGGTCGAATCCGGTGGACTACGCATTGGGCAAGGACGCGTGTTGGTATCATCCGGACGCCAAAGGCCTGGCATGGAACTCCGACGTTCAGCCGTATGGCTACGCTGGCGTGCGCCGTCTGTTTGAGGCGTTGCGTGCACTGGCTCTGGCGTGCGTGAGCGAGGGGAGGTGCGGTGCATGAGGGGTCTCCGCAAGTACCTCACGCCGTTTGCGCCCGACCAGTCCGGCGCTGTGAGCGTGCTCTTCGAGCTTGGCGGTATCGTAGTCGTGTGCGATGCCGGTGGGTGCACCGGCAACATCTGCGGATTTGACGAGCCGCGTTGGAGTGAGGAGCGCTCGGCAATCTTTAGCGCGGGGTTGCGCGACATGGACGCCATTCTCGGTCGCGACGACAAGCTCGTTGAAGAGCTTGCTGACGTTGCGCGCAAGATAGATGCGAACTTTGCCGCCATCGTCGGCACGCCCGTCCCCTCCGTCATCGGCACCGACTACCGCGCGCTTCGACGTATGAGCGAGCGCCGTGCTGGTCTGCCCACCATTACCATGGATACCACGGGTATGGAACTCTATGACGTGGGCGCTAGCAAGGCGTACGTAGCCCTCTTTGACCGCTTCGCCAACGAGGGACTGCCCATCGAGCCGGGACGCGTTCGGGTGTTGGGTGCGAATCCTCTCGATTTGGACTGCGTTCCTCCCAAGGAATGGAGCCTGTCGTTCGAAGATGTGGTGCGAGCGTCCGCCGCAGAGAAGAACCTCGTGGTGGCGCCTTCGGGTCTTCGCGCAGCTAAGCTGCTTGAGCGGCGCTTCGGCACGCCGTATGAAGTGGCCAATCCGTTGGCTGCACAGGACGCAGCGGAGATTGCGATGTCGTATGACGTCAGAGGCAAGCGTGTGCTCGTAGTGCAGCAGCAAGTGGCGGCTAACGCCATGCGGGATGTGTTTCTCTCGCACGATGCGACGTCCGTGACGTGCGCTACGTGGTTCATGATGCTGCCCGAGCTCGCTCAGTCGGGGGACGTACAGCTGCACGAGGAAGACGACTTCGAGCAGCTTGTGTACGAGGGTGAGTTCGACGTGCTTGTGGGCGATCCTACGCTTTGGCGCATCGTTCCGCAATTCTCTGGTGTGACCGTGGACAAGCCGCAATTCCCCGTCTCGGGCAAGTTGCTGCCGCAGGGCGCCACACAAGGGACGGCACCCTTTGCATCGGTGTCTTCGCGACGGAATGATGCGTCATGAGCGAGACGCGTCGTCTGCGCATCTACGGCATCGTGCAGGGCGTGGGGTTTCGTCCCACGGTCTCGCGGCATGCCATGACAACGGGCGTTTTGGGCACCGTGTGCAACAAGGGGCCGTACGTTGAGGTCTATGCCCAGGGTAGTCCGGAGCAGCTCGACCGGTTTGAGGTGCTGCTACGTTCGGAGCCTCCGCGTCGTGCAGCCATCCTCAAGCTGGACGTGCGACTTGCGCATGATGCGCCGGCATTCGCGGACTTCTCTATCATCGAGAGCGAGAAGACCGCTGGGGAGATCTTCATATCGCCCGATATCGCGATTTGCGAAGACTGCCAGCGCGAGCTCTTTGATCCCAAGGACCGTCGTTATCTGCACCCCTTCATCAACTGCACCTGCTGTGGGCCGCGCCTCACCATCCTTGACGCGTTGCCGTACGACCGCGTGCGCACGAGCATGGCGGAGTTTGCCATGTGCCCAACGTGCGCGCGCGAGTATCATGACCCCGCGAGTCGTCGCTACGATGCGCAGCCGGTGTGTTGCAACGAGTGCGGACCGGAAGTCTACCTGCTCGATCGACCTGAGCGCGGGCGCAACGCCATTACGGAGGCTCGTGCCATCGTGGCGCGGGGCGGCATCGTGGCCATCAAGGGTATCGGCGGGTTCCATCTGTGTTGTGACGCGACGAATCCCGGCGCAGTTAGGCTGTTGCGAGAGCGCAAGCATCGCATGGCGAAGCCCTTTGCCGTGATGGCTGCCGACCTTGAGGTCGCCCGGCGGGAGTGTCGTGTAAGCGAGGTTGCCGAAGACATCCTTGTTGGGCACCAGAAGCCCATTCTGTTGCTGCCGCGCACAGAGGACGGCCATGTGTGCGAGGATGTGGCGCCGCATAACCCGAAGCTGGGCATCATGCTGCCGTATGCGCCGCTCCAGATGCTGCTCTTCTCGTATGACGATGGCATTCGCATGCCCGACCTGCTTGTTATGACGAGCGCCAACGACTCGGGTGCGCCCATCTGTCGTGACGACGAGGATGCCCGTCGCGAGCTGGCACCCCTTGCCGATGCCGTGCTCTCCCACAACCGGCTCATTCGCGTTCGTGCGGACGACACGGTGATGGATCTTTTTGAGAGCAGGCCCTACATGGTGCGACGCTCGCGTGGTTGGGCCCCGCTGCCGTTCGTACTGCAGAGGCCGCTCGGAGCGCGCGTGCTGGCGGTGGGGGGCGAGCTCAAGAACTCGTTCTGTGTGGGTGTGGGAGACCTGCTCTATCCGTCGCCGTATGTGGGCGACTTGGCCGACGTGCGTACGGTAGATGCTCTGCGCGAGACGATCGACCGCTTCCAGACGCTGCTCGAAACCACGCCCGAGGTCATTGCCTGCGACCTGCATCCGCGCTATAACTCTTCGGTCGTGGCGCGCATGCTGGCAGAAGAACTTGGCGTTCCGCTCGTTGCCGTGCAGCACCACTATGCCCACGTTGTGGCCTGCATGGTAGAAAACGACCTACCGTGCGACGAGAAGGTCGTTGGCGTGTCGTTTGACGGTACGGGTTACGGAGAGGATGGCACGGTATGGGGAGGCGAGATTCTTCTCGCCGATGCCTATGGCTTCGAGCGTCTTGAGCACATCGCACCGTTTGCGCAGGCTGGCGGCGACCTCGCCGCGCGTGAGGGCTGGCGTGTTGCGGTGAGCATGCTAGGCGACAAGGCTCCCGAGCTCGTCGAACGGGTCGGCCTCTGCACGGCTGCCGAAGCACGTGTGGTGCTCTCCATGATTGCGCGCGGGATAAACACCGTCACGTCGACAAGTGCGGGCCGTCTGTTCGACGCCGTCAGCGCGGTGCTCGGCATTCGGCGTGCCTCCACGTTCGAGGGGGAGGCAGCCACGCAGCTGCAGTTCGCTGCCGAACGTGGTCGTGCCACTGCTGGGGCGGACTTCTCTATGCCGAGCGGAGTCGCGTTGCAGACGAGCGAGCTGTTCTCGTGGCTCGTCGAGCGACGCTTGGCTGGAGACGATCCCAACGTGCTCGCGTATGCGTTCCATGTGGGGCTGGCTGCCTTCGTGGAGGGTGCTTGCCTGAGGGCACGCGAGCGAACTGGCGTCAATGTGGTGGCGCTCTCGGGCGGGTGCTACCAAAACCTGCTGTTGCTGGAGCTTTCGCTCGATCGGCTGCGAGCGCAAGGATTCAATGTATATATCCACAGTCTGGTTCCGCCCAACGATGGCGGCGTTGCCCTCGGGCAAGCCATGGTGGCGGCTTCCAGGTTGCGCATGGAGTGATTTCGTACGGCATGTCGCATGGTGTGGCATGTTCGGTGGGGGATGCATCCCCGTCAAAGGAGAGGAGAACGAGCATGTGTGTGGGGCTTTCGGCAAAGGTGGTGCGCATCCAGGACGGTACGGCCATCGTAGATGCCTCTGGCGCGCGGCGCGACGTGTCGGTCGAGTTGCTCGATGAGGTCGAGCCGGGCGATTACGTCATGGTGCATGCGGGCTTTGCCATCGCAAAGATAACCGACGAGGACGAGCACGAGACTGACGAGGTGCTGGAGGCGTTGTACGCATGAGTGACGAGCGTGCACAAAAGCGACCGTCAGCGGTCGAGATTCTAGCAACATATGATGGTCCGCCTTTGAGGATCATGGAGGTGTGCGGAACCCATACGCACGAGATCTTTCGTCTGGGTATCCGCAAGCTGTTGCCTCCGCAGGTCGAACTCATCTCTGGACCGGGATGTCCGGTATGTGTTACGCCGGTTGGTTTCATTGACGAGGCCATATGGTTGGCGGCGCACGGCGCGACCATCACGACCTTCGGCGATCTAGTGCGTGTGCCGGGGACGAGTGGTAGCCTAGCGACCGCGCGGGCCGAGGGCGGGCGCATACAGGTCGTGTACTCGCCGCTTGATGCGGTGACGTACGCGCGTGAGCATGTTGACGAACAGGTGGTATTCCTCTCCGTGGGGTTCGAGACTACGGTTCCGGCGGCGTGCCTTGCGGTTGACCAGGCTCTTGCTGAAGGCATTGCGAACTTCTCGCTGCTCACGGCCAACAAAACCATGCCCAACGCATATGCCGCACTCAAGGACTCGGCGGACGTGTTCCTGTATCCCGGGCACGTGCACGCCATTACCGGCACACAGCTCTGCGAAGACTTGGCCGATCAAGGGGTAAGCGGCGTGCTGGCGGGCTTCACCGCGAAGGAGCTGGTCACGGCTTTGGCGGTGGCTGTGCGCAAGGGTGGAGAAGGGAGGCCGTTCTTTGTGAACGCCTACCCGCGCGTGGTACGTCCTGAGGGTTCACCCGCAGCGGTTGCCCTTATCGATAAGCTCATGGAGCCTTGCGACACCGAGTGGCGCGGCTTGGGCGTCATTCCCCAGTCGGGCCTCAAGCTGCGCGAGGAATACGCGTCGGTGGACGCGCGTCGCGTGTTTGACATGCCGCATATCGAGGGGCGTGCGAACCCCGCGTGTCGATGCGGCGAGGTGCTTCAGGGCAAGTGTAAGCCAAGTGATTGCCCGCTCTTTGGTCGTGGTTGCACGCCTCAGCATCCCGTGGGTGCCTGCATGGTGTCGGGCGAGGGTGCCTGCTCGGCGTACTACCAGTACGGAGGTGAAGTGTTGTGAGTGGCGAGAATAAGGTCACGCTGGCCATGGGTGCTGGCGGGAAGCAGACGGCCGAGCTCATCGACCGTGTCTTTGCAAGGAGGTTCGCGAGCTCGCTGCTCACGGCTGACGATGCTGCGGTGCTTGATGCTCCCCGTGGCAGAATGGCGATGTCGACGGACGGCTTCATCGTCTCGCCTTCGTTCTTTGCGGGAGGCAACATCGGGAAGCTCTCGATCTGTGGAACCGTCAACGACCTTGCCTGCATGGGCGCGCGGCCACTCTACCTAACGTGCGCCTTCGTAATCGAAGAGGGGTATCCGCTCGACAAGCTCGAGCAGATTGCAGACTCGATGGCGGCGACTGCTGCCGAGGTCGGCGTCACGTTGGTGGCGGGCGACACGAAGGTCGCCGGGCGTGGTCAGGTGGACGGGGTGTTCATTACTACCACGGGCGTGGGCGAGATTCTGGAAGGTGTTGCACCTGCGGGCGACAAGGCGATGCCGGGTGACGCCATCATCGTGACAGGTGATGTGGGCCGTCACGGCTGCACCATCTTACTTGAGCGAGATGACTTCGGCATCGAGGCTGACGTGACATCGGACTGCGCACCCTTGTGGGGAAGCGTTGAGGCGATGTTCTTAGAGACGCACGACATCCATGTGATTCGTGACGCGACGCGTGGCGGCGTGGGCACCGTTCTGTACGAGATTGCGGGTCAAAGCGGTGTGGGTGTGGAGCTAGACGCCGCCTCGATTCCGGTTGACCCCGCCGTGGGGGGCGTGTGTCGTATGCTCGGCCTCGAGCCTCTGTATTTGGCGTGTGAGGGCAGGCTCGTCGTTATTGCGCCGCAAGACGTGGCGCCTGCAATCGTAGATGCTTTGCGCGCGTGTCCGCATTCTCAAGGAGCTGAGGTCATTGGTCGCGTAGTGGCCGATCGGCCCGGATGGGTGGTGCTCAATACCGAGGTGGGAACGCAGACGCTGCTTCCGCAGCCTACAGGCGAGCTGCTTCCGCGCATCTGCTAGCGCGTCTGTACCGCATACGGCGAGGAGGATTCCATGCTCAAGCGTCTTGGGCCGTCGGTCGTCACGGCGGGGGAGGCAACCTCAACGAAGCTGTTTGAATCCAGGTTGGAGTTCAATCCGCCCGCACACGGCGTGTGGAACATCGTGCACGTCGGCATGCTGGTGCCCGAGGCGCATCAGATATACGTGTGCGCCGTCAATTGCATGCGTGGCGTCGTGCTGACGGCTGCAGAGATGGGTATGGCCGATCGCTTCTCCTGCGTGATCCTCAAGGAGACTGACATCGTTCGCGGTGAGGTTGAGCAGGTTACGCTCGAAGGCATCCTCGACGTGTTGCGCAAGCTTGAGCTTCGCGATGCCCTGCCGCCCTGCGTCATAGTCTTTCCTGTCTGCACGCATCACTTCCTTGGCGTGAGCATGGGACGGGTGTATCGAGGGCTGCGCCGCGCCTACCCACGGGTGGACTTCGTCGAGGCGTTCATGGACCCCATCATGAAGCGACGCCTCAGTCCGGACGTTCGCCTGCGCAAGGCGATGTACGACCCACTCGAGCGGCAGCCAGTGGATGACGGGCTCGTGGCATTGCTGGGCAGCGACTTCTCGCTCGATGCGGATTGCGACTTGCGTACCGTGCTCGCAATGGGCGGGTATCGTCTGGAAGATGTGCAGGGCTGTGCAGATTATGGAGCCTTCAAGCGCCTTGGTGCGGCGGCGACGATTGTCGCCGCCTATCCCAATGCTGCGTATGGTGCGCAGAAGACTGCCAAGCGCTTGGGCCGGCGGTTCCTATATTTGCCCTCGAGCTTTTCCTACGCGGAGATTGCGGGAGAGCATGCGGAGCTCCGAGAAGCGCTTGGCCTGCCTCGTCTCGACGAGGAGTTTGAGGTCAGTCGCTGCGAAGATGCTCTGGAAGCTGCTCTCGCCGAGGTTGGTGATGCGCCTATCGCGATTGACGCATCGGTGCATCCTCGGCCGCTGGGCCTCGCACGGCTCTTGCTCGAGCACGGATTTCGTGTACGGGAGATCTATCTTGACGGCGTGACCGACGAGGAGGCGGCTGCGTTAGAGTGGCTCCGCGCAAATGCGCCTGACGTGGAACTCTCATCGATTGTGCTGCCGGAGTTGCGTGTCGCTCCGCGCGAGCGGGCGGAGGATGTTCTGGCCATTGGACAGAAGGCCGCATGGTTTTGTGGCACCAATCGCTTCGTAAACATCGTCGAGGGAGCTGGTCTCTGGGGTTATGCCGGTATTCGTACCATCGCACGCCTGATGAGGGAGGCGTGGGTCACTCCCAAGGATACGCGCGACCTCATTCCCCGCAAGGGGTTGGGCTGTGCAAGCTGCTTTTAGGGCGCGTCACACTGCTTACCACTCCGTCATCATACAAAAGTAATAGCCGGATTCGCGCGAAGCGAGTCCGGCTACGATTTGTGTTGCGCACTCCCCATGACGTGTGGATTTGTCTGCGTTTGTGGGGGAGTTGGCATCTCTTTGGGGTGCTGCAGGATATAACAAATATACATAAGTGCGGAAAATCGTTGCATGGCATCCTTGTCAACTGGGAAATTACCGAATTTGATAACGATTTTCCGCACTGGCTATTATAGCCACTGTGGAAAATCGTTATCAAATATGAAAAAACACCAGTTGACGAAGAATCACGGTAACGATTTTCTGCACTAATGCCCGCGCTCCAAAGTATTCCCCTCACAAGTTGTGCGACATTCCCTATGGTTTGCTGCCATCTTGTAGTTGTTTGAGCAGATTCTCGCGCTCTAGCTTGCTTTCGGTGTCGTCGAGTGCCCGCAAATGTGCACCAATCTCCACTCCAAAGTACAAGTTTGCACATTTGAGCAAATCACGCGTGAAGTCGTCCAAGGATTGGATGGAACACAGGTCTTCCTTCATTGCAGGAAATACCAGACGGCCTTCCGAGGCCAACTGCCGATTCCGGACGATGTCATCAACATACTTGGTCCTGATTGCATCGCGAACGTCCATGAGTTCGACAAGCGCTTCCTTGTGTTCGTCGCCCTTTGTGGTGGTTACGCGCTGTGCCGCCTGTATGAGTGCATCCAGGTCTAGGTGCCCCTCTCCGTCGTAGTTGATGCCTATGGGTGCAATGGACAGCATAAGATCCGGAAACCGCGATTTCGCTACGCTGCCTTTGCGTTCATGCTCATCTGGGTTCTCATCGCCGATGCGTACGCGTTGATTCAAGGATATGAACCCCATCCCATACCCGTATTCCTCAAGTGGAAGAGCGTACATGGTTGCAAGAATCGATTCGGGCACCGAGAGTGCGTGGTCCGACACATAGCGCAACGCCCTGCGCGCTGCCTTGACACCCCATACGCCAACTGCACTCGTAAGGTATGTCGAAATCTGGGCGACGCTGGTAGCGGAAGGTACGTGTGTTATCGCCTTGCTTTGTTGCGAGGCGATGGGAGCACGAGAGAAGTTGCCGCACAACTCGTAGCCGAGCAGTACGAGTGCGGGAAGCGAGAGAACTTGTGCCATCTGAAGGAAGAGAAGCTCTGGACATACCATGGAAGCGTGTCGGTCGAGCCAGATGATGGAGTTCGGTGGCAGCTCCCGCGTTTGCACATGCGACTCGATGGTGGCCATCCGAATGCTGCTGCCATTGTGGTCAACCAACACATGAAGGTGGTGCCGCTTGCTCGGTGTCTGCCACTGCCAGTCTGCTTCGCCAAACAGCCCCGTTCGCCATCGTTCGCCCCTCCATACGGATGGGGCAAGAAGCTTGGTGGTCGTCATCTCGCGTAGGTCACTGCCTTTGCAACGAATCGCGCGCGTTGCATCAAGTGCCGAGACATGCGATAGCGTTATACCCATATGCCCTCCATACGAACCGAATGCGTGACCCTGAGTATAGGGCTGCCCGCATCTAAAGATGCGGGAATCCGGTATTGGTTGGCTGCAGAACGCCGTCGCACAGTTGTTTGAAGCGGTCTTTGGTGAGGGCGACATACGCGGCTAAGAGATATACTAAAATGTTCCCGCAGGTAGATGGCGACGAAAGGGATGACATGCGCTTTGTGAGGATGAGCTTTTCCCTGCGTGTTCTGTGCACTATCGTGTGCTTGGCTCTCGTAGGCGCCTTGGTACCGACGATGGGGTCTGCCATGGACGTCGAGGGGGAGTGGACGGAGGACTTCCAGGACGCTCAGGATGACGAGATCGGCGATGTGGACGAGGCCAGTGACGTGGACGTCGACTATGTCCTCAGCCTGATGTCCCTCGACGAGAAGATCTCGCAGCTCATCGTCCCGGCCATACGCACATGGAACGGCGAGGACGTGACGGACCTCACGAAGGTGCCGAACCTCGCCGCGGCCCTCCAGAATCACCAGTACGGGGGCGTCATTCTCTTTGGTTCCAACGTGGTGAGCTCCGAGCAGACGGCGAAGCTCATCCAAGACCTGCAGCAAAACAACGCGGACGCCGGCTTCTCGGTAACGGTGCCCTATTTGATGCCGGTGGACGAGGAAGGCGGCGTGGTCGTACGCTTCGCCATGGGAACGAGGATGACGGGTTCGATGGCGGTTGGCGCGACGGGCCTGAACGCCATGGCGAACGCACGCACGACGGGTCAAGTGCTCGGCGAGGAGTGTGCGGCCCTCGGATTCAACGCGGACTTCGCTCCCTCCATTGACGTGAACGTCAATCCTGCGAATCCTGTCATTGGCGTGCGGTCCTTCTCTGACGATCCACAGAGAGTGGGCGAGTTGGGCGCGGCGTTTGGCGAGGGACTCTCGAACGCGGGCGTCGTCACCACGTACAAGCACTTCCCTGGGCATGGGGATACGGGCACAGACTCTCACATCGGAACTGCGACGGTCGAGAAGACGATCGACGAGCTCCGGGCGTGCGAGCTTGTTCCCTTCCGACAGGTCATCGATGCGGGTGCGGACCTCATCATGACCGCGCATATCACCCTTCCCAAATACGATGACCAGCAGATTATGGCGGACGGGACCAAGGGCTATTTCCCTGCCACGATGTCACGTAAGGTGCTCACCGAGCTGCTTCGCGACGAGATGGGCTTCGATGGGGTCATCATCACTGACGCACTCGAGATGGAGGCCATCTCCACGGCCGGACTCGTGCCAGGCGACGAGGGATCTGCGGAGTATGGGGCCAACGTCGCACAGAAGTGCCTCGAAGCGGGCGTGGACATGTTGCTGGTGCCTATGGACCTCAACAAGCCCGATGCGGCGTCGTACTATCACGCGTACATCCAGCTGCTCATGCAGAAGGTACTTGACGGCGACATCGCGGAGGAGCGCATCGACCAGAGCGTGCGTCGCATCCTGGAGCTCAAACGGGCGCACGGCATACTGACCGATGCGGCCTTGACGTGGAACGAAGGCGAGGAGTCGGAAGACAATGCCGCGCGGACGGGTGACCTGAGCGTGGTCGGGTCGTCCGAGCACCATGCGGCAGAGGCGCAGATGGCACGCGAAGCCATCACGCTTCTCAAGAACGAGGGCAGCACGCTCCCGATTGCGGGCAAAGACACCCGCATCGTGCTCCTCGAGCGCGACGAGACGGACAACGTCTCGATAGCGTACGTGGTGAAGTCCCTGCAGGAGCAGGGAATCATCGCCGAGGATGCCTACGTGAACAATCTCGCGGCCGGCACAACGTCCGGCTCGCCTGACTCCGGCACGCACGTTACCATTGACTACTATTACGACATCTCTGACGCGGACAATCCCAAGGTGCACTACACCGACGAGCTCAAGCAGGCAATTGCCAAAGCCGATGTCGTTGTGGGCATGACCAAGAACTGGGGAGTGACGGCCCTTCAGCAGGATAACCCGCAGTTCCAGGGGATGACACGCGCCCTCTCTGAGGCGCATGCCGCTGGTGCGAAGTTCGTGCTGCTCAGTCAGAACCTGCCCTATGATGTGGCGCGCTACACGGACGCTGACGCCTTGGTGTGTTCCTACATGTGCTCGGGCATCGATGCGGACCCGACCGCGCGGCAAGATGGGTCTGCCACCGTGGGTGCCTACAACGCCAACACGATCGAGGCGCTGCAGATGCTCTTTGGGGTGTACGAACCGACGGGAACGCTGCCTGTCAACATCCCCACCGTCGTTCAAGATGACGAGGGGGTCTCCTCGTTCGACACGACGCAGACGCTCTACGCGCGTGGTGAGGGCGTGGGCTTTGGTGAGGCCAACGCGCAGCAGGAGACTCAACCGATGGCGAAGGCTGAGGGTTTCCCGATGCTTCCCGTGGTGTGCCTTGCCGTTGCCGCGGCCGGTGCGGCGGTCGCGGTTCTCGTTCTCAAGAAGCGCTCGTAACGACAGGCGGTTGGATGCCTGCGGGCCGGCATCCAACGGATGGAGGGGTCATGAGGCGAAGTCAGCGCATATTGCCCGTCTACACCGGCGACGTATCGGGTGCGTGCTCGGCACTCTTTGAGCTAGGCGGCATGGTGGTGATCCATGACCCGTCGGGCTGCAACTCGACGTACAACACGCATGACGAGACCCGCTGGTACGATCACGACAGCCTCATCTTCATCTCTGGCCTGGTGGAGCGGGATGCCATCTTGGGCAACGACGAGAAATTTCTTGATGATGTGGTGGACGCGGCGCGTGAGCTGCATCCAAGGTTTGTTGCACTGTGCAACTCTCCAATCCCCTTCATTACGGGAACGGACTTTCGTGCGCTCTGCAAGCTCGTCGAGCGGCGTACGGGCATCCCGTGCTTCTACGTTTCCACCAACGGCATGCACGACTATACGGTGGGAGCGGGTGGCGCGTTCGCGGCGATTGCCGAGCGGTTCGTGCAAGAAGGGCGGCGTCGTAAGGGGACGCTCAACATTTTGGGGGCTACCCCGCTCGACTTCAGCGAGAGGGACGCGCCCGTTGCGTTGCGGGCGTTTGCGGAGGACGCAGGCTTCTCGGTCACTTCGTGCTGGGCCATGGGTTCCACGCTTGAGGAGTTGACACGTGCGTCAGAGGCCGCGGTCAACTTGGTTGTGTCGTCTGTGGGCATTCCCGCAGCGCAGGTGTTGCGCAAGCGCTTTGGCACGCCGTATGTGGTGGGCAGACCCTGTGGCGCCTTCTCTGCGGCGCTGGCAGACGAGCTGCACGCGGCGGCAATCGCCGACGCATGTGCGTGGCCGTGCAGGGACCTGCGCGCGCCCGTGGCGTCCGACGCACGCTACGTGGTAGGCGAGCCGGTGGACGCGGGCTCCTTTGCTGTGGCTTGCGAGCTTGCGGGCGAACCTAGCGTGCGTGTGGTGTGTGCTACGGAGTCTGCGTACGACCTGCTGGCGCCTCAGGACGTGCATGCGGATGGCGAGGAGGACGTGGAGGTCGCCCTCGCGGACGCCAAGGTGGCCTATGCCGATGCTCTGTACGCGCCCGTGCTCCCCGCAGGCGCTCGTCTGATTGCACGTCCGCACCTCGCCTTCTCGGGCCGCATGGCTCAGGCCGCCGTTTGACGATGCGAAGCGTTGCGAATTGCTTAAAAAACGCATACTATTGTTTTATTCAGAGCGCTCTCACATGGCCTGAACGGGAGTCGCTATGCCTGACTTCATCGCTCGCGTAAGCGGACTGCAGCATCACTCCACGCGCCTGCGCGCCTTCATGGCGCGCAGCAACATGGAGATCATGAGCTATGTCACGCCCGTCATCCTCATAGGCGTTCTTCTTGCGTTTGCAAGCACCTTCTTGCCTATGCCACTGTGGGCAGATCGTCAATCGGGCATTCTTGGCTACTACCGCATTTCCTTTTCGTTGATTGCACTTGTGAGCGCGATGGGTTGGTTCCTCAGTTGCAGATACTTGGAGAAAGAGCCTGAGCCCGTGTGTGGCGAGGTGCTCGTCCTTGCGTTCGTCGGGTGTGTCGTCTCGTGCTGTCTGTGGGTTACCTTCATAGACTTCGCCGTGCTCGGGCGCTACTTCTTCCTCTTGGTTGCGCTCTTTGCACTGTTTGGCCTGTTCTACATACCAGCGCTTCACACGTTGATCGTTGAAGCCCTTGTGTGGGCGTCGATGCTTGCGTTGCTGCAAAGCGCCAATCTGCTTACGCACGTCCAAGTGATCACGCTCACGTCGTATCTTACGGTAATCTTTGTCGTTGCGGTCTCGAACTACGACGCGCGACTACGTGTGGGCATGGCGAACGAACGCATCATCGAGGAGTCGCGGCAAGAACCGCTTACGGGAACGCTCAATCGCCGTGCCTTCGAGGAGGACGCGGGCACCTTCGAGGATGTAGACCTCTGCGTGGCTTTGGCGGACATTGATGAGTTCAAGCGTTATAACGACCTCTTTGGCCATGCGTTTGGTGACGCTATGCTCGGGTGCTTCGGCTCCACGCTGGTTGATGAGTTTGGCGCTGAGCACGTGTACCATTTTGCGAGCGACGAGTTCATCATTGCCCTCGCGGACGTGGATCCGAGCTCCCTTCAAGGTCGCATCGAGCGCTGGCGTCAGGCGTTCAGGTTGAGCGAGGTTGAGGGGCGTATGGTTGGCGCTGGCTGCAGCGTGGGTTGTGCGTTCGGCCACGTCGGTGGCGAGGATGGGGTCCGCGACCTGTTGCGCATCGCGGACACGCTGCTCTTCCGCTCGAAGGAGGGCGGTCGCAATCGAGCGACCTTTGCCGAGTACAGCGAGGGGCTTCTCAAGGAGGCGCTTGTCCAGAGCAGCGCAAATGACGTGCCCGAAGAGAGCCTTGACCCGCTGACGGGCCTCATGGACGGCGAGTACTTCGCATCGCATGCAACCGACGCCGCCGCTGTGATGCTCGACCGCGGGTACGCAATCTCGATTGTGTACCTCAACCTCACCAACTTCGCGAACTACAACGCACGCTATGGCTTTGCGGAGGGAGACGAGCTGTTGCGGTTCGTGGCGGCGACCTTGCGAGAGGTATTCCCGGGTCGCCTGATCTCCCGATTCGGCGATGATCACTTCGTGCTCATGACCGAGGAGGAGGGCTTGCCCGACGCCATTCGTCGTACGTGCATGGCGGTGCGCAAGGAGCGGAGCGGATCGTTCAACGCGTTGCATGCGGGGATTTATCGCTACACGTCTACCAAAATGAGCATTCGTAAGGCGTGCGACATGGCACGGCTCGCGTGCGAGAGTCTCCATGACAATTACGACGCGTTGTATTGCTATTACACCGAGGAGCTGGGCCGTGCCATGGAGCGACGTGATGTGGTTCTCGAGAGCTTCAGCTCCGCGCTGGACAAAGGTCACATTCAACCGTACTACCAGCCCATCGTGCGTTCCGCCAGCGACCAGATATGCGAGTTCGAGGTTCTCTCGCGCTGGATAGACCCGGACGAGGGGATGATATCCCCGGCTGACTTCATACCCGTGCTCGAGGACGTGCACCTCATCCATCTGCTCGACCTGCACATCGTCGAGGAAGTCTGCAAGAACTTCATGCGCTTCATGGAGCTTGGGTTGCCCATCTGTCCCGTGTCGATCAACTTCTCGCGGCTTGACTTCGAGGCATGCGACGTGGTGGCCAAGGTGGTGGAGTCGCTCGATCGCTATGGGTTGCCGCATCACCTCATTCGCGTGGAGATTACGGAGAGTGCGCTCTCTGACCAGTCGACCTGCATCCGCGATGCCATCGAGCGGTTCCACGAGCAGGGCATGCTCACGTGGATGGACGACTTCGGATCGGGTTACTCCTCCCTCAACGTGCTTCGTGACTATCAGTTCGACTTGGTGAAGTTCGATATGAGCTTCGCGAAGCAGCTTGACGCGGGCGTGGCCGAGAACCCGAACGCGATTATGCTCACCAACCTCGTGAGCATGTGCAAGGAGCTGGGACTTCAGACGCTCATCGAGGGCGTGGAGACGACGAGCCGACTCTCGTTTTTGCGTGGCATCGCCTTCGAGAAGATTCAGGGCTACGTATTTGCTCCGGCACGTTCCTTCGAGGCCGTGTGCGCGCACCTGCAGGACGGTTCGTACATCGTGGAGCGGGAGGATCGCAGGTTCTATTACGATGAGGTGGGACGTGTCAACATCGTGCATCCCATTGCCCGGGATGCTACGTTCGATCCCTTGGGCATGTCGGGAGGAATGCCTGCGGCCGTGATGGAGTACGCTGAGGGTAGGGTACGGTACTTGGAGTATAACGCGGCGTACGTACAGCGTATGCAACGCTTTGGCAAGTGTGACCTTCTGGCTGCCACAGACCTGCTCCATACCTCAGATGGGGCTGAGGCGCGGAGCCTGAACGAAGCGTTGGCCGCGATGCAAACCACGGACGATTGGATCGTCGTGGGCACGGGTATGGGCATCTATGCAAATGGCTATGCGCGTTGTGTGGCGCGTGTGGAACACAGTGACGTGTTTGCGTTCTTGTTCTATGCTGCTCCGTTACCGGTTGAGTGAACCAACCATATTGACTAACGTACGTGTGGCAATTGACTTCTGTTCGCACGACTGACGAGAGGAGCTCTCATGCACACTTCGTTGTTTTCCAACGCGCTGATAGACGAGCCCATGCGCAAGCACACGACCTTCGGTGTGGGCGGGTCGGCTGCGGAGTTCGTGGTTCCCGAGAGTCGCGACGAGCTTGCAGACGTGGTCGCCACGTGTCGCGAGGCAGGCGTCGACTACTTCGTCCTTGGCAAGGGGTCGGACCTCTTGGTAAGCGATTCCGGCTTCGACGGGGTGGTGATCGCCCTCGACGCCCTGAATGCTGTACGTCGCGAGGGGGTACGGTTGTACTGCGATGCTGGCGCCTCGCTTGGGTTCGTTGCCCGGCGCGCTCTGTATGCTGGCCTGACGGGCATGGAGTTCGCCTGCGGCATTCCGGGCAGCATCGGTGGGGCATGCTTCATGAACGCCGGTGCCTATGATGGCTGCATGGCGGACGTGCTGGAATCCGTGGATGTCATTGGGCCCGACGGGAAGCTCTCCACCTTGATGGCAGACGAGCTCGACATGGGCTATCGCAAGAGTCGCGTGCGCTCGGAGGGGCTCGTGGTCCTAGGGGCGACGCTGTGCCTTGCCGAGGGAGATCGCGATGCCATACGGGCAAAGATGGACGACTTCACGCAGCGCAGGGAAGAGAAGCAACCGCTTGAGTATGGGAGCGCGGGATCGACGTTCAAGCGACCCGAGGGCTACTTCGCGGGAAAGCTCATCATGGACGCGGGGCTCAAGGGGTACCAAGTCGGCGGTGCTGCGGTCTCTACCAAACATGCGGGGTTCGTTGTCAACTTGGGCAATGCGACGGCGGCCGATGTTCGTGCCGTCATCGAGCACGTTCAGGATGAGGTCGAGCGGCAGTTCGGTGTCAGGCTCGAGCCCGAAGTGCGCTTCCTCGGCTGGTAAGCGCTTGGCATGTCCGCAAACGGTCCATGAGGGCAAATCACTCGCGGGGCGTTTGCGGACGTGCCGAGCCATTCCTTGGAACTCGCCTCAGTTGCGCAGAGAGTTGAGCGGGGCGGGGAAGCGGCCTCCGCGTCGTGCAAAGACGGTTCCCGCGAAGCGGTTGACGCTCATGACCGGTGCCGATCCGAAGAGACCCCCGAACTCAAGTAGGTCTCCCTCCTGATGGCCGATGGCGGGGATAAGACGGACGGCCGTGGTCTTGCCGTTGATCACGCCGATGGCCATCTCGTCGGCGATGATGCCCGCGATGGTCTCTACGCTCGTGTTGCCGGGGATGGCGATCATGTCGAGGCCAACGGAGCAGACGCACGTCATCGCCTCGAGCTTCTCGAGCGTAAGGGCGCCGTCGTGTGCGGCGCGAATCATGCCGGCGTCCTCGCTCACCGGGATGAAGGCGCCCGAGAGGCCACCTACGCTCGAGCTGGCCATGACCCCGCCCTTCTTCACGGCGTCATTGAGCAGGGCGAGCGCGCATGTGGTGCCAGGGCCTCCACATTCGCCCACGCCGATGATCTCCAGGATGCGAGCGACCGAGTCGCCTGCCGCAGGTGTCGGTGCGAGGGAGAGGTCTACGATGCCCTTCTCTGCGCCCAGGCGACGGGCGGCTTCGCGACTCATGAGTTCGCCGGCGCGCGTGATCTTGAATGCGGTCTTCTTGATTTGCTCTGCCACCTGCATGAGGCTGGCCGACTTGGGCAACTCCTCAAGGGCGGCCGCCATGACACCGGGGCCAGAGACGCCCACGTTGATGACGGCATCGCATTCGCCGGATCCGTGCACGGCACCTGCCATGAAGGGTGAGTCCTCTACCATGTTGCTAAAGACCACGAGCTTTGCCGCCCCATAGCAGTCGATGTCGACGGTGCGCTCGGCCGCCTCGCGGATGATGCGCGCCATGAGCAGTACGGCATCCATGTTGATCCCCGCGCGTACGCTGGCCACGTTGACGCTCGAGCAAACGCGCTTGGTGGTTGCGAGAGCCTCGGGTATGGAGTCGATGAGACGGCGGTCCGTGGCACCCATGCCCTTCTGCACGAGGGCAGAGAAGCCGCCCATGAAGTCGATGCCTAAGGCTTCGGCCGCACGGTCCATGGCGTGTGCTAGGGGCGAGAGGTCCTCGCACGCACAGGCGGCGGCAATCTGTGCGATGGGCGTCACCGAGACGCGCTTGTTGGCGATGGGGATTCCGTACTCGCGCTCCAGGTCGTCGGCAACGGTGACGAGGTTCTGTGCCGTGCTTGTTATGCGGTCGTAGACCTTAGTGCACATGCGCCCCATGTCCTCGTCCGCGCAGCCATACAACGAGATTCCCATCGTGATGGTGCGCAGGTCGAGGTTCTGTTGCGACACCATTGCGCGTGTCTCGGCGACCTCCTCGGGGGTGATGGCCATGCTTTGCTCCTCGTATATTCTTTCTGTCACTGTTTGAGGTCGTGACCAACCACCACTTCGAACGCTGTGGCCGCGTTTCTTCTCCCGTTTACTTCGGGTTGGGAA
>CADBYM010000032.1 GCA_902798915.1 uncultured Coriobacteriaceae bacterium | reverse complement strand
GCCTTGTCGGAGAACCAGCCCTGGAAGGAGTGGCCCGTGCGCTTGGGGTCGGTCGGCCTGGTGGCCCTGCCGCCGTAGGTCACCCTCTGCGAGGCGACCTTGGAGCCGCCGTTGGCCTCGAAGGAGACGGTGTACGAGTTGACAGCCCACTGCGCGACCATCGTCACGGTCGCGCCGGCCTCGGCGGTGAGGTTCTTGACCTCCTGCCCGTCGCCGTAGGTCGCGTCTCCGCACCTCCAGCCGGCGAAGGAGTGGCCCGTGCGGGCGAAGGCGTTCGCGGCGAGGCTCTGGGCCGTGCCGTAGGCGAAGGCCTGGTCGGACATCGTGCCGCTGCCGCCGTTGGGGTCGAAGCGGACCTTGTAGGAGTGCGCGGCCCACTGGGCGACCATCGTGAGCTTCGCGCCGTCGGTCGCCGTGAGGTTGGCGGTAGGTCTTGTCGCCGAGCCTCCAGCCGGCGAAGTCGTAGCCCGTGCGCTCGAACGCGCTCTTCGTCAGCTTCTGGGCCGTGCCGTAGGCGAAGGCCTGATCGGCCATGGTGCCGCTGCCCCCGTTGGGGTCGAAGCGGACCGTGTAGGAGTGCGGCGCCCACTGGGCGACCAACGTCACGGTCGCGCCGTCGGACGCGGTGAGGTTGGCGACCTCCTCCTCGTCGGCGTAGGCCTTGTCGCCGCACCTCCAGCCGGCGAAGTCGTAGCCCGTGCGTGTGAAGGCATTCTTGGTCAGCCTCTGGGCCGTGCCGTAGGCGAAGGCCTGGTCGGACATGGTGCCCGCGGCGTCCGCGGCGCCCCTGTCGAACGCAACGGTGTAGGAGTGCGGCGCCCACTGGGCGACCATCGTCACGGTCGCGCCGTCGGCCGCGGTGAGGTTGGCGACCTCCTCCTCGTCGGCGAAGCTCCTGTCGCCCCACTGCGCGTAGAGCGTCGTGTCGGCGGGCCCGACCGGCGCGATCGTCGCCCCGTCGGCGTAGCCCGCTCCCGAGCCGTCGGCGGCGGCGTTCCAGCCGGAGAACGCGTAGCCCGTGCGGGCGAAGCCGCACTCGGGGATGTCGTACGGGAGGTACTGGTTGACGAGACCGGACGGGGCCATCGCGCCCAGGGCGTCGGCTGCGTTCCCGTCGAAGGAGACGCGCGAGGCCCGCACGCCGCACGCGCACTCGGCGCCGCCCTCGCCCTCCACGAACTCGTGGTCGTGCTCGACGAGCTTGCCCCCGGCGTCCCTCATCCCTAGGCAGTGGGTGCAGTCGATCGTGTGGTGGAGCTTGTCTGCCGTGGGCGCGTAGGTCGCCCCCTCGTGCCCGCACGGCGAGATCTGCGCCCAGAGGAACGCCCGGCAGTCGTCCACGCGCTCGGCTGCGAGGCTCGCCGTGGCGTCGACGCCATCTTCCCGGTCGCCTCGCATGACCTTCGGACGCAACCATCGGCAGGCTTGCCGGCCTGCGCCGTCACGGTCGCTCCGCCGCTTATGGTCACGTCGGCTCCGGGGCCGTAGCGCCCGCCGCCGATGCCTGCAGACCCCGTGCCGCCTATGGCGGTGAGCTCGACGTCGCCCTCCACCGTAAGCGAGCCGCTTTGCTTCGGGTTGCTGGATTTGTACCACGACCCGCCTATGCCCGCGGCCCACGCGCCTCCCCTGGCCGTGACCTTGGGCGCGCCCGCCTCGGTGGCGCGGATCGTGATGTCGACGCCCTCCCCGTAAGTGGAAGCGCCGAGGCCCGCGCACTCCCAGCCGCCGATCGCAGTGACCTCGGCGTCGCCCTCGATGACGATGGTGCCCCCGGAGTCGCAGGAGTAGCCGCTGCCGATGCCGGCGCCTCCCCTGCGCTCCTCGCCGTCTTGGTACGCCCTGCCGTCCGCGACCACCTTGCCGCCGGAGATGGTGATGGTGCCGCCGGGCGTGAATTTGCCACCACCGATGCCGGCGCCTTGGCGTGCCCCGTACGCCCACACCTCGCCGCCGGTGATCGTCACGGTTATGGGAAGCGGCTTTAGACTACGGGATGTCTCGCAGCCACCGATGCCGGCCGCGCCGGTGCCGCCCGCCCTCGCGACGAGCTTGCCCCCGGATACCTCGAGCGAGCCGGGATTGACCGCTTGAGATTCGCTGCCAACGCCTTGAGATCCGCTGCCGACACCGGGCCCCCCATCTCCGCCGGTGGCCGTCACCTCGCCGCCGGTGATGGTGACCTCGGCGCCATCTCCACGCCAACCGCCGCCTATGCCCGCCGAGCCGTACCCTCGTGCCGTGGCGGTCACCTCGCCGCCGGTTATCGTTATCGTGCCGCCCGAGCCGTAGAAGTCGCTCCAATCACTAATATGCCCGCAGCCTATTCCGGCACCGGCGCTTTTGCCCCCCAGGGCCGTTACCTTGCCGCCCGTTATGGTGACGTCCGGGCCGATGCCGTCATCCCGCCCGGTTCCGATCCCCGCCGCGTCATCGCCGCCGCACGCGTAGACCTCCGCGTCGCCGGAGATGTTGACGACGCCGGCTCGGCCCTTCGCGTACCAGCAGCTACCGGTTCCAATGCCCGCGCCGCTAACGCCGCCCCATGCCTCCACGACGCCGCCTGACGCCTCGAAGGTGCCGCCGTGGCTCGAGCACATCACGTCTTCCGAGCTGCCGCCGCTGTGCCCGGAGCCAATGCCGGCCGCGCCGTTCCCACCGCGAGCCTCCATCTTGCCGCCGTAGATCTTGAACGAGCCGGCTCGGCAGCTCATGCTTCCGGCATCCGAGCCCGAGGCGTCGCCGGTGCCGACGCCTGCTCCGTACGTCCCGCCCGTGGCCTTGTGGTCTCCCGCGTACACGGTCACGTTCCCGCCAACCGTCTCCCGGCCGGGGTCGTGGTCTCCTCCAAGCGACGCCGGCCCGCTGCCTATGCCGGCGCCGTACTTACCGCCCTGCGCGGTGACCCTGCCGCCCGCGAGCACGACGTCGCCGGCGTCCTCGTACAGGCCGCCGCCGATGCCGGCCGCATACTTCGGCCCGATCGCCACGAGCGCGCCGGACTGGCCCTGCTGGCCGTAGACCCACAGCTCGTTCCCGGGCGTGAGGTTGACGCCCTGGCTCGCGGTGAGCGTGGCGCCGTCGCACAGGATGAGGTGCACCTCGCCCTCGACGGCCACGCGCTCGTCCAGGGTCACGTCCGTGAGCACGGCGTACCAGCCGGCGGGCAGGGACTGGCCGCTCGCGTCCGCCGTGAGCGCCTCGTACCCGTCGGCGGCGCGCGTCTGCGGCTCGCCGCCCTCGTCCACGTAGTCGACCGGGTCGAGCGCGTCCCACCTGGCCCTGAGCGCGAGGTCGCCCGTCGCCGGCCTGTCGAAGTCGTAGGCCTCCTGAGCACCGTCCTCGAACCATCCCCGCAGCACGTAGCCTGCCCGGCGCACGCCCGTCGGGCGGATCGCCTTGCCACCGTGCACGACCCTCTGCGTGCGCTGGGCCTCGTCCATGGTGCCGCCGTCGGGGTCGAACGTGTACTCGTACTCGTTCAGCTCCCACTGCGCGTAGAGCGTGACCGTGCCCCCGGCCTCGGCCGTGAGGTTCTCCACCTCCTGCCCGTCGGCGTAGGCGTCGCCTGTGCCGTCCGCACGGGTGCTCCAGCCCGCGAGATGGCGTCCCGCGTACTCGAAGGCGTTGGCCTTGAGCGCCTGCGCCTCGCCGTAGGTGAAGGCCTGGGGCTCCATGGCACCCGTGGCGTCTGCGGCGTTCTTGTCGAAGGCCACGGTGTAGGAGTTGGCGGCCCACTGGGCGACGAACGTTACCGTCGCTCCGTTGGTCGCAGAGAGGTTCTTCACCTCAGCCTCGTCTTCGTAGGCGTCGTCCCCGCACTTCCAGCCAGCGAACGTGTACCCCACACAGGAAAACGCATTCCTCGTGAGCTTCTGTGCAACGTCATAGGGGAAATCCTGATCCAACATGGTACCCTCGCCGCCGTTGGGGTCGAAGTGCACCTTGTACGTGCACTCCTCCCACTGCGCGTAGAGCGTCAGGTCCTCTTCAAGCGCGATCTGTCCCGTTAACGGATGGGTTGTTCCAGAGCCGTCGCGCTCCGTGTTCCAGCCGATCACCTTGTGGCCCGGATTCGCGAAGGGGCACTCGGGGATGTCGATTGGCCCATCGCCCGGGCTCACGCGGCCACCCTCCGCCGTACCGGGCCCCTCGGAGCCGTCGTTGGCATCGAGCGTGAGGACATATTCAAGGGCGCTCAGCGTGATGCGCGCCCAGAACAGGCGACACTTCTCGACGCGCTCGCCATACGATGCGGTCTGCCTTGCCTCGCCCTTTGCTTCTCGATAATGGACGCCTGCCTGTTCGAAAAGGTCAATGGTCCCCTCGGTCTCGTTACCCGCGCCATGTCCTATGGCCTGGGCACCACCCGTGCCAGCCTGGGCGGTAACGTCTGCGGACGAATCAACCTTTAACGAACCGCCAATCATGGCAGCACCGCCGCCAATGCCAGCTGCCTTGTATCCTCCGGTTGCCGAAACCTTGGCGTCGCCAGAGATGGTGAGGTCACAGGCCTCGCTCCCGTTGCCCCCATCGCCCCCTTGCGCACGGCCAGTACCGATGCCGGCGCCATATTTGCCACCCGAGGCAACGACCGTGCCACTACTGATGCTAACCTTACCACCCTCCACTTTTGTGACGTACGTTTGGCCGGTTCCGATGCCGGCACCCTCTTCGCCGCCTATGGCAGTTACCATACCGCCAGATACCTCTACCGTGCTGCCGCTACCGTTGGCAGCGCCACCAATGCCAGCGGCATACCTTCCTCCCTGCGCAATGACAGTGCCACCTTTCACGGTAAGGGACCCACCGTCACAGTAGGCGCCGCCACCTATGCCGGGGCACTTCAAGCCACCCGTGGCTTCGACATAGGCGTCGCCAGAGATGGTTACGATGGCTCCGCTTGTTCGCCAAGCGCCACCGATACCGGCACCCTCTCTACCGCCTTGCGCATTCACGCGACCGCCAGAGATATTGATGATGGGGCTCGCCACGCTTGGGCTGTCGTACGCCAATCCGATTCCCGCGCCGCCCGACCCTTGCAGGATCGACCCCCTTGCCGTTACGGTTCCACCCGTAATGGTGACGGTACCGCACTTCTTCGCCTTGTATCCCGATCCGATACCCGGGCCGCTATTGCCACCTATGGCCTCGACTTCCGCGTGGCCTTCGATGGTCACGCTGGTCATGCAAGCATATTCGCCGCCTCCAATTCCCGCAGCAGACGTCCCGCCAAAGGCTCGCACCTTACCACCCGTTATGACTATGGGCCCACCTTCAAGTACGACGTTCGAGCGTCCCTCGCCCGTTCCTATGCCAGCCGCACAGTTACCCGCACGGGCCTCCACCTCGCAATTGCCGGAGATGCGGATTTCCCCATTGCTGCCGAACCGTCCTCCACCAATGCCGGCGCCATTCTTATCGCCCTTGGCCTCGACTTTGGCCTCGCCCAGAATGGAAACCGACCCACTGCTGCCTCCATCACCGCCGCCTATGCCAGCTGCTGCCCAGGCACCAGTCGCGGTTATGTTGCCTCCACACAGCACGATGTCGCCCGCACTCTCGCTCATGCTGCCACCGATTCCCGCACAGCAGTCATCGAGCGCCGTAGCAACCAACGAGCCGGAATTGCCCTCCTGACCGTAGACCCATAACTTGTTGCCGGAGGCGAGGTTCACACCATTCTTTGCCGTGAGCGTGGCACCGTCGCACAGGATGAGGTGGACCTCTCCGCTGATTTGAGGGCGCTCAGCCAGTTCCACATCCCCCAGCACGGCATACCAGCCTGCCTCGATCGTCGTTCCGCTCATAGCCTCGGTGACAAGGACGTACGCGTCACGTGACTTGGTGGAACCGTCCTCGTCCACGTAGTCCACGGGTCCAAGCCCTTTCCATTTTGCATAGAGCGTGAGGTCCTCGGTCACCGGCTTCGAGAAGTCATACTTCGTGCTTAGGTCTTGGTTCGTGTACCAGTTCACGAACGTATGGCCATCCCGAATTGGGTTCGCCGGACGCCGTGCCTTTGACCCGTAGTCGACACTCTGAGAGGCTTGCCCTTCGTCGATGGTACCGCCATTGGGGTTGAAGGTGACCGTGTGCACATGCACCTTCCATTGCGCGTAAAGCGTGATGTTGGATGCGAGTTCCTCGATGATGGCCTCATCGGCGTAGGTATCGCCCGAGCCATCCGCCTTGGTGTTCCAGCCTGCGAAGTCGTGACCCTCGCACACGAACCCAACCGCAGGAATCGGGCAAGATTCGCCCGCATAGATAAGGTCGGGCGAATCCATGTTGCCCGTCGCGGCCGAGTCGTTCTTGTCGAACGAGATTCTGTACGCATGAAGGCCACAGACGCATTCGTAGCCGTCATCCTTCTGTGCGAACTCGTGCGCGTACTCTGTGTCGCCACCTTCCGCATCCTTGCCCTCGAGGCAGTGCACACAGGACTTGGTGTGGTGGGACTTGTCCGCAGTGGGCGCGTAGACCGAGACTGCGTGATCGCAGGGATCGATGCGCACCCAAGGGTCGCGACAGCCATTCGCACGTTCGTCCGCCGCGCTGGGTTCGTCGCTCTGTGCTGAGGAACCGTGGGTGACCTTCGCCGTTCGGTACAGCGTGACACCGCCCGAGTCCGAGCCGGACGCCCCGCGCCCAACCGCCTCGGCACCTTCGCCTGCCTGTGCGACCACGGTCCCACCGCACACCGCCAGGTCACCTGCGGACTGCTGCTGGTTGCCACCGATACCCGCGCACCCTACGGGGGCGGTCGCCTCCAGCGTCCCGGTCCCGCCCTTCTGGGCGTACACGGTGAGCCTGTTGCCAGACGCCAAGTCAACGCCCTTCTTCGCCTCCAGCCTGGCGCCGTCGCACAAGATGAGGTGGACCTCCCCCTCGATCACGAGGCGCTCCGACAGGCTCACGGTTCCACGAGCGACGTACCAACCCCCAGCAAGGGGCTCCGTGCAGGAATTCTCGTCTATGGGAACGTAGCTCCTGCAAACCTGACCGGTCCCATTGTCGTCCACGTAGGCCACAGGCGTTATGCCTTCCCACTGTGCGTACAGCGTTACGATGCCGTGGTTCTGTGTGGTGACGTCGCACACCGTCTCCTCGTCGTCGTAGGGATCGCCCGTGCCGTCAGCCTCAGTGTTCCAGCCCACGAACCTCGCAGCCTCATGGATGAACCCATTCGCTTGCAACTTCTGTTCCATGCCGGGCTTGAAGGACTGTTCGTCCATGGCGCCAGTGCCGCCATTGGCATCGAAGCGCACGGTGTAGCCGGGGATGTTCCACTCCCACGTACCTGCCATCGTGGCTCCGTCATAGTTGTCCCGAAGCTCCCTTGCCGTCATCGCGGTGCCAACAGGCACCTCGTCTCCGACACCGTCAGCCTTGCTCGCATATACCCACGTACCGTCATAGTCGTTGCGCGTGGGCGCATCATTGAGTTGTGCCCAGGCACCGGAATCATTCGTCGCACCCTTGAAGGAGAAGTCCTTGCCCAACGTGACTCGCTTCAGCCTCTCGTTGTTGCGGAACATGCGCAGGTTCGTCGCCTGCTTCGTGTTCCATCCGGAGAGGTCCAAGGACGTCACGTAGCATTCATCAAACATGAAATTGTAGTTCTTAACGTTTGAGACATCCCATCCAGAGAGGTCGAGATTGCTCACCGGCGAGCAGACAAACACGTTCGACATATTCGTCACGTTCGACACGTCCCAGCTCTCGATGCCAGGCAAATCACGTGCAAGCTCAGCATTCTCGAACATGCCCGACATGTCGGTGACCCGACTCATGTCGATGCGGTCGAGCCCTATGAAGGTCCTTGCCTGGGACCACGTAAACCAATCTGCCGTACTGGTCGGTCTCAGGTGCGACGATCCGTCCTCCGCAATCAGCGACTCGTCAAACACCACCCGATCCGCATCGTCTACCACGTACTGGAAGGGCCCGCCGGCACCTCCCGGGGAATCGAAATCCCCGTACTCTCCACCCACGAACAACCGGTCGTCACTCTCTTCCGGAAGCACACCCCAATAGAAGGTGAGCGTATCGCCGTGGAGCACGGCATAGTTTTGCTCCACCTCCTTCTGCACCTCAAGCGGCGCGTCCTCGGAGTCCGACTCCGCAATATCCTGCTCCCCCTCGGGGCCCACCTCCTCGTCGACGGTCGGTTCCTCTTCGGAGGTCGCCTCATGGCCATCCTCGTCTTGCACCGCAAGCAGACCGCCAGCTCCGGCATTGGCCGAAGAAACCTCCTCGACCAGCAGCTCTTCACCACCTTGCTCTTCTTCGACCGCGGGCTCCCCCTCGAGCGCCTCGGCGAGCGCCGCCGGCGCCTGCACGCCCAGCAGCTGCATTGCGAGCGCCAGCGACAGCGCCAGGCTGAGTGCCCTGCGCACCCTCCTGCGCGGTTCCCTCTCCCTCATCTGCGACCCCCTTTCCTCGGACCATGGATATGTCGAAAATACCATAGGCCGGGGGCAAGGCGGGGCGAAGGACCGCACGGCCCCGCGAGCGGGCGACAGGGGTGACGAGGGAGCGGCTCGCACCCTGGCAGTGAAACACGTGTTCATACTCGAGCTCAAGCGCAACGGCACCGCAGCAGAAGCCCTTATCCAAATCGATCGCAAGGGTCACGCCACGCTCTTCTCGACAAATCAGAGCCGGCTGAACCTCGTGCGAGCAGCATTCGACCCGGCGACCCATCTACTCGTAGACTGAAGAAGCACTGACCGCCATCTCGCGGTGAGCCAGCGGTCAGCACGCCCACTTGTCGATGAAGGTCGGCTCGGGATAGCCCCAGTCCTCCTCGACGTAGCGCACGGTCCGGATGAAGTCGGCCTTCTCGAGCACACGCGCCGACGCGGCGTTCTCGACCATAGTGCTCGCGGTGGCAATCTGGATGTCGGTCTCGGCATAGAGGTACCCCACCATCAGGCGCGTCGCCTCGGTCGCGATGCCCTGGCCCCACCAACACCTGCGCAATCGGCATCCGATGCTCACCTTGTGCAGGGCGTCGCGCAGGCCATAGAACTCGGCCAGACCAACGAACTCTCCGGTCTTCCTCATGCGAATAGCCAAGATGAGCGATTCCTTGTGCCCGAATAGGTCGCCGTAGAGCAGCCGGATCGTCTCGCGCACGTCGTCGCGCTGCCGCTCGAAGAGGTACTTCGGCAACCAGCGCTGCACGAGCGAGTCGTCCACCAAGTCTCGCAAGGCATCGGCGTCGGCATCAACGACCCTGTTGATCACGACACGCTCGCCCTCGATACAGGGAATCTCGTCAAAGAGCTTCTTGTCTCCTCGCACATACGCCGCCGGCACCTCCTCCGTCTCGGACGCGGAATCCGCGGCCGAAAGGATCGTCTGCCTATACGCTTGCGCAAGCCTCGCACGTCGCTCGGCACCATGCGCCCGCGCGTCCTCCTCCCGCTCGTCGAAGACGCGTTGCCCACCAGCGTGCGCCGCGAAGAGCTTCTCTCGCTCATACGCCTCGAACAGGCGCCTGCGGTCGCGCCTTTGACGGCTCACTTGGTTGAGGCTCTCCGCCTCGATGAAGATGCGGGTTGCCTGGGAATACTCTTCGGTGACCTCGTCTTCGATGCGATCGATGGCCATGAGCACGCCACCCTCCGCCAGGTCGTCGCTAAAGGTCACGTCAAGGTTGATGAGCAGGTCCTCGGGCCCCAGATACAGCGAGAGGACACGCCCGCACTTTATGACATCCGGGTCGCTCTCGACGATCGACACGACGTCGTTGACCTCCTCGACCGTGAGCCCCTCGCCGATGAGGAGGCCGCGCGTCTCTCGCAGGAGCACGATGGCGATGAGGGCCATGATGACGCCGATGAGAACCGATGCCCAAGCGTCAATGATGTAGTTGCCCGTCACCTGCGACGCGACGTTGCCCACCAGGGCCACGACCATGCCGCCGACGGCCGCCGTGTCCTCCAGAAAGACGGTGATGTTCGTTGGGCTCTTCGACTCGCGGATGTACTTCATGATGCGCATGTCGCCACGCTCCCTGTTCACCGTGCGCACCGCCACCGAAAGCGAGAAACCCTCGAACACGATGCCGATAACGAGCACCACGTAGTTCACGAGCGGGTTCTCGATGGGATGCCCGCCGGCAAGGACGTTCTGAATGCCCTCATAAATGACGAACCCGCCGCCGAGCACGAATATGACGAGCGCCACCGCAAGGCTGTAGAAGTACAGCTCGGAACCATAGCCAAAGGGATGCTCCACGTCAGGCTTGCGCTTCGAGAGCCGGTTGCCCACGAGCAGGAGCGAGTCGTTGATGGCATCGACCATCGAGTGGATGCCCTCCGAGAGCATGGCGGAAGAGCCCGTAAGGTACGCCGCGAAGAACTTCACGACGGACACGATCGCGCCCGCACCCACGGCCACCACCACGGCGGCGTTGTCGCGCAGCCTCTCGGTCGCCATGAGGTTCGCACGCTTCTCGCGCTGGCGTCTCGCCCGGGCCTTGGCGTCCCTTATGTCGGCCTCGTCCACGTTCTCGGGTGCGATCTCGTCCATCGTCCACCCTTCTCGTCCGCAACCTCATGAGCACAATTACAAGACTACCAGAACCATATGACCCGCTCGGGAGTGGCCCGACGGACGGGTCCCCCATGTTCCTCGTTTGCGCAATGCCAATAGCCGATCAGGACCGAGCGAACTCCTCGCGGAAGACGTCGTAGTTCACAGAGCCCTGTGGCGGACACCACACGGCGAACTCGATCGCGTCGAACCACCCACCGAGCTCATCTACCGCCTGGTGCCACGCAGGGGCGACGACGCGCGGATCGTTGTAGAACGCACCACATCCGAACGCGCCCAAGACGAGCGTACGCACGCCAAAGGACGCAGCGACCGAGAGCACGCGCCGCGCACGCGTCAGATGAATCGCGTGCAGCTCGTCTGCGGGGAACCCGCCCCTAGCGTTCCTCAGATTCGGCGCGGCGCACGTGAGGACGTCAACCTCAAACCATTGCTCGCGCGGGAGGGGCGCAGGCGGCATGCCATCCTCCTTTACCACGAGCACCCCGGGCGTGTAGATGCAATCGTCACTCGCGAGCGGATCGTGCGCCGCACGGTTCGGTAGATAGTATCCTTCCCACAGCCGACGCTGGTCGAGACACGGATAGAGCGTGCTGCACCTGCACAGGCACTCCTCCTGCGCCGAGGAGCCCACCTCCACCCCGCCACCCGGGTTCACCGGCGAGGCAAAGTTGAGAACGGCAATCCGCGAGCTGGGATTCTCCGCGACGAGGCGTCGTGCCGCTTCGAACGTACGATCCGGAGTGACGGATACCTTCGCCATCAACGCGCCTCGTGCGATATCGGGGGTCGCAAGCGAATCGTTCGCGCCAATGAGCCTCGTTCCCTCGCGCGAAGCCTCCACCCGTCCGGCAAGTACCTCGTTACGGCACAGCCTCATGGTGTCTTTAAAACACCTGATAAGCATACCTCTCTTGCCCACCTAAACCACCACCTCGTAATCATCCGTGGGACCCATCCCCATGGTACCAGTGTGGCAGGTGGTGTGGTGCGCGCTCCATCGGGCCAACCCCCGCCAGGTCCGGCGATCATCCATCCCGTATGTCGTTCGATGCCCCGAGGGGCCAGCCTCTCCGACCGACGCCAAGCATGCTAGAATCTGGGCGAGACAAGCGCTCGGGAGGAGGCGCCATGGCGCGAAAGCTGCCCATAGGAATCCAGAGCTTCGAGAAGATCAGGCGCGACGAGTTCGCCTACGTGGACAAGACCTCCTACGTCTTCGAGCTAGCCCAGGCAGGCGTACCCGTGTTCCTGAGTCGTCCGCGCCGCTTTGGCAAGAGCCTGTTGGTCTCCACCATGCGCGCCTACCTCGAGGGCAGGCGCGAGCTCTTCGCGGGGCTCGACATCGAGCAGCTGGAGGAGGAGGCCGCCGTGCGGGAGGGACGCGAGCCGTGGGTGGCGCGGCCGGTGTTCCACTTCGACTTCACGGGCCAGGACTACAGCACGGTGGCGCTCGAGGATGCGCTGGGCGAGCAACTCGCGCGCTGGGAGAGGGCCTATAGCGCGAGCGGTGCCATCACGCTCGGCGGCCGGTTCCAGGACCTAATCGAGGCGGCCCACGCCCGGTCCGGCCACCACGTGGCCGTGCTCGTCGATGAGTACGACAAGCCGATGCTAGACGCGATGGAGGACGAGGCCCTGCTCGAGCGCAACAGAGGTGTCCTCAAGGGATTCTTCTCGGTTCTGAAGAAGGCCGATGACCACCTGAGGTTCGCCTTCCTCACCGGCGTGACCAAGTTCTCCAAGGTCTCCATCTTCAGCGATCTCAACCAGCTGAGCGACGTGTCGCTGGAGCGCGACTACGCGGAGATGTGCGGCATCACGGAGGCCGAGCTCCTAGCGGCCTTCGGCCCGGAGCTCGATGCCTTGGCCGCGCAGCTCGGCATGGGTCCCGAGGGGTGCCTCGAGGCGCTTCGCGCGCAGTACGACGGCTACTGCTTCCACCCCGACGGGCCCGCAGAGCCCGACGGCGAACCTGACGAGCGCAGGGTCTACAACCCCTTCAGCCTGCTCAACGCCCTGCAGAAGCGTCGGCTGGGATCGTGGTGGTTCGAGTCCGGCACGCCAACCTTCCTCGTGGACCGCATGAGGGAGGCGCGCCTCGACCCGAGGAGGCTCACCGACGGCACCATCTGCGTCGACGAGGGGCGTCTCTCGGACTACCACGCCGACGACCCCGACCCAATCCCGCTCATGTTCCAGGCGGGATACCTCACCATCAGCTCTGCAGACGTCGCATTCGGCGAGTACACGCTCGCTGTCCCCAACGGCGAGGTATTGTACGGCCTCACCAGGGGCCTGCTTCCCGCATGGGCCCCGGGCTACGACGCCGCGCGCGGCACCGACGTGCTCACGCTCCGTCGTCTCGTGGAGGCCGGCGACACCGACGGGATGCGCGACGTGCTGGCAGCTCTTTTCGCCTCGATTCCCTACACCCGCGAGGACGACCCCTTCGAAAACTACTTCCAGGCGGTGATCTGGCTCGTGTTCGAGCTGCTGGGGCGATACGTGCAGTGCGAGGCGCGCCAAGCGCGCGGCCGGGCGGACGTGGTCATCGAGACGCGCGAGCATGTCTACGTGATGGAGCTCAAGCGCGACGGCACCGCCACCGAGGCCCTCGCGCAGATAGAGGCAAACGGCTACGCCGCTCCCTTCTCGGCCGACCCGAGGCAGGTGCACCTCGTCGGCTGCGCCTTCGACTCGCACACGCGGCTGCTCTCCGACTGGCAGGTCGCCTAGGTGGGCGACCCTTGGGAAGGAGGCCAAACCCCACCCTCGGTTGCGTCCATGCGATTATCTCGCCGAAGCTGGCCTCAAAACCGGGAGGCACCTCGATTGTGAAGTACGCACGGGGTGCCCATCACGCAAAGGACCGCGGCGGCGTTCACGACTTACAGACGTCGCTATAACCCGACCTGCCTACGGGTGGACGAAGTGCTCGGCGTGCGGATTGGCTGGATTCCCTACTTATTGATGAACCAGAGTCCCACCAAGCAAATCGCCACACCGAGGAGCTTGGTCCACGAAAGCGCCTCACCGTACAGGGCAAAGCCCACAAAGAGCAGGGCCACCGCCAAGAACGAGCTCTGCACCACCGAGGCCATACTCACCTCCCAGCCCGCGCGATAGGCGTAGATAAACCCAACCTCAAGGCCGACGATCACCAGGCCCAAGGCGAGCGACGCCCAGTTGACCTTGTGGAGCTCCTGAGCAAACCCCTCATGATTGCCCAGTGCAAAGAAGGCCACAAGCGATGCCACGGCACCCACCACGTACGTCACGAACAGCGAGACGAAGGGACTCATGTTGGCGGGCACGCTCTTCGAACAGATCTGATACGCAACATTGGACAGAACGACCAGACCGATGGGCCAGACGAACGAAAACGAAGGCATGTCGGGCTCCCTCCTCGTTTGTGCCATGCTGATTACCCCACTGGCTCCGTTATAGTACTCTACGACACACTACACGATGTGGCCATCGAAGGAGAGCGTGACCATGCGCATACGACAGGCAAACTCGGATGACTTCGCCAGCACAATGGGGCTGTACCACGAGGCCTCAGATGTGATGACAAGGACGCCGCACGACTGCTGCTGGCGACGCGACGGTCATCCGACGCCGGAGTCCATACGCAAGCTCATCGCCGACGGCGGCATGCTCGTCATCGAGGACGAGGGCGCGCTGGTCGGCGCGGTGGGAACGGACCATGACCTCGGACACGACTACGAAGGCGTGACTTGGCTCGCAGACGTACCCGACCAGCTCGTTTGCGTGGTGCATCTGTTGGTGATTCGCATGGACCGACGCGGCGAGGGCTTGTCGCGTGCGTTGCTCCGCGCGTGCCTGGCAAAGGCACGTGAGCAAGGCATGCGCACCGCGCGACTGGATGCCACCGCAAACAATGCCCCCGCGATTGCGCTGTATCGAAGCGAGGGCTTTGCGCAAGTGGGAGCAGACGCCTTGGACGTCAACCCCGACGGCGACTCCCTCATACCGTTTGTCGTGATGGAGCGCCTGCTCTAGCGCGGAGTCGGACATCCTGGGGTAGCCCCCAGGATGCTCACCTCGTTGAGCTCGGCCTCCCGCAGCACTTCTTATACTTCTTGCCGCTGCCACAGGGGCATGGGTCGTTGCGCCCCACCTTAGGTGTCACCGCTCCCGTGCCAGCTCCGTCGCTTATGGGACGCGAGGCCTCGTCCACGAACGGCACGACGTGCTCCGCGCTCTCGTACTTCTTGAGCATCTCGTCGTACTTTGACCAGAACGAGCCGTCAGGAAGGAAGCGAATGCCCAGCACGTCGTACAACTCGCCGGGAAACGTCTTCTCGAACTCGCGGGCGAAGGAGACCCGGGCGAGCCGATAACGCTCGTCACTCACAGCGGCGAGGCTCAACTCGTTGTCGTAATCAAGCAGCCAACTTCCAAGCAGGTACACGCCTGCATTGTGTCGGTCAAACCCCTCGGTGCTCAACACGTGCCATCGGCGGGCAAGCTCGGGCACAAGCGCCCAGGCGTCGGCCCAGGCGTCCAGAATCATCCGCGCATCTGTGACATCGTGCGGATCCCCAAACACGCCGTAGCCGGCGGCGATGAGGTTCTCGAGCCTCTCTTTGCATACCCAGTCTGGGTACCAGCGCAAACACAGTTCGACAATGGCGAGCAACGCCAGGTCCGCATCGGGACTCGCAGCGTCGGCACCATACCTCTCGCGCAGCTCCATCGCGACGTTGCTGCCCATCGTATTTGCTTCCACAAGCGGAGCAAGCTCCTCCTTGCGCAGCGCAATTCCCTGCTCCTCAACGACGAGCCGCAGCTCGTCATCCGGCACGGTCCGCAACCTCTCGTGCGTGAGCAGCGCCGCAGGGGTCACGTGCCCGCCGTGCGCCACGACCTGTTGGGCGCATTCCTCGAGCAGCGCATCAAGTGCCTTCGTTGGAGATTCAATCAATGCCATGGTCATTACTTCCTAGCTTCATACGCGAGAACTAAGGAAGGCCTCGCACAGGAGGCCTCTCGTCTACTCGATGGGCTTTCTTGGTGTGGCGACCCTGCACCTCAGCGGGGTCATCTTTGTACACAGTATACTCCATTCCATTTGATGCAAGAGTACTCTGCAACGGCAAAAGGGAGTGCTCGGCCACGAACCCAACCCAGGAGCAAACAGCCACAGCCCACCAACAAGCAGCGCTCGCGCGAAAGCCGGGGCAACCACACGACGAATCATTTCGTCGCGCCACTCCTCTTTGGAAAACGTACACTTGTTCTGCGTACACATGTTTGGTATACTCTCGCTACGAGCACGACGAGGGAAGGGGTATTATGGGCATGGTCGCGATGGAAAAGGGAGCCGTGGTGAGCCGAACCTACAAAGACACACTCTTCAGGCGTCTGTTTGGGGACGAGCGAAACAAGATCAACGCCTTGTCGCTGTACAACGCACTCGGCGGCTCGTGCGACAACCCAAACGAACTCACGTTTACCACCATCGAAGGTGTCATATACATGGGCAGGAAGAACGACGTGTCCTTCCTGGTAGACGGAGAGCTCATACTCTGGGAGCATCAGAGCACCGTCAACCCCAACATGCCACTTCGCGGGCTGATTCATCTTGCACAGCTATACAACAAGTACTTGGACCTCTACGGGCTCAGCGAGTACAGCTCCCGCAGGCTTGCACTTCCATCACCGCACTACTACGTGTTCTACGCCGGGCCCGCTGAAGTGGAAGATCGTTTCGAACTCAGGTTGTCACAGTCGTTCACTCATGACGCAAGCGATTCGTGCGCAGAGATGGTAGCTACGGTCATAAACGTAAACGAAGGACACAGCCGCGAGATACTAGGTGCCTGTGAGGCGCTCGCCGGATACGCGCACTTCGTCGCGCTCGCCCGCGCATATGCCCACACGCACTCGCGCTCCGAGGCGGTCGACCTTGCCGTGAGGCAATGTATGCGCGAGGGCGTGCTCGTGGACTTCTTCGCAGAGAACCGCGCGGAGGTGATTGACTTGTTTCTGACGGAATGGGACGAGGAAAAGTACCGAGACCTGCTGAGGCGCGAGGCCGAGGAGGACGGGTATGCCGCAGGAGAGGCTGAGGGCCGCAAGGAAGGCCGTAACGAAGGCCGCAACGAAGTCCGAAGCGAGTTCCTAAACAAGGCCGTGAGCCAGGTGCGTGAGGGCCGTCTTACAGCAGGGGACGCCGCGGGCATCTTCGGGTTTACCCAGCAAGAAATACTGTCACTGTTGGAAGGCTGAGTTCGAGGAACGCCCGAGGGAGTCTGGTTCACCCCTCGGGGGGTTCCGTCTTTCGGCGCGGGCTCTTGGACCGTCACACCACGCTCATCCCGTTGGGGTAGTACTTCGTGTACTGGCGAATCGCCTCATTGACGCTGTTGAGGTACTCGCGCGTCTCGGGATATGCGATGACGTCGACGAACTCGCCACCACCCGCCGACTCTTGCCAGCCCTGCACCGCCCCGATGCCAGCATTGTAGGCGCAGATGACCTCATCCTCGGTATCGAGCTGGGACTGGAGGTAGGCAAGGTACGCGGTGCCATACTCGATATTAGTCGTTGCATCGGTCAGGCGATTGGGGTCATACGCGTTCGTATCGACCAGGCCAAGCCCCGCGATCGACTTGGCCGTGTCGGGCATGAGTTGCATGAGTCCCACGGCGCCCGCACCGCTCTGGGCGGTCTCGTTCCAGCCCGACTCGCAGCGAATCACCGCGGCAACCAAGTGCGCGTCCACTCCATGCCGCTCGGCAGCATCGTCAATCTTCTCTGCGTAGCTCACAGGGAAGAACACTCCCCGCACCATGTCGATGGGCAGGACCTCGACGACCAACGTAAGCGCCAGCATCGCCGTCATAAACAGAATGGGAAGCGAGCGATACCACCGCCAGAAGAGTGCGTTTCTTGTGTCTGGCATGTTTACTATCCCTTCGTAACGTTCGACCACCATGCGTCCACCTGCGTCACAAGGGCCTTCTCGTCACCCTCATTCGCAAAGATGGTGTCCGCATGCCGTTCCAAGAACTCTTGCGTCGGTTGCCGCGCGTCGCGCCGATCGAAGTCTTCGGCGTCCATACCACGCATCACCGCCCGCTCACGTCGCAGAGGCGTGGGGCACACCACACAGACGACCTCGTCCGCCAACTGCCGATAGCCGAGCGCCCGGTCGAGCAGCGGCACCTCTACCACGCATACAGGGGCAGATGACTGCTTTGCAAGGCATTCCTCAAGCTTCGCAAAGATTGCGGGGTGCGTGATGGCCTCAAGCGCAGCCGTCGCCTCCTCCGAGTCAAACGCGCGTCGCGCAAGCACCTCTCGACGCAGTTCCCCAGTCGCTTCGTCAAGGACGTCGTCACCGAACCGTGCCGCCAATTCGCCAAGCGTCGGCGAGCCGGGCAGGCACACCTCACGCGAGAGCACGTCAAGGTCGATGCGGCACGCGCCCCGCTCCTCGAGCGCACGCGCAACCGTGGACTTCCCCGACGCGATGCCGCCCGCAAGGAACACCGTGCGCATGCGACCCCCTATGACTTCGCCTCGAACTTCGCGTGGCAGCTGGGGCACGTAACCCTCAGCTTGCCCTTCTTGCGCGGTACGCGTACGCGCTGTCCGCATTCGGGGCAGGTGAGGTGCTTGTACTCGCGCAGCTCCTTGGCCGCACCTCCGGGATTGCGGAACCACGGCATGATGGGCGCAACGAAGTCCAGGAAGACGACGTTCTCCGTCTCGCGCGCCTCCACGTCACGCGACGAGAGCCGCCAGCACGAGTAGGCAATGAGCAGCAGGGCAAAGATGCTCAGGATGAACGTCCTCACAAAGATGTTGATGATGAGCAGCAAGAGGGCCAGCAACAAGACGCTGATACCCAACTCGTCCGAGCCGTTGCGGCCTTCCATCCACGCGCCGAGCTTCTCGCGCAGTCCGACCTTGGAACCGTTATCTTCATTGGCCATAAGAGCCTCCTCATGACTTGACCGGACGAAGTAGTATAGCGCACGCCCTGCGACATGGCACGATTTGCCGCGGGTATGCAGAAGAGAATCACGTTACCAAGCATCCGCCCGGTCACGCAGACTCTCCCACAACGACCCGCGAGGCACTCTCCGCAGGCTACACGAGGAGGTCGGCAAGGTCTGCCAGCGACACCGAGCCCGACTCGACGCCAAGAATCCGCTCGGCAAGACGCGCCTTGCGACGCTGCAGGTCTTGGATGCGCTCCTCGATCGTATCGGCACAAATCACCTTGTATACCGTCACGTCGCGCGTCTGACCGATGCGGTGCGCACGGTCGGTCGCCTGGTCCTGCGCCGCCGAGTTCCACCACGGATCGGCGTGAATCACCACCGAAGCGCCGGTAAGGTTAAGACCCGTCCCACCCGCCTTGAGCGAGATGAGAAATGCGCTCGTATCGCCCGCATTGAACTCCCCCACCAGCTCCATGCGACGACGCTTGGGCGTGGCACCCGTCAGCATGCAATACGAAACGCCCTGCGCATCCAGGCCCTGCGCGATGAGCCGCAGGTAGCTCGTGAACTGCGAGAAGAGCAGCAGCCGCCCTCCCGCATCGACCACCCGTCCCACCAGCGTGAGGATGGTCTCCACCTTGCACGAGGGTCCCTCGTAATCCTCAAAGACGAGGCGCGGATCGCAGCACGTCTGTCGCAGCCGCATAAGCGCCGCAAGCACCTGCATGCGCTGGGCACCGGATTGCTCTCCCGCCCGCTCCGTAAGCTGTGCGCGCAGCTCGGAGACCTGCGCGTCATAGAGCGCCCGCTGCTCATCGCCCATGCGTGCGTATACGACCTGTTCGAGCTTCTCGGGAAGGTCGTCAAGCACGTCACGCTTCGTTCTGCGCAGGACGAACGGGCTAATCGCGCGGGCAAGCCGCTCCGCCTTCGCACGGTCCCCCTCCTCTGCGACGGGACGCTCGAAGCGCTCGCGAAATCCCTCGTAGTCGCCCAGCAGACCCGGCATCAGGAAGTCGAAGATGCTCCACAACTCAGAGAGGCGATTCTCCACCGGAGTGCCCGTGAGCGCGAATCGATGGGCGCAGTCGAGGACCTTCACGGCGCGCGCCGCAAGCGTTCCCTGGTTCTTTATGTACTGCGCCTCGTCGAGGGCCACAAGCCAGAGCCGCATGCCCGCATATCCTTCCACATCGCGACGAAGCAGATCGTAGGAGGTGATGAGCACGTCGCTCGGCCTGGTCCGCAGCTCATCACGCTCGGACGCCGTCCCCGCGACCACAGTCACCTGCAGCCGGGGAGCGAACTTCTCGAACTCCTGCGCCCAGTTGTACACGAGCGAGGCGGGGCATACCACCAGCGAGGGGCCGGTTTGCCGCGCCTCTGCCTGTCGCGCGAGCAGCAACGAGATGAGCTGAATCGACTTGCCCAAGCCCATCTCGTCGGCAAGGATGCCAGCCATGCCTTGGTCGACCAGCGCGGACATCCACCCAAAACCCGCCGCTTGGTAAGGGCGCAATACGCCCGCAAGCGACTCGGGCGGCTCGTAGGCCGACGCATCGACATCGCGCACCTTGGCAAGGTAGTCGTCAAGCGTTGCATCACGCCAGGTGGGCAACACTTCCTCGCCGAGCAGCAGCGCCCGATAGGCGGGTAGCGTCACCGATCCGTGCGCGAGCTGCCGTCCAGAGACGCCCAGCTCGTCAACAAGCGTCGCCACGTCGCACAGCTCCTCCGCCATCCCCTCTGCCGCGAGGTCCACAAACGACCCGTCGCGTAACTTGTGATAGCGTTTGCGCAGCTTGAAGCTCTCCAGCAGCTCCGCGAGCTCGCGTGCATCCAGCCCGTCCGCGCTCACGTGCAGGTCGAGCAGGTTCGAGCGTACGGCAAGCTCCGCCTTCGGTTTGGGACGCACCGTGGACTTCAGGCGGTCATACGCGTCAGTCGCAAACACGGTTCCCGCTGACTGCAACTCGCCTACGCCCTCGAAGGCAAATGCCGCGATTGCATCCGGGTCCGCGGCCGAGATGAGAAGCGCTCCGTCTTCCGTCAGCGAGAAGTAGCGTCTCACGACGCCGCGCCCCAACGCCTCAGCCTTGGCATCACGCACAAGGCCGTCACTCTCGGCAGCGCTCGGAGCGCCCATCAACTCGATTCTGGACGCGCCATACGTCGCATACGCCTCACAGGTGATGCCACGCTCAGTGCGGTCCAAATAGAACTGCAGCTCACAGGGCACCGGACGCAACGCCTCGAGCTCCTCGGGCACGACCGTTGGCGCCGCCTTCTCCAAGAGGGGCAGGCCAACAGCGGCAAACGCAGGCATGTCCCGCTCGGCAACGACGAGCTTCTCGGCACCAGCGGCCAATACGTCGCCCAGCGCCATGACCCCTTGCGAGAACTCCCTCGTGCAGCAGTACAGCGTGCGATCGTCCCATGCAAGGGCGCGACTCCCCGATGTCGCGAAGCACGCGTCGCCCTCACGCACGAGCTCGTAGGCGCCGTCTTCCATGGGGACGAGAGAGAAGCCCAAGTCGGGATCGACGTTCTCCACGCAAAGACGACGTGTCGCGCGGTCCTCCTCGACATGCGTCGTGAGGTTCTCGAACTCCACCCTCTCGCCTGCAAAGATCTCCAGAAGATCCCAGAGTTCGACCGAAGAGAGGTGCATCTGCCGTTGTGGGGCACCGTTGGACCCAAGCGGCCCAGCGCCGACCGCCCGATCGAATGCGTAGGCCCGTCGATTGCGCACGGCACGCACCAAGAAGCACGCCACCTTCCAACCAAGCGGAGAGAACGCTTCCTCCGTGTGAGCAAACGCAAGACACTTGCCATAGGAGGCAAACGACCCCGCCTCCACGTTCGCCACGAATTCGGATATCGACTTGAGCACGTAGGCTCCCTGCGATCCAACCATGCGAAACCTCACGCCGAAGCCGGCCTCGTAAGACAGCGTGGGTTCAAGCGAAACGGTCCTCGCTCGGGCTTCGGTCGAGGTCCCCGCCACCGCAGGCATCGACGTCTCCGCACGCTCGATGAGGCGCGCTATCGCACGAGAGGTGCGCACGTGCCCTGTTGCGTCATATCCGTCGTATGCGTCAGCTCGCGCGCAGAAGTCAAGGACAAGGGCGGCGGCGTGCTTGCAGGGCTTGCTCGTACTGCGTGCGGAGGAGCAGTCGCATTCAAAGTAGGTGATCTCGCCACGGGTCTCGTCCACCACGGCCTGAGGCCGGTGCGGACCGTCCCAACTCGCTGACGAGTCGACGCGTGCATCGAGCACGACCTCGTTACCTTCGTAACGACATCTGCGCCGATGCAACTTGTCGCCTGTAGCGGCGAGCCTCTTGCCACGGCTGAACACGGCAGGCGTACACAAACGCTTGAGCGAGGCCTCTAGGGTCATGGACCACCATCCACTTCGGTCATCTGCAAAAGTTACATTCTACACCCTGTTGCATGGACGTGGCCGACAGCCTATGAAGCGTTATTCCTCGCGAACTGGCTCTGCCTCGGAGTCTTCGACACCTGCTGCTTCCGGCGCAGATTCGGGCTCGGGCTCAGCCGCCTGCGGCTCGGGTTCGGGCGTGGGCACTGGCTCGGACTCGGGTGCGGGTGCGGGTGCAAGTTCCGGCTCGGGCTCGGATTCTGGCTCGGATTCTGACTCTGGTGCGGATTCGGGTTCGGGCGTGGGCGCAGGTTCGGGCGTGGGCGCTGACGCTGGCTCGGGCTCGGGTGCAGGCGCGGGCTCTCGTTCGGGTTCGGACGCAGGCGTGGCCTTGGACTCCGACTTGGCCGTGGGCACTTGCTCGGACCTGGCTTCCGACTTGGGCTCGGGCCTCGGTTCCGACTTGGGCTCGGGCCTCGTTTCCAACTTGCGCGCGGGCTTTGGTGCGGGCTTGGCTTCCGACTTGGACTCCGGCACGACCTCCTTCCGAGCAGGCTTCGCCGCCGCCACAGGAGCGGAAGCCGCCTTCGTTGCCGCCGTAACCGGCGTGCCAGACTTTGACTTGCCACCACCGGCGAGCGCAACCTCGTTTGGTGCCGTTGACTCGACCCCGCGGTTCGACTTCACAATCTTCAGGTAGTCGGAGCTTGCTTCTTTGCTCTCGTCGAGCGGAGACGTGGCATCCTCGTCGAAGTCAAAGAGAATCGACCCACTCACCCCCTGCTTCGGGTTCTCCTTCTCCAAGCGTTGCAGATAGTTGAGGTACATGGTCACGAACACCAGCGACTCCGAATCCCCCTGGTAGTCATCCTGCTTTGGATTCTTCGCGCCCTTGATGAACTTGTCTGTGAAGTCATCGGCATCCTTGTAAATCTTGTTTCCCGCACCATCTGCAGGCGAGATGTCGTTGACCACTTGGTCGAGCGTCTCCCCCTTGTGCATGCGTTCGAGAATCGAGTTGAGACCCATGCGGAGCGACTGCGACGAGATGCTCGTCACGATGTCGCCGTTAGTCTTGACGGAACTCCCCAAGCCGGGGTCCTTGCGTGCAGCGAGTTCGCTCAGATACAGCGTCGCGAGGTAACCGGAGACGTAGCAACTTGCTTCGGTATCGACTTCGTTGTTATCGGCATCGACCCCGTCACAGAACCCCAAGTCCGCATACACGTCTTTGCCATCCGCATACTTCGACCACAAATAGTTGCTCAAGACGACCTCAGCCGTGAACTGATCAAAGCTCTTCTCGCGGTCATCAGGATTCTGACGGAACGTCTGGAAGGTTTCGTTGCGAAACTCGAAGACATTCTCGACTGACGAGGCAGATCCCTCGACGAACCACGTGGGAAAGTGCGTTGCCTGAAAGATCTTTCCTGCCTCACGGTTGACGAACAGGTTCTTCTCGTCGGTCAGCACATCAGCCAGGTTGGTGCTCCCCACCATACCCGTGCGATTGTAGTCATCCATGAGGGCGTGGAAGAGCTCGTGGACAATGGTGTTCTGGAAGGTCGTCAGCTCCTCGCCCGAGCGCAGCAGTTTGAGCTTGTCTGTCGTCCCGTCTCTCACCATCTTCCCGCCAGCATCCTTCATGGCCAGGTCAGAGAGCTCTACGCCTATCATGTAGCAGTACTTCACCACGTCACCATCCATGGCGGCTCCACCCGACACATACGCAAGCGCGCGACTAGGGGCGATGACGTGCTCCTTGATGCCATCTTGGTCACCAGCGCCATAGTACACGTAGAGACCGATCTCCTTGCCAATCTCGCCATTCTCCGCAGCGGTGCGAAACGCAGGAAAGCTATTGAGAAGGAGCTCGACGGCCTGTGGCTGCAATTTGTGGATGACGAGGTCAAGCAGCCACTCAAGGTCCTCGTCGCTAAACGCGTCACGCGCCGTCTTGCCGCAATAGATGTCTACGAGACGCCGCTCGTCCTCCCCTGCCGAACCGTCCGCGTCCCGCGCATCCGCACTTTGGTCTGACGCGTCCGGCGCGGGGGTCAGCACACGCGGGACGCTCGTCAGCACCTCCGAGCCAGAAGTCGCTTCCGGAACGGAGGTCTGGCTCACGCGGGGGAAGAAGTCCTTAAGGGACGCGGGCAGGATGAAGGTGATGCCCGACGAAGCGTCATACACCGAGACGATCTCGGCTCCGCCGAAGAGCGCAATCAACGAGCCAGAAAGCCCAATGGCATAGGCACCTGTTCCCTCGACTGCGAATTCCCGGGGCATAAAGAAGGCAATCGCAGGCAGGTAGGCACGGCCCCCCTCGGCCTGGGTCACGACCTGCTCGCCGTCATCCACCCAAAACACGGGCACATCCCACGTTTGGCCCTCGACCGTGGAGACGGTCGCCAACCCATCAAGCGCGGAGCCCGCACGCGGCGCCTCGACGCCATCGATCGTGACGCCGCTCACGCTCGTTTGGCCCTCCCCTGCAACGGGCTGGTTGTGGTTCTCGACCTCGACGGACTGAGCCGCAAATGCCATCACAGGCGCCGCGAATGACGAGACGAGCGTCAGGGAAAGGAACGCAGAGAGAATCCGCCTGGTTGTTGCTTGCATGGATATACCTCTTGTCGTGATAGGTCGCTTACGCGGCCCCGGCCATTGTCTCCCCATCATACAGCTCGCCCATTACCTCATCGAGGCGATCCATGTCGTAGAAGTCGGAATAGTCCCGTTTGCCGTCCTCGTCAATCTTTACCAGGTAGACGTCAACGGGCGTTCCGCCCTCCACGTTCTTGCCCGAATCGTCGAGCAGCTGCTGCGTCGCGGACGAGATCTGCCCGATAAGGCCCTCGGGCAGGTACACCGCAGCCACGAGGAACGAACCACCGCCCGACTGCTCGCCGATGATGGGGATACCGGCGTCCCTGCACCTCGAGGGGAAGTAGTTGGCACACGAGAACGAACCTCTGCTCGTGAGCACCGCATAGTTGAAGTCGTACCTCTTCGCAAAGGCATCGGTCTGAAAGCTGCCGTCAAAGAGAGAGTCGACTTCGAGCGATATTGCGAACGGCTGACCGGTAATGGCATCGAAGGACTTGAACACCGACTCGCCAGTCACGAGCGCGAGGACGGCAGAGAGCACGTCATCCGACCCTCCGATGTTGCACGAGATGTCAAAGATGACGTTCTCGATCTTTGGGTTCTTTCGCGCGCGCTCGAGGCCGTGGAGAATGGCGCCCACGGTATCCGGAACAGCCGTGCCTGCCGGCACGGGAGCTCCCGCCTCGTAGTGGGAGCGCCATCCCTCGGCATCGTACTCCATGAAGTCATCGAACATGATGACCGCCGTGCTGCCCTTCTCGCGGTATACACCAGGCGAGTCGCCTAGAATCTCGCTGCGTTGCCGCTCTGGGGACACTTCATCCTCAGGATACATCATCTTGAGGAAGTCGGATTCGAGGTCGCAGGACTCCTTGAGCGCCCTAAGCTCATCAAGCGCGGTGTTCGTTCCTTCCGCCACCTCATCGAAGCTCAAAAGGTACGCATCGCACACTGACGTATGCCCATCCGCCAACAGCGTGGACAGGCTGATGAGGCCGGCCAAGTAATCATAGTAGTCAGTTGACTTGAGCAGGTCGCGCGTCTTGCTCGTGTACTCGTCGTACTCCAACGCGGAATCGAGACCCTTCTGGCTAAGGATACCGTCGAGCATGGCGCGCCCGCTGTTGCCGCGCAGGTTGTCGACCACAAAGCACATCTCGCCATAGGCAAAGTCCACCATGTCTTGCGGACGCCCGTGGTCGACCGTCAGCTGGTCATAGTAGGTGGGATCGTCCTCCGCCACGCTGTAACAGTAGCCTTCCATAAGATGCAGGTTCGTCCCGTTGTAGAAGAGGGCATTCATGGATGCCTCGGAAAGCAGATCCGACTCACAGGCAAGCGGCAGATAGGCATCATCATCCTCCACGTGCAGGTCGATGCCATACGAGCCGTAGTCGAACGTGATGGGCTTGGCCGTACCTTCGTACTCCATCGACTTCACGCGCACGTATCGAGCGCCCATGTCGATAAACCCACACGGCCTCCCTGTCTGCCGTTGGGGCTCGAGATACGCGCGAAACGCCGCCAAGTCATCGGACGAGACGGTCTCTGCAACGTCATCCACCACGAGAACGCCACCTTCCGTCGCCGTGAGCATAGCGGTCGTGCCATCAGACTCGACGGTGGTCTTGTCGCCCGTCACCAGCTTCTTGTACGCAGAGAGACCGAAGTAGGGCACGTTGGGGGCATGGTCGTAGAACCTCACCGCGAGTTCGGTGGGCGCGGCCTCCTTGTTTGAGATGACCTTCAGGGTCTTCTCGACATACGGCGCATCGTCGGCCGCCGCGTCGCCCGACTCCGGCGCTTGTTGTGCCTGCCGTCCACAGCCGGCCAGCGTCACGGCGCACAGCATCGCCATGACAGCCACCAGCAGCAACCCGCCACGCCTCATCGCCTTCGCGCCCCCTTCTCGACATCATTGGTCGCTGAGTTATTCTACGCCTTGTCACGGACCCTGAGAAACTCTGGCCTCGATGCGCGCGCCGGCGCCAACTCGCTGAGCAGAATCGCACCAAAGACCATGCTGAACCCAAGAGCGAGCTGCAAGGTGAGCGGCTCTCCATAGATGAGCACGCTGAACGCAACGCCGAAGACGCTTTCGAGCGAGAGCAGCAGCGACGCCTGCGCGGGCGGCACGTGCGCCTGGCCCACGTTCTGGATGACGGTGCACACGCATGACGAGAGCACCACGAGGTAGCCCATCTGCAGCCAGAAGTCCACGCCTCCGAGCGTCGAGAGTGACGGAAGCGGCTGCGCCACCACACCGTAGACCAGACACACGAGGCCCATCACATAGAACTCGACCACCGTCATGGTAAGCACGTCGCGCCCTCGCGCTGCGGCCACCATCACCTCAATCTGCACGGCAAACCAGAAGGCACCGACAATCGTCATCCAATCGCCCCAACGCAACGAGAAGGGCTCCGCGCCACCCAGCGAGAGCATGCCCACACCGGCCAGCGCCATGCCCGCCGCCACCACGTTTGCGGCTGAAGGCCGGACGCGCGCGACGACCCAATGCAGGAACGGAACCATCACACAGTAGGTGGCCGTGAGAAATGCGTTGTGGCCGGGCGTCGTGTCCACGAGGCCCAAGTTCTGGATGAGGTAGCCCAGGCCGCCCGACACGCCAAGTGCGATGCCCGCGACCACATGCGAGCGATCGAGCCTCGCGGAAAGCCTGTGCCAGAGCACCAAAGTCATCAGCAGGCCCGAGAGGACGAAGCGGATGCCGAGCAGCCACGAGGGCGGCAGGACATCGAGTGCGCCCTTGAGAATGACGAACGAGCCGCCCCAGAGCGCGGCGGCAACGATGAGCATCAGCTTATAGGGCGGTGTGCTTGTGCGCATGTGCTCTCCAAACGTCGGCGCCCCGCGAAGACGATCCCCGCGGGGCACCCAATGACACCATGCCGGACGGCACTACTCCCAATACACCACGGCGCCCTTGAGGCGCTTCACCTCGTCATCGCCCTTGTAGCGACGCACGATCTCGAGCGCGAAGTCGATGGCCGTACCCATTCCCTGGCTCGTGGTGAAGTTGCCGTCCACCACGACAGGCTCGTCTGCGACAAGGTCGGCACCCTGCTCGGCCAGCACGTTCTGGAACCCGGGATTGCTCGTGGCGCGCACGCCCTTGAGCAGCCCCTCCTCCGCAAAGATGGACGGCGCCGCACAGATGGCCGAAAGCGGCTTGCCTGCGTCAGCAAACGCATGCACGGCTGCCATCAGGGGCGCACACGCATGCAGGTTGGGCGTTCCCGGCAGCCCTCCCGGCAGCACGAGCATGTCGTAGGCGCCGAAGTCGACCTCCGAGACGTGCTTGTCGGCAACGACCGTCACCTTGTGCGAAGAGGTGACCTCACGTCCCTCGGCGACCGAGACCATGTCGCACGGAATCGATGCCCTATAGAGAATGTCCACCACGGTAAGCGCCTCGATTTCCTCGCAGCCGGGCGCCAAAAACACTGCCACGCGCTTCTCGCTCATGCTTCCTCCTTCGACGGGGTTCGTCCAATGGGAGGATTCTACCACGCAAGGAGCATGGCCCCTGCAAACTGCACAGCGTTACCGAACGATTCCGAAATGACGGTCGCATCGGTCGTAGTTCTACACTGTCTTCGGGAGGTGGGACACATGATGCGACGTTGGCAGGCACTGGGCGACTTCATCGGAAGGCACCTCATGGTGATCGTGCCTTTGGGCGTCGCCCTCGGCATCACCTTCCCCGAGGCGCTGCTTCCGGTGAAGCCGCTGGTACCAACCTTGTTCGCCGTCATGACGCTACAGAACTCGCTCTCCAACGACCTGGGTTCCATGGCTGTGGCACTTCGGCGGCCACGCGCACTCGTCCTTACCATAGCGACGGTGCACCTCGCGATGCCTCTGGTGACCTTCGCCACCGCAAGCGTCATCTTCGGCCCGGACTCCCCCACCGTCGCGGGCGTCGTCCTCGAGTACTCGGTCCCCATCGGGGCATCGACCGTCATGTGGATCGGCATGTTCTCCGGAGAGCTGGCGCTCGGCATCTCCACGCTGCTTGTCTCGACGCTGCTCTCGCCCTTTACCATACCTGCAACGATGCAGCTCCTTGTAGGAACTACCGTCGAGGTCGACACGCTGGGCATGATGGGGAACATGGCGTACATGGTCGCCGTACCGGCGCTCGTCTCCACCGTGTTCAACGAACTCTCGCACGGATGGGCGAAGCGGGTGGTCGCCCCGGCGACCACGCCCGTCTCGCGACTCGCGCTCCCTCTGATCGTGGCTACCAACGCAACGGGCATCGCCGAACCCGTGCGCCATCTGACACCGAGGCTCTTGGGCATCATGCTCCTCATGCTGTGCTTCGCCATAGGGAGCTTCCTTGTGGGCATGGCGCTGGCGCGACGGCTGGCAAAGGACGATGACGGGCGCTTCGTCGCCGTCTCGTTCCTCTGCGGCATTCGCAACGTCACCGCCGGGGCCGTGCTCGCCTCGCAGTACTTTGGCCCAGAGGTGATGTTTCCCGCCATCATCGGCACGCCGTTCCAGCAGGTGCTCGCCGCCACGTTCGGCCGCATCATGGAGCGCTCGCTCGAGAGGCGCGACCAAGAAGGGTAGACGTCCGCCAGACGGCCCCTTGCCCGCACCCTCTGCCAAGCGACAACCCTCCATCCTCGTTTGTCAACGTCCCCACCCGTTGTTCAGCGCGCCGCCGCAGGCACAAAAGTGCAAAATAATTATTTGCACTATTCACAAAACCCCAGCTCGCGGGCTATTGGTTTACATATTGATGCCATAGTTGTGCACTCGCTAAAACAGGAAGTGCACAACGATGGCATCAAACTTCAATGTATATCGCGCTGAGCTGGGCTTTTGCAACTAGTTTCGAGATTAATTGTTCACTATTCTGCTGACCGAGGAGGCACTCGTCAGATAGGCGACACAGGCGTGCCGGTTGTTTGTGGCTCGAACCTTCAGCGAGCTTTCCGCCTCCCGCGCCTTCGCGCTCGACCCGCACATGCTCAGCACGACCCGTCCAGGAGCAACTCATGCGCGAGAGAGTGTCACAGCGCCTGCTCCATAGCGGCTCGGCTGCCTCGGCAAGCGCAACGTGACAAGACCCTACGTCCCGTCATCACAGCTCGAATGCCAACTCCTCAAGGGGCTTGCTTTCGTAGTGCATCTTGCTGGGTTGCGCATTCGCTGCGGGGTATCCCACGTCAAGCAGGCAGATCGGCATGATGCCCTCGGGAAGGTCAAATGCGTCGAGCAGCACCTGCGTGTCGTAACCACGCACCCATAGCGTTCCCAACCCCAGCTCGGTGGCGGCGAGCTGCATGTGGTCGCACACAATCGAGACGTCCATCTCGGCAACGCTGTAGACGTCCTCCACGGTACCGTGCATCACGGTCTCGCGCTGATTGTGCCACGCGGCACCCACCTCGGCGCAGAGCATGAACACCAACGGCGCGTTGAAGGCCATGCGGGTCGCAGCGCGCACCTTTGCCAACGCCTTCTCGCTTCTTAGCACGTAGATGCGCTGCGACTGGCGGTTGGCACCGGTGGGCGCAAGGCGCGCCGACTCAAGGATGTAGTCGAGCTTCTCCTGTTCGACGGGACGAGGGTCGTAGTCGCGCACCGACCAGCGCAGACGAGCGAGTTCGTTGAAGTCCATGGTATCCTCCTTTGCAATTGCGTTCTTCTAGCGTATCACGAGTCAGGCAAGACCGGACGCGTACGGACGCAAAGGCGGCAATCGGAAAGGAGACGTGTGCGGAAGGTCAACGATTGGGAAGGGCTCCTCGACAGCCTGCAGGCGGAGCATCGCCAAGCCCTCGACGGAGCGTTGCGCAAGGCCCTGCAGCGCAGGCTTCAGCTTCTCGCCCGTAGCAGCGCACGTTCTTTGCCCATCACCGACACCGTGCGCTCCCAGGCCGTCGCCACCTGGCGCAAGCGCCACATGAGGGGCGCGTCAAAGAACGCCAAAAGGCGCATGGGCTACCCCCGCCTGCAATCCAACCCCACCTACCAGCAGATCGAGCGCGAGCTCGCGCGGGAATACTGGAGGAAGGCGCTCGAGCGGTTGCCACGCACGGAGGAGGTTGGCGGCCTCCCGCTCGCCAAGGCATGTGCGGCGTTCCGAGCGACCTGCCCACAGTTTGGGAGCAGCGGCCTTGAGCCTGCCGTACGCAGCATCCTGCGCGAGGTATACGCAGGGGCAATCGACCGCGAGGCCATACTCGCACAGACCCGCGACCTCATCCACGAGACCGTTCGCACCCGCAACCTCACAGAGTATGCCGGCGCACATCTAGACGGCCAAGAGTTCAACCTGTACGACGTGACCACCAAGGAGCAGGCCGCCGCGCGCATCCGCACGACACACCTTGCGGAACGCGTGGTATGTCGCAAACACAAGCTTGAGCGTGCAGACATGGCGTTGTCGGCGCTCATCGCACGAGAGGTGCAGACGCAACCGGAAATGGCCGCCCTCGACGCGCTTCTCGGCGCACTGTACTCCGCCCCGCATCCACAGGCCAGCATCGTTCGCCGCAGGGCAAAGAGCGACGCCAAGCGCATCGCAGCCTGCCTGGACGACGACGCGTTCATCCAAGAGCTTGTCGACGACCTCTTGCAGAATCCCCTCTATGCCAAACAATACGAGCAGTCGGTAGAGCTGCTGCTGCGCGTCCGCGAACGCGTGCCCCAAACGCCCATGGACGCCTACCCACTCGCTCGCACCATGCACCGCCGCTTCGTGGTACACGTCGGCCCCACGAACTCCGGCAAGACGCACGACGCCCTGCACGCGCTCGCCGCCGCCCCTTCGGGCACCTACCTCGGCCCGCTGCGTCTGCTCGCCTACGAGCAGTTCGAGCGCCTGAACCAAGCCGGATGCCCATGCTCGCTCCTTACGGGCGAGGAATCCGTCGGAGTCCCGGGCGCACACCACGTCTCGTCGACTGTGGAGATGGCAGACTACCAGACGCCCGTCGAGGTCGCCGTCATCGACGAGGCCCAGATGATCGCCGAGCCGAGCCGAGGGCACAACTGGACCAACGCCCTGCTCGGCATCCCCGCGACGGAGGTCCACATATGCTGCGCTCCCCATGCCGAGCGCGTCGTGTGCCAACTGGCACGGCTCTGTGGCGACACCTGCGAAATCGTGCGCCATGAGCGCCTCGTCCCCCTCAGCTGCGAACGAAGCCGCTTCCGCCTGCCCGAGGATGCTGAGCCTGGTGATGCGCTCGTCGTCTTCTCGCGCAAGTCCGTCCACGCGGTCGCCGCGACGCTCCGCGCTGCCGGACTACGCCCCTCGCTCGTCTACGGTGCCCTCCCCTACGAGGTGCGCCACGAGGAGGCCCGCAAATTCGACGCCGGCGAGACGGACGTCATCGTGGCGACCGACGCCATCGGCATGGGCATGAACCTGCCTATTCGCCGCATCGTGTTCGCGGAGCAGGAGAAGTTCGACGGGCGTGAGCGCCGCATGCTGCGTCCCGAGGAGGTACAGCAAATCGCCGGGCGTGCCGGCAGATACGGCCGCTATGGCCATGGTCTCTTCGCCTCGACGCGACAGCGTGCGTCAATCGCCCGACGCTACGCAGAGCAGGTCGCGCCCATCGAAAGCCTTCCCGTCGGCATCCCGGCCAACATCGCGCTCGTCCGAGACGCGACGCTCTCGCAGTCCGTGCGCCAATGGATGGCCATCGAGCAACCGGAGCCCTTCTCGCGCATCGGCATCGCACGCGACCTGAGGCTCATCGCGATGGCCGAGGCACACGTCGCGTCTGAGCGCCTCACCGACATCGACACTAAGCTCACGGTTCTCGCGCTTGCGACGATGCCCTTCGACGAGCGCGAGCGACGCCTCATGGACGCGTGGCGCACCATGACCTGCGCACAGTTTGCGGGCGAGACGTGCGAGCTGCCCCTTCCCCAGACGGAGCTGGTCGCCGCGTCGCTCTCCCAGCTGGAGGCCGATTACCGCTACTGCGACCTACTCTATACCTACGAACGCCTCTTCGCGGGCACCGCAGAGCGGATGTCGCGCCTCATCACCTGCCGCAACGACATCGCGCATGCCATAATGACGGTACTCGACGCATCCCATGAACGATAGGAGCAGCGCATGTTTTCTCCACTCCTCGTCATCTTCGTGCCCATCTTCTCCATAACGTTCGTGGTCATCGCCATCCCGACGCTCATCACCATCAATCACAAGATTAAGCGCTGCACCCAGAGCGTCCCCGGCACGTTCGTGCGCGAGAACGCGCACCGCATGGCCAAGACGACCTACTTCATGCCCGTCGTGAGCTACTCCGTAGACGGCGTGCGCTACGAACTCGAGGTGGAGTATGCCGAGGGCTTCGGCGGCATCACGTCCCAAGACCCCGGCACGCCTTGTACCGTGTACTACGACCCGGCAGACCCCACGTACGTATGGGCCTCGCGCGAGGGCACGTTCGGCCAGCGCACGGGCATGAAGGTCCTGCTCTACCTCGGCATCGCAGGACTCATCTTCAGTGGCATCGCCGCACTGGTAATCTTCATCAGCTAACCACTGCAAGGCCGCTGCCCTCAATCGATTGCCAACCTTCAAGTCCTGCGATAGCGGCAGAATGCGGCTCAGCGGCGTATTTTAGACCTTCCACGGAATGGTTTTCTTTTTTCGCGTGCATTGCGATGCGATGCACCTATCATGCTTGTTAGCTGTGCAAATGGTGGGGTGCCATGGGGTTGCCCCGCAAGATTTGTGGAGAGGAGCTTTTATGCAGTATTCGTCAGATGTGGAGAAGATGTGCCCAGTCACCAAGGGTGCATACCACGGACCCGCGCCCATCCCCGAGGAGGGTGCATGGGTACAGGCAAAGCAGCTTGAGGACATCTCGGGCTACACCCATGGCATCGGCTGGTGCGCACCTCAGCAGGGCGGCTGCAAGCTGAGCCTCAACGTCAAGAAGGGCATCATCGAGGAAGCCCTCATCGAGACCCTGGGCTGCTCTGGCATGACCCACTCTGCCGCCATGGCCGCCGAGATCCTGCCGAAGAAGACCATCCTTGAGGCACTGAACACCGACCTCGTGTGCGACGCCATCAACGTTGCCATGCGCGAGCTGTTCCTCCAGATTGTCTACGGCCGCACCCAGACCGCATTCTCCGAGGACGGCCTCCCCATCGGTGCTGGCCTCGACGACCTTGGCAAGGGCCTGCGCACCATGATCGGCACCACGTACGGTACCGCCGCTAAGGGCGCACGTTATCTCGAGCTTGCACAGGGCTACATCACCCAGCTTGCCCTCAACGAGAACAACGAGATTATCGGCTTCGAGTTCCTGAATCTCGGCAAGTTCATGGACGACGTCAAGGCCGGCAAGGATGCCAACGAGGCCATCAAGGCCAACACCGGCCGCTACGGCCAGTGGGACGCCCCCGCCAAGACCATCGACCCGCGCAAAGAGTAATTAAAGGAAGGGAGTGATATACATGGCAGTATCGTTCGAAGGCTATGAGCGCCGCATCGACAAGATCAACAAGACCCTCGCTGAGTATGGCATCGCCGATCTCGAGGAAGCCCTCAAGATCTGCACCGACCTCGGGTTCAATCCGTACGAGATCACCGAGGACATCCAGTCCATCGCATTCGAGAACGCCAAGTGGGCTTACACCCTCGGCTGCGCCATCGCAGTGAAGAAGGGCTGCAAGAACGCTTCCGACGCCGCTGCCGCCATCGGCATCGGCCTGCAGGCCTTCTGCGTGCCCGGCTCCGTCGCCGAGGACCGCAAGGTCGGTCTGGGCCACGGCAACCTGGGCGCCATGCTGCTCGGCGAGGACACCGAGTGCTTCGCATTCCTGGCTGGCCATGAGTCCTTTGCAGCCGCTGAGGGCGCTATCGGCATCGCCAACAACGCCAACAAGGCTCGCAAGAAGCCGCTGCGCGTCATCCTGAACGGTCTTGGCAAGGACGCTGCCCAGATCATCGCCCGCATCAATGGCTTCACCTACGTCCAGACCAAGTTCGACTACTTCACCGGCGAGCTTGAGGTCGTTCAGAGCATTCCGTATTCCGATGGCCCGCGCTCCAAGGTCAACTGCTACGGCGCCGACGACGTCCGCGAGGGCGTTGCCATCATGTGGCACGAGAATGCCGACATCTCCATCACCGGCAACTCGACCAACCCGACTCGCTTCCAGCACCCCGTGGCGGGCACCTACTTCAAGGAGCGCGTCCTGGCTGGCAAGAAGTACTTCTCCGTCGCTTCCGGTGGTGGCACCGGCCGTACGCTGCATCCGGACAACATGCACGCCGGCCCCGCCTCCTATGGCATGACCGACACCATGGGCCGTATGCACAGCTCCGCTCAGTTCGCCGGCTCCTCCTCCGTGCCCGCGCACGTGGACATGATGGGCCTCATCGGCATGGGCAACAACCCCATGGTCGGCTGCACCGTCGCGTGCGGCGTCGCCGTCGAGCAGGCTCTGGCATAGCGCTTCCTCTCTCTTACGTACGTTGACTCGGCAGGCAGGCCATCACCCCCAGGTGGTGGCCTGCCTTCTTGTGCCGCGCACGCACCGCCTACGTGCGGGATTTGCGGCGCAGTTCACAATTCATTCAACGAAACATGCTAGCATGTGCATTCCTGAACGACAGCAATCGAAAGGGACCTTGATGGCAGACTATGTCTTGAGCTGCTGCTCCATGTGCGACTTGTCGCAAGAATGGCTTGACTCTCGCGACGTCCACTACCTCTACTTCAATTACGAAATCAACGGCAAGGTTTGCAAGGATGACTTCGGCAAGACCATCCCGCCTGCCGACCTCTACGCACGCATGCTCGCAGGCGCCGAGGTGAGGACAAGCCAGATCAGCGTAGGCGAATACATGAACGACTGGCGCCCCTTCCTCGAGGCCGGCAAGGACATTCTGCACATCTGCCTCGCATCGGGCCTCTCGGGAACGTATGGATCGGCCTGCATGGCGCGCGACAGCATCGCTCAGGAGTTCCCCGAGCGCAAGGTCATCGTCATCGACTCCACCTCGGGAAGCAGTGGCTATGGATTGTTGATGGACAAGCTCGCTGACCTGCGCGACGAGGGCTACTCGCTGGAAGACCTCGCCGCATGGACCGAGGCGCACAAGGCCGAGCTCAACACGTGGTTTGTGACGACCGACCTCACGTTCCTCATTCGCGGCGGTCGCGTCTCCAAGGCTGCCGGCCTTTTGGGCGGCATGCTCAACATCTGCCCCATGCTCGACATCGAGCCCGACGGCACCCTTGCCGTAAAGGAGAAGATTCGCACCAAGCGCAAAGCGTTCCAGCGTCAGCTCATGAAGATGGAGACCCTCGCGCAGAATGGCTTCGACTACGACCAGCGCGTCTTCATCACGAACACCGAGTGCCTCGCCGACGCCAAGGCGGTCGCAAGCATGGTGGAGGCCAAGTTCCACAAGCTGCGTGACGGCAAGGTCGAGATATTCGACGTGGGCGCAGGCATCGGCTGCCACCTCGGACCGGGCACCGTCGTCCTCTCCTTCTGGGGCGCGCCGCGCTGCTAGCTGGGTTGCTCCACATGGATTGGACCGCCCGAGGGGAACAGTCCCCCGGGCGGTTCCTCTCCTTAGGCAACCCTTATGCTTCAAAGAAGCTTTGGTACAGAGCCAGCTCCTCAGGCGTGTCCTTGCTCGAGAGAAATTCCACCGCACCTGCAGCCTCCTCGCTCGCGAGAAGCCCGCATTCCTCGAGGCGCCGCTTCAGCTGCCGTGCCGTTCCCGCTCCCCCGTCGTAGAAGGGCACGCCACCAAGCACCTGGCGAATCTGCCCGATGACGAACGGATAGTGGGTGCAGCCAAGGACAACGGCATCCACCGACCCCGCATAGCTCCCCACCAAAGAATCGATGAGCTCAACAAGGTCGGCATCCTGCAACCTGCCCTGCTCGATGCGTGCGGCAAGCCCCTCACAAGGTACGGCAATGACGCGGGCACCACTTCCCCACTCCTCCATGAGATGCTGGAACTTCTCGAGCCTCACCGTCATGGGCGTCGCCATCACGAGCACCGCGCCGTCGGGTGTGGCGAGAACTGCGGGCTTCAAGGCCGGCTCCACCCCAATGATCGGCACCTCAGGGTACGCCGCACGCAGCTGCGCGGCGGCAGCCGAGGTTGCCGTGTTGCACGCAATCACGATGGCCTTGCATCCGGCACCCAACAGCCGTTCCACGATACCGTGTGAGAGGTCCAAGACCTCCTTGGGCGTCTTCTCGCCATAGGGCGCATGGGCCGAGTCGCCGAAGTAGACAAACCGCTCCTGAGGCAGCTCGCTCACCAGCGCACGCAGCACGCTGATGCCGCCTACCCCTGAGTCAAAGACCCCGACCCATCCCTTGTATTCATCTGCATTCAATGCGTGACCTCCAACTCGTCCCCTCCATGGTACACTAGCGCACATTGCAACTCCAACGAAAGGACGTATATGAGCAACGAAGGCAAGCAGGTGAAGGTCCACTACGTGGGGACCCTCGACGACGGCACCAAGTTCGACTCCTCGCGCGACCGGGGCGAACCCCTCGCCTTCACGTGCATGGCCGGCCAGATGATTCCCGGGTTCGACGCTGCCGTGCGCGACATGGCAGTGGGTGAGACGGTGCGCATTCGCCTTGAGCCTGCCGATGCCTATGGCCCGCGTCGCATGGAGCTGGTGCAGACCATTCCCCTCGTGCAGCTTCCCGGTGCGGAAAGCCTCGCCATCGGACAGCGCGTCATGCTGCAATCGGTAACAGGGCAGCCCATGCAAGCCACCGTCACCGACAAGAACAACACGGCCATCACCTTCGACTTGAACCACGAGATGGCCGGCAAGGCCCTCAACTTCGAGATTGAGCTGCTTGAGGCGAAGTAGCGATCTTCGCGCGAGAAGGGCCACTTCCCAATGGCGCAGACAGGGGGGGTGCCCCAGGATACGCTCCTGGGGCACCCCCTAGAACTGGGGTGCATTTCGCGCTGGGCGGGGTCATCGCCCTGCGACTTTACTCGTCCTTGACCCAGACGGCGTAGAGGGTCACGTCCGAGGAGAGGTTGCCGTAGTATACGATCTCTGAATCACCGGAGGTCGCCGTCTTCGAGGTGCTCCAGCCGCCGAAGGAGTAGCCGTCGCGCGTCGGGGTCGCCTTCTCGTTGAGATTCGCAGAGTAGTTGTCGTACGTCAGGGAGAACGAGGTGCCGCCCGTGCCGCCGTTGGCGTCGAGGGTCACCTTGTGGTCCTTGGCCCAGATGGCGTAGAGGGTCGTGCTGGAGCCGTTGTACCAGCAATAGGTGTCGTCCTTCGAATAGTAAGAGTTGTCATCGATGCACCATCTCTCAAGCGTGTAGCCCGCGCGCCTGGCCTTGCCCGAGTAGGGCGAGAGGTTCACGTCGTAGCTGTCAGGATCGGAGCCAGGAATGCCCTTCTTCACCAGCTCGGTGCCGGCGGAGCCGTTGGTGCCACCGTTGTAGTCGAGGGTCAGCCTCGTCTTGGGTACCCACTGGGCGTAGAGGGTCTCGTTCGAGTCCTCTGCATAGAATGTGCCCCAGTGCGAATCGTACGAATCCCCCGAGCCGTCCCTCTTGGTGTTCCAACTCCCAATGTAGTAGTCATCACGTTTGAACAGGGTGTTCCCTGCCAGGTCAGTGGACTCATAAGGCCGCACGTACGTAACCTTCTTGGCGGTGGAACCCGCGTAGTTCGCGTCGTAGGTGAGGGCCGGCTTCTTCGCCCAGTCGGCCCAAACGGTCATGCCGCCCTTGGGGATGAAGCATTCGCCGCTCGATGAAGACACGTAGTCACCCTTGCCGTTCTTCTTGGTGTACCAGCCGTCGAAGCACACCTTCTTGCGGTCGGCGGGATCGGTGAGCTCGTAGCCGTTGTAGGCCCCGCCCATGACGCCGACGGTCTTGGTCTTGGTCGTGCCGGCGTCCGTCACCCACTTGCAGGTGATCTTTGCGGTCGGCTTCCTCCACTGCGCGTAGAAGGTCATCGACGAGGGGATGTTGTAGACTTCGTCGCCGACGGCGAAGGAGACGCCCTTGCCGTTGGCCTTGGTGTTCCAGCCCGCCATGGCCCTGCCCTTCTTCGTGAAGTAGTGCGTGTCGAGATATGCGCCAGGGGACGATGACGAGGACTTCTTCGGTGTGCCGTTGTTCGCCTTGTAGGTGATGGTGGGCTCCTTTGCCCACACGCCGTAGAGCACAAGGCCCTTCTTCGTGGGCTTGAGAACGTTGAAGCCGCTTCGGCTGTAGGTGGTTCCCTTGCCGTTCTTCTTCGTGTTCCAGCCCACGAGCGTGTAGCCGCTACGATCGGAATAATAGGGGGCACTCGACTCGCTGAGAGCAACTCCCGGAGCGACCTTCGATGTCCTGGTCCTGCCCCCCTTGTAGTTGTCGACGAGCTTGAGCGTGGCCGTTCTCTTCTTCCACTGGGCGTAGAGCGTCAGGTTCTTCTTGGTCACGGCGATGGTGTCGTACCTCTTGTAGGACTTGCCCTTGCCGTTCTTCTTCGTGTTCCAGCCGACGAGCGTGTAGCCGTCACGCTGCAGATTGCAAGAGAGCGATGAGTCGAATCCGGGCTCGTAGTAGAACTTTTCGGTCTTGGCGCCCTTGCCCTTGTAGTTGGGGCTGTAGGCAATGGTCGTGAGCTTCTGCCACTGCGCGTAGAGGTTGGTGCTCTTGCTGAGCGCAAGCGGGCTGTCGTTGTGATAGCTCGCGCCGGTTCCGTCCTTCTTCGTGTTCCAGCCGACGAGCTCCCAGCCCTTACGGTAATAGCCAGCCCATACAGAGGCAGGGCTGCCTGCGGCTATCTTGACTGCGGTCTTGGCCGCCTTCTTGCCCGTGTTGGCGTCCTTGCCCGAGTAATTGGGGTTGAAGACCACCTTGACCTTGTCCTGCCTCCACTGGGCGTAGAGCGTGAGGTTCTTGGCAGGCATCGTGACCACCTCGTTGGGATAGTACGTCGTACCATTGCCGTTCTTCTTCGTGTTGAAGCTCACCAGGGTGTAGCCCTCGCGGACGAAGTTGACGTCGAAGATGCCGAACCACACATCAAAATCGGTGCCCGAGAAATGCGTAATGGTCGACGTAGAGGCCTTGCCATAGTTGGAGTTGTAGGTCACCTTGTATTGTTTGCCATCGCCGATCTTCCGGTACTGCGCGTAGAGCGTCATGCCCCCCTTCGGAACCCTGACGAACGCGGGGTCGGTCTCCGTCAGGTTCTCGTCCGCATAGATCCTGTATGACGTGCCCTTGCCGTTCTTCTTCGTGTTCCAGCCGACGAGCCGGTAGCCCTCGCGGCTCTCACGCGCATCGGTCTGGACCCGGTAGCTGCCGCCGGACTTGACGTAGTAGATCCTGCTCCTCCCCTTCGCGTGGTTGTCGACGAACTTGAGCGGCGCATCGGCCTTCTTCCACACCTGGTAGAGGGTGAGGCTCTTCTGCGGCCTGAGCTCTGTCGCCTTCCGCAGGCTGTAGAACTTGCCCTTGCCGTTGGCCTTGGTGCTGTAGCCCACCAGCACGTAGCCGTCCTCATACGAGGTTCCATAATAGTCGTCAAACAGGTTCTCGCCCTTCGCGATACGGTAGGTGTAGTCGTCCTCGTCCCGGAAGTTGGTCTTCACATGGACTTCCACCTGCGGACCAACCTTCTGGTATTGGGCGTAGAACACGAGGTCGCGCGCGGGCGTCTTGATGACGTCCTCAGGGCCGTAGGCCTTGCCGCTGCCGTCCGGCTTGGTGTTCCATCCGACGAGCTTCATTTCTGGGCGTATGCGTATGGCGTGGACATAGAAGAAAAAGCGATCCAGTGAGAGTTTCTTGCCCGCCTTGCGCCGGCACCAAGCGGCAACGCCTGAGTCGGCCCCCTCGGTGTTCCATCCGAAGGCGTAGGTCTTCGACTTGTCCTTGTAGAGCGGGTGGACGTAGAGGTGCTTGATCACCTTGTTG
>CADBYM010000031.1 GCA_902798915.1 uncultured Coriobacteriaceae bacterium | reverse complement strand
TTCCTCCTGCGCGGGCTCGAGAAGGTCGACCACGAGATGCGCATGGTCGCGATGGGCCACAACATCCGCAAGATGGCCTACGCGCTTGCGGTGTAGGGCTTGTTCCGCCCCTTGCGCACAAACGATGGCCCGCAGCCACAGCCGATTCTGTGATTGCGGGCCATCTGTTCAGGGGCTTTTGATACAGCCCCAACCAGGCATGTTGCTGGCTCAATACTGAAACGTTGTGACCTGACATATGCCCTCCTTTGTAAAACCGCAGCAACGAATTCTGCATTTGCTGCACTACTAAACGCCTCGGGTGGGGTGCCGAGGCGAGGCAGGTTCCTCGCGAGCTCGCGAGCGTGCACTCCGCCGCGAGGCGGCCGGGGTGTCTGGCCCAGCGTCCTCCTCGGATACTGGGCCAAGAGACGCCCTATAGTCGGTCTTCTTCCAGAACGATTCTGTCGCACAGCTCATAGACATCGTTCAAGGAGCGGCCGCACTCCCCGCACGTGCACTCCTGTATCGCGAGGCTGCCCTCTATGGTCACCTCCCAGCCCTCTATGGACGTAGACCCGCACACGGGGCACGCGTCGTTGGCGAGGTTCTTGTCTGCCATTCTCTTTGCTCCTTTCCACCTAAGGGACGGGAGGCGAGTTGCCTCCCGCTGGTAATCATCTTACGCCGCGAGTATGATCTCCATCCTGTCGATGATGTCCTTGGTTGCGTCGCGCACCACCTGCATGCACGCGCGCATCTCCTCGTCGGACTTGCCCACGGCCCAGCTGGCCACGTAGCCGAAGCTGTAGCCGCTGGTGTCGAGCCCCAGCGCCGCGGACACGGCGTAGGCCACGCTCTCGGCCTGCACCTCGCGCATGGAGCGGTCGGGCAGCTCCTCCACGTTCGCGTCGTGCATCACGGAATGCGCAAGCTCGTGGAGGGCGGTCTTGACGGTCTGCCCCTGCGGCATGCCGGCGCGTATCGCGATGTAGCCCATGCGGGAGAAGAGGCCGTTCGTCTCGGGCGGCAGGCCGTCCACGACCTCCACGGGGTAGGCCGACACGGCGCATATGGCATCCATCACCTCGTCGTAGCGCTCCACGTCACTGGAGACGCGCTCGGCGATGGTGGGGAGCGGCTCGCCCTCGGTCTGGCTCACGTCGAACACGTGGCCGACCTTGAAGCCCACGAGCCGTTTGCGTTCGGGCGTGTCCTCGTCGTTTTCCCGTGGAAGCTCCTTGCCCTCGCTCAGTTTCGACCTCACGACCATGGGCACGAGCACCTCGATGCCGTGCTCGCCCTTGCGCACGTGGCGGTTGAAGTCGCGCTGCCAGCTGCGGTATGACGCCACGCGCGTGGCCTCGGGCATCTGCATGGCGATGAGCATGGTGTTGTTGAGGCTGTAGTCGTGGAACTTGGCGAGAGTGGTAAGCCACCTGGCCCACGCCTCGGAGCTCCACACGGAGCGCACCCCGTCGCCGATGCGGTCGAGCGCGGCCTGCGCCTTGGCCTGCGCGAGTGCCTTGCGCTCCTCGCGCGTCATGTCCTCGTAGCTCTTGGTGGTCTTCATGTCCTTGTCTCCTCTCGGGTAGGTGTCACGAGCCCCGTGCTCGCGCTCATCTACCCTTGGATGCCGAGGGTCTTCGCCTTCGTGGTAGGGCCGCGCAGAGGAGGCTTCGCGGCAAGCTGCACCAACGCCCGCGTTTGTGCCGGCTTCCGTGTGGCCCCTTGCGCGGGTCCGTGCGAACGGCCCCGCGGACGACAATCATGTCGTACGCCAAAACCCTTCCCCACGAGTCGCTAGGGGTGCCTGCGAGTGCGGGAAGGGCGGACGCGTGGGCCTGGCACGCGCCGTGGCGGCGGCCCTTTCCGGCGCATCTACCTGCACAAATGCTCCACAAAAGGAAAGCGCCCGCCGGTGGTGGCGGGCGCTGGCGCTCGGGTGCGTGTGGTCGCATGGCTACATGCGGCAGACGCCGCGCACGTGGCAGACCCGCATGCGCCGCTGCGATGGCTCCATGCAGAACGTGAGGGCGTCGCAGCGCACGCTCTCGGCTCCCGTGACGGCGTGGGCGGCCATGGCGGCGGTGAGGAACGACAGGGGCAGCCCCTCGGCGTCGGAGGGCAGGGACTCCTCGAGGTCCTCCTTGGTGACGTCGATGAGCTGCGAGGGCAGCGGGGTCACGAGCCCCACGCAGACCTCGTCGCCCTCCATGTAGACTAGGTCGGTGTCGCCCAGCACGCCCAGCACGAGCATGCCCGCCCGCGTGAGCGTCTCGGCGGTCAGCTCCGCGCACGCCTGCCCGTACGCCTCGGGCATGTCCTCGCAGCCGTCCCAGCCCACGGGCTCGGCGCCAACGGTGCCAAGCGTCTGGATGCCCTCGCGTGCGGTGGTGGTAGTAGTAGTGATTGTCTCGCTCATGGTGTCCCCTCTCGGACTCGTGAGGGGATGCCCTTCACCCCCTCGGTGGCGCCCTGAGGGCAAGCGGGTCCGATATGTGACGCCATGGGTGCGGGCGTGGCGCGGCGGCACGTGTCGGGTCAGCGTCTGGCGGAGGGCGGGGGCGCTAGGGGTGCCTGCTCCCGCCCGAAGCCTGTGCCAGGGTGGTGCCACCGAGGGGTTCGACGTGGATCTTCAGGTTCTTTCGCCCTGGGTGGGGTGTCGGGGCGTGCGGGTCCCTCGCGATCAGCGGAGGCGGGGACTCTGCATGGGGCGGCTTCGCGTCAGCGTATTCCCTTGCGAACCAGACCTGTAAAGTCGCATGCAAGGAGGCCGGTTGCTCAGCATCGCGAGCAATCGTCGTTCTTAACGACAAGCAGCGTGTCGCAGTAACTGTTGAACCTATCGACGGGTATGCGCACGCTCCTGCCGACCTTAATTGCGGGCAGGTCGCCGGATTTGATTAGCTGCCATATCTTGACGCGGGAGGCGAAGCCCATCTCGACGAGGTCGTTGATTGTGTAGAAGCGTTTCGAGACTCTATTCATTGCGAACACCTAGCGGACATGGGGTGACGTCGGTGGCGTCGCCCGGTTGTCTCCTAGCGCTCGCTTCTCACCAGTGAGCGACCCTGGCCTGCCCCGTGCGGGTTTTCACGTGTGGGCCCGCAACCTTGTGGCCAGGCTTCTTGGCTAGGTGCCCGGCGGCCTCTGCGACGATACTTCGTCATCTCGTGGCCCAATGTTTTCAGGAGCTTAATATTCCGACGGCAGGGCCAGATCCTTCGGTGCGCGAATTGTTTGCCTGTGTTAATAGATACCCATTTCTGTATCTGATTATTCATTAGGAGGTATAGATTTCCCGACGCGACTCCAACTCCACGCAGACGCATGTGGACCGTAATTCGCATTAGGCATCGGGGGAGAGCAGATGTGGCATGCTAACAACGTTGGGACAACGTTGGGATAAAGATTGGGACAACAAAACAGGCCAGACCCAACTTGGTGTCTGACCTGCGGAAACTCTGGTGCGCCGTGAGGGATTCGAACCCCCGACCTCATGATTCGTAGTCATGCGCTCTATCCAGCTGAGCTAACAGCGCGTGCAACAAGTAGAATGCCATACCGCCTACCCCAAGTCAAGTAGAATTTTGAAATTCTGTGCCCCTCTTCACGAAGGTCGCTCCCGGGTTGAGTTGTGAGCTCATCCGAACGCATTCGGATTCGTCCACGTTGAGCAGTCGGGTTTACGTTCTTTGGCAAGCGAAGACAAAAAAGGGTCCCAAATGGGACCCGAAATAGTCTGGCGGAGAGCTGGGGATTCGAACCCCAGATGGCATCACTGCCATACTCGCTTAGCAGGCGAGCACCTTCGGCCTCTCGGTCAGCTCTCCGTAGCAATGCATTATCTTAGCGTAAGTCAGCGTAATTCTCAACGAGAATTTTCGGACGCTTTCTCGTGGTGGGATTGTGGTTGCCGCCCCCTTTGGGCAATCTGATACGATGGCACCGGGGAAAGGAGCGCTCATGCACACTTCGCGTTCGGTCGTGGTGACCCTCTGTGCCCTGCTCATGTCTTTGGCGTTGACCTTGGCAGGCGCGCCGTCATCAGCGCAGGCCGTGCCCTCGCAGGATGCACCGCAGGACGCGCAGCTCGCGGGAACGGGTACCATCCGGATTCGCTATTCCAAGGAGGGTGCGACCTACCACGCCTATCGCCTCTTTGACGTCGTGCTGCCGAACGATGATTCTGATCCGGACGCCGAGTCGATTCCCCTTCCCGCTGGCACGGAGTACGAGTACGTCATCGCCAAGACCTTCTCCGAAGGGGACAAGAGCCACAAGAATCCATGGTGGACCTTCCTCACCACCCATGGTCCCGACGGGGCAAAGAGCGCCACCCCCTACGCCGTGCTTTCCGACGAAAAGGACGAGCACAAGCTCGACGAGGCCTACTTCATGATCGACGCCGATGCCGTGGATCTGAAGAGCGGGGACTATCACCAGATCTCGGTGACCAAAAAGTTCATGAACGCGCATCGCATCGATACCTCCAAGTACGCCCAGACGGCACCCGGTCAGGCAGGTGCGGGCCAACCAGAAGCCGATGAGGCGCCGGTCTCGGGCGTCGTGCAGCTCGTGCGTGACTTTGCGCGTGCGGCTCTGGATTGGGCGGAGGAGCTGCATCTCGACAATGAGTCGGGGCACTATGTTGCCACGAGCCATCCGACAAGCAGCGTGGATGCGCACGAGGACAATGCCCGTGCCGACATGTATCGCTATACGGGCGACGACGCCCACGTGGAGAACATTCCTCTGGGCTACTATCTGCTCGACACCGAGACCGGTGCGATTTGTTCGCTCAGCACTAACGGGGGCGTCTCCTACGTCTACGACAAGAACGAGAAGCCCGAGCTCTTCGTGCAGGTGCGCGCCAAGGGGAGCGTGGCGAGCCGCTTGCCCTACCTTGAGCAAGGCGAGGAGGAACAGCGCGACTTGGTGTGGTCGGAGGACTACCTCAAGAACTGGGCGTATTCGACCGATGCCAATCTGGGCGATTACGTGCAGTTCAAGACGGTCATCATCGCGTTGCAGGGCGTCAAAGACTACGAGCTTCATGACGTGATGGAGGAGGGTCTCACGTTCGTGGATGACGATCGGTCGCACGAGCCGACGGGCCTATATGACGACTCGGTACTCGTGCGCGACGGGACGTATGACTACAGTCCGCGCGTGTACCTGTACCACCAGGCGACGGGCACGACCTATGACATACCCCAGAGGGTGGGCAAGCGGGTCAACTGGGAGATTCATGCCGACAAGGACAGCAAGCATGCTGATGGGTGCGACTTCGAGGTCAAGTTTTACGACGCGGATGCCGACGAGCGCGACGAGGACAAGAAGGCGACCTTTGCATACGAGGTTACGGGCGAGGGCGACAAGGCCACAACCGAGACTGTGGGCATTGACGACTGGGACCGAATCGTGGTCACTTACTGGGCTCGACTGAACGAGGACGCCATCTCCTACGGTTCCGATCTTCGCGGCGAGGAGCTGATTGAGGCCAAGGACCTCTCGAAGGTTCGCGAAGGCACGGGTGGCAAGGGGAAGCGGCTGAAGGTGCAAGCGCACACCGCGACGGACGGCAACGAGCGCAACACAAACAGCGCCGTTCTCACCTATGGCGGAGACGATCACACCACGTGGGCAAGGGCCGAGGTGACGACGTACCAGTTCGACGTGGTTCATGTCGGGGCGAAAGGTGATGCGGCGGGCACAGGGGAAGTCGAACGGCCATTGCCCCTGCTTGGTGGTGCCGAGCTGCGCCTGTGCAGGTGTACGACCGAGCCGACTGCAGGCCTCGAGTCATACGACGTCTCGGTGAGCGGCAACGATCATACCTACTACTACGATCCCGGTGACGTGCTGCGCTTCGCATCCCGAGGCGGGTCATCCTGCATTGTGACCCATGGGGGCGCGGGCGAGACCACCTTGCGGACGAAGGCGTCTGGTCCACTCAACGTGCGTGGCCTCGAGGCCGGGCTATATCTGCTCTTTGAGGATGCCGCTCCGGAAGGTTGCGATCCGTTGGGACATCCCGTGGTCGTTGCCGTTCATGGCGAGGCCTACACCAATACGGACATCATGGAAGACAACAACCCCGGCTTTCGACACAGCAACGAAGAGGGCGATGTGACCGTTACGAATACGCTCGACGGTGTTATGCAGGAGGACGTGCGCGCGTGGGAGGCGGTGACCAAGGGCAGTCCCGCAACATATGCGCGTAGGTATACAAAGAAGGGCGCGGACCAAGCCACCGAGAACGGTGGCGTCGTCTTGGAATGAGCCTGTTGGGGCGAGCGGTCAACTCCGCCACCGTCATCGGGAGGCGAACACCACGTTCCTCTCTGCATGTGTCCGCACGACGTCCCACGAGAACCGCTCCACAAGCTGGTCGGCACGCATGCGCTCGCCTTCCTCGGCTAGCCCCACCGCGGTGGCAAGCCTGCCGAGCAGTTGCTCTGGCCCTGTGTCGCGGGCGCGAATCTCGCCAAGGTCAAGGTCGCGGTCGCGTTTGGAGAGGCGTCGGCCGTCGGGTGCGACCAAAAGGGGCACATGGGCATACGTGGGCTGTTCATAGCCGAGCAGTCGCTGGAGGTAGATCTGCCGCGCCACCGAACCTAGGAGGTCGTTGCCGCGAACGACTTGGTTGACGCCCATGAGTGCGTCGTCGATCACTACGGCTAGCTGATAGGCGATTACCCCATCACTGCGGCGCACGAGGAAGTCACCGCACTCACGCGCGAGATTCTCTGCATGCTTGCCACACACGAGATCGCAGAACTCGATGGTGCCTGCGGGATCCGTCGCGTCGGGCACGCGTAGGCGCGTCGCGGGGGCACGGCGTGCGGAGCGCGCGATGACCTCAGCGGGAGAAAGGTTTCGGCAGGTGCCCGCATACACGTACGTTCCATCCGAGGCGTGTGGGGCCGATGCGGCGTGCAGCTCCGCGCGCGTGCAGAAGCACGGGTAAAGAAGTCCCTGCTCATCGAGTCGTGCGATGGCCTCGGCATACACCTCAATGCGCTTGCTCTGCCAGTGAGGTCCCTCGTCCCAGTCGAGGCCCAGCCAACGAAGGTCGTCTATGAGAAGCTGGGCCGCTTCGGGGCGATGCGCCCGCGGGTCTAGGTCCTCGATGCGCAGCACCATGCGACCGCCTGCCGAACGCACCGCCAGCCATGCCATCAGCGCGGCAAACACGTTGCCCGCGTGCATGCGTCCCGAGGGAGTGGGAGCAAATCGACCGACGACCTCTATGTTCATTTGTCCTCCCGATTTCGCCTACCGCTGGTCCATGGGGCAACGCGTCATAGCGACAGACTGCGTGCGCCACCGGGCCATCCCTCAGGGTCATGAGGTTGTGCCCCGTGAGCAGCCTTGAGTTCCTCGCATTTTCCTCCACAAACGCGCAAAGCCCTCAGGAGCGCGTCGATGGTGTTATGATTATAAGCGTGTGAGTATGGCCTACGCGAGGGAGCGTGGGTCGTCAATGATCGAGAAGGAGAGGACATGGCGAGAAAATTCAAGTCCATGGACGGTAACAACGCCGCGGCATGGGTGTCGTACGCGTTTACCGAGGTGGCGGGCATCTACCCGATCACGCCGTCCAGCCCTATGGCCGACTACGTCGACCAGTGGGCAGCCAAGGGCCAGAAGAACATCTTTGGTACGCCTGTTAAGGTTATCGAGATGGAGTCTGAGGCCGGCGCCGCTGGTACCGTGCACGGCTCGTTGGGCACTGGTGCCCTCACGACCACCTACACGGCGTCGCAGGGTCTGCTGCTCATGATTCCCAACATGTACAAGATCGCAGGCGAGCAGCTGCCTTCCGTGTTCCACGTCAGCGCTCGTACCGTTTCCAGCCACGCGCTGAACATCTTTGGCGATCACTCCGACGTCATGGCTTGTCGCCAGACTGGCTTCGCCATGCTCGCTGAAGGCAACGTCCAGGAGGTCATGGACCTTTCTGCCGTCGCTCACCTTTCTGCCATCAAGGGTCGCACGCCGTTCCTGAACTTCTTCGACGGATTCCGCACCTCGCACGAGATCCAGAAGGTCGCCATGTGGGACTACGAGGACCTCAAGGACATGGTGGACATGGACGCCGTCCAGGCGTTCCGCGATCACGCCCTTAACCCTGAGCACCCCGCTGCCCGTGGTAGCCACGAGAACGGCGACATCTTCTTCCAGCACCGTGAGGCCTGCAACAGCACCTACGACGCGCTGCCCGCAGTCGTCGAGGACTACATGAACCAGGTCAACGAGAAGCTCGGCACCAACTACCACCTGTTCGATTACTACGGTGCCGAAGACGCCGACCGCGTGGTCGTGTGCATGGGTTCGTTCTGCGACGTGCTCGAAGAGGTCGTGGACTACCTCAATGCCCACGGCGAGAAGGTCGGTCTGGTCAAGGTTCGCCTGTATCGCCCCTGGTCCGTCGAGCACTTCATCGCCGCACTGCCCAAGACCGTCAAGGCCATCGCAGTGGTGGACCGCACCAAGGAGCCCGGCTCCATTGGCGAGCCTCTGTACCAAGACGTCGTGACCTCGCTGTTTGAGGGCAACGTCTGTGGCATCAAGGTCATCGGTGGCCGCTATGGCCTCGGCTCCAAGGACACGCCTCCCGCAAGCGCCTTTGCCGTGTACGACGAGCTCAAGAAGGACGAGCCCAAGCGTGAGTTCGTGCTCGGCATCGTGGACGACGTCACCAACCTCTCGCTCGACGAGCCTACGGACGCGCCCAACACTGCCGATCCTTCCACCATCGAGTGCAAGTTCTGGGGCATCGGCGGCGACGGAACCGTTGGCGCCAACAAGAACTCCATCAAGATCATCGGCGACCACACCGACAAGTACGTCCAGGCCTACTTCCAGTATGACTCCAAGAAGACCGGCGGCGTCACCGTCTCGCATCTGCGCTTTGGCGACAGCCCCATCCGTTCGCCGTACTATGTGAACAAGGCCGACTTCGTGGCCTGCCACAACCCCAGCTACATCGTCAAGGGCTTCAAGATGGTTCGCGACGTCAAGCCTGGTGGCACCTTCCTCATCAACTGCCAGTGGGACGTGGAGGATCTTGACAAGCACCTCAACGCCGAGGCCAAGCGCTACATCGCCAACAACGACATCCACGTCGTGCTCATCAACGCCATCGACCTTGCCCTCGAGGTCGGCATGGGCAAGCGCACCAACACCATCCTTCAGTCCGCGTTCTTCGCACTGGCCAACGTGCTGCCTGCGGAGGAGGCCATCCAGTACATGAAGGATGCTGCCGAATACTCCTACGCCAAGAAGGGCATGAACATCGTCGAGGCCAACTGGCGCGCCATCGACGCCGGTGCCACCGCCTTCAAGGAGATTGAGATTCCCGAGAGCTGGAAGACTGCCACCGACGAGGATGTCATCATCCCGCTCGAGGGTCGTGAGGCCATCGTCAAGCAGGTGCGCGAGCTTCTCAATCCTATCGACATGATGGATGGCGACAGCCTGCCCGTCTCTGCCTTCAAGGACATCGCCGACGGTCAGTTCGAGCTCGGCGCCTCCGCATACGAGAAGCGCGGTGTGGCCGTCTTCGTCCCGCACTGGGATGAGTCCAAGTGCATCGAGTGCAACACCTGCGCCAACGTTTGCCCGCACGCAACCATCCGCCCGATGGCCCTCGACGAGGCCGAGGTTGCCGCTGCTCCCGAGCAGATGCGCACCAAGCCCATGATGCCGCCCAAGAAGTTCCCGGGCATGAAGTTCACTATGGCCATCAGCCCGCTCGACTGCATGGGCTGCGGCGTCTGCGCCGGCGTGTGCCCCAAGGGTGCCCTCACCATGGTCGGCCAGGAGGAAGAGCTCGACCAGCAGGCCGTGTTCGACTACTGCGTCGCCAACGTCACCGAGAAGGAAGGCGCCGTTGCTGCCAACCTCAAGGGCATCCAGTTCAAGAAACCGCTGCTTGAGTTCTCTGGCTCCTGCGCAGGCTGCGCCGAGACCGCCTATGCTCGCCTCGTGACCCAGGTCGCCGGCGACCGCATGTTCATCTCCAACGCCACTGGCTGCTCCTCCATCTGGGGCAACCCCGCAGCCACCAGCCCCTACACCACCAACGCCGAGGGCCATGGTCCCGCGTGGAACAACTCCCTCTTCGAGGACAACGCCGAGCATGGTCTGGGCATGGAGCTTGGCTACAAGGCCGTCCAGAACAAGGTTGCCACGCAGCTCGAGGCTTGGGCCGCAACCGACGAGGCCAAGGCAGCCGTTGAGGCTTGGAAGGCTTCGCTCAACGACGCCGAGGAGTCCAAGAAGACCGCCGCAGCCCTCATCGAGCTGCTCGAGGCCGATGGCTCCGACGCCGCCAAGGCAATTCTCGCCGATAAGGCCTACCTCACCAAGAAGTCCTTCTGGATCTTCGGCGGTGACGGCTGGGCATACGACATCGGCTTCGGCGGACTCGACCACGTGCTTGCCTCCGGCAACAACGTGAACGTCTTTGTCTTCGACACCGAGGTCTACTCCAACACCGGCGGCCAGGCTTCCAAGGCCTCCAACATCGGCCAGGTGGCTCAGTTTGCGGCAGCAGGCAAGGAGATCAAGAAGAAGTCCCTCGCCGAGATTGCGATGAGCTATGGCTACGTGTACGTCGCACAGGTTGCCATGGGTGCCAACCCCGCTCAGACCCTCAAGGCCATCCAGGAGGCCGAGGCCTATGATGGCCCGTCCCTCATCATCGGCTACAGCCCCTGCGAGATGCACTCCATCAAGGGCGGCATGACCCACTGCCAGGACGAGATGAAGAAGGCTGTCGAGTGCGGTTACTGGAACCTCTTCACCTTCAACCCCGCTGCTCCCAAGGGCAAGAAGTTCACCCTTACCTCCAAGGCGCCGGCGGGCGGCTACCAGGAGTTCCTCCTCAATGAGGCTCGCTACAACCGCCTCACCCGTGAGTTCCCCGAGCGCGCGACCGAGCTCTTCGAGCGCAACGAGCAGGCCGCGATTGAGCGCTACGAGCACCTGCTCAAGCTCAAGGACCTCTACGCCGAGGTGTAATCGTGCGTGAGGGATAATCCCCTTTGACGTACGGTCAGGGAGCACGTCTTCGGACGTGCTCCTTTTTTGTGTTGCAAGGTGATACATGAGGGGCCACGCTGCGGGATAGATGTGTCCCCTTCGTTTGCTACAATGCCCAAGGACGAAGGAGGACCCATGGGAGAATTCAAGTTGGGAAGGCCAGCGCTTGTGTGCAGGTGGCGACTTGCCAATGGAGTGCTGCCACTCGAGAATCGGCACCTGCGGGCGTTGGCCGCGCGCGAGGTCGGCGGTAAGCGACTGCCAACCGCGTTGGTGGCATGGGTCAAGCAGCGCATAGAGTGGGGACTCGATGAGGCGACGCTCGAGTGTCCTGACGGTGTGCTGATGCTCGTCATCGACGAGTCGGGTGCCTCCGCACTTTCGGTCGGCCCCTATCGTCAGCTGAGCAGGACCTCTGCGAATGACCTGCTTCTGCGTGCGCAGGGTTCGTATCGCGAAGCACAGAGCACGAAGGTCGCCCCCGAGGAATTATGGCTCGCACAACGTGACGGACTCGTATGGGGTAGTTCGAGCGAGTTCGCAGCGTCAGGTGCCTCCACGCTCGTCTCGGACTTGGCGCGCACGATGGGTATGCCGGTGTATCGGGACGAGGCTTTGCTTCGTGAGGCAGAGCGTCGAGGCTTTGTGGGAGATGAGGTGTTCCTCGTGTCCGACGAGCATGGAGTGGTGCCGGCAAGCGACCGCGGTGGGGAACGTGCTGTCAAGTTTGCACAGAGCTATCGGAAGCTGCTCAAGCGCAGGGGACGACGTGGATAGTCGGTCCCATTCCACGCAGACTTTTGCTGCGCCGTGATGTAGAATCAAAACCCCCTTTTACGAACCTAAGGAGTGTCCCAGTGGATACACGTCGCATCGCGCGCATTGCCATGATCGCAGCGGTCTATGCGGGAACTACGCTTGTGGTCATACTGTTCCTTGGGTGGATGGCGTGGGGGCCCATCCAGTTTCGCATCTCGGAGGCACTTACGATGCTTGCGCTCTTCACGGCGGATGCGGTACCCGGTCTCACCCTAGGTTGCGTCATCGCGAATGTCGCAAACATCGCGCTTTCCGGCGTGGGAACGCTTGGTCTGCTTGACGTGGTGTTTGGTTCTATGGCAACGGCCCTGGGTGCGCTCTTCTCGTGGCACTTCCGTCGTCGCCCTGCCCTTGCGGTGGCGGGGCCCGTGCTTGCCAACGCCCTCATCGTGCCGGCGTACCTGCCCTTCATGCTGCAAGGACTTGGCTTCTATACGATCCCCTTCACCTCGATTGACCTCGAAGGTGCGTATCTTCTGATGTATCTGTTTGGATTTGTGGCAACCGGAATCGGTGAGGCTGCGGTAATGTACTTGTTGGGGCTTCCGCTGTGCCATGCGCTCGCTCGGACGCCCTTGGCGGAACAGCCCTCAACCGACAACGCAACAGGTCCCTTCAAACCTGAGGAGGCGCAGAGCTAGGTGAACCCCGTCATCGTCATCCCCACGTACTGGGCCGAGAACGACGATCCTGCTGGCATGGGCGAGGTCGGTACCTACGATCACGCCACTCCCATAGCCAAACCAGTGCCTGAACTCGAGACCTGTCTCGACTCACTCGAGCAGGTGCGCGGCATACTCCGTGTGGTTGTGTTGCTGGTTGCTCCGCCAAACTGTGCGGACGCAGCACGCGCACGGGTAAATGGCATCTGCTCCACACATCCCAACCTCAATCCGCTCATCATTGGCAACACAGAGGCCAAGGTGATTCAGAACGCCATTCACGTGGTGGCGCCCAAGATGGAGGGTGAGCCAGTCTCGCTGCGTGGGTATGGGGCGATTCGCAACATGGGCTTGGTGGTGGCTGCCGTTCTCGGTCACGACGTGGTCGTGTTTATGGATGACGACGAGGTGGCCCTTGACGAGAATTTCCTCATCGATGCCGTCTACGGACTTGGCCTCCTTACCCGGCAAGACTTGCCCGTCTCGGCAAAGACGGGGTACTTCTTTGACCGCAACGGTTCCTGCTATGCCGACGAGGCCACCACGCGCTGGTGTGACCGGCACTGGACGAAGAAGTCCGAGTTCAACGAGTGGATGCGTCACGCCCAGAGCGCCACGCGCATCTCGCGCTCCAACTACGTGTGCGGTGGATGCTTTGCGCTGTATGCCGATGCGTTCTGTCATGTGGCCTTCGATCCTTACATCACACGTGGCGAGGACCTGGACTACCTCTTCAACCTGCGCATGAACGGGCTTGATGTTTGGTTCGACAACCAGTGGGCCGTACGTCACTTGCCGCCCAAGACGCCCTCGCATGCCAGTCGCTTCATGCAGGACGTGTACCGCTGGACCTATGAGGTGGCGAAGCTCGACGTGGTGAACCATCGCATCGGGTATCGACCGATCACTCCGGACTCGCTGCAGCCATATCCGGCGCCTTGGATAACCGAGGAGGTCTACAAGCGCATCTTCCTCACCTCGTTGCTGCGTGCGATTGCCGGGCCTGAGCGCTCAGAATACTTCCATGTATGGTTGCATGCACGCAGCGACGCGAAGGCATGGGCGTCGCGCGTGAGCGAGAGCTACATCTCGTTCCAGACGTACTGGCCAGGCATGATGTCGTCGCTGTGGGGCAACGAGCAGATTGCTGCAGCGATAGTGGATTCGGGGACGCCCCGTTACCCGCGTCGGCATCGCAGCGACAAGCAGGACACCTCGTCGTGGAACGGGTGGGAAGACGCGTCATGAGTGGTGTTTTGAACGAGCGCATCGGCAATTCCTTCCACCTCCTGGTCGCCCTTGCCATCGTTGCGATGCTTGCCCTTCTCTCGTGGGGCATAGCGCAAAGCAACCTCCTGGCGTCTATGATTGCCGGCGCCATCTTGGCCCTGCTCATTGTGTTGGGTGCCTCCGTGCTGCTTGTGCCCGACAATCAGCGTTCCCAAGCTACCGAGCGGACGCTGCGCATCGCGTCAGGTACGTTCGACCACATGCGTGAGGGCCTTACGCCCGACAGCTGCAGTGCTGTGTGCCAACTCATCTTGCCCGAGACGCATGCGCAGGCGGTGGCCATAACGGACACCAGATGCGTGCTTGCCTACGTAGGTGAGCAGGCCCCGGCCTATCCGCCTGGCTCGCCCAACACGCGGCCAACCATGGAGGTCATCCAGTCCGGGCGCATGGAGACGTTCACGGCGCGCGACACGGCAAGTCTCGCTGAGGAGGGGTTCTCGGTGCCCGCGTCCACAAACGCGCCGGAGGGATACCCGGTAGGGGTCATCGTCCCGCTCACGGTGGCCGACAAACCGGTAGGGGCCCTCAAGCTGTACTACCATTCGGGTCGTCAAATTGACCGTACGCAGCTCGTCATTGCGCGCGGACTTGCCAACCTGCTCTCTGCGCAGCTTTCTTCGTATGAGTTGGATCGTCAGGCAGAGCTGACGGCACGTGCCGAGGTCAAGGCCCTGCAAGCGCAGATCAACCCGCACTTTCTCTTTAACACGCTCAATACCATCGCTGCCTTCACGCGTACCGATCCCACCAAGGCACGTGACTTGTTGCGTGAGTTCTCGGTGTTCTATAGGCGCACGCTCGAGAGCTCCGAGGCACAAATTCCGCTCTCGCAGGAATTGGAGCAGACGCGCAGGTATCTCACCATCGAGAAGGCGCGTTTCGGGGAGGATCGCATCATGGAGTCCGAGCATGTCGAGCCAGGTCTTGGCGAGGTGCTGGTACCCGGCTTTCTCGTGCAGCCAATTGTGGAGAACTCCGTCCGACACGCCATGAGGGATGAGGGTCCGCTGCACATCGACGTGCACGTGGTTACCGATGGCAGTGACGTGCTTGTGGCTGTGGCGGACGATGGGCTCGGTATGGACGAGGATGCGGCGCAACGCCTGCTTGCACAGGCGCAGATCGAGCATGGCAGTGACGGGGGGACGGGAATCGCCCTGCGCAACGTCGCCGAGCGTATTGAACGCTTTTATGGTGTAGGTTCTGGTATTGAGGTCATGTCAAAAGAGGGCGAGGGTACGGTAGTAACGCTTCGCCTTGCCGATGCGGTGCCGTCCTCCTACGTCAGGACGTCCCCGCGCGTTGGTTCAGTGGAGGATGGTGCAAATGCTTAGTGTGATAATCGTAGATGACGAGGCTCCCGCACGTTCTGAGCTAAGGTATCTGCTTGAAGAGACGGGACGTGTGGGAAGCATTGTCGAGGCGGCGAGCGCGCGTGAGGCCGTCGAACGGCTCATGGAGAACCGTGCGGATGCGATGTTCCTAGACATTGCCATGCCCAAGACCAGTGGCATGCAGCTTGCGGAGGCATTGCACAAGCTCAAGAACCCTCCTGCGGTGGTGTTCGTTACGGCATATAGCGAGTATGCGTTGGAAGCCTTCGGGGTTGACGCGGTTGACTACCTCATGAAGCCGGTGGAGACGGCACGTCTCGTGCAGGCGCTCGACAAGGTCCAGGCGCGTGTGAAGCCGTCTCGTCCGTCCACGCCTTCGGTCGAGCGCATTCCGGTGGAGAAGAGCGGTCGGAAGGTGCTTGTGCCGGTAGATAAGATTCGCTACATCGAGGCCAAGGATGACTACTCCTGCATCTATACGGACTCCGATCGCTATCTTTCGACGATTTCGTTAGCCAAGCTCGAAGCAAAGCTTGGCGAGCACGGCTTCTTCCGCGTGCATCGTGGCTACATTGTGAACCTCTCCTACGTAGAGGATGTCGAGACCATCGCGAGCGGCATTCTCCAGCTCGGGATCAACGGTGTGGAAGGCAAGAAGATTTCCGTCTCGCGACGCCGAGTCGTTGCGCTCAAGCGCGCCCTTGGCCTCTAGCAAGAAGTACGCGTTGCTGGGAGAGTGCCTCTTCATGGTGCACCATGAGCGGTTGGCCCATGATATGACGCTCCAAGGCAGCGAAGGCCCACGTGAGGAGGTCACATGCGCTTTGACATCGTATCTGACACGCATGGGCACGTCTCGGATGCGCTGCTCCGGGCGTTGCGTGGCGCCGATATGATCATGCATGCAGGGGACTGCTGCTCTTATGGCGACTATCAACGGCTCTGCGATATTGCGCCGATGGAGATGTGCCTGGGCAACAACGATTGGGGCCTAGACTATGGGCCGGGCGTCGAACGGGTGACGCGAGCCTTCAAGGCCGGGCTTCGCTGGGAGTTGTGTCATTATGAGGAGCGGCTGGACCTCATGACGTGCGACGTCGCCGTGTGCGGACACACGCATCGACCCTTCGTGCGCTGGGAGAGCAGCCCCGGCGGTACAGGTCGAATCTTGGTGGTTAATCCGGGAAGTCCCACGTTCCCGCGTACGGTCGAGGGCCCCACCATCGCACGTGTCTTTGCCGAGAACGGCGAAGTGCAGAGTGCCGAAATCGTACAGCTCGAGCCGAGAGACGGGTCCGACGAGTCCGACGATGGCGCATGGAGCATCGCACGCTTCTTCCGGCGCCACAGGTAGTAGAAACCTGATGCGACCGCCTGGGCGGCCGCATCAGAATCAGTTGCCCTTGCGTGGGGGCCGCTCCTGCTCCCAGCGCATGTGTCTCGCCTTCATGGTGGTGGTGTTGTCGGCCACATACAGGTGCTCGGGCTCCACATAGGCGGGGCTCTGCATCACTTCATGGTATTGTTCTCGCTCGTCAGGCATGAACAGCGGGCAGAATACCTTCGTGTATACGGCTACCCATACAAGCGACACGCAGAAGCCCGCCAGTACGTCGGAGGCGTAGTGAACGCCGAGGTATACGCGGCTCATGCCCACCACCACAATCGTGATCGCAAAGGCAAGACAGCAGGCCCAACGCATGATGCGGTCGCGCTCGTAGTGCCATACCATCCAAGCGCACAGGCCATAGAATGCCATCGAGACCATCGAGTGCCCGGAGGGAAAGCTGTAGCCGACCTCAGACACGAGTCGGAATCCGTCGGGGCGAGGACGGTGTACGATGTACTTGAGCACTTGGTTGATGGCAACGACGCATACGAGGTTGACTGCGGCGCACAGACCGGGTCGCCTGCCTGGCGCGAAAGCGGCCACCATTAGGAACATGGCGCCTATCACGATGGGCGAGGAGAGGCTCGAGAATCCCTCCATAATCGATGTCAGCCATGGACGGCGTAGCCGCACCACGAAGAAGTTGTACGCGTCGATGTCGAGCTGGAGAAGCTCGGATGATCGTACCTCCTGCATGATGGCGATGAAGAGAACGAGCGCGAAAGCGGCGACTATGACGCGCCTTCCCGCCCAAATGCGCTTCCAGATGGACAATTCGCTCACCTCCCGAACAAACAGCATAACGCATCCGAAGAGAAGGCTAGAGCAGAAGAGCGCCCACAGCCACCCGCGAGGGGGCCATGGGCGCTCCGCCTGCGCGTGTAGGTGTTACAGGTTTGCGTTGAGCTCTGCGACCAAGGAGGCCTTGGGCATGCTCCCCACCATGGTGTGGACTGGATTGCCGTTTTTGAAGAGGATGAGCGTGGGAATCGACATGATTCCATACTGCTGCGCGAGGCCGGGCTCATCGTCCACGTTGCACTTGTATACGTCCAGACGATCGGCCATGGAGTCGGCAACCTCCTCGACGATGGGACTCAGTGCACGGCAGGGGCCGCACCAGGTTGCCCAGAAGTCGACCAGAACGGGTTTGCTTGCTTGCTTTACAGCGACATCGAACATCGCTTCGGTGAGTTCCTTTGCCATGGTTCTTCCTTCCCTTAGATGATGGACGCTCGCTATAGTATCAATATGAACGAGTTGTACCCACTTTGGTGAGATGATTTCGTGGGACGGTGAAACGCAATGGGTTTTGGGCAAGAATCGCACGTGTACGTCGAGAAGATGCGCGCCGAACTGGAGGGTCTCGAACGGCAGGGTGTGGTTCTTGTGGGAAACGCGTTCTCGCCCATACTGGTGGTAAAGGGCGAACCGGGGCCGGCCGAGATGTCGGGAGGGGCGCTTTTGAGCGGGGCGGACGGCAAGGCTCTGCGGGCCGCGTTTACAAAGCTCGGATATGCCCCCGAGGAATGGTGTGGCCTGGCGTGCTGGCGGTTGGATGGGGGGTTCCTTGCGCCTTCGCAGATGAGGCTTGTGCTGGCGGCACTCGGCCCCTCCACGGTGGTTGCAGCCGACGAGGCCGCTGCCGCATTGATGAGCGATGCGTACACGGGGACGCCGCTTGAACTGGGATGGGGACGCGTGAGCATGGTTGCGGGCATGCGCGTCCTGAGTCTGGGAGGTTTTGAGGCTGCGCTTGGAGACATGCACAGCAAGCAACGGATGTGGGCATTGCTCAAACTGATTCCGCCGCTTGCAGAGCCCTACTGAGGGGCATTCGGACGGGCGCACGGCAAGACGTACCCCGTTCGTGCAATGCGCAATGGGGGCTCAGCGCACAGACGTCGCACGAAGAGGCGAGACCAGGTTGCGGCGTGGTATGGAAGCCGACGATGGCCGTGACGCTCTTGGTGGGAATCATGAGGTTGCTCTCGGTCAGCGTTATGCCGAGTCTTCGCGTCGCGTTGAGCCGCGTGAGCAGGTCGGACTGAACCTCGAGTGGCAGGTCGCCGTAGCCAGGGGAGAAGCGCCAGCTACAATACAGGCCGCGTTTCCAAGCAGCGGCACGAATCGCGGCCTCGGTCTTGTCGGCCAGGCGCTCCACGGCCGCAGTCGCTGCCGCATCAAAGACGAGCTGCCTGAATGGATCCACGAGGGAGAGCTTGCGCAGCTCGCGGTCGATGCCGTGCCCTAGCGTGACGGCCATCAGGATCACCGCGACGGCATTGGCTAGATGACGTGCGATGTCTGTGCCGGGAAGATTTACCGTCGCGGGCGAAAAGCTCTCCCAAATCGCCTCTGGCCGGGCAACCTCTTCGCATCGCGCGTCCATCTCGTCGACGCACGCGCGGACGGTTGGCGTCAGCTCTTGTCCTCGATACCCGAGATAGCGAAGTACTTCGGCGTGTGAGGTCTGCTCAGGCAAGGTAGCCGCACTCCACGAGCGCATCATGGGTGGCGCGTGCCACCGAGGGCTTGTTCATGCTGTAGATGTGCAGGCCGTCCACGCCGTTAGCTGCGAGGTCACGGAGTTGCTCGCATGCGTACTCGATGCCCGCGCTTGCTTGGCTCTGGGGGTCGTCGCCGGCACCGATGAGGCGTTTGATCACAGCGGCGGGAATGCTTGCCCCACACGTGAAGGCCATGCGCTGAATTTGCTTGGTGCTGGTGAAGGGCATGATGCCCACTACGATGGGAATCTTGATGCGGGCGCGCACGCAGGCCTCGCGGAATCGGTAGAACAGCTCATTGTCGAAGAACAGTTGCGTCACGAGGAAGTCTGCGCCGGCGTCCTGCTTCGCCTTTATCTGCTCGATGTCGGCTGCAAGGCTTGTGGCCTCGACGTGACCCTCGGGGTAGCAGGCGGCACCGATGCACAAGTGGGGCGCGGTTGCCTTCAGGTGCGCTATGAGGTCGCTGGCGTGCTCGAAGTCGATGGCCTCGCGGCCCGGAGCGCGGTCGCCGCGTAGCGCCAGGACGTTCTCGACGCCATGGGACGCAAGTTCGTTTACGAATGCGTCCACGTCCGCGAGGCTCGAGCCGAGGCACGTGAGGTGCGCGAGCGCATTGGTGTGCGCTTCGGTTTGGATTTGCGCCGCGATGGCACCGGTGGCACCTGAGTTGCCCGACCCACCGGCCGAAAACGTGACGCTAATCCAGTCAGGGCTTTGCTCGGCCATCTGTCCGGCAATGCGCATGGCCTGCTCGACGGGCAGATCTCCGCGGGGCGGGAAAATCTCGAACGAGAACGTCTGTCGTTGCGCGAGTATGTCGGAAATCCTCATGGAGTCGCTCCTCCGATGTTGGTCGCAAATAGTGCAAACATGGTATCGCATATGGGGCTTGCGCGGGGCGTATAGTGTACGCGTGGAGGCTGTTTGACGAATTTGGAGAAGTGTGCTTAATAAACAGGCAATACATAATATCTGTCGTAGGGGGTGCTAGACATGGCCAAGGACAAGAGTAAGCTGCAACTGGATGATTTGGAGCAGGTCGCCGGAGGGATGTCTTTTATAGGAGCCGAAGAAAGGCGCGTTGCGGCAATGAATCTTAGGAGGCGCGAGATACTCGAGAGGAAGATTTCGGTTCTTGAGAAACAGATTGAATCGGGAGAATATATGGGCAAAATGCTGACGGATGGTCTTAGTATCCTAGATCGCTGGAAGCAGGAGCTTTCTACAATTGCATAGGGCTGGCATGGCCAAGGCTCTGGCGGCGCACGCCGCCTTCTCGGGTTGTCTTGGCCAATGATTCGAAGCGTCTTGAAGGGAGTTCTCCTTGAGGGCTCCCTTTTTGGTGGTTGCCGCAAGCGGCTTGACCGGTGTGCTGGTGTTGCACCGATTGCCTCGCACACATTATTAGGCATCTGAACTGCTTTGACGGAACCATGGCAAGGAGGCGCGGGAGGCACTTGACGGGCCAGGGCGTGCTATCATGGACGTTAGTAGCTATCAGTGGGAGGTACCTATCGTGGATGAGACAAGGAACGAGTTGCGGTTAGACGATTTGGAGCAGGTCGCCGGGGGAATAGATGACTTCATCACCAGAGATGAAGCGAGGCGACTTCCTGAGTATCGTCAAGGACTTGAGAATCAGATTGCGGCGATTGAGGGGATGATTGCATCTGGGAGCTTTTCATCCGAACAAGTGGCGGAAATGCAAGCATATATCAGGGGATTGCAGGAGGAGCTTTTGACGCTGGGATAGGACTGGGACGGCTAAGAACGCACGTGGGGATGCTGCTTTCCTTGGTCATCCTGACGGACATTTGAAGTGTCGTGAAGGGAGCTTCTCTTGGGGGGTTCCCATTTTTGATGGTCGCTGCAAGTGGCTTGACCAGCGTACGTGCATCGCGCCGATTGCCCCAAGCACCAATGTTTCGGGATAACGTTTTGGTAGGGCTACCGGGTCGAGGCGTGAAAGCTGTATGACGGGCCAGAATGTGCTCAATGTTTAACGATAGGAGGTTTTTCATGGACGAGGCGAAGAGTGAGTTGCGGATGGACGATCTGGAGCAGGTCGCGGGTGGATATGGGATTGACTCGCCATATGTTAAGGAAATTGAAAATCAGATTGCGCAGTATGAAGAGTTGATAGCAAGCGGGAATCTTTCACGCGGTGAAGTGAGGCAGTTGAGGAATGCTATTAGTGTTATGCGGGAGAAGCTCCCACGTTAGCCAGGATTGGGACAGCTAGGGTGCCGGTAGCGGAGGCCGGTTTTCCGGTTGTGCTGGCTGGCGATTTTGAGCGTTGCGAAGGGAGCCCTTCTTGGGGTTCCCTTTTCTGATATGCGTCGCATACGACTTGGCCAACATGTGGGCGTTGCTCCAATTGTCCCACGTGCTGATTTGCGGTGGTGTATCCTAATACGGCTACGCATCGAACATGAGGAGTAAATCATGGGTGACAAGTTGGAGAGGCTCATCGCTGCGTACGAGGAGCTCGAGAAGAAGATGGTCGATCCCGCCGTGGTGAGCGACCCCAAGGAGTACGCGCGCATCGCCAAGGAGCATGCGAGCCAGGCCGAGCTGGTCGCCAAGGCACGCGAGTACCTTACGGCACTCGAGGATATCGAGGTTGCCAAGGAGATGCTGCGCGAGGAGTCGGACCCGGACGAGAAGGCCATGCTCCAGGAGGACATCGCGGCAAACGAGGAGAAGCTGCCCGAGCTTGAGCAGGAGATCAAGATCATGCTCATTCCCGGCGACCCCAACGACGAGAAGGACACGATTGTCGAGATCCGTGCGGGCGTCGGTGGTGACGAGGCGGCGCTCTTTGCGGGTGACCTCTACGACATGTACCATCGCTTCGCCACTGCGCACCGCTGGAAGATCGAGGTTCTCTCGTCCAGTCCAAGCGAGGCGGGCGGCTTCAAGACGATCGAGTTCAAAGTGACGGGCGACAAGGTCTATTCCGTGATGAAGTACGAGAGCGGCGTGCACCGCGTGCAGCGCGTGCCCAAGACCGAGAGCCAGGGCCGCATCCACACATCTACCGCGACCGTCGCCGTGCTCCCCGAGGCCGACGAGATCGACATCCAGATCGCGGAGGAGGACCTGCGCATCGACACCTACTGCGCGAGCGGCCCCGGTGGACAGGGTGTCAACACCACGTATTCCGCCGTGCGCATCACGCATCTGCCCACCAACACCGTGGTGCAGTCGCAGGACCAGCGAAGCCAGATCCAGAACCGTGAGGTGTGCATGCAGATGCTGCGTGCCCGTCTGTACGAGATGGAGCTTGAGCGGCAGCAGGCCGAGCAGGGCGCGGAGCGCTTGGCACAGATCGGTCACGGCAACCGCAGCGAGAAGATACGCACGTACAACCAGCCGCAGGACCGCGTTACCGACCATCGCATCGGCTTCAACGGCACGTACAATGGCGTGCTGCTTGGCGATACGCTACAGGGCGTGATTGAGGCTCTTGCGGCTGCCGATCGTGCCCAGAAACTCGCTGAGGCGGTGTAATGGCGTCCGAGGAACTCTGGACCGTTCGACGCATCCTCGACTGGACCTGCGGATTTCTTGAGCGCAAGGGCGACGAGCATCCGCGCCTCTCTGCGGAGTGGCTGCTGAGCAATGCGACGGGACTCTCGCGCGTCGAGCTGTACATGAGCTTCGATCGCCCGCTTATGGGTGAGGAGCTTGACCTCATGCGCGAGGGAGTGCGGCGGCGCGGCGCGGGCGAGCCCTTGCAATACGTGACGGGTGAGATGCCCTTCCGCCACATCGTGCTACGCTGTGAGCCCGAGGTCCTCATCCCACGGCCCGAGACGGAGATACTCGTAGACGCCGCTCTTGAGGGCGTGGATGCCAGCGATGCCTCGATGCCGCGCGTGCTGGAGGTTGGCACGGGTACGGGGTGCATTGCCTGCTCCATTGCCGTGGAGCGAAGGAATGCCATCGTGATTGCCACGGACCTCTCGCCGCAAGCCGCACGGCTTGCCCGCCGAAACGCCGACGCGCTGAACGTCGGAGGTCGCGTGGACGTCGTGGAGTGTGACCTCATTGCAAGGGTTCCTGAAGAACTGATGGGCAGCTTTGCCGTGCTGGTTTCGAACCCACCCTACATTCCCAGCGATGTGGTGCCGCTGCTGCCCTACGAGGTGCGCGGCTTTGAGCCGGGGCTCGCGCTCGATGGGGGAAATGACGGTCTCGACGTGTTCAGGCGTATCCTCGAGGTGGCGCCGGCTGTCTTGGCTCCCGGCGGCATGCTGTGCGTCGAGCTGTTTGAGGAGAACGTCCTCGATGCCGTCGGCCTCGTGAGGCTGCAAGACGGTTGGGATCACGTCGAGGTGCGTGAGGACCTCACACATCGTCCGCGCGTCCTCGTGGCGCAGCGCGGGTAACGCTACTCAAGTTGCCGTAGGGAAGGAGCTTAGGGGCAGGCGCGACCATTGGTCTCATCGGCACCATGCAGCCTCCAACGAGACGCATACGGTGCCCGCGGATGCCCTGTGGCGAACCGTTTAAGCCGCCTCCCATTTTCTGAACAGGAGAAACGGGAGGCGACTCTGTGCTGCGCGTCTATGCGCGCGACGCGTTATCGGTGTTCATGGTCATGGATTGGAAGCGGTTTGCCATGAACTCGTTGTCGTAGTTGTCGTTACAGAAGGCGACGATGGCAGAGCAGTGCTCATAGTCCATGCTGCCGGCCATGCGCTCATACCAGCAGTCGAAGGCGGCAAGGGTCAGTCCGCCGTCTACGAGCATGAGCGCTGCGCATACGGCGGTCACGCCGTAACGCCAGTTCCAAGGAATGATGTTGACCACCTTGAGCATGATGGGCAGCAAGTAGCGCACCCACGCAAGGCCGAGTACGCCCCAGATGCAGAAGAACATGAAGTTGACGCGTCCGTTGATGTTGAGAAACGTGCCGGAGTAGTCCCATGCGACGATTCCGAAGGCGGTTTCGAGGAACCAGCTCACAAAGTATTCGAAGGCAGAGCCGATGACGGCTGCCACGAGGAAGACGATGATGGGGTTGCTCCTGTAATAGCGGTTGAGGGCAACAGTCATGAACACTGCGCCAAAGCCGTAAATGGGGCTGAACGGGCCATAGAGCAAACCCGCGCGGTCCTGGTAGACGCCGGGTTCCACGACGACCATATGCCAGATGATCTCCAAAATGAGTCCGAGCACGCAGCAGATTACGAACACCCAGAATACGTTGAAGAAGTTGAGCGTTATGTAGCCCTTGCCCGTGGCGTCGCGCCCAAGCGTGCCGGCCTCCTGAGCCTCTTTGTCGGCTAGCTTCTGCTCGCGAAACTTCTTGTGGCGCTCTGCCCGAAGGGCGGGGTCGGAGTATGCCTCGAGCGCGAAGAGGATGAGCATGTTTACGGTCGGAGCGATGAGGTCGGCCTCCAAACCCGCGAGCATGAAGCGGCATACGAGGTCGATGGCCTCGAGAAGGATCATGGCGTGGCATAACGTCGCCGCTTTGTGGTGCTTGTTCATGAGCAAGCGTATGCCGAGGACAAAGAACATGACGGCAAGAATCGTGGAGACGATCACAAGCACGATGGCGATAGCGAGGGTCGTGATCGAGGCATGTCCTTTGGCCTCGAGTTGCGAAAGGTCGAAGCCGTCTTGCACGAGTTTGATGATTCTCAACGTTGCAAGTACGGTCGCGACGATTTGCAGGCCACCGCTGACGATGCTCAGAACGCCGTAGAGCCGTATGAACCACGGGTACTTGTCGGGTGTATGGTCCTCAATCCTCATGTGCTTCGGTTGTGCTTTCCTCTGCATGACGCACTCCTCCACAGCGCCGAGGCTTGCTCGGCCACATGCTGCCGTCAATGGGTAAATCACGCCAATCATAACAAACGGGGCACATGGCTTAGAATGGGGGAGCCAACAACACTGGTAGGAGGCGGTATATGGGCGTGGTCGTATACGTGGATCAAGACGACCCTCAAGAAGACGTTCTTTGCGAAGCGGCATGCGTACTGGGCTCATGCGGTGTTCTCGTGATGCCCACGGACTCGGTGTACGGAATCGGTTGCGCTGCGACGCCGGAGAACTCCGCCCACGGGCGCATCTTCTCCATCAAGCATCGCGATCGTGGACAGACGCTGCCGTGGCTGGTGGCCGACGTGGCGGACTTGGTGCGCTATGGTCGAGATGTCCCGTCTTGGGCGAAGGACCTTGCGCGCGAGCATTGGCCAGGGGCACTCACGCTGGTCGTGTGGGCGAGTTCCGAGGTGCCACCGGAGTACCGCGCGCAGAATGGCACTATCGCCCTGCGCGTGCCCGACTCGAACCTCGTGCGCGAGCTCGTGCGTCGGGTGGGTCCCTTGGCGACCACCAGCGCAAACACGCATGGTGAGGACGCGGCTACGAGTGGCGCGGGCGTGGAGAGGCGCATCGTGGCAGAGGCCGACCTTATGCTCGATGCGGGACCTGCTCCCGTCGGCGTCGTCAGTACCATAGTAGATGCTACCGGGTCGCTTCCCCGCATCCTGCGCCAGGGTGCCATCATGATTGCACCGCATGCTTGAAGCTAACGTTTGGGAGGTTCCATGATTCAGGACATAGCACCACATGAGCTGCGCAACGAGTACCGACCCGACGCTGTGCCCGCTATCGGGGACCTTGTCTTCTACGTGCGCGGGCAGGAGTGTGCCGTTCGCCGCGTGGGCGAGGAGGGCTTTGAGGTTCCGCGCGTGGCCGAGGGAGATATGCCGACGGGCGGGCTGACGTACCTCTTTGCGCTTGATGGCGCCTCGTGCTGGCTGGCATCGCGCGATGGTGGTGCAGAGCCTCCCGAGGGGTATGAGTTCGTGCACAATCGGGTATTGCGTATGGAACGGCGCGGTACGCATGAGCAGATGCTTGCCGTGTACACGGCGGTCCATCTGGCCGACTGGTATGCAAAGACGCGCTTTTGCGGCGCATGCGGCCAGCCCATGCGGCCGCACGTCACGGCGCGCGCCATGCGGTGCCCCGCGTGCGGAAACGTGGTATTTCCGCGTCTGAATCCTGCCGTCATCGTGTGCGTGTGCGATCCCGTACGGGACCGCATCGTCCTCACGCGCTACGCAGCGGGGCGGTATGCACCTATTGATGCGCTGGTTGCCGGCTTCGTGGAAATCGGTGAGACCATGGAGGACTGCGTGCGGCGTGAGGTGCGCGAGGAGCTGGGGCTCGAGGTCACCAACATCCGCTACTACAAGTCGCAGCCCTGGGGCGTCGCGGGAGACGTCCTCTCGGGCTATTGGTGCGATGTCGTCGGCGATCCCACCATCCATCGCGATGCCGAGGAGCTGGGGCGTGCCGTGTGGGCTGGCCCCGACCAGATTCCCGGCCAACCCGACGACCTTTCGCTCACCAACGAGATGATGTGCCTCTGGCGAGACGAACATGGGCATAGGTAATTTCCATGCTGAGGGTATGCAAACCGTTCATCGCGTATATACTACCGTTTGCAGCAAAACCTTTGGAAAGGTGAACCATGGAACTCAAGTACATCTCCGCCTCCGATCCTGAACTTGCTTCGGCGATCAACGACGAGCTCACGCGTCAGCGCAATTCCATCGAGCTCATCGCCTCCGAGAACTTCGTGAGCTTGGCCGTCATGGAGGCCGCAGGAAGCCCGCTTACCAACAAATATGCCGAGGGTTTGCCCGGGCGGCGCTACTATGGCGGTTGCTGGGCCGTGGACGTGGTTGAGAATCTCGCACGCGAGCGTGCCAAGAAGCTCTTCGGGGCGGCGTTCGTCAACGTGCAGCCGCATTCCGGCGCTCAAGCCAACTATGCCGCGACTAGCGTGTTTGCCCAGCCTGGCGACACGGTCATGGGCATGGACCTCTCCAACGGTGGGCACCTCACCCACGGTAGCCCGGCTAACTATTCCGGCAAGCTCTTCAACGTGGTGAGCTATGGTCTCAACCCCGAGACCGAGCGCATCGACTTCGATGACGTGGCCGCCAAGGCCGAGGAGTTCAAGCCCAAGCTGATCATCGCAGGTGCTTCCGCCTACCCGCGTGTCATCGACTTCGAGCGCTTTGCCCAGATCGCCCACGACAACGGTGCGGCGCTCATGGTGGACATGGCCCACATTGCCGGCCTGGTGGCCACGGGCGCTCATCCCAGTCCCATCCCCCATGCCGACGTGGTGACCACAACCACCCACAAGACGCTGCGCGGCACACGCGGTGGTCTCATCCTTTGGAATGACGAGGAGCTAACTCGTCGCATGAACTCTGCCGTGTTCCCAGGCAGTCAGGGCGGTCCGCTCGAGCACATCGTCGCGGCCAAGGCGGTCGCCTTCGGCGAGGCGCTGCAGCCGAGCTTCGCTACCTACATCGATGCCGTATGCGCCAATGCGAAGGCGCTTGGCCGTGGCATGGAGAGCAAGGGCCTGCGCCTCGTGACGGGTGGCACCGACAACCACCTGCTGCTCGTAGACCTCACCACGGCAGGTGACGAGGTCACCGGCAAAGTTGCCGAGCACATGCTCGACGAGGTTGGCATCACGGTAAACAAGAACACCATCCCTGGCGAGAAGCGAAGCCCGTTTGTGACGAGCGGCATTCGCGTTGGCTCCGCCGCCATGACGACACGTGGCTTTGGCGAGGCCGAGGCCGAGCGCATCGGCGAGCTCATCGGGCAGACCGTCACTCACTTGGATGACGAGGCCGCCCTTGCGGCCGTCAAGGCTGAAGTTGCCGAACTCCTTGCGGTGCATCCCCTCTACCCCGAGCTCGGGTAGACGAGCAACGCGCTTCACCGTTCTCAGAGCCAAAGAGGGATCATGTCCCTCGCAGGCCGCCTAGGGTGCCACAGACAAGCGATATGCGTAGAACGACCAGCGCCTCCCATGCCATGGGAGGCGTATGCTTTTGCCGTCTTTTTGCCCTCATTATGTCGGCGAACGGTCTTCGATTCCAGAGTTTCCATCATTCATCGAAAAGGGCTATAATGCAGCGCGAGAAGGGCTATAATGCAGCGCATTCGAATACGTTGTTGCGTGGAGGTGTTCAGTGGACGGAGTCTGCGCCATCGTTGCGGGTTCCGCCTTTGGCGTGCTGGGCGCGCTTCCGCCGGCAGTGCTGTTCGAACGCGCACTCAGGAGGAGTCATCCCGTGGGCGTTGCTGCTGGACTCGCGAGCATCTTGGCGGCGTTCGCCGTTCACACTTGCTCGATTCTGGTGGTCTGGCTGGTATCGCGTGCAGACGTCTTGCTCTTCGGTGCGGCGGAGGTAATCTCGTTCCTGCTCGTGTGGGTGGTCGAGGCGGTAAGGGCATGGCGTGACGCGCAGCGTGACACCAGTCCAAGAGAAAGGAAGAGCGGTGAATCCTCTCGATAAGCTTGGCGAGGAGATGGATGAGCTTCTGGAGGGCTTTACCTCTACAGCCATCCACGGGGACCTCACGGTAGGTCTCACGCAGTACACATTCTGGATGATGGTGGCCGCCATTGCGCTGCTGGTGCTCATCTTCGTGTTCAAGAAGAAGCAGGCCGCATGTGGACTCGTGCCCAAAGGACGGTTTGTCAATGGTGTTGAGTTCTTGGTCGAGTATTGCCGCGATGACCTCTGCAAGGGGTTGCTGGGCGATACATGGCGTGAGCACTTCCCGTTCATCGCATCCGTCTTCTTCTTCATCCTCATGAACAACATCATCGGCGTCATTCCCGGTTGCAAACCGGGTACTGGGTGCATCGGTACGACAGCAGCGTTGGGACTGGTGTCGTTCGTGTACTTCATTGTTGTGGGCATAAAGAGCAAGGGGGTGCTTGGCTACATCAAGAGTCTTGCACCTGCTGGCGTGTCCTTCCCCATGAACGCCTTGGTGTGGGTTATCGAGCTCTTCTCCACGTTCCTCCGCCTCGTGACGCTTGCCGTCCGTCTTTTCTGCAACCTGTTTGCGGGCCATGTGGTTATGGGAACCTTCGCAATCCTAACATCGCTCTTCTTCGTTCCTGTCCTGCAACAGATTACACCTCAGACCTTGGGCTTTGCGGGTGCCTCAGTTTTCTGGATTGCGATTCTGCTTATCATCTATGCGGTGGAGCTTCTGGTTGCGGTCATTCAGGCGTATGTCTTTACGTTGCTTTCGGCCGTGTACATCCAGCTCGCCGAGGCGGATGAGCACTAAGTATGGTGGTCTGCGGGCCTGCCCGTAGTCATAACGCGGTTTTTTGGAACTCGTCGGGTGGTCCGGCGATTGACAAAGGAGGAATTGTGGGAGTCATCGGATACGGCCTTGGTGTAATTGGTGCGGGGTTTGGCATTGGTCTTGCCGCCTACGGCGCGACAACGTCTATGGCACGTCAGCCTGAGGTTCAGGGTCGTCTGTTCACGGTCTTCATCCTGGCTTCGGCATTCGTCGAGGCGCTCGCACTGATCGGCTTCGTCGTTACGCTTATCGCCTAACAGCGCTTACGCACGACGTTTCCGAATTTGGAGGTTCGAATGAACGCGAACAAACTTGGCCCTGCGCGCGGTGCAGTTGGCATGGGCGGTCTTGCGCTTGTCTCGATGGCTGCGATGCCGACAGCAGCCTATGCCGCAGGTGCCGACATCCTCTTGCCTAAACCGGCAGAGTTCATACCGGCACTTATCGCATTCTTGGCCATCTGGTTGATACTTGCCAAGCTCGCATGGCCGATGATCATCAAGACGCTCGATGCCCGTGAGGAAAAGATCACCAGCGACATCAATGCTGCGGAGAAGACTCGGGCCGATGCAGAGTCCACAGCCAAAGAGGCTCAGGACTCGCTCGCCGCAGTTCAGCGTGAGGCGCTCGACATAATCGCGGCCGCAAAGCGCGACGGCGAGAACGAACGTGCAAAGATCATCGCCGAGGCACAGGCCAGCGCAAACAACATCGTCGCCAAGGCCCACGAGACCGTGGAGAACGAGCGCGAGAAGGTCATGATCCAGCTCTCCGGTCAGGTTGTGGACCTTTCGGTAGAGATTGCGTCCAAGATCATCGGCGATGCTCTCGACGAGAACGAGCAGCGTCACTTGGCCGAGAAGTATCTCTTGGAAGTGGGGAGCCTCAATGACTAGCAAGGCCATCGAAAAGCAGAGAATCGAGAAGTACGCTCGCTCGCTGCTTGACGCGGCCCGGGGCGAGGGGCGCGCGCCGCTTGACGTGCAGCAGCTTCGTCATGCCATCAAGTTCTCGCCCGAGGTGCTCGAGACCCTCAAGCGCATGACGGACGAGAGCGACCTCACGTTGCTCGAACAGGTCTACGAGGACCTGAGGAAGATGCTCGACAACGAGGACGAGACGGTGACGGTAGACGTGACGACTGCCGTGCCCATGGGCGCTTCTCTGCGTGCCAAGGTTCGCACCAAGTGCGCCGAGGACTTTGGTGGCGCTCCCATCTTTTTGGTCGAGCATGTTGAACCCAAGATTCTGGGCGGCATCATCTTGGAGGCGCGTGGCCAACGTCGCGATGCCTCCGTTCGCGCCCAGCTCATGAACATCCGAAAGACGCTCTCGGCGTCCTTCAGGGGAGGTGACGCGTAGTGAGCGATCAGGCAACGACTCAGCCGAAGACCGTCATCGACGCTTCTGTCATCATGAGCGGGCTCCGCAAGGAGCTTGGCGGGATTTCGTTCTATGTAGATCGCCAAGAGGCGTCGACCGTCGCCGAGGTCGGCGACGGAATTGCCCGCGTGCTGGGACTGCATTCGGCAATGTCGGGTGAGCTGCTCCGCTTCACGAGTTCCGCGACGGGTCGCAATGTCTACGGCCTTGCCCAAAACCTCGAAGAGGACGAAGTGGGTGCCGTACTCTTTGGCGAGGTAGATACCATCAAGGAGGGCGACGAGTGCACGACGACGGGCCGCGTCATGGACATTCCCGTTGGGCGAGCGATGCTTGGACGCGTGGTCAACCCCTTGGGTCAACCGCTTGACGGGCTTGGTCCCATCGATACCACCCACCATCGCCCCATCGAGTTCAAGGCACCTGGCATCATGGAACGTCAGCCGGTGTGCGAACCCGTGCAGACGGGCCTCATGGCCATTGACGCTATGGTGCCCATCGGGCGCGGCCAACGCGAGTTAATCATTGGCGACCGCAAGACGGGAAAGACGGCCATAGCCATCGACGCGATTATCAATCAGCGCGATACCGACGTCATCTGCATCTATGTTGCTATCGGTCAGAAGGCTTCGACAGTCGCAGCGATACGCGAGACCTTTGCTCGTCATGGCGTTCTCGAAAAGACGATCATCGTCTCGGCGACGGCGGCAGACTCAGCCCCTCTGCAGTACATCGCGCCTATGGCCGGTGCTGCCATTGGCGAATTCTTCATGTATAATGACGAGCAGGGCAATCCGGCAGATGCTGAGCATCCTGGCGGGCATGTTCTGGTGGTCTACGACGACCTCTCCAAACAGGCTGTTGCCTATCGTCAGATGTCCCTCACGCTTCACCGACCGCCCGGACGCGAGGCATATCCGGGTGACATCTTCTATCTACACTCTCGTTTGCTCGAGCGTGCCGTCAAGATGAGCGACGAGAACGGAGGCGGCTCCATGACGGCCCTGCCGATCATCGAGACGCAGGAAGGCGATGTTTCCGCGTACATCCCGACGAACGTGATTTCCATTACCGACGGGCAGATCTACCTGCAGTCGAGCCTCTTCTTCCAGGGCCAACGCCCGGCGGTGGATGTGGGCATCTCGGTAAGCCGCGTCGGTGGTGCGGCACAGCTTGCCGCCATGAAGCAGGTCGCGGGGACGCTGCGTCTCGATCTTGCAAGCTACCGAGAGAAGCAGGCATTCAGTCAGTTCGGTTCCGACTTGGACGAGGCGACGCAGTATCAGCTCAACCACGGTGCTCATATGATGGAGCTTCTCAAACAGAAGCGTTACGCCGCTCTTGACGTGGCGGATCAGGTCATATCGATCTTTGCGGCAAAGGAGAACTACGTAGACGACCTAGACCTGTCGATGGTCGTACCGTTCCGTGAGGAGCTTGCTGTCTACATGCAGGAGCGTCACTCGAAGCTGCGCGAGACCGTCCGGGAGGGCCGTCTTTCGAGCGAGACCGAGGACCTTTTGCGCTCTGCCATCGAAGGCTTCAAGACACAGTTCTTATCCGATCACGGCATCGTATTTGAAGAGGCGCAGGCAGAAGAGCCCGTGCCGGGGTTTGCGGACTAGGGGCGCTAAGGTATGGCAAACCTCCGAGAGATAAAGGCACGCATCGATTCTGTCAAGAGCACGATGCAGGTTACGCGCACGATGGAGATGATTTCCACGGCGAAGATTCGGCGTGCGCTCGAACGAGCGCAGGAGGCGGAACCGTACAAGGAGGCCATCACGCTCATGCTGTCAAATGTGGCAGGAGCGAGCGCGCATTCGGATGAGCCGCTCTTGCAAAGGCATGAAGCGGAACGCTGTGTGCTGTTTATCCTGATAGCCTCAGATCGAGGCATGGCGGGTGGATTCAATATCCAGCCGCAGCGAACGGTCCAGCGCGAGATGGAGGCTTTGGAAAAGCGTGGCGTTGCTTGTGATGTCATCACGTGTGGACGTCGTCCGACTGAGTACTTCACGGCGCGCGGACGGCAGCCCGTGCTCTCGTTCCAAGGCAATTCGTCGGAGCCGACGATGGATGAAGCCGATCGCATCGCGTCCTACCTCATGGATGGGTATGTGCGCGGGCTTATTGATCGTGTCGTTCTGTACTATAGTCATGCGCGTAATCGCGTGGATCAGGAGTTCGTGACCGAGCAGGTTTTGCCTGTGACGGCGGAGGATCTTGTCATGGTCAACGCTCCGCGTGAGCCCGAGGCCATCACACCCATTGAGGGCCAGCGCAACACGGAGTACGAATTCGAGCCGTCAGCCTCGCAGGTGCTCGGCTTCCTCATGCCTGCCTACATTCGTACCATCATCTATCATGCCCTTCTTGACTCGGCAGCTGCCGAGCACGGTGCGCGTCGTCGCGCCATGCAGTCGGCTACCGACAACGCCAAGGAGGTCATCACGGCACTCAGCCGTACGTACAACCGTGAGCGTCAGGGTTCCATTACCACCGAGCTCACAGAGATTATCGCGGGAGCGTCCGCATTGGAGGACAAGTAATGGGAGCGAACAACGAGCAGGTCTTCGAGCGAGCAGCGCTCAGCCTCATGCGCAAGAGCGCAGGTGTGGGCACCATCATCCGCATCGTCGGCCCGGTTGTGGACGTGCGCTTCGAAGACGAGGTGCCCGCCATTTACTCGGCCCTCGTGGTCGACGCGCACACGCCGGTTGGCCATGTAAAGACGGTGCTCGAGGTCGAGTCACAGCTACCAGGTCGCGTGGTGCGCACGGTGGCCATGAGTTCTACGGATGGCCTTACACGTGGTCTCAAGGCTACGGACACGGGCGAGCCCATGACCATGCCTGTGGGACCCGAGACCCTGGGTCGTGTGTGGAACGTCATGGGCGAGCCGGTGGACGGCAAGGGCATGCCCAAGAACGTACAGCGTTACCCCATCCATCATCCGGCTCCGGCATTCCGAGAGCTGACCACGAACACCGAGATCTTCGAGACTGGCATCAAGGCAATCGATCTTCTAGAGCCGTATGTGCGCGGTGGCAAGACGGGCCTCTTTGGCGGTGCCGGTGTTGGCAAGACAGTACTTATTCAGGAGCTTATCAACAACCTTGCGCAAGAGCACGGTGGCACGTCCGTCTTTACGGGCGTCGGCGAGCGTACGCGCGAAGGTACTGACCTGTACCTCGAGATGACCGAGTCGGGCGTCATTGAGAAGACGTGTCTCGTATATGGCCAGATGAACGAGCCGCCCGGAGCACGTCTGCGCGTCGGTTTGGCAGGCCTCACGACGGCGGAGTACTTCCGCGATCAGGGTCAGGACGTTCTGCTCTTCATCGACAACATCTTCCGCTTCTCTCAGGCGGGCTCTGAGGTCTCCGCACTCCTTGGGCGCATGCCTTCCGCAGTCGGGTACCAGCCGACGCTCGCAACCGAGATGGGCGAGCTCCAAGAGCGCATCACGTCTACGCGCGAGGGTTCCATCACCTCGGTGCAGGCAGTATACGTCCCAGCTGACGACCTCACCGACCCCGCACCCGCCACGACCTTCACGCACCTCGATGCGACTACGGTCCTCTCGCGCTCCATCACCGAGCTGGGCATCTACCCGGCGGTAGACCCGCTGGCGAGCTCCTCAGGTGCCCTCGATCCCGAAATCGTCGGTGAGGAGCATTATCGCGTGGCCGAGAAGACGCAGGAGATTCTGCAGGAGTATTCCGACCTGCAGGACATCATCGCAATTCTGGGCATGGACGAGCTCTCTGAGGAACAGCAGCTCACGGTGGCGCGTGCTCGTAAGGTGCAGCAATTCCTGAGCCAGTCGTTCCACGTCGCCGAGAAGTTCACGGGCAACCCTGGGTCATACGTGCGCGTTGATGACACCGTGCGCTCGTTTGCCGCTATCGTGGACGGCGAGTGTGACGACATCCCCGAGCAGGCGTTCCGCTATGCGGGCAACATCGATGACGTTCGCGCGCGTGCGGCTGCCATGGCTGCCGAGGGGAAGTAGCGTATGGGCGCCATTAGCTGTCGGTTTGTGCGCCCCGATCGTCTTCTCTTCCAAGGCGAAGTAGATCATCTCGTCTTGGTTGCGGAGTCGGGCGAGTTGGGTGTGTGGCCGTCACATGCCCCTGTGATTGTGGCGCTTGGTGACGGGGTGGTCCGGCTTTATCGCCTCGAGTCAGATGGTGGCGGCCAGCTCGACATTATCGTCTCGGGTGGCTATGCCGAGGTGAAGGATGACCAGGTCATCGTGTTAGCCGATCACGCGCGGCGATCGGATGACATCGAGCCCGACGTGGTGAACGAGACGCGCGCGGCGGCGGAGGCAAAGCGCGATAAGCTTCCGGAGGGAGACCAGCGGCGTCGGTACTACGACAACAAGATCAAGTGGTGTGATTTGCTCCTGAGCTACACGTAGCAGATTAGCGGCATGATTAACATTGCGAGAGCTCCCTCTTGGTGGCAAACGGCTGCCGGGAGGGAGTTCCTTCAGTGTTGTGGGGTCGTGGGTGCGTTTGGCGGGACTTATGACCGTACGCCATCAGCGGCTAGCGCCCTTGGTTCCTTGTGGTAAGCTGTAGTCACATACTCAATCGTACTCAAAATGGAGGCCGGTATGGAAGTCATCTGCGTCGAGGGAGGATATCCCGTTACAGGCAAGGTTTCGGTGGAGGGCGCGAAGAACTCCGCGCTCAAGCTGATGGCAGCAACCATTCTGGCCCCTGGGGTCACGACGCTGAAGAACGTCCCCAATATCGCTGACGTTCACGTCATGGGAAAGGTGCTCAAGGAACTCGGAGCCATAGTTCAAGTGGTGGACGCGCACACGCTGCGCATCGACACCTCGACGGTGGACAGTTGGGAAACGCCGTATAGTCTCGTGACGCGTATGCGTGCGTCAACTGCGGTCCTCGGGCCGCTTATCGCGCGCTTTGGTAAGGCAATCGTTGCGATGCCTGGCGGTTGTAACATTGGGGCACGGTCCATAGACATGCACATACTGGGACTTGAGGCCCTTGGCGTTCAGTTTGACGTCGACCATGGCGATATTCATGCCACTGCGCCACATGGCCTAACGGGAACTATGGTGAACTTGGAGTTCGCAAGTGTAGGGGCGACCGAGAACCTCATCATGGCTTCGGTTCATGCAAAGGGCATCACCATCATCGACAACGCTGCACGCGAGCCCGAGATTCAGGACTTGGCCGAGATGCTCAACGAAATGGGTGCGGACATCCGTGGTGCCGGTACCCCCGTCATCGAGATACATGGCGTGGGAGAGTTGCACCCTGTGACCCATGCCGTTACGGGCGACCGCATAGAGGCGGGAACGTTTGCGGCCATTGGTGCCTTGGTAGGTGAGCCCATCACGGTCAGTGGCTTTGAGCCGGATCACTTGGGGCTTGTACTGCGCAAGTACGAGCAGATGGGCATTGAGGTCAAACGCGGCCATCGTTGCGTGACGGTGAGCCGCAATCGGCCCATTGCCGCCGTCGACATTCAGACCCTACCGTTTCCTGGCTTTCCTACCGACATGCAGGCTCAGACCATGTGTCTTCTCGCGCTTGCGCAGGGAACCTCCATCGTCACCGAGAATGTCTTCGAGAATCGCTTCATGTTTGCGAGCGAGCTGCAGCGCATGGGCTCCGACATCACCATCCAAGGGCACCATGCTGTCGTGCGCGGTGTCGCAGGTCTCTCGGGTGCCGAGGTGCGTTCGCCCGATCTTCGTGGTGGCGCCGCGCTGGTAATGGCCGGTCTCGTCGCGGACGGTATGACGACGGTGCTGGACATCTATCACATCGACCGTGGCTATGAGCGGTTTGTCGAGAAGCTCTCTGCGCTTGGAGCCCACGTGAGTCGCAAAGAGGTGCCAGATATGGAAGAACTCGACGTGTAGGGGGTCTGCTATGTCGCGTACCGACCTGCCCCATGGTCATAAGCTCTCCATGGCCGGAGAGGACTATTTGGAGGCGATTTATCGTCTGGCGGTCAACAATTCCGACGGCGCCGTGGAGAGTGTGCGTTCCGTCGATGTCGCGGAACAACTCGGCGTGTCGAAGGCAAGCGTAAGCAAGGCGCTCTCGTCGCTCAGGGATGCCGGCATGATTGAGCAGGCCCGCTATGGTCGTGTGATGCTTACCGTCGAGGGTCGCGAATATGCTCGACGAGTATGGCGTTGCCACCGTGCGCTGCGTGCGTTCCTCGTCGGAGATCTGGGTGTGGACGAGAAGGTTGCCGATGAGGAGGCTTGTCTCATGGAGCACTATCTCTCGGAGGACACCATCGATCGTTGGTGTGACTATCTCGAGAACGAGGGTCACTCCATCTGATTTGGGTATCCGATGGTCCGCATACCGCTCGTCGGTAGCCATTTGCAGACAAATGAGTTTGGTTCACTTCGCTCTTGGGTAGCATAAAAAGGCTTGTGAAGCAACGTACTACCACATTATGAACCACGAAGGGACCCAAACATGAAGTCCATCATTCCTGCAGCAGGCCTTGGCACCCGATTCCTCCCGGCGACGAAATGCTCTCCCAAGGAGCTCTTGCCCGTACTCGACAAGCCCGTCATTCAGTATGTGGTGGAGGAAGCGCTCGCACCCGAGGGCGTCGACGCCGTCGTTATCGTAAACTCTCACGAGAAGCCCCAGATCGAGAGCTACTTTGCCGAAGACAAGGCATTTGAGGACATGCTGCGTTCGCGTGGCAAGGACACGCTTGCGGATGCCGTGCACGAAGCTGGCGCGCTTCCCGTTTCGTTTGTGTACCAGGATGATCCCAAGGGCTTAGGGCATGCCGTGTACTGTGCGAAGGACGAGATGGACGGCGATCCGTTCTTCGTGCTGCTGGGAGACTATTTTGTGCCCGACCGTCAGATGTGTGTCAACATGCAGAAGGTCTCGCGTGAGCATGGAGGTGCTTCCGTCATCGCAGTCGCACCGGTTCCTGCCGATCAGGTAAACCGGTATGGCATCATTGCCGGCGAGTGCATTGGCTCTTTGGAGGGTGATGCCGTCGCAGACGAGGAGGAAGGCGCCGTCTGGAAGGTGACGGGCATGGTTGAGAAGCCCTCGGTGGAGGAGGCTCCCTCGCACCTCTTCATTGTCGGCCGATACCTCCTTTCCCCGCGCATCATGGACCTGCTTGCGACCCAAGGAAAAGGGGCTGGCGGAGAGATTCAGCTCACAGACGCCATGCTAAGGCTCCTCGACGAGGAGGAGATGTACGCGCTTGTGGTCGATCCTGATCAGGGATGCGACACGGGCACACCTGCCGCATGGGCAGCGACGAACGCGCGCATGGCCCTCGCTGACCCCGCGCAGAGGGCGGCGTTCATCGAGGCGCTTGGCAAGGACGTGAAGCTGGGGTAGCCATGCAAATCATACGGTTCAGTGCAAAGGGATGGCGCACGCGTTTCGATGACGGCTTTGACGAGGTAAACGTCGCGCGCATTGCCGATGCCTTTGCTTACATATGGGCACGTGCCCGTCCTGGGGCTACGGTATACGTGGGATACGACACGCGTTTTGCGGCACGACGCTTCGCGGAAGCCGCGGCTCGTGCCATAGCGGGACGAGGGCTCAAAGCGGTAGTGTCCGAGTCCCCCTCTCCAACGCCGGCGCTGGGATGGACGATATCACGCGACGACGCTGCGGTGGGTGGCATCATGATCACGGCTTCGGGTGCGCCTGGCGAGTACGGAGGTATATCGGCGCGTGGCGATGATGGCGGGCCGGTCTCCGATGAGTTCTATGACGCGGCGGCACGCATCGTCTCGTCGGCGCCAGTCGAAAGAATCGACGAGTTCATGACGGCCGATATCGTCACTCCGTATCTTAACCATCTGGTCACGACCGTCGACGCAGATGTCATAGCGCAGAAGGCACCGGAAGTCGTCGTCGATGCGATGCATGGCTCGGGCAGGGGTTACCTTGCCAGCGTGCTCAGAAGGCTCGGCTGTCGTGTACACGAGATACATGGCGAGTTGCTTGCGGACTTTGGCGGTCTGCAGCCTACGCCTGTTGAGCCATGGGTGGAGGTTTGCGAGCAGGCTGTCCGTTCCTTCGGGTGCGACGTGGGATTTGCACTCGACGGTGATGCCGATCGCTTAGGTCTTGTGGATGGGTCAGGGACATTCGTCACTCCTCATCGCATGGTGCCGTTGGTGATGCAACACCTGGTGGAGGATCGTGGAGAGCTCGGGCGCGTTGTCGACACGTACTCGAGCTCAGCATACGTGCGCAGGCAGGCAGAGCGACTCGGGTGTCCGTTTACAGCGGTTCCGATGGGCTTCTCGCGCGTGTATAGGGAATTCATCGAGAATGACGTTCTCATCGGGGCGGATGAGTTTGGCGGCGTGTGCGTGCCAGCGCACTTTAAGGAGCGCGACGCATTGCTCACCGCCCTGCTCGTGGTCGAGATGATATGCATGCGAGGACAATGCCTTGCCCAACTAGTCAAGGAGCTAGAGGAGAATTTGGGTGCGCTCCATTACATTCGACGCGACATGCGCCTTGATGCCGCATCCATTCAAGCATTTAGGAACATACTCCCCGGCCTGTATCTTCCCGAGGTGTGTGGCCAGCGGGCTGTGAGTGTGGGTCACGCCGATGGTCTGGTGCTACGGTTTGGCGATGACTCGTGGGTGCAGCTGAGGCCGTCGCGCACCGAGCCGCTGGTACGCGCTTGCGCGGAGGCCAGAGACGTACGACGGGCAGAGAGGCTTGCAGAGGAGGCCTGCAAAGGCGCCCTGAGGGCGCTTCCATAGGAACGATTGCGTGCCGCGCGAAGAACCCCCGCAGCGGCACAGCTCATATGGCACGCAAGAAGTGACGCAAGGAGGTTTCGTGGAAGCTCCGGTGCCGCCAAGGAGCACTTATGTAGGAAATGTGGAGCACCAGATTCTCGTCCAGAACAGCAAAAGACGGGCGTAATATACCTCCTTGCGCGGCGCACGAGCCCGCGCGGCGAACCTTGAAAACCGGATACTGCGATCGAATGAGATCGGAGAAGACAGACAAGCGAAATCAAAGAGCTTCGGAGCCGCCGATGGGCGGCGAAGGAGCCCCGAAATTCCTCGAGAGGGAATCGTTTTTCGTGAATCACGGATCAGCGGAAGACCGGGCGGGACGGACCGAGTTCTGGCGGATGCCGGCGCAAGCCGGATGTCATAGCACTTTTGAACGGAGAGTTCGATCCTGGCTCAGGATGAACGCTGGCGGCGCGCTTAACACATGCAAGTCGAACGGTTAAAGCACCTTCGGGTGTGGATAAAGTGGCGAACGGCTGAGTAACACGTGGGCAACCTGCCCCCCGCACCGGGATAGCCTCGGGAAACCGTGGGTAATACCGGATACTCCGCGAGCACCGCATGGCGCTCGCGGGAAAGCAACGCACGGCGGGGGATGGGCCCGCGGCCTGTTAGCTCGTTGGCGGGGTAACGGCCCACCAAGGCGACTATGGGTAGCCGGGTTGAGAGACCGACCGGCCAGATTGGGACTGAGACACGGCCCAGACTCCTACGGGAGGCAGCAGTGGGGAATCTTGCACAATGGGC
>CADBYM010000030.1 GCA_902798915.1 uncultured Coriobacteriaceae bacterium | reverse complement strand
GAGGTTGGAGGTGTCGAGCGTGGCGGCGGTGGTGCCGTCGTAGGTCTTGTCCTCGGCGGTGATGCCGGAGAACGTGATCTCGCGCTTGGTGATGCTCGCTTTGGCGGTCGTCGTCGACTCAACGAGTTCGTAGTTGCCCGCACCCTCGCCGGCGAAGGCGATCCTGCTGATGGTGACGGTCTTGCCTTCGCCGACGGCCGCGTTGGCGAAGGTGCCGGCGGCAGTGACGGTAAGGCCTTGGATGGCCGTCGGCTCTTCGCTGGTGTCATCGGCCGGCACGACCTTGGCCGCGTCGAACGTGAGCGTGGCGGCGGTGGTGCCGTCGTACTGCTTGTCGTCGGCCTCGATGCCCACCACCTTGACCTTGAGCGTGGTGATTCTGAAGGCGACGGTCGTCTCGCCGTCGAAGTTGCCCTTGCCCCTGACGGTCACGGTCGCGGTGCCGACGTGCGCGTTGTCCTCGTAGGAGACGACCTCGTAGTCGGTGCCCTCGACGAGCGCCTGGCCGCCGAACGTGACGGTCGGCTTGGGCTCGAGGGGCTTGCCGGAGTACGCCTGGTCCTCGACGGTGATGTCGGCGGCGCTGATGGGTCTCGGGGTTATGGAGAACTTGGCGTCTGATGCTTTGATTGTAAAGTTGTAGTTCGACAGACTGCTCATCGCAGCGGTATAACCGTAACTGCCGACATCCTCTCCCGGCTCTCGGCTCAGAGAATCCAGAAGTAACGGAGGCAGTGGGTCGCCATCAATGATGCCCTCAATCGTGAGCCACTCAGTCTTATCGGGATCTTCATCGCCGTAAACCTTCGAGACGTTCTGGAAGGTTATGGTTGCTTCCTTCGGCTTTATGGTTCCTTTGAGCGTCCCCGTCGGATCGTTGAGCGTGTAGTTGTTCTTGTCTGCGCCCTTGAGCGTGGCGGAATAGCTCACGTCCTTGTCAGAGCCAGCGTTCTCGTCCTCGAATGCGCCAGTCACTTCGAGGCTCAAATCGTCACCCTCGACGGCACCGTCGATAGACTCATAGGTAAAGGTCGCGTCTGTCGTCTTGTCGTAGACCTTCGTCTCCACCGCAAGGCCGACGATGTTGACCGGCTTCCGATTGATGACGAAGGTGCCCTGCGCGCTACCGGTCGTCTCCACGCCGTTGCCGCGCACGGTGAAGCTGTACTCGCCGGCCTTCGTCTTCGGAGTATAGTCCTCGATGGTGTAGCACGCGGGGTCGACCAGCGCGTCCGACAGCACGACTCGGACCTTGGTCCCGTCCAAGGGATCGTCCGTCCCCTCGAGCGCGTGGGCCTTGCCGTCGTAAGTGACGGGGTCGACCTCTACCCTCGCACCACTGATGTCAACCGGGTCCGATACGTGTCCTTTAATGGTGAGCGCGCCGGAGTCATTTTGCTTGATGTAGTAGTTTCCCTGTTCGCTATTTGGGTTAGCCGTAACCGTATAGGTACCGGCGGCGGGGTTTTGGATGTTCAGGGACGGGTTCACGCTCCAGTTTCCCGGATCGATGACGTCCTTGGTGTCCCCACCAACCAATCCGCTTTCGTCCATGCCGTCCACGGCACTAATCGTGTACGTGTGATTCGCCAGGCCCGGGTCATCCTTGAAGCAGGTTCTGTCGTCGGCCTTAAGCGCTACGGCGCGACGCTCGATCTTGGCCGACAGGTCGCCCAAGAACGTCGGCGCGTAGCTGCCCGCGCCATCTCCTACAAGCTCGATGCCAGTTACGGTTACGGGCTTCGCGACCACGTTGCCGCCGTCATCAACGGCGACGTTCTCGTCTGCAAACGTACCGGTCGCCGTTACGGTGAGTCCCTCGATGGGAGTAAGTCCTACGGTCGGGTCGGCTTGAGTGTTGCCACTGTTGTCGCCTTGGCTGCTGCCGCCGGAGTCGTTGACTGCGTACACCTTGGCATTGGTGCAGTCAAGTGTCGCAGTGGTTGTCCCGTCGTAGGTCTTGTCCTTGGCCACTATGCCAGTAACGATGACGTCGATTCCATTCGTAATCGTAAAAGTGCCGGACGACCTAAAACCAACAGTGTAGTTGCCCTGTACGGGCGAGCCTTGTGCCGTAATATTGTAGCTACCTACGGCCTCGCCCTCCTCGCGCGAGAGGGTGTAGTGAATAAGCTCCTCCGCCGATTCGCCGTTCACCATGCCGGTGACCGTTGCGGTGAGCTCGGGGTCGGACGTGCCTACTACCTTGGACTTGTCATCTGGCTTAACCGCTATGTATGCCCTCCAGATGACGGCTTTGGTGATAATCGTGCTGCTCTTGAGCTTGTAGTTTGCAACTCCGGAACCAATCAGCTCAATTCCACGAATGACAGCATCCTTTGGAATTGCGTTGTCACCGGAGTCCATGACGACGTCTTTACCCACGTACTCTGCGGTCGCGGTGTGCGCAATTTTTACGTCATCGCCCTCAACGGCTCCCTTAAGAGGAGCGTCGTCGTCATAGTTAACCGTGGCGTTCGTGGTGCCGTCGTACTCTTTATAATAAACGCCCAGAGTACTGGCAACAACCTCTCTCTGCTCGATGACGAGCGTGCCCGTCTTGCTTCCGGTAAAGCCATTCTTGCCAGTAACCGTGAAGTCATAGTTACCCGCGTTCTTTGCCTCGCCCCCAGGTGCGTCTGTGACGTCATAGCATTCCGGAGATACCTCCGCTCCGTTCACGGTAACGGTGACCCCTCCGCTGCTGGGACGGTGGTCGGCACCGTCGTAGGTGATGGGCCCGCATGTTACGACTGCGTCGGAAAGGTCCACGGCGGTATCCGTAACGGTAACCGTGCCAGACTTGAACTGAACGTGATAATTGCCCTGCTCTTCCGACCCGATAGGAGTGACGGTGTACTTGCCCACCTCAGGGTCGTCTAAGTTGGTAGTCGGACTCACCCTCCATGAGGTCACCATGATGAGACTTTCGGGCTCGCCCTCCACCAAACCGCTTACCGTGACTTCATGGGTGGGCCATGATACGCCTTGCCCCTTTACGTGGAGCTTATCGACGAAAGTAACGGTGACGTTGCGACGGTTGATTGCGGCCTTCAAGGCATCCGTATAAATAGGCTTATAGTTGGCCGCTTCTTTGCCGGCAAGCTCGATGCTGGTTACGGTAACAGGCTTGTTTTCGCCAACGTCCTTGCTGTCGAACTCGCCGGTCGCCGATGCGACGCTCACGTCGTCTCCGCTGATAAGATCGCTTGCACGTATGGAGGCGCCGCCGGTATTGAGGTCGGCGGCTTTGGTGCCGTCGTAGGTCTTGTCTGCAGCAGTGATGCCAGACACGACGATTTCCTTCGCAGATATTGTGGCCAACCGGATTCCCGTGGTGTCCTTGAGCACGTAGTTACCTTTATCTGCGCCAACCAGTTCGAGACCTTCGATGGTAACGATCTTGCCGCTACCAACGTTCTTGTCGCTGAAGGTGCCCGTCGCCGGGAGCACAATCGCCACGTCGTCGTTCCCGACTTTGCCGCCAGTGATGTTTGGCGTACTCTCCAACTGGGCAATCGTGTTGCCATCGTAGGTCTTGTCGATCACAATTTTCCCGGAGAGAGTGACTTCCCTCTGCAGGATGTTGGCCGTGGTCTCGGTCGTGGTCACTTGACCGTAGCCGTCATCCCACAAGAGTTCGTAGTTTCCCGCCAACGTGCCCGTAAGCTCGAGGCCGGAGATGGTGACCTTCTTGTCCTCGCCGGCTTTCGCGTCCTCGAACGTGCCGACAGCCTTGGTTTCGTCAATGCGGACGGTATCTGGGCTACCCCACCTGCCATAATACGTCGCGTTGTCGAGGTCGAGTCTGGCCGTGGTGGTGCCGTCGTACGTCTTGTCCTTGACGGGGATTTCCACGGTAATGCCCGTCGGACGGATGTTGAAGTAGCCCTTGACGCTGCCGGTATACGCGCCCTTGCCTTTGATGGTGACGTAGTTCCCCTTGGCGTCATTGTCGGTGACGTACGCATTCGTGCCAAATCCGTCTGTGTCGAGCTCGTAATCTCGGTCCTTGCGGAGCGTCTCGCCGTTGAGCTTCACGACGAGATCGTCGCCCACGAACGCCTTGATCTGCCTGCCCCCTTGGAACGGCCTGTCCCTCATGGTGATTTCCGCGTCCGCAACATCGTAAGATGGGTCGACTATGGTGAGCGTGCCCGGCTCGTACGTGACTGCGTAGTTGCCTTGGTTAGCGCTTCCCGAGGGAGTGATAGTGTAGGTGCCGGGCCCGTCTCCGGAGTCGCGCGAGAGCGTGTAGCTGATGAGGCTTTCGGACTCGCCCTCCACCAGGCCGGTCACGGTGGCGGTGAGTTCGGGGGCGTCATGTCCCACAAACATGATCTTGTCGTCGGCCTTGACCGTTACTGGAGCAGGTTCGATGACTTGGATGCCTGTTGCTGTGCCGGTATAGCCATTCTGACCATAAACGCCGAATTCATATTCGCCAACGTCCTTCACCTTACCACCAGAATCACCAATATACCAGCAGCCCCCGGGGACCTCTTGGCCGTTCAACATTACTGTGACGGTCGACTTCGAGTTCACTGCGGGATAGTATTCATTGCCGTCGTAGGTGAGTGGAGTGCACGTCACGATCGCATCGCTGATGTCGATATCGCTAGACGAGGGGTCCGTGATGGTGAGGGTGCCCGACTCGTACGTGACGACGTAGTCGCCCTGCGTGGCCCGACCAGAGGGGGTGATGACGTAGGTTCCGGGCTCCTCTCCCTCCTCGCGCGAAAGCGTATAGTTAATCATCCAATCGAAGGGATAATTATCGCCATTCGGCGGCCAGTTTTCCACGGTAACGGTAAACTCGGGGTCGTCATGGCCCGCTGTCTTGGTCTTGTCGTCGACCCTCACCGTAATGGGACGGGGCTTCACGGTGAGGGTGCCCCTGACGCTGCCCGTGTACCCGTCCTTGCCGATGACTAAGAAGCCGTAGTCACGGGCTTGTCGCACGTAGGTGTAAGTTTCAGTGCAAATGATATCGTACTTGTCGCTAGGAAGAGTTTCGCCGTTCAAGGTCACTGTGATTCTGTCGCCCAAGTCTTCCAAATCGCTAAAGTCACTACCATGGGCGTCATAGATCATAGGCTCACACGTCACGGTCGCGTTGGAAATGTCGATGGCCTCGGGATCCCTGATGGTGAGCAGTCCGTTCACGCACTCAGTGCTGTAATTGCCTTGGTATCTGGCAGCTGTAGGCTTGATTTCGTAGACGCCGGGTTCCTCGCCAGAGTCGCGCGAGAGCGTGTAATGGATGAGTTCCTCGGACTCGCCGTTCACCAAGCCGGTCACCGTCGCCGTGAAGACGGGGTCATCCTGGCCAAGGTCCTTTGCGACGTCTTTGGCCTTAATCGTAACGCGAACGGGCGCGATATAGGCGCTCATGATACTTGTGGTACTGCTCAGCTTATAGTTGCTCGCATCGTCACCGGTCAGCTCGATGCCTTCGATGGGTATATTGTAGGTCATGACGCTGTCGCCCGCTTCGTTGTATTTAACGTTTGGACTCGGAAATTCCGCGGTCATGGTGTCTGCGAAGTACACCTTGTCACCCTCGAGTGCTCCGTATACGCTGCGACCAGTTGAGGGACTGCAATCATTATTAATCGTGACACTCTGCGTACCATCATAGTATTTGTAACTCAAATAGACACCACTTGGATTCAATGTCTTTGGGTCGACAACGAAGGAGCCCTGCACCCTGCCGGTATATATGTTCTTGCCCACGACCTCGAAGGCGTAGGTACCCGCGTTCTTTGCCGGTCCCTCAATCGAGACGTCGTAATACTGGCTCGCGAGCGTCTGCCCGTCCAACTCCACCGTAAGCACCGTACTCGAATCTCCAGGGGTGTGGTTCTTTCCGTCGTAGGTAACGGGCTCGCACGTCACGGTCGCACCGGAGATGTCGGTCGTTGTGTCTACAATGGTAAAGGTACCCGGATCGTACGTAACGGTGTAGTTGCCCTGCACGGCCTCGCCGGACGGGGTGATGGCGTAGGTACCAGACGTCTCGCCCTCCGCGCGCGCGAGCGAGTAAGTGATGAGTTCTTCGGACTCACCACTCACCAAGCCGGTCACCGTACCCGTAAAACTGGGATCATCCGTGCCTTTGACCTTGGCGTTGTCGTTGGCCTTGACCGTTACGGGTTTGGGCGTGATGTTAGCCGTTGAGGTAATCTCGCTGCTAGCAAGCTTGTAATTCTTTGCCCGTGCGCCTCTAAGCGTCAATTCGGTGATGTGGACCGTCTTACCTTCTCCCACATCCTTGGTGTCGAAGTTACATTTGGCAATGGCAACATATACTTCGCCTTTGTCCCGTTCAGCTATACCATCGTACGTTACCGGATATTCCCAGTCGGTGTCGGTGGTGCCATCATAGGTTTTGTCTTTAACGGGCATCGAAACGCTGATCTCTTTTGGCGTAATAGTGAAGGGCACAGTAACGTAACCCTGATAGCTGCTGCTTTCTTTGGCCCTGACGTATACCACGGCACGATTGCCCGCGTCCGTATTCCTCCTGTAAGTGACGTCGTATACGTTGGGGTCAACTACCTGGTCGCCAAGCCTCACCTCGGTTACGGAAGGCTCAATTGGGCTACCGGTATATTCGAAGGTGTCGCTCTGCACCGTAACCGTGGCGCTCGAAAGGTCGACGCGGTCATCCTCGCTACATGCGACATTAACCCGATATCCCGATTGCTCATGCAGCTGGGAGCCAGGCCATAAGCCCAATACTAGTATTTGCTTCGGCTCACTAAACTGCTCGGGTATTTCGATGCATCCATCTTCAGGATCGTATGTCCAACCTTCAGGTAGTTCTTCGGCACCGTTCGCAATATAGTATGTATCTGTAATCTCGTCGAGAATGCCTTGTACTGGCACTCGCATAGGGAAGCTCGTTGATCTCGCCTCGTAAGTTGGAGACTCTGCGTTTGCATTCGTGAATGCCACCACGTACGTCGAGAAACTCTCCGTCGTGGCGGAGACGACATTACCGTCCTCAGCAGCGTCGAGTTGGACCGTTTCCCCGTCGTCCTGCACGTGGAACACATTGGTGTCTGCGTCATCGTCAGCAACGCGGGCCGTCTGGAACGCGACCTCGACGGACATGCCGTCAGCAGGCTCGACCTCGCTGCCCCCCGCGTCGACCACGCGCACATCGAGCGCAATCATCTCGACCCGTGCGTACTCACCGAGTTGCTCGTCAACTGCCTCGATGGCCTCCCGGGTCGCGTCCTCCTCAGCGGCATTCACCTCAAGGCGAACGCCCTCGGGGAACGCTCCCTCGTCGGCATGCACGCGGACGGTGATGTCGCCTACCGTAGCCTCGCCATCGAACGCAGGCATGGCGGGCGGTGCCTGTTCCCGTTTAGGATTGCCGTCCTCCGCAGCCTGTGCGTCGGAAGAATCCGGAGCATGCTCGGACTCAAGAGGATTCTCGGCAATCGGGTCCTCTTGATCATCGAGCTCCCCTTCGGCCTCCTGGACGTCCAGCCCCTCTTGGACATCGTCGACGCTTTGCTCGTCGTTCTCTGCAATTGCAGAGTTCTCGTCCGATTGTTCCTCAACGATGTCGTCGAGAGGGACAAGGGCCTCGGCATAGGCACTTGTTGGCACACCTCCCCCCACCATGGAGAGCGAGAGCAGGAACGCAAGTCCCCGCTTCGCCCACGATTGTGCCATCTGTTTCATATGGCCTCCTTTCGCCGTGCGCCATATTTGCTTCTGTTGGCTTCTTAACTACCATGCGACACAGATACTCCACAAATAGCATTGTATTATGTGGATGGACGACGCGCTGCGCAAATATGCAAAACGCATCCCTTACGGTCGCTTCTCTTGCTCTGGATACGAGGGAAGCTTCACCACTTCCGGGCAACAGGGGCCAGGTCACACGTCCAAGCATCGAGCTTGGCATTGGGCGCCGCATCAAGCGATAGGTCCGCGAAGAGACCCGCGCGATAGCTGCGTAGCGCCGCGAGCGCAATCATCGCACCGTTGTCGCCGCACGCCTTCATGGGCGGCACCGTGACGCGCACGCCGCGGCGACCGAACTCGCGCTGATATGCCTCGCGTAGCTGTGGGTTGGCGGCCACACCACCGCCCACGCAGAAGTCATCGACACCGCACTCGTCAACCGCCCGCTTCGCCTTGCTCACCTGCACGTCAATGACCGCCGCCTCGAAGCTCGCGGCGAGGTCGGGCAGATTGATGGCACGTCCGGCTTTGTTCTCGCCCTGTATGTACGTGATGACCGCAGTCTTAAGGCCGCTGAGCGAGAATCGATAGTCTCCGCTGTGCATCATGGCACGCGGAAAGTGGATGGCGCGCGGATTGCCCTTTGCCGCAAGCTTGCTGATCACCGGACCACCCGGGTACCCCAACCCCAAAGCCTTGGCGACCTTGTCGAACGCCTCTCCGACCGCATCGTCGATGGTGGCACCCAGAAGCTCGTAGTCACCCCAGTCTCGCACGTGCACGAGCATGGTGTTGCCGCCGCTCACCAGACTCGCCACGAAGGGCGGTTCGAGGTCAGGCGTCTCGAAGAGGTTCGCAAAGAGATGACCTTCCAAGTGGTTGACCGCCACCAGCGGCAGGCCGGTCGCCCCGCACAGGCCCTTGGCGAACGCAACACCCACCACGAGCGCCCCGACGAGCCCGGGCCCTGCCGTTACGCCCACCGCAGCGAGGTCTGACGGCGCGAGCGTATCTACCCCAAGGGCCTCGCCCGCCTGTGCCAGTGCCTCCTCAAAGACGCTGACAATGGCTTCGGTATGCTTGCGGCTCGCAATCTCGGGCACGACGCCACCAAAGCGGGCATGGAAGTCAATCTGCGTGGCCACGACATTCGAGATGACGCGACCCGTGCCATCCAGCACCGCCATGGCCGTCTCGTCACACGACGACTCAATGCCCAGAACAAGCGGGCCAGCTGCTGCGATGCGCTCTTGCGCCACCGCATCGCGCGGGGCGGGCACGATGGGCCACGGGCGCATGGAGGCCTGGGGCTCTGGCAGGGCAGCATCGGAGGTTCGCGGCGCCAAGAGCGGCAACGATGCCGTCATGATGAGGGCGTCCTTGCCCTTACCATAATAGTCTCGTCGGCGCCCCACCCGCTCCAAGCCCAACGACCGATACAGCGCGAGTCCCACGTCGTTGGTTGCAGAGACCTCCAGCGTGATGCTCTGCGCACCCAAGACGTGCCCATCGTAAGCGATGCGCTGCATGAGGCGCGTACCGATGCCCTCCTTGCGCCGCGTCGGCCGCACCGCGACATCGAGCACCTCAAGGACGTCTCCCGCCAGCATGCCGCCCGCAAAGCCGATGATGTCTCCCTGATCGTGGGCAACCCACCACGTGCGCCCGGGTTGAGCGAACTCTTCCTCGAACAGCGCGTACGACCACGGGTCGTGCACGTCACCCGCAAATGCCTCCTGCTCCAGTCGGACGACCTGCCCGACGTCGTTCACCGACATGGGACGTAACTGGAGATGGAGGTCGGCCAGCTCGTCAGCAACGCCCGTCACCTCAACATGCGGAGACTCACCCAAGCCCAGCCGCTTTCGTTCGTTTTCCTCGGCATCCGAAAGACGCGTGTACACTGGCAGCACCAATGCAGGATCCAACCCCCGCGTCGTGCCGGGCGCACCCCCCACAAACCCATACAACAGCGACTCGCCCGTGGGGAACCAGAGCGCCTCGTCGCATAGACGCAAGAAGCCACCAGCCTCGAAGCGCTCGCGATACTTGATGAGCCCGTTGCCAGTGAGCAGCAAGTCCCGGGCATCCGCGCGGTTTGCCCACGACGCAACGCACTCGTCAACCTTCTGCACCGTCTCGCTCGCAAACGTTCGATGCGCGCCCCTCTCGTCCAGCGCATAGATTCCTGGGTACACCTCTCCACGCATCGCGTCCATCGCCACCGCGAGCATGCCGCGCACGCCCACGAGCCAGGCACGCCACGCAGTCGCATCGAGCGTCGATCCGCCCAGCAGCGGCTTTCCCATCCCGCATGACAGGCCCTTCGCCGTCGCGATGCCGATGCGCACACCGGTGAAGGAACCGGGGCCACGCCCCACGAGCACCGCATCCACGTCGGCGATCGAAAGGCCGGCCTCTCCCAACGCTCGCAGCGCCGAGTTCACAAGCTCTTCGTTTGCATGCCGCCGACACATGTGGTCACGGCTCGCAAGCACCTTGATCGCGCCATCGGTACCCACGCGCCCCACGGCACAGCACAGCATGTCCGATGACGTGTCGAGCGCAAGAATCGTTTGAGTTCCCATGGCCACCTCTTCTCTCGTGTAACGCATGAAGTGTAACACGGGGCGTCGAAGTGCGGACGTCTGACCCAACACGGCTCTTCTCCACCCGGCCCGCGCCTCCGGCCGTCCATTCCGGCCATTCCCCGGTCGGCCGTCCCTCCCTCCCGACCAACCCCCGGTCGGCCATCCCTCCCGACCGGCCGTCCCTCCCGACCGGACGTCCCTCCCTCCCGACCAACCCGAAACTACTCAGCAGGTATCTAGTATTGAACCATTCGGTCATTTTTCCTGCGATTATGTCATAGTGATTAGAATACTATTCACCTGCTGAGTAATTGCAGGGAGTCCCACCAAGAACTCCAACCACTTCCGGACAAGACTGGAGAGACGATGCATGCGTTCATAAGCCACCGATCGGCATGCGAGGCACTTCGATTGGCCTCGGGCGAGGAACGGCGTTGGCCCAAAGAGCCGCGACCACTGCCCAAGCATGGCAACTGCGTCTCCACCCAACGCGAGTTTCTCAAATTCTGCGCGACAACGGATCTCAAAGACCTCGGCATCACCTCTCGGCCAACGGACCTCATTGTCCCGTCTTCGCGTGACCGCAGCCGCGGGCGACAAGCGGCCTTTCATGTGTGGAGTCGGGATCTGCCTGCCAACTCCCTCCTTTGGATGAGAAAAAGCCTTTTGGTGAGCGGGCCCGAGCTCGCCATCCTCCAACTATGCGGCTCCAACGTGAAGCTCGACGCGCTTCTCGATGACTTCGCGGAATCGGTACGCGCCGAGACCGAGATCATCGCCAGTATAGGCCTCGACGAGAAGCCCGTCATGGAGATACCGCTCAACTGGGAACGCATCCGCAGCCTCGTGGCCGCAACCGTCGTGGCGTGCGAGTTTGCCGGCACCTACCGGCTTCCCGTCGGCAAAAGCGGCACAAACTATGATGCCGCGCCCCTCATGAGCTGTCATAGCCTCGAGGCCATGGCGCGTTCGATGGGCAGTCGCTCGATGGAACGCCGCGCTGTGAGGGCCGCGCAACTCGCATTCGACCATTCGAAGTCTCCCATGGAGACTGCCCTTGCGCTCATGCTCACGCTCCCCGTCGAGATGGGCGGCTTCGGCTTGCCGCGGCCCGTCCTCAACAAAGACCTGGACGTATCCCAATGGCGTGGGCACCTATCTGATCGCGATGTCGTTTGCGCGGACATGCGGTGGGAGGATGGCGGTGTGGCACTCGAGTACGACAGCACCACGTTCCACGGCGGATCAAACGAGGCAAAACGCACGAACGACGCCATACGTTCGAACATCCTGACCTCGCTCGGCTATGCGACATATCGCGTCACTCCAAGCGTCATCGCATCGTTGCAAGGAACTACGGTATTGGCCCATCAAATCGCTGCCCGATTGGGCGTCGAGCTCGAGTCGCCCGACGACATAGGCCTGCAAAGGCGAACGAAGCTCTTCACGGAGCTCATGCCCAAGAGCACCAAACAGGATTGAGGCCCTGCCACGGCCACGGCCACCGACCCCGCACGGCCCCCGGTTTCGCACGGACGCCCGGGGCCAATTACTCAGCAGGTGATTATTAATCTAATCACTTTGACAAAACCGCAGGATTCCCTTCTCTTTACTTCATGATTTGATACCTGCTGAGTAGTTCGCAGGTGGTCAGGCTGGGCAGACGGCCAAGTCGTTCGCGGGCGGACGGGCGGACGGGCGGGACAGACGGGCGCAGGGCGGGCACCGAAAAGGGTGGGGCGGGCACCGAGCGTGCCGCCCCACTAATGCGCGTCTGTCATCTAGACGGCCATTCGAGAGGCGATCTGCTCGGGTCGCACGCCATGCGGGTAGAACGCCACCCTCCGGGCGGGCTCCTCACCCGCCACGGACTCGTCATCAAGACGAGAGAGCACCACGTCCAGGCGCTCGTCTCCCAGCTCGTCGGCGAACTGCTCGCCCCACTCGATGACGCACGGTCCGTCGTCGCCCAAAACGTCGAAGATGCCCGTGTCGTCAAGCTGTGACGAATCGTCGAGCCGGTACAGGTCGTAGTGATACAGCGGCATCCGTGCACCCTCATAGACCATGCCGATGGTGAAGGTCGGGCTGCACACGTCGTCTGCAACACCCATGCCTGCGGCAATGCCCTTCGTGAGCTGCGTCTTTCCGGCCCCGAGGTCACCCGTCAGCACAAGCACGTCACCAGGTTCGAGCAGCTCTCCCAAGCGACGGCCCAACGCGACGGTCTGGTCCGTCGAATGCGCCACAAACGCGACGGCGGCCTCCGTGTCCGAAGAGCCTACGGCCGAAGACCCCGCATTCTGAACGCCTGCACTCATTGCTGCACCTTCCCGGGACCGGCAGGGTGCTCAGCCAGCCATGTGCCCAACATGCGGAAGTCGTCCTCCAACACCGGCTGCCACTCGCGATGATACAGAGCTGCCGCAGGATGAAAGGTGGGCAGCACGGCAAAGTGCCCAGTCTGATGGAAGCGCCCACGCAGCGAGGTTATGCCCATCTCGGTACGCAGGATGAAGTGTGCGGCAAAGTTGCCCAAGCAAACGATCACATCCGGCCAGATCGAGCGCACCTGCTCGCGCAGGAATGGCGAGCACGCGGCGATCTCCTCCGGTTTGGGGTTTCGGTTACCGGGCGGACGGCACTTCACAACATTGGCAATGTATACGTCCTGACGTCGCAGCCCCGCGAGCGAGAGGAGCGCGTCAAGGTTCTGTCCCGCCGCACCCACGAAGGGCTCGCCCTGCAAGTCCTCGTTGCGTCCCGGTCCCTCACCCACCACCATGACGCGAGCATTGGGATTGCCCACGCCAAAGACGAGGTTGGTACGCGTCTCCCAGAGCGGACACAGGTGACATTCGCCCATGACGGCGCGAATCTCCTCGAGCGTCACTTCCTGCGGCTTTTGGTGATCATGTCCGGGGATGCGCATGACCGACATGGATTCGTCCTCCTCAAATAGATAGGAGCGCCGCACGCGACGGCGCCCCCGCTGCTGCCGCGCCGCGGGAGCAGCGCTACACATAGACCTTCTCCAAGCGCAGCCCAAAGTCGCAGACAACCTCGTAGTTGATGGTGTCGCGCTTCGCCGCCATGTCGTCTGCCGAGATGAACTCGTCCCCGTCGCTTCCGAGCACCGTCACCACGTCACCATACTCGACGGCACGCGTCGGCCGATACGCGCGCACGTTGTTGACGCTCACCTCAAACATGAACTGGTCCATGCAGATGCGTCCCACCTGTCGGCAGCGCTCACCGTTGACCAACACGTCCATGTTGCCCGAGAGCGTGCGCGACAGTCCGTCCGCATACCCGATGGGCACCGTGCAAATCTGGATATTGGGCTTGGGCACGCGATAGGTGAGCCCGTAGCTCACGCCGGTACCCACCTCGGGCCGCTCGACGCGCGTAATGCGCCCACGCACGCTCATCACCGGCTTAAGATGAATCTCGCGCCGCGTCTCTATGCAGGGATGCAAACCATACAGCCCGACGCCCACACGGCACATGTCCTCGTGCACTTCGGGGTGCATGATTGTTGCAGGCGTGTTTGCACAATGGACAAGACCCGTCTGGTAACCCGCGTCTTTGAGCGCCTGAACCGCCTCGTTGAAGCGACGCGCCTGCATCTGGAAGTCCCAGTCACGCGGTACGTCGGCCGTAGCGAAGTGGGTGAAGGTGCCCGCGCACTCGATGCCGCGATGGAAGTGAATGCCTCGCCGCATCTCGAGCACGTCGCGCCAACTGACACCGATGCGCGTCATGCCGGTATCGATTGCCAAGTGGTAGCGCGCCACCTTGCCTGCGGCGGCCGCGCACTCGCCCAACGCGAGCGCGAAGTCCTGCTCGAAGAGCGCTGGCATCAGATCGTAGTCGACGATGCGCTGCACCGTCTCCACCGGCGGCTGAGAGAGGATGAGGATGGGCTCGCGGATACCTGCTTCGCGCAACTCCACACCCTCGGTGACCGTGGCGACGGCAAATTGGTTCGCGCCGGCCCTGCGCATCGTCTTGGCGCACTGTACGGCACCATGCCCATACGCGTCGGCCTTTACCACGCACATCATCTGCACGTCTCGCGCAATCAGCCTCCGCAGCGACTGCGTGTTATGCCGAAGCGCATCGAGGTCTATTTCCACCCAAGCCCATCGATCCTCAGGACACTTCGCTTCGCGCGTCATGGCATGCTCCCCTCTCACTCAAAGTCCTCCACATAGGACGCCTGTTCCTCAAGCGCATCGGTTGCCAGACCGGCGGCATCGGCCACGTCCATCGCCATGACGCCTCGTGTGCCCAGACGCTCGGCCGCAATCGCAGCGGCATACCCGTGCACCTCGCACGCGAGCGCACACATGAGCGGCAGGCTTTCTCCCCCAAACCGCTCTGCGCCACGCGCGAGCGACGCCCCCATGATGCCCGAGAGCACATCACCCGAGCCAGCCGTCGCAAGCGACGCAGGGCCCGGCTTCGGCAACAGCGCGATGTCGACACCCACACACGCCGTCGCGGTACCCTTGGCCACCACACACACCTCGTTGCCGCCTTCGGACCACACGATGCGTCGCGCGGCGTCAAGTGCCGCCGTCAACGTCTCGGGGGGATTCTCCCGCATTCCCACGAGTCTTCCCAGCTCGCGCCGGTGCGGCGTCAGCACCAGAGGAGAAGAGCGGCGAATGAGTTCGGGGAAGCTGTCGAGCCGACCCGTGGTGAGCTGTGCCAAACAGTTGAGCGCGTCGGCATCGAGTACCAAGGGCACATCGCACTGCAACAGTCCCGCAACCACCGACATCGTCGATGCATTGACCAACATACCCGGCCCAGCCACCACCGCACCACTTCGCTTTGCCAGATGAATGAGCTCTTCGCGGGCATCGGCTGCGAAGGAACCCGTCTTTGGGTCGTAGGGCATTCCGAGCACGGGAATCTCCACGAGATGCGCCTGTGCGACGGACACCACGGGCTCGGGCACGGCAAGCGTCACGTATCCGGCGCCGGCACGTGCGGCAGCCTTTGCGGCAAGAATCGCAGCGCCGGGAAAGCGCGTGGAGCCGCCCACCACGAGCACGGTCCCACGCGAGTACTTGTCCACCGCAGAGAGCGGGGGCATCGTCACGTCGATGTAGTCCTCCACCTCAACGCGCCAGGCGACGGGATCGGCCTCCAGAACCAACCCCTCCGTCTGCTCGGCAAGGGGTGCCACCACGATGGCGCCAGTCACGTCACGGCCCTCGTCCGAGAGCAGCCCCGGCTTGAGGCTCAGCATCGTAACCGTGACGTCGGCCATGATGCACGCACCCGGTGTATGGCCCGACTGGGCGGAGAGTCCGCTCGGAACGTCCACCGCAACCACGCGCGCGCCCGAGGCGTTGACGCAATCGATCCAGATGTCGAACGGCGCCGTGGGCTCGCCATGAAAGCCCGTCCCCAGCAGGGCGTCAAGAATCACGTCTGCCGTGCCAAGCAGCTCCTCAAGGCGCTCGCGCGGAGGCGCCACCTCAATGGGCACGCCCGCTCGCTGCGCGTTGACCGCCACCACATGCGCGAGGTTCGACTCGATCCGGGCTGGTTCGATGGGCGTGACAACGGTGACATCCATGCCTTGGCCCATGAGCCGCTCTGCCGCGACCCAGCCATCGCCACCATTGTTGCCCATGCCCACGAGCACCACGACCGACGAGACGTCCTCCAGACGCTCAACCTCCTGCGCGGCCGCTGCGCCTGCGCGCCTCATGAGCTCCGAGAGGCTCACGCCCGCCTTCGTGAGCAGCTCTTCCACATGTCGGACGTCCTCGACGTTTAGCACTGGTTGCATAGAATCTCAACTCCTCTTTGCCATCGATTGCGGCGCGGCACGCAGGCAGGCCCACGCGTCGCGCCGCGGCATCATTCGTCTGTCTCCACGCGCTCGAGCTCGTCGAGCAGTGAGCGCGCCTCCCTAAACGATTTGCGCAAGTCGGCCTTTGGATCGGGCTTCGCCTCGGCCCGAGGTCGCACGTCGTCGGTCACCGCGACGGCATTCGCCACGGCAATCTCGTGCGTGTACGAAATCGAGAGGGCCACCTCGCGCACACCCTGCTCGTCTGCCACCTCGCGGGCACGTCCCGACAGCTTGGCCTGGGGCTGGCCGGCCTCGTTGCGCGCCACCGACACGTCGGCAAAGCCGATGCCCTGCGAGAACCCCGTCCCCAACGCCTTGAGCACTGCCTCACGGGCGGCAAAGCGCGCCGCATAATGCTGGGCCGGTCGTGCCATGCGATCGCAGTACGCACGCTCCTCCTCGCTGAACACGCGCTTCGCGAAGTTTGGCCGCCGCACAAGAATCTTCTCCATTCGCGCGATCTCGACCATGTCCACGCCAATGCCCGCCAGTGCCATATGCGCCCGTCTCCCTCGACCAAAAGACAATCACAGAGGACGGTCCACTCCAATCGAAAGGACAATCCTCTGTGATATGGTACAACGGACTTGGTCGATTGTGCCAGACGTATCGCTACTCCACCGTAACCGACTTCGCAAGGTTGCGCGGCTTGTCCACGTCATAGCCCCGCTCACGTGCCACATAGCGGGCGAGCAACTGCAGGTGGATGACCGAGACCGCCGGCACGATGAGCTGGTCGGGGCACTGCGGCACCCACAGCACCTCCTGGCACATCTTTGCGATCTTCTCGTCCCCATCGGTCGCCACGGCGATGACTACGGCGCCACGCGCCAGGCACTCCTGGATGTTCGAGACGGTCTTGTCGTGCACGTGATCGGCCGGAACGATGGCAACCACGGGGAAGCCGCCCTCGATGAGCGAAATCGGCCCGTGCTTCATCTCGCCGGAGGGATATGCCTCGGCATGCAGATAGCTAATCTCCTTGAGCTTGAGCGCACCCTCATAGGCGGTCGTCGAGCTCACGTTGCGCCCGAGGAAGAGCGACGACTGCTTGTCACGGAAGCGCTGTGAGGCCTGCTTGTCCTGCCAGCGACGGTTGAGAACCTCGCGCATGAGGTCGGGCACCTGCTCCATGTCGCGATAATGCTTTTGAACCTCCGCCAGCGTCATGCGGCCGTTGGCGTAGGCGAGGCGCAGCGCCAGCAGGTACGACGCGATCATCTGTGCGGTATAGGCCTTGGTGGAGGCCACGGCCACCTCCGGACCTGCCTGAATGTACAGGGTGCCATCCGCCTCACGCGCAGCGGTCGATCCCAGCACGTTGGTGATGGCAAACACGGTGCAGCCCATGCCCCTCATGCGCCGGGCGGCGGCCAAGGTGTCGGCCGTCTCGCCGGACTGCGTGATGACCAGGCACATCGTGTGGTCGGTGACGAGATAGTCCTCGTTGTAGTTGAACTCGCTGGCGAACTCGACGGCAACGGGCACCTTCGCCCAACGCTCGATGGCCACCTTTGCGATAAGGCCCACGTGGTAGGAGGTGCCACATGCGATAATCACGATCTTGTCGATGGCCGCAAGCTCGGACCTCGAGAGGGAGAGCTCGTCCAGCTCGATGCCATGCTCGCCCAGACGATCCTTGAGCAGACGCTCGATTGCCTCGGGCTGCTCGTTGATCTCCTTGGCCATGAAGTCGGAGTAGCCGCCCATCTTTGCCGCCGAGGCATCCCAATCGATGTCGAACGAGGTGGGATTATCCACCACTCGTCCGTCGCGATCGACGATGCGGATGGCGCCGTCGGACGTAAGCGTCGCCACATCGTAGTCGTTGAGCTGAAGCACGTGCGAGGTGACGTCAGCCAGCGGCATGACGTCAGAGGCCGCGTAGGCACCATCATCGGTGGAGGCCACCACGAGCGGCGAGCCCTTGCGCGTTACCACGAGGGTACCCGGTACGTCGGCACACACACAGGCAACGGCCCACGAGCCCTCAAGGCGGTCACAGGCGTTGCGCACGGCCATGGCGAGGTCGCCCTTGGCCGGCCCCTCCCACGCCTCCTGGATGAGGTGGGGGATTACCTCAGTGTCGGTATCGGAGCGGAACTGGTGCCCCGTGGCCATCAGCTCGCGCTTGAGCTCTTGGAAGTTCTCGATAATGCCATTGTGCACGACGGCAATGCGACCGGAACCATCCAAGTGCGGATGGGCATTGCGATCGGTGGGGGCACCGTGAGTTGCCCAGCGCGTGTGCCCGATGCCACAGGTCCCCTCCGGATTCGCGGCGGCGGCACGCTCACGCAAGTCTGCCACACGCCCGGCACACTTCACGCCGTGCAGGTTGCCCGAAGACGAGACCACTTGAATGCCCGCAGAGTCATATCCACGATACTCGAGCGTCGCCAATCCATCGAGCAGCCATGCGGCTGCCTGCTTCCTGCCGGTATATCCCACTACTCCACACATAGTCTTCCTCCATAGTCTGTTGCATGGCCGAGGCTCATCCGCGATTCGCCCCCATCAGGCGAGCCGGAACCTCAACCATAGGCGGCACGTGCCGTGGGCACGAACCGTCAAACTCTTTGTATGCGGACGTTAGGGTTCGAAGGGTCCTCTGTTACGGCTCTTCCGCTTTTTGCTCCCCTTCTTACGACCACCCCAGCAGCCGTGGCAGCACCCGCCGAATTCTTCGATAACTGCCATCCTCGTCAGCCAGCCCATTCTGGCCCAGGCGCTAACGAACTCCTCGCATCCTCCCTCCAGAGGACTTCGCTTGCAAGCAAGCATACCGGACTCACCGCGCAAATGGAAGCATCGCGAGTTCATGCACATCATGAGCAATAGAAGGGCATGCGCCACGGGGTTGCCCCCGCATCGCATGCCCTCGATGGGATTGCCCCCGTCAGACGCGTTCGGACAGCGTCCCGTGGCTTACGACGCCACGAAGTAGATGCCGTCCTCATCGACGTCGAACTGCACCGGGTCTGTTACGTAGCGATCGCCATATACGTCGGTGATGTTGAACGAATAGCGGTACGTACCGAGTGGCAGGTCACCAAAGTCGATGGTCAGTCCGCCCTTGGGCACCTCGTACTCCTTGCCCTCGACGTCATACGATTCCTCGGCCGCGTTGCCCTGCTCTGCTTGCGTGCTGTACAGGGGGACGATCTTGTCGCCAGGCTCGATGGACAGGCAGCTCCGGTTGACCAGTCCGTTCTCTCCGGATCCGGTCCATTTGCCCTCGACCTCAACCGCTCCGGTCGCGAGGTCCTGGTGCATACGCAGGTAGCAATCCTCCCCGTTGATGCGCACCGGCGAGGTGAAGGTCGCCTCGTCTTCGTTGGACTCCACCACATACAGGCACAGGTTCTGTCCGTCGGGCAGCGAGAGCCACTTGCCGTCGAAGGCATCCTCCACGGTGCCGTCATTCCAATCCGTGTACACCTCGTACGTCTCGCCGAGCGTCAGCGACTTGCCGTCGTCGGTCTGCCGATACACCAGTGCGTCCGCCGAGGCAACGTTGTTGATGCCGTCCTCGTCGAACTGCATCCAATACACGCCCTCGTCGTCCACTTGGGGTTCCTGAGCAAAGGTCACCACCTGACTCGTCCCGTCATGCTCGTCCACATACTCCCATCGCGGGTCTACCGAGCGCGTGCTGGCCAGGGCCCCAAGAAGGGTGTAGATGGTGTCCTCGTCCATGAGCAAAGACCACAGCTGGTCGCCGCCATACCACGACTCGTCGGAATACGACGTGTACTGTGTGGCCTGCGCACCACCGCCGTAGGTCGCACCATGTGCCAGACGGTCAACGTACGAGAGGTACGAGGGGTTGGCGGCCACCGTCTGGAACGCCGTGAGCTCCCGCGAGTCCTTCACGCTTAGCGGGTAGTACACAGAGAGACCGCTCGAGCCCCTGTGGCTCCTGCCCCTCACCTGATACGTCACGGCCTTCGAAAGCGCGTCACGCACGTCATCGGCGCTCGGCGTCACCGCAGCGCATGCGTTCACCATGCCGCCGAGGTCCACCATGTTGGTGTAGCCCTCCATCCAGTTGTTCGTGCCGTAGCACTCCGCACTGCGAATGCCGCGTGTCATGGTCGCAAGGGTCCCTTGGTCGCTACCCGACTCGAACATCTCCTCCGAGAAGTTGTAGAAGCTCTGCAAGAGCCCGTCAATCTGCGAGAGGTCAATTACCGACAGCGTCGCCGTCGCAACGCTCCTCTCCGGCAGCGACCCAAGGTAACTGTCACACAATGCCTTGCCGAGTTCGTCACCGGTACATTTGGGATGCTCCGAAAGATACTTGACGATGCTGCTGTATTCCCACCCGGTGCCCGGCTCGACCTCCTGTGACGCAATCATGTAGTCGGCGTAGCTCGCAAACATGTTTGCGGTCTCGAGCGTGCCCATCAGGCATGCGTCAAACCCAACGAAGTCGAACTTCTTCCACATCGTCAGGGCGGTCTTTGCCATGCTCAGCTCAAGCTCACGCAGCAACAGCGAGTCATACTTGTTGCATTCGTCAAAGCACACGCCCGAGATGGAGCCGCCACCGTGGTCCCACATGATGAGGCCCATATGCTCCGACGGATAGGTCTTGAGACCCCACGTAAGGAAGTCGGAGAGCGTGTTCGGCTCGCCCATGTCGGCGGCCTTGACGCTATCCACCTCACTAATCGCGCCGTTCTGGATGACGTGGCGCGTGAGCTTCTTGCCGTCGACTTTGCCGCGCCACTGCTTCGCGCCGCCCGTCTCGACCACGAATCGCACGTTCTCACCGCCACTTGCCTTCTTCATCTCGTTCATGTCGGCCGTTGCGGCACCCCCGTTGGTCTCGAGGTCGGAGCCACACAGGTACACGAAGACGGTCCAGGTACCTTCCTTGATGTCTTTGGGACGCGCGCCCGTCAGTGCAGGACGCTCAATCTGCAGGGTCTTGCTGCCTCTCTGAGCCTTTACGGAAAGCCCGCTCGCCACGCGCTCCTCGAGCGTCTCGCCCGTGCCCCCGGACGATGTGCCGTAGTCCATCACGCTTCCGGAGCAGCCCACGATGCACGCACACGCAACGACGAGCGAGAGAACCGCGGCGAGGACGGATGACGTCGTATGCAAACGTCCCTTCGTCATCGCGACTCACCTCCCCGCTCGTCATCACGCTCGGGAAAGCGGCCTTCGTACACGCGGCCCGTCTTGTCGACGCGGCCCGTCTCGTCGACCTTCCGTGCGTTCGGGTTCACCGCCGCCCTCCGGCGACCGTGCCTCGTCTCGTCCGAGACGGCCGCGCGTTTGATGCGCTTGCGCTCCTGCTCCATGCCTCGCTCCTTCCACGATTCCACGACATGCCTGCCCCAAACTATAGCGTTTCGGCACGAGACCGCTCGAGCACAAAATGGGCCACCCCTTCACGTTCCTTGGGGTGGCCGCTCTCGGATCAGCTGTCGTTTTCGGTCGTTTGGGCCTTACACGTAATCGACGACATCGACCATCGACAGCAGGTAGTCGTGCTCGGCCACGCGGCCACGCGCGAGCTCAGCCGCAGCCACGATGGACATCCAGCCCTGCACGTAGTTGACCGTGCAGCCCTGTCGCTCGCAGTAGAGTTGCAGGTAGCGCTCGGCGATGTCCTGCTCGCCGTTGAGCATGAGGTGCAGGTAGGTGATGGCACAGTCCGCGCCGCCGTTGCCCTGCGTCGCATGCGCCCAGTCGCACACGCACATGCTTCCGTCCTCGCGCACGATGACGTTGGACGGTACGAAATCGCCGTGGCAGAGCTTGGTGTGGTTGGGCATGCCATCCAGACGCATCAGAAGCTCGTAGCGCTGAGCCTCGGTAATGATGTCCGACGCGTCGGCTATCATGCGGACATACTTGTCCTTCTGACGATTCATGAGCGGAGCGCGATGCCCATGCACCGCGAGCTCGAGCCCGATGAGCTGCTCCAGGTACTCGTCGAGCTTCTCGGGCTCCTCGCCCATGAGCTGACGCAGGGTCTTGCCCTCGACCTTCTTGGTCAGGATGGCCCAGTTGTTGCCCGTCTTGCCCACCTCGATAAGCTCGGGCACATCGATGCCGGCCTGCTCGGCACGGGTGAGGTTGAGCGCCTCGTTGACGATATCGGACGAGGGCTTGGTTGCATTGAAGACCTTCGCCACCGTGTCGCCGCAATCGTAGACCACCTTGTTGTGGCGCGTGACAATGGCTGTCTTATCCTTGGGAAGCTGCATGGCAATCCTTTCCTTTCTGGCAAACGGCGCGGCTAGTCCTCATACGTGCTTGCGGGGCGGTCGTAGTAGGCGTCCAGGTAGAGCTCGCGAATCTCGCTGATCAGAGGATAGCGCGGATTGGCGCCTGTGCACTGGTCGTTGAAGGCCTGCTTGCTCATGTCGTCAAGCGTGTCGAGGAAGTACTGCTCGTCCACGCCGAAGTCCTTGATGGTCGGCTTGACGCCCACGTGAGCCTTGAGCTCCTCGATGCCCGCGATGAAGTTCTCGAAGACCTCGTCGTCGTTGGCGCCGGTGAACCCGCAGTAGCGAGCGAAGCGGCAGTAGCGCTCCTTGGCCTGCGGACGCTGATACTGGCTGAAGGTGCCCATCTTTGTCGGGCGCTCGGCGGCGTTGTAGCGCATGACGCGCGTGAGGATGACGGCGTTGGCCCAGCCGTGCGGAATGTGGTGGAAGGCGCCGAGCTTGTGGGCCATGGAGTGGTTGACGCCGAGGAAGGCGTTGGCGAAGGCCATGCCGGCCAGGCAGCTCGCGTTGGCCATGTGGTCACGGGCCTCTACGTCGTTGGGGTCGTCGTAGGCGCGTGGCAGATACTCGAACACCAAGCGACCGGCCTCAAGGGCAAGCGGGTTGGTGTAGTCGGACGCCATGATGGAGACGAACGACTCGAGAGCATGGGTGAGCACGTCCACGCCGGAGGCCGAGGTGAGGCCCTTGGGCTGGCTCATCATGTTGTCGGTGTCGACGATGGCCATGTTGGGCATGAGGACGTAGTCGGCGAGCGGCCACTTGATGCCGGTCTCGGCCTCGGTGATGATGGCAAACGGCGTGACCTCGGAGCCGGTGCCGGAGCTCGTGGGAATCGCCACGAAGTAGCACTGCGAACCCAGCTCGGGATACTCGAAGATGCGCTTGCGGATGTCCATGAAGTCCATGGCCATGTCCTCGAACTTCGCCTCGGGATGCTCGTACATGAGCCACATGATCTTTGCGGCGTCCATGGCCGAACCGCCACCGACCGCGATGATGGTGTCAGGCTCGAAGGCCTTGAGCTGGCGCACGCCCTCCTGCGCATTGTGCAGCTTGGGATCGGGCTCGACATCCCAGAACGAACTGTGGACAATGCCCATCTCGTCAAGCCTGGCCTCGATGGACTTGGTGAAGCCACTCTTGTACAGGAACTGGTCGGTGACGATGAAGGCGCGCTTCTTGCCCATCGTGCCGAGCTCTCCGAGGGCCAGCGACATGCAGCCCTTCTTGAAGTAGACCTTGTCTGGCGTGCGGAACCACAGCATGTTCTCTCGCCTCTCTGCAACCGTCTTGATGTTGATAAGGTGCTTGACGCCCACGTTCTCGGAGACGGAGTTGCCGCCCCAAGAGCCGCAGCCCAGCGTGAGCGACGGCGCAAGCTGGAAGTTGTACAGGTCGCCGATGCCGCCGTGGCTCGACGGGGTGTTGATGAGGATGCGGCAGGTCTTCATGGCCTCGTAGTGGCGCTGGATCTTTTCAGTCTCGTTCACATTGATGTAAAGCGAGCTCGTATGACCGTAACCGCCGTCGGCAACCAGGCGCTCAGCCTTGGCGATTGCCTCCTCGAAGTCAGCCGCGTGGTACAGAGCGAGCACGGGGCTCAGCTTCTCGTGCGCGAACTCTTCGCTGATGTCAACCGACTCGACCTCGCCGATGAGGATCTTGGTGGACGCAGGCACCTCGACACCGGCAAGACCCGCGATGGTCGCGGCCTTCTGACCGACGATCTTTGCGTTGAGACGGCCGTTGATGATGATGGTCTTGCGGACCTTGTCGAGCTCCTCGGGATTGAGGAAATAGCAGCCGCGACGCTCGAACTCAGCCTTGGCCTGTGCGTAGGCCTCGTCGCCCACTACGGTGACGGACTGCTCGGAAGCGCAGATCATGCCGTTGTCGAAGGTCTTGGAGTGGATGATGGAGTTGACGGCGTTCACGACGTCGGCCGTGTCGTCGATGATGACGGGCGTGTTGCCCGCGCCGACGCCGAGGGCCGGCGTGCCGGAGCTGTAGGCGGCCTTGACCATGCCGGGACCACCGGTGGCAAGGATGATGTCGGACTCGGCCATGAGGGTGTTCGTGTTTTCGAGCGAGAGCGCCTCGATCCAGCCGATGATGTACTCAGGCGCACCAGCGGCCACGGCGGCCTCGAGGACCACGCGCGCTGCCTCGGCGGTGCACTTCTTTGCACGAGGATGCGGGCTGATCATGATGGCGTTGCGGGTCTTGAGCGCGATGAGGCACTTGAAGATAGCCGTCGAGGTGGGGTTAGTCGTGGGAATCACGGCGCCGATGACACCGATGGGCTCGGCGACTCGCTTGATGCCGCCCTCCTTGTCCTCCTCGATGACACCACAGGTCTTGGTGTGCTTGTAGGCGTTGTAGATGTACTCAGAGGCGTAGTGGTTCTTGATGATCTTGTCCTCCACGAGGCCCATGCCGGTCTCCTCGACGGCCATCTCGGCCAGAGGGATGCGCGCCTTGTTGGCAGCCATGGCCGCCTCGTAGAAGATCTTGTCAACCTGCTCCTGAGTATACGTTGCGAACTTGGCCTGGGCCTCACGCATGAGTGCGAGCTTCTCCGTGAGCTCTTCGTCGCTGCGCACGACGAGGGCTGGGCCATCGTCAAAGACTGTCTTGGTCTCTTCGGACATCGATAATCCTCCTTTGGTCGGATAGTTCTGTTGGTCGGTCAGTGATCAATACGTACTCTCTGGCTGCTATGGATGCAGGCGCACCCTCCTTCGGTAGGCGATACGAGTTCGTCACGCTCGCATCATTAAACAATTTGTCGAAACAACACCTTAATACCAATCTATTCTGTTGTTTCACCAATTACAAGCTTTTGTTTTGCAAATCCGTGAGCGCTATAAAATATGCCGCGAACGTATGCCACGAGGCCCGCCAAGCGGCGAGCCCCGGGACAAACGTACCGGAGGGTTTTGTCCTGATTAGCTGCGGCGCAAGCATCCTCTTTCGGGATGCTACGGAGGCCAACAAAGCATCGGTATCGTTGCAGTCGTCGAACTGACGCCATATCCGTCGGCGATTTCTTGACGAGGACCGCACGCCAGTGTAGTTGACAAGAGCATGCGAAGGATGATATGCTTTGCTGTACGGTACAGCGTTTGGAGTATAGCATGTCAGCTACAGTACAGCTCAATGTGCGCATGGATCAGGCACTGCGCGACGCAGGCAATGCGGCGCTCGACGGCAAAAATCTTTCACCATCGGCATTTGTGCGCGCCGCATGGGAGAAGTTAGCGCAGAGGGGTGAACAACTCGAAGCGCTGTTAGATGTGGTCTTCGATAAAGCCGAGCAGCGGAGTAGCGGGAGTCCCGTCGTATGCGGACAAGCGTTGTATGCGACCTTTGTGCACGATGCCGGCCTAGAAGGCCATGCGCTTGACGCAGCAATCAAAGGGCGACCCTTTGAGGAAATGGTAGCGGACTCGCTTATGGAACGCTGGGCGGAAAGAGGCCTCGGTTGTGAATGAGTCCGTGCGCATTCTCGTTGACTCGTGCGTGTGGGTCGATAACTACCTGGGCAACCACCCAAAACACGACGAGTCGTTCGAGTTCTTGAATAGGGCGTATGAGGCTGGTGCCACGTTATTGTACGGCGCATCAAAGCTCGAGACCGTTTTCTATGTTCTCGTTGCCGAAGCGAAGCGGATGGTGCGCGCAAAGAAGGGTATTGTGAGCGAGACGGACGCCGCGTCCGCACGTGCCTTTGCGTGGGGTTGCCTAGAGAACATCCGCAGCTTTGCGACGGCCGTAGGCATAGACGAGGCAGACCTATGGCTCGCATCCAAATACCGCTCTGTGGGTCCAGACTTTGAGGACAACGTGCTTCTTGCCGCAGCACAACGTGCAAACGCGGACTATCTCGTTACATGGGATGCCGCCCTTCTACGCACGCCAACCGTACGCACGGCAACCCCCACAGAAATGCTCGCCTTAATCGAGCTTTAGCACATTTGACCACATACCGAAGTTTAGTTGCCGCAGAATCACAAATCAGGGACATGGAACGAGGGTCGACGCGGGCTACAAGCCTGCTACCTGCACCGGTTTTTCTTCCATGCGAATCAATTGCGCCAGTAGGTTTAGTTGCCTCGTAGTTATCACGTAGTTATCAACTAGTTGCCTAATTGTGCGCGATGCCGGTCTAAAAGGCCATTCGCTTGACGCGGCAATCGTCGAGGTAGCCCATGATCTGCCGCTCGCCTTCCGCGTGATAGCGCTCCCCAAGCACGGATGCGTTCAATCTCATTAGTCCAGGAGCTGAACTTATCAACGCGGCCTCATGCGGGTTCCGAGGGATCGTCGGATTGGCCACATCATGGTGCCTCCGTCATTGGAGGGGCCACCTCTAGAACTGATTGTAGATAAAGTCGGCAGACGACCCGAACCCCGAAAAGACGACGAAGAGGTACAGCCCAACGAGCACCGCAAACGCCCCCACCCCAACGAGGAGGCAGGCTAGACGAGGACGCGCAGCAAGGTACGCATCATACTTCTGCCGAAGCGTCTTCTCCTTCTTTCGCGCCACGTCATCACCTCATCGCAAAATCGTAAATGGCATGCTCGACGTCAATCCATCCGGTCCATCCGAAGTGCACGATGTCGAAGAGGAAGTACTTCTCGTACTCACGATCAGAGAAGTCCGCCAACTGCGCACGGCCATGCTGTGCCACTACGTTCCGAATGCGTTCGTATGCGGCAGCACGCGTAGGCTGAGAGATGCCGATGTAATCATAATATGGTCCCATCGAAGGAGAGATCACCACGAGTGCCTCAAGCCCACAGGCGTCGCATACGGTCAAGAAGCAGTCGAGGTCATCGTATTCAGGCGTGTCGCTATACGTCTCTCCGGCACGCGCACCTTCCAGGCCCTCGAGCGCGGGCTGCAACTGCTCGGACCAGAACCGATCCTCGGCTCCCCAGTCGTTGCTTGTGCTCATCCGCATGGCATCGTTCAGCGCCTCCTGCCTCAGTGCATCCCAATTGGGCGTTTGCACCGGACCTTCCGCAAAGGGAATGCCGCGTCTCCTCACGTTGCGCAGGTCGCTGCGCAAGCGAAGGTCGTCCATGCCGCTCAGCACCACACGATTGACGAGCTCGATAGGCCCATTCGATTCGACCGAGCGAAGTGACGTCTCGTCGACGCCCAACTCGCGCAACCGATTGCGAACGTACTCCCTGCTGCTGCTTGGAATGGCAGGATTGTCGCAGAACCTCGAATACAAAGAGTACGAGAACCTCGTACCAAAGGTGCTGGAATCCATCCCACCGTCCGTGAACTGCCCAAGCCCCACGGTGAGAACCACCTTGCTGCGCGGAAGACCGCCATCTGCCAACGCACCCAACGCGATCGTATCCCAAAGGCATTGGTCAAAGGCCTCGCCCACGCACATGGCCCGTAGCCCGAAGTTGTTTGCGCCAAATGTCGTTGCCGGTATTTGGGGAACCGAGCTCGCGGGCGTAGAGAACTCTGAGGAGCCGAGCATCAAGAGCGAGTCATCAGACAAGTTCGACCTCACGAACTCGACGCTCGACGCCTTTGCACCCGAGTACACGTAGCCATAGTCCACCTGGGGATCGTGGGCGCTCTGGGCTGGCAGGAACACAAACGATGCCGCCACCACGACACAGGCACCCACAAAGGCCAGAAGAAGCGCCGCCAAACGGTGACGGACTGTTTCGTCGTCTAAGGGTCTTTTGCTCGCAGCCATTTAGTGGTACCTCTTTGCCTGTATCCAAAGATTTCGCATGGTGTTCTCCTGCATGTTGGCCCGACTACACCAGCACGGGATGGAAGAACTGGCCATTGAACAGGGCAAACCCGGTGAAGACCACCACCATGTTGACCGCCCATTCCAAACCCATGAACCACTTGTCGCGACGATGCTGCTTGTAGAACTTCCACCTCTTCTGCATCACTTCGACGCCTGCCATGCAGGCACCATAGAAGATGCCATACAGCAAATAGTCCAAGTTCACACCATGCCACAACGCGATGAGTACCATGTTCACCATGTAGCCGGTGCATGCGGTCGTCAGACGGGACTTGAACCACTTGTGCTCCATCGCCGTACGTACGTATCGCATGAAGACGAAGTCTCGCACCCATGTCGAGAGAGAGGCATGCCACCTGAGCCAGAAGTCCTTGAGGTCAAGAGCCAAAAACGGCTTGTCGAAGTTTCGCATGACCTCAACGCCCAGGCAAAGGCCAACTCCCATGGCCATGTACGAGTATCCGGCAAAGTCAAAGAACTCGTAGATGCCGTAGCTCACACAGCTCACGACTTGCGTTGCCGCAAACGTCCCAGCGTTCTGCGTACCTATGACACTTGGCAGGAACCACATGGCCCACTGCGCAATCGCCGCGCATACGAACTTGTAGGCAGCGCCTACCACCATCCATCCAAGGCCCCGATACAGACGCCAACGATACTCCCCCCGCTCAAGCGTCCCGTGTGTGTCGTCCACGAACGCACGGCTGCGCAAGATGGGGCCGGAGGTGAACGTCGGGAAGAACACCAAGAAGTAGAGATAGTCCGAGACGGGCATCTCGGTTATCAGGCCGTCTCGAATCTCGATGAGCACCTGCACCGCCTTGAAGGTGATATACGAGATTCCCAAGAACCCCAAGATGCCAGCACCGGCGGCAACGGTAACCTTATAGATGAACAGGGGCGCGATCTGCAGGGCAAGGGCGACCCGATACAGGGCCACGGCCTGCGGATGTTCGTGCTCAAAGAGCCATAAGACCCAACGCGAGAGCCCTATCGAGAGGGCGAGGTAGCCACAGCAGAGCACAAGGCCCAGCAAATCATGACTGTAGAGCGCCAGCAGCATCGCGCACGAAACCACCAGCCCATATCTTCGCAAGGGTCGCTCTTGCAACCCTAAGATGGCGGCAATGCCAATTATCGGCACGAGAAAAACAAAGAATACCGGCTCAGTATAAAACGACATGCTAGGCACCCATCAACTGCGCCAGCGCCTTGCGATCTGCCTTGCCATTCGCATTGAGCGGCAAGGCGTCAAGATACCTAAATGATCCAGGAATCATGTATGAGGGCAGCGTATCGCGAATCTGTGCCTTGATGCGCTTCGTAAGCGCTCGTCCCGCCTCGTCGCAGGTTGCAGACGGCTGTACCACCGCGAGCAGACGATACACCGCTCCGTTATCCCTGTGCAAGGGCAACACGCACACCATGTCGACTTCGTCCAGGGCGGAGAGCACCGATTCGACCTCGCCGACCTCAATGCGATACCCATGCAGCTTGATCATCGTGTCGAATCGTCCGCCATAGTACAGGAGCCCATTTGCGTCACGCGTGCAGGCATCTCCGGTGCGATAGGATGGCCGACCTTGCGCGATCCCCTCGGGGCAGACGCCAAATCGCTCCTGAGTGAGGTCTTGGCGCCCCCAATATCCCTTTGCGACATTTCCCACGATGAAGAGCTCTCCCCGGCCTCCATCGGGAACCTCCTCGAGGGTTTGCGGATCGAGAACCACGGCTTGTGCCTCGGGACCAACATACCCAATGGGAAGCGGTCGCTCATCTTGCATCATCTCGTCGGTGACCACGCACATCGTCACCGTTCCCGTCTCGGTTGGCCCATAGTTGTTCAGAACCACAATCCCCGGGAAACGCTCGTACAGTCGAGCAACGGTATCCTTCCGGAGCGTCTCGCCCGCAAGCATGACGCGGCGTAGTGCCGGCAGCAGATCTGACGAGAAGGACGGGTCGGCAAGGCAGGCATCCACAAACGACGGAGTGGAAATCCAATCGGTGATGCCGCTTTTCGCCAGCGCGTCGAACGTCTCCTTGTAGCTTGACTCGGCACGCTCCTCCAAGGCAAAGATCTTGTCGCCATTCGAAAGGCCGCAGAAGAGGTCGTCGGTGCTCAAATCGAAGGTAAACGGAGAGCGATTGAACCACACAAGCCCACGCTCACGCTCATCCTCCGAAGCAAGCGACCGATAATCGTCAATCAACCACCGAGTGAAGTAGTTCACGTAGCGCATGGGCATCTCAACGCCCTTGGGCTCTCCCGTCGAGCCGGAGGTAAACAGGATGTAGAAGGTGTCTTCCTCACCAAGCTGGCGCGCTTGTGTGACGAGGGCTGCCTCCTTGCCCTCACACACGTCCGTGAGTTCGCCAAGCGTAAGCGAGACGACGTCTTGCGGCAACGCGAGGGGTGCCTTGGTCGTGTTGAGCACAGCGATGCGACCAGCATGACGCTCCAATTGCTCTACGATGCTCCTCACGCGCTCCATGGGATAGATCGTGTCGACGGGCACATAGGCATGCCCGGACTTCGCGCAGGCGAGCATTCCAACCAACATGAGTGGAGACTTGTGTCCGTACAAGACCACCGGAGCATGCCCGTCGATGCCTTCGAGGCTCATGAGCCAGTTCGCAAGCGCGTCTGATTGGGCACCCAGTTCGCCATACGTAACTGATTCGCCCGCGCTGTTCTCGAACGCCACGCGTTGGGGCGCACGTGCGACCCACTCTTGCACTGCGGACAGATAATTCCGGCCCTGCGTAGTCTTCATATCTCAACCCCGATGACTCAATCCTCCAAGGAACACCATAGTATACCGCACTTCATGAAGGACCCTCGATGGAACACCCTTCCTGGAAGGGCGTTCCACATTCCGGAGGGGAGCTACAGCAGGGTGACTCCGGACTCCTCACAGGCGGCAACAAAGTCGTTCGACAACCCACCGTCAGACACGACGGCATGTACATCAGGCAAGCCGCAAACCCTGAACGTGGAAGGGCGTCCCTCCTTGCTCGAGTCCATGAGCACGACGCACTTATGCGCCCGCTGGACGAGCGTGGACTTGAACACCGCCTCGTCATCGGATCCACAGGAGAACCCCTCGCCACGCTGGTAACCCGTAACGCCCAAGAAGACCCGATCGAACGTCAGGGATCGCACCGCCTCGATGGCGCGAGCGCCAATGGTGCTCTTTGAGTAACGGTTGAGGCGTCCGCCGATCACAAAGGTCTTGGTGCGGTCCAGCCGAGCGAGCTCCGAGGCGACCGTCAGGGAGTTGGTGAAGACGAGCAGCTCCATGTCTTCCATCGCGGCTGCCAAGGCAGTCGTGGTGCTCCCCGAGTCAATGAAGATAGTATGACCGGGCCGAATGAGCTCCAGGGCCTTCTGCGCTATGGTCGTCTTCTCTGATGCGCGACGTCCCACACGACGGGCGAGCAGGTCGTCGGTACCCACCGCAAAACCAACTGATTTGGCACCACCATGGACACGGATGATGAGTCGCTGCTGGTCGAGGGTCTTTAGGTCCGTGCGCAACGTCATCTCGCTCACATCAGGAAACTCGCTCTTGAGCTGCGAGAATGTAACGGTTCCCTCGTTGTTTATGAAGTCGACGATGCGCTCGCGGCGCTCTGCCATGGACATGGTATAGCCTTCCGGGTTCGCCATCCTGTTGACTCCAATCTACCACATGATTTGACTAATCGGGTTTTCGCATAGATAAGACATTTGACCGCTTGCCCACAGTGGGTTGTGGTCAGCCCGTAAGAGCTGTGGCCACGATCCCACTGTGGGCAAGCGGTCAGATAGATACTGTGTTACTCGGCCCAGTGCTCGAGCAGATAGCGCTCAGCGGCGGGGCACCAAAGGCCATTGTTACCCTCCACGATGTCGGCGAGACCGGCGTAACGCTCGTCCTCAGCAGCCTTGTCGCGCAGTTCGTCAAGCGCCACGAGCGGCATGGAGATGTGGGTGTAGATGAGCTTCTTGCCACCCGGAATGCCCGGCAGGCCACAGGTTGCGGAAGCGGCGGCGTCGAGACCACCGATGTGGGTGACCATGACGGCCGGGTCGATGCGACCAGCAGCAGTGAGCTCGAGCGACTCGATCATGTCTGCGGTGTTGCCACCGGTGGTGCCCATGACGTGCGTGGAGTTGTAGTGCACGTCATAGAAGTTGATGGGAGCGCTGAAGGCGGTGTCGGTGGGGCCAGCAAAGAAGTTCAGGCAGCCGTCGCGGCCCAGGATGGCGCTCGACTGCTCGATGACCGCGGCCACCGGCGCATAGCACAGCACGTCGTCGTAGCCCTTACCACCGGTGATGGCGCGCAGCTCGGCCACAGGATCCTCCATGGTGCCCGTGTTCACGAAGTGAAGCTCGACACCGGTCTCCTCCTTGACCTGCTCGGGCGGGAAGAGGCTCGCCGCACGGTCCAGGCGGTCCTGGTTGATGTCGGTCACTACGAGCAGACCGGGCTTGCGGTCACGGTGCAGGGCGTAGGTGAGAGCACCCAGGCCCATCGGGCCGGCACCAGCGGTAATGGCGAGGTTGCCGCCCTCGCGAATGCCCATCTCGTGCGTGTAGACACCCATCTGAGTGTGATATGCAGCGTTGAGAGCGCCGATGGAGCAGCTCAGCGGCTCGGCCAGAGACGCCTGGTAGTATGCCTCGCCCTCGTATACGAGGAAGCTGTCAGTGGCAAAGATCTCCTGCGGGAGGATGCAATACGTAGCGTCGCCGCCACAGAACTCGTAGGAGTAGCCGGGCGAGTCCATGGAACCCTTGTAGTTGATGGCCGGCTGGATGGTGAACTTCTGGCCAGGCTTGTACTTGTCGGCGTACTTGGCGCCCACCTCCACGATGTTGCCCGCGAACTCATGGCCGGTGATAGGCGGATGCTCAGCGGCGTCTGCGTGAACGCGCTTATGCTCGGTGCCTAGCTTTGCCATCTTGTACGTGGACATGCAGATCGAGTCCGAGATTACCTCGACGAGCATCTCGTCATCCTTGATTGCGGGAAGCTCAAACTCCTCAAGACGCAGATCCATCGCTCCGTGAAGTCGCACTGCTTTTGCCTTCATCTGTATCCCTCTCTCTTTCCATGCCTTACGTCGTTGTTTAGATTGTCGTTTCAACGCTTGACTCTAGGATATTACTTGCTTCGGAATTGTCAAGACAAAAGTCGAGGAATGCCTTCTTTCGCTCAATTTGATATCTAGTATGAGGTTAATTTGCCGTTCATGGCGATTCCTATACCATTTACCCCTGTGTTTCAAAAGTCTCTTGCATTGTCGTTCCAACAACTGTAGAGTAGCAATTGTCGTTTCAACACCTTGCACAGCCACTATCGTCACATCATTGGAAGGAGAGACAATGGCAGACGTCAGAGCCGCAGTATCCAGGTTCGGCAAAGCCCTCAGCGGCATGGTCATGCCCAACATCGGCGCATTCATCGCATGGGGCTTCCTCACGGCACTCTTTATCGAAACAGGCTGGCTCCCCAACGCACAACTCGCAGAAATGGTCGGCCCCATCCTTAAGTTCCTGCTCCCCATACTTATTGCGGGGCAAGGCGGATTCATGATTGCGGGCCAGCGTGGCCGCGTCATCGGCTCCATCGCCGTTATGGGCGCTGTCGTTGGATCCGAGTACACCATGCTCATGGGCGCCATGCTTATGGGTCCTCTTGCTGGCTTCGTCATTAAGAAGTGGGACGAATTCGCGGACAACTGGAAACCCGCCGGCCTCGAAATGCTTATCGACAACTTCTCGATCGGCATCCTGGGCATGCTGCTTGCCATCGCCGGCTTCTATGGCGTTGGCCCCTTCATGGGCACCATCCTCGTAATCCTGCAGTCTGGCGTCGAGGCGATGATCAACGCGCACCTGCTGCCCGCTCTTGCCATCTTCATCGAGCCTGCCAAGGTGCTCTTCCTCAACAACGCAATTGGCAACGGCGTATTCGTGCCCATCGCAACCGAGCAGGCGAAGACTGCCGGTCAGTCCATCATGTACATGCTCGAGTCCAACCCTGGCCCCGGCCTCGGCGTCCTTCTGGCCTACTGCTTCTTCTGCAAGGATGAGTCCACCAAGCAGTCCGCCCCCGGCGCCGTCATCATCCACTTCCTGGGCGGCATCCACGAGATCTACTTCCCCTACGTGCTCATGAACCCCAAGGTAATCATTGCTCCCATCGTAGGCAACTTCGTCTCCATCCTCCTGTTCTCCCTCTTTGGCTGCGGTCTCGTCGGCCCCGCCTCTCCTGGCTCCATCATCGCCTTCATGGCCATGGCTCCTCAGGGTCAGACCATCACGATCCTGCTCGGCGTCCTCGCTGGTGCAGCCGTCTCGTTCCTCATCGCCTCGCCCATCGTTCGTACCTCCGATGTTTCTGACCTCGCATCCGCACAGAGCGCCGTTGCCAACATGAAGGCCGCCGGCTCCAATGGTCCTGCCGAGGCTGGCCTGGGCGACAAGATCATCTTTGCCTGCGACGCTGGCATGGGCTCCTCTGCCATGGGCGCCACCCGCTTCCGCAACCGCATCAAGCTTGACCGTCCCGACCTTATCGTCGAGCACGCCTCCGTGGACGAGGTCCCCGCAGACGCCCGCATCGTCGTCGTGCAGGCCAACCTTGCCGACCGTGCCCGCAAGAGCGCTCCGCAGGCTCAGTTCGTCGTCATCAACAACTTCCTCAACGACCCCAACCTCGACGCACTGTACAACGACCTGGTATCCGTCTCCGCTGCTGCTGGCGTGGGTGAGACCGACGTAGCCGTCGTCACCGAGAAGATCGAGGCTGGAACAAAGCCCGCAGTCGCCATCGACCGCGACGGCATCAAGCTCGGCTGCCCGTCCGTCACCAAGGAAGAGGCCATCCGCGCCTCCGGCGAGCTGCTCATGGCCCACGGTGCCGTGGATGAGTCCTACATCGACGCCATGTTTGAGCGCGAAAAGGTCCAGAGCGTGTACATGGGCCTCGGCGTGGCCATCCCCCACGGGACCAACGACGCCAAGGATTCCGTCAAGAAGACCTGCGTCACGCTGCACCAGTATCCCGACGGCGTGCAGTGGGGCGACGAGAAGGCCTACCTCGTCTTTGGCATCGCCGGTGCCGGCGGAGAGCACCTCACCGTGCTTGCCAACGTGGCCCGCTGCCTCGAGGACGACAACGTCATCATGAAGATGCGCACCACCGACGACGTCGACTGGCTGCTCAAGGTGCTCAGCTAATCGACACATCCGCTAAGGCGGACAAATTTACCCTTCCTTTCCTTACGCGCGGCACGGGTGGCCAGGAACCCGTGCCGCGTTTCTTATCGCTGCCTGCCATCCCATGACGAGATTTCGCATTCCCGCTGTGGGAGCATGGACGGCACTTCTCAACGACTCGGGGTTGTGCTACAGTTGCGCGCGTGCTGCGACTGACGGATGCAGTGGATAACCACGGGGAAGCAGCACGTTTACAAGAGCCGACCGTCTGGGCAAGCCGTTCTCGCATCGCGAGAGGCTTGCCCTTTGCGTAAGGAGAGGAACCACATGCAAGACCTCGTAGAGCTGCTCAAGGCCAACCCCTACCCCGGCCGCGGGATCGTGGTGGGCACGAATGATGCCGGCCAGCCCGTTGTGTACTACTGGATCATGGGACGCAGTGCAAACAGCCGCAACCGCATCTTCACCAAGACTGACGACGGCATCCGTACCGAGGCCTTCAAGCCCGAGCTCGTTGAGGATCCCAGCCTCATCATCTACCACCCCGTGCGCACCATGGGCGACAGCCTCGTTGTCACCAACGGCGACCAGACCGACACCATCGTCGAGAAGGGCGACTTCGTAGCAGGCTGCCTCGTGCGTGAGTTTGAGCCCGACGCGCCGAACTTCACCCCGCGCATCAGCGCCATCCTCAACGCCGACAAGTCATTCGCACTTTCCATCCTCAAGAGCCAGGACGGGAAGGGCGGCCGCTGCCTGCGTGAGTTCTTCTGCTACGAAGGTGCCGACGAGGGGACGGGCTACTTCATCTCCACCTACGTGGGAGACGGCAATCCGCTCCCCAGCTTCGTTGGCGAACCCATCGAGGTCGCAATGGCCAACCCCGATGACGTATGGGCCTCCCTTGACGCCGACAACAAGATCAGCCTCTACTGCAACGTAGCCGGCAAAGTGACCCTCTACAACAAACACCTCGGCGACTAACCCAAGGCGTCACGCAGCGAAGCGAGGGCTGTTTAAGCGCAGAACATGCCCTGCCGCAGTCCTTCTTACAGATAGGAGAGTCATGAACGAACTCGAGCTCAAGTACGGTATGAACCCCAACCAGAAGCCGTCGCGCATCTTCATGAGGGATGGTTCCGATCTGCCCATCACGGTCTTGCAGGGTAAGCCCGGATTCATCAACTTCCTCGACGCCCTCAACTCCTGGCAGCTCGTCCGCGACCTCAAGGAGGCCACGGGACTGCCCGCAGCAGCAAGCTTCAAGCACGTCTCACCCGCCGGCGCCGCCGTGGGCACCCCACTCAGCGACATCGACCGACAGATCTACTTCGTGGGCAAGGACCTGCCTGACCCCTCCCCCATCGCCTGCGCCTACATTCGCGCACGCGGTGCCGACCGCATGAGCAGCTACGGCGACTGGGCAGCCCTCAGCGACGTCTGCGATGCCGACGTTGCGCGCTACCTCAAGCCAGAGGTTTCTGACGGCATCATCGCCCCGGGCTACACCGACGAGGCGCTCGCCATCCTCGCCCAAAAGAAGGGCGGCAACTACAACGTGGTCCAAATCGACCCCACCTACGAGTGCGCCCCCATCGAGACCAAGGACGTCTTTGGCATCACCTTCGAGCAGGGACACAACAACTACAAGGTGGATGCCGCCCTCGTGAGCAACTTCGTGACCAAGAACCGCGAGGTGCCCGAGTCGGCAATCCGTGACATGATCATCAGCCTCATCACGCTCAAGTACACGCAATCCAACTCCGTGTGCTACGTGAAGGACGGACAGGCCATCGGCGTAGGTGCCGGTCAGCAGAGTCGCGTGCACTGCACCCGCCTCGCCGGCAACAAGGCCGATACCTGGTACCTGCGTCAGCATCCCAAGGTGCTTGGCCTGCAGTTCGTCTCGGGTATCCGCCGCGCCAACCGCGATAATGCCATCGACGTGTATATCTCCGATGAGCACGATGACGTGCTGCGTGAGGGCGAGTGGCAAAAGTGGTTTGCCACGCGCCCCGAGGTGCTCACACGCGAGGAGAAGGCCGACTGGATCGCCACCCAGACGGGCGTGACCTGCGGTTCCGATGCGTTCTTCCCCTTTGGCGACAACGTCGAGCGTTGTCACAAGTCCGGCGTGAGCTACATTGCCGAGCCTGGCGGCTCCATCCGTGACGACAACGTCATCGAGACGGCCGATCACTACGGCATTGCGATGGCCTTCACGGGCATGAGGCTCTTCCACCACTAAGCAACGCTCACCCTCCCATTCGCCTCCAAAGAGGAAGGCCCCTCGCGTCACTCCGGCACGAGAGGGGCCTTCCTCTTGGAAACGTTGTGCGACGTGCACTTACACCAGCTTGCCGTTGCAGTGGTCCACCATATGCTGAATCATCTGCGCCGTCCATCCCAGGTAGTCGCGCTTGCGCGAGACGAGCTTACCATCTATGAGCTCGTCAAACTGCACCTTGATCTTCGCGTAGCGACGCACTTTAACGGTCTCTTCACGCGAGAGACACCCCTCCACAACCCTCTGCGCTCGCAACCCCATCAGAATCTTCGGGTTGTACATGACGTGCGCCTTGCCGTTGTCGTCCACGAACACGACGAGCGCCTTCGTCACGCCAATCTGGTTTGCCGCAAGGCAGCCACCGTCCTCAATGGAGGCAAGGGTGTCCAGAAGATCCTGTGCAAGATCGCTGTCGTCTGTCGTAGCAGGCTCGCAAGGCTGAGCGAGCAGTTCGTCGTCATGGATAAGCTCACGAATCATAGTGTGTCCTTTCGCGCATAATGGGCCGGCCCATTATACGGCATCGACGCACAACGCGGAGACCACGACCATGTGGCTTCTCTCATGCAATGCCCTGAACGCGCAAGGCGTCTCTAACTGCAGACTCAGTCACAAGACCAGCGCTCACAAGTGCATTGATCATCTCTCGCTGCATATCCTCCCGGCCCTTGTCCCAGGACTCCTTGCGCATCTCCCTGATTGCGGGGGCCATCTCGCGGCGCATATCCTCCCGGCCCTTGTCCCAGGACTCCTTGCGCATCTCATCGATTGCCTTGCACATGTCGACCTTCCCCTCGCTCACCTCGAATTCCAACTTTGAGTTGGTCACAGCATTAATCAAAAGAGCGCTCTCCTCGTCGAGCGACCGATATCTTTCGTCTTGGCTAACTATTATAGCAAGTTTTTCCTTCTCGTCTGAGTGCTTGACATACTTGAGAACCCGCCCAAGATCCGTCGCAAATCTATCGAAGTCTGAGTCCTGTAAGTCGTTAGGCGCGACAATTTCCAATCGGTAATCTTGCACATGCTTAAGAAGCGTGTTGTCGTGGGTGTTCATCATGTCATGCAAACTCTTTGGTCCGCTCCACTTCGAAGCACCGAAGTACAACACCAGCGTTACCATGGGCGTAAGCCTATCGTCTTTGCCATACCCCGACAGCATCTCGTCACGGTCCATCCCGGCAAACTTACTGGCTCTGTGTGACTTACGCGTCTTGTCAACCTGACCTGCATACTGGATAGCATCGTATAGCATTCCCCTGGTCGGCATCGCATAGTCGATGTACGACTGGTTCTCGATTCCCAAAACAGCATAAACAGCAACATTATCGCGCATCGTCTCCCATCCCTTAAGCACATCACGATACCGCTGCTCTACAGCCATGGCGTCATGTTGTCCCACGATGGCCAGTTGCGTAACGTCAAGCGGAACCAATTCGTCCTCATCGATTACTTGGTCTCCCCCATATACAAAGAAGTTGAACAAATCCGCAAAGCGCGTGGTCTCAGACATGTATGCCTTACATAATGCGTCGATATTTCCCATCCATCCTCCCTTCCGTACCTAATATTACTATACATAATATTGGTACATATGTTCTCTGTCAAGTACATATGTACGTATATTGACACGCGGCAAAGACTGGCGCGGATGGCAACGGACGTGCATGCCTCGATAGATGCGCATGCGGTATGGGTACAATTAACCCGTTTTGCGTTTGTCTCAAAGGAGTTGGAATGGAACTTGTCAAACCCGAGCCACTCATCATCGGTGGCCGTCCCCACTACACCCTCACCTCGTACGACCCGGTCTCCATCGAGGTTGACGTTGCATCAACGTCCGATGCCGATGTCGAGCTTGCCCTCCAAATGACCGTCACCCAAATGGGTGGAGGTCCTGCCGAACTCAACAACGAGGCGTGGATCCGCGAGAACTTCGAAGGCCTGCACAATGCTGCCGAGTTGCGTGAACTTGTCCGCCAAGAACTCACGGCCATGAATGCCCAGGCGGCCGAGCAACAAAAGACCCAGAAGTGTGCACAGGCCCTCGCAAGCCGTCTTATGCAGTCAGTCCTCAACACCAGCGTCATCCAGATGCAGCAAGCCGTGGCCGAATCGTTCGCCTACAGCATGCAGGAGCAGGGCATCACCGAGGCTCAGTTCCTCGCACGGTCGGGTATGAGGAAGAGTGACCTGCAGGCGATGCTCGCCGCACAAGCCAAGGACGCCGCCGAGCAGGAGGCGGCTATCAGCGCGTGGCTAGACCATCGCAAGTTGCAAATGAGCGACGACGAGTTACCCGAATACCTAGGCTTGCCGTCCATGGACGACCCGCGGAAGATGATGCAGAGCCTTCGTTCGAGTGGCCAACTTGAAGCCGCGCGCGAGTTCGCGCTTCGCAACAAGGCTTTGGAAATTATCGTCGCCGAGGCATCGTGCACATACCGGCACGAGACACCCGCCGAGGCTCAGGCGCGCACGGCCAAGGTACGCGCGTCGCTTACTGCCCAGCTCCAAGCACAGCGACAAAAGCCGAACGCCAGCCGGGAGCGCCCTAAGCTCAAGTTGGTCTAACACTGCCCACAGAATCGCTCAAATGCGGGACGCCCCCACTCATTGAAGAGCGAGGGCGTCCCTTGCTTGCCTATGAGGCGATGTTACTCAGCGTCGGTTGCCTCAGCAGCGGCGGCCTCGGCGGCTTCCTCGGCGGCCTTCTTGGCGGCCTCGGCCTCAGCGCGCTTGGCGTACTCGGCGGCACGCTTGGCCTTGGCGGCAGCCTTGGCCTCGGCAGCAGCCTTCTTGGCGGCAGCGGCCTCGGCGGCCTTCTTTGCACGGGCCTCCTTGGCGGCAGCAGCGCGAGCGAGCTGGGCGGCAGCAGCGCCACCGAACTTGTCGGCAAAGCGCTGGACGCGTCCGCCGGTGTCGACGAGCTTCTGCGTGCCAGTATAGAACGGATGGCACTTGTCGCAGAGGTCAAGCCTCATGCTGGGCACGGTGGCGTGCGTGGTCCACGTGTTGCCACAAGAACAGCGTACCGTGCACTCCACGTAATTGGGATGGATTCCTTGCTTCATATGGTACTCCTCACGTAGGCCCTGGTTTCCGACCAGAGCAGGCTCTCCGTCCAGGCACAGGGCAGGACGCCTGCCACCCCGACGGTCAATCTGCACTAGGATAGCGTAACCATCATGTCACAGCAAGTGGCAAATTGAACAAGGAGCCACACTCAAATCGGGTAGGAGGTGCGCCATTAGTTGGCGCACCGTCCTCCCACACCACCGTGCGTACCGTTCGGTACACGGCGGTTCCCGGACTTAACGCCTCAC
>CADBYM010000029.1 GCA_902798915.1 uncultured Coriobacteriaceae bacterium | reverse complement strand
GCATGTAATAGTACTCGAAACAGAGCGAAAATTCTCAAGAAGCGGCGTATCTCAACCTCTACACATAACAAATGGAACGCAAAATGATGTCTCCGGCGGGTTGACCTCGCTTGTCTGCACCCGGCACCCTTGGCATTCGACTCCTGAGGGCGTGAACCGTAGATGTCAGTCGCCCAAAGGCGCGTCTTCGAAAAGCCTAGTCTATCCTAGGACCTCACCGTCAGGAGAAAGACTCTACATACAGGCGATGTGGGTCAAAGTCTCCAATGACCCAAAGGTACCCGGTATTTGTAGCTGGCCCCTTGGTCGGTTTCGTCTGAAGATCATTCCACTCGGGTCTGCCTTAATACGCACTTCGAGATCCGTCCTGTGGGAGCACTCGATACGATCTGGCCTTCAGCCGTTTTAAAGTCTGAGTCACTCGTCTTGATAAAGTACCGATTTTAGGTATTAAATTGTGCTTCAGATTGCCGAAGGCAGCCAGAATTGGCATTTTTTATGCCCTATTTAATATTTTCTGGCCCTTCAAAAAATTTTTTCAAATTTCCGCTTGACCGAGAGTGGGTCTAAGAGTATTGTACTGAGTTGCGGATGGGCCTGTAGCTCAGTTGGTCAGAGCGTCCGGCTGATAACCGGGAGGTCACAAGTTCGAGCCTTGTCAGGCCCACCATCCTTGACAATAACCGCCCCAGCGTGAGCCGAGTCGCCGCTGGGGCGGTTATTACGGGGACGTAGCTCAGCTGGGAGAGCGCGGGCTTTGCAAGCCTGAGGTCGTGGGTTCGATCCCCATCGTCTCCACCAGAACACAGAACCGAGGCGCAAGCCTCGGTTTTTTGTATAACCGTGGATAAACTATCATCAGAAGAGTCTATGCTGTGAGCCGTCGGGCGTGCCCTTCTAACCTTCTGAAGCAGCAAATCAACTATGGGCGCACGTCCGTGTAACATGCTAAAATGCACGTGCATTACCTACTGTAATACCCGAAAGGCGCAAAGAATGGCAACCAAACGCCCCACTACCTTCAGCATGCGCATGCCTGAGGATTTGAACGAGAAGATTAATGCGTATGCAGCTGAGCACAATTGTACCAAGGCCGAGGCAATGAGTCATTTTGCCCGTGCGGGCATCGAGCTTGAAGAGAATGGCATGCAACCCGCATCAGGGCAGCATGACGGATCACATGAGACCTTGCAGAGCATCGAGGCACGTCTTGAAGCCTTGCAGAATCTGCCCAGTATAGAGCCTGCGCAGCAGGCGGCGATTGTGCCCGTGGACATTCGTGACAAAATACGGTCGTATTCTGAAGAGAATGCTTGCAGCGAGCAGGAGGCATTGGCGTATTACGCACGTCTAGGCGTACAACTCGGTGAGGAGACGCGCCAGGCGACGAACGCAGACGTGGCGGAGTTGCGTACGCGTCTGGATGCCCTTGCGCAGGACAGCCAAAAGAAGTCGGAGCAGCTTGCTCAGATGGCCGAGGCGCTTGTTGCCATCCGTGAATACACCAAGCCCGAGGAGCTTGAGCTCGAGGGAGAAGTGGCGGACGATGCAGAGGACGTCGAGCAGCCGGAATTGACCGAGGAAGAGCGACAGAGGATCGCAGACGAGCACACACGCCAGATCGTGAGCAGTGTGATGGAAGAATACCTCGGTCAGGATGAAGGTCCGCAAGATGCGCGAGTGGATGCGCGACCCGCACTCAACCCGTGGATACCCGTGCTTGTTGCCGTAATCGTGAGCTTGCTGATCGGCCTCGTTGTAGTTCTTACCCGGTAGAAGGAGAGTTGTGATGTGTGTGGGCGATAATACATACTACGGCACGGTATCACAGCAGTTAGATGACCTAAGCAGTACACTCATGGGTAATGCGCTGGACATGTTGGCAGAAGGAGAATACATAGGCGTTCTTGTTGTAATACAAAGTGAAGACAATACGTACGACTCGATGCAGCTTTCCAACGACGGCATCGAGGCGATGCTTGAGGCAGCGCGTGAGCGAGTGAGGAAGGCGCGTGGCGCACTCCGATACGCTATTGCCTACGAGGGCGCCATCGAGGACGAGCGGGGTGGCTATGCCGATGCGCTCATCGTGGAGTTCGGAGAGCGCGGTCGCCCGAGCTTCTCTGCGTATTCTCTCTTTGAGGGACGGGGGCGTGGGAATGGGTTTGTGTGGACGGATCCGGCTCCCGCCGGTGAGGAAGAGCCGCTGCTCTAAATGGTGGTTTTTGGTAGTGCAATCTTCGTCATTTGCTCATGGCGGCGAGCGCTTGGAAATGCGCTAAACTCATGCGGTTATCTCAGTGCGTGAACAAGAGGTGCCCATGCTCCAAGAACACATTCGCAACATCGCAATCATTGCCCATGTTGACCATGGAAAGACGACGCTGGTCGACCAGATGCTACGTGCATCGGGCGCGTTTCGTGAGGGACAGCAGGTGCAGGAACGCGTACTGGACTCCAATGACCAGGAGCGCGAACGGGGAATCACCATCCTTGCGAAGAATATTTCGATCACTTACCATGACGTGAAGATAAACGTCATAGATACCCCGGGACATGCCGACTTTGGTGGCGAGGTCGAGCGTGTGCTCAAGATGGCGGATGGCGCGCTGCTGCTTGTTGACGCGGCGGAAGGCCCTATGCCGCAGACGCGCTTCGTACTCCGGCACGCCATTGCGTGCGGGTTGCACATAATGGTGGTCATAAACAAGGTGGATCGAGACGGTGCCAATCCCGAGGCTGCCATGGAAGCCAGCATCGAGCTGATGATGGAGCTTGGTGCGACGGATGACCAGATTGAGTTTGCGATGGAACACATCGTGTACGCCTCGGCCGTCAACGGCTTCGCGCGCCTTGAGGCTGACGGACCGAGCGAGGGTGACATGTTGCCGTTGCTCGACATGATCGTCGACGCATTACCGGCACCAGATGTGGATGTGGATGCGCCACTCGCCATGCAATGCGTGACGGTCGATCATTCAAGCTATGTGGGACGCATTGGTATTGGGCGTGTATTCTCCGGTATTATTCATGCTGGAGAACGTATTATGGTCATCAAGAATGATGGCAGACGCGAGATGGCCCAAGTGAAGCAACTGTTTACGTTCGACTATTTGGGACGTAGCGAATGTGACGAGGTCGTAGCGGGTGACATCGCAGCTGTGGTGGGGGTCGACGGCACGGACATTGGTGATGTGTACACAGATCCTGACGCGCCGGTCGAACTCGAGCCCATAGAAATCGACCCGCCGACGCTCGCGGTTGTATTCGAGGCGAGCACGAGCCCACTCGTCGGTAGGGATGGCGACATCGTGGGCGGGCGCCAACTCAAAGAGCGCCTGATGCAAGAGCGTGAGAACAACGTCACCATGCGTATCGAGGAACTCGATGACAAGACGGGCATCGAGGTCGCAGGTCGTGGGATCTTGCACCTCTCGGTCCTTATGGAGTCGATGCGGCGCGAGGGTTACGAGTTCCAGGTGGGACGTCCGCGCGTGCTGTATCAGAAGGGGCCGGGGGGCGTGCGTTTGGAGCCATATGAGCAGGCAGTCGTGGAGTGTCCAAACGAGTATGCGGGCAAGGTCATAGAGACATTTGGCAACGCGGGTGGCACCATGGTGAGCATGGAGTCGGGGGAGAGCCAAACGCAGCTTGAGTTCAGCATTCCGACGCGTGGCATCATGGGCCTCAAGACGCGCATACTGAACGTGACGCACGGTGAGGGCGTGTTCTATCACACCTTCAGCGAGTATGCGCCGGTTACCGCAGAGCTTGGTGGACGCAAGAACGGCGCAATGATCAGCATGAGCACCGAAAAGGCGGTCGCTTATGCGCTTGGTACCCTGCAAGAGCGCGGGGCGCTGTTTGTGGGGCCGGGGGACGAATGCTACGAGGGCATGCTGGTCGGAGAACGCCCGCGTCCGGATGACATGGTGGTCAACGTGGCGCGCACCAAGCAGCTGGGCAACCAGCGTTCGAGCACCGCGGACATAGCCGTGCAGCTCACGCCCCCTCGCGTGTTCACGTTGGAAGAAGCGTTGGAGTACATAATGGATGACGAGCTCGTAGAGGTGACGCCCAAGCACATCCGCATGCGCAAGCGGCTCCTCTCCGAGACGGAGCGCCGCAAGTGGGCGGTCCGCCACGGTCTTGTGAAGAAGTAAGCGTCGCGCAGACCTGCCAAAAACATGTCTTGCGTTCGTTGGGGAAAGTGCGTTATACTAGCCCTTGCGTTGTTAAGGAGAGTTGTCCGAGCTGGCCGAAGGAGCACGATTGGAAATCGTGTATGCGCCGAAAGCGCATCCGGGGTTCGAATCCCCGACTCTCCGCCAGAGAATTGCCGCGACGTCCCGAGGGGCGTCGCGTCACCCTACGGAGGGGTGGCAGAGTGGTTGAATGCGGCGGTCTCGAAAACCGTTTGGCCCTTTCGGGTCACGAGGGTTCGAATCCCTCCTCCTCCGCCATAAATGACCAAGGGAGCCCCATCGGGGCTCTTGTGCTATAAGGGCGAACGATTCGCCAGGGAGGTATACCATGCAGGAACGCAACTACGCGAAGCGATCGTGGGCAATGCTTACCCGTGACAGGGGGTGGTTCAAGCCCGTGCTCGTCCTGGCTGCAGCCAATTTCGTACCTATCGTTGGCTTTTTGGGTGCTGCGGGATATGCGTTGGAATGGGCACGCCTCACCGCATGGGGTGTCGACTCGTCGCCCAAGCAGAAGAACGTCCAGGTGGGCGTCTGCATCGCAAGTGGCTGGAGGGCATTCGTAGTGGCCATCGGGTGGGCTCTCTGCCTGGTGTTGGCAGCTGGAGTCGCCGGCTTCATAGCGGGCGTCGTGCCGGGGGTGTTGGGATCCATTGTCGCGATGGTGGTTACGTTGGCCTCCCTGGTAGTGGAGTTTCTTGCTGCGACGGTCATCGCCATCGCGTCGGTAAGGGCGGCCATCTACGAGAAGGTGGGTGCCGGTTTTAGGGTCGATCGCGTGTTCGAGATGATTAAGCGTGACGTCCAAGGATTCTTCCATCTGACGCTCATCGCGTTCGTCTTCCTGATTGCCCTCGGATTGGTAACGTTTGTCCTTGTGCTGATTCCCTTGTTTGCCATGGTGCCTGCCATTATAACGTCCGGCTATGCGTCCAGTGAGTATGCCGTAATGATGGAGCTCTCGAAGACGATCGGTGGTCTCATCACCTTTGGCTTGGTCTTGGGTTATGCCGTCACGGTCGTGCTTAGTGCCTACAACCTTGTGTACTACAACGCGATTGCCTTGTGGATGCGCCAGTTCGATGTGCCATCGTGGGGTCGGAGTGAGGATCCCTTGCCTCAGACCGAAGACGGTGCGAGCATGACGGATGTGCCGCAGCAACCAGCCTCTACGACTGCGCCCGCGGCAGGGCAGCAGGTTGTTGGGGATCAACCGCGCCAGGCACCATACAGCGAACCGATACAGTCGGTTTCGGTGAGGGGTTCAGCACCGGAAGTAGAGTCTATGCCGGCCACGGAGCGAATCGATCCGGTCCCGACGATTCGATACGCATCGGAGGCTGAGCCGGTCGAGCCCATGGCGGAACCCGAGCTGACGGTCGAACCACAAACCGCAATCGACACGCCCGTGATTGATGGGCTGTCTACCGATTTGTCCGCCAACGAGTCGCAGCAACAGGTCATGTCGGATGTCGACGAGACGTTCGAGGAGGGTGGGGTTGACGACCTCTACAGCCAACTCTATGACGTGATGCACCGCGATGACTAACCTGCCAGAAATTCTCGTTTGGGGAAGTGCAAATCGAAACGGGCCTTGTTACCTGCGAAGGTGCAAAAAGCCGGGAAAAAAGTGTCTGCCAGCGGGGAAATTCGTGCAACCAGCGTCTCGTATACTGGCGGCACGAGTTGGGCGGGCAGCAAGATAGCGAGAAGATGAAGGTAACAAGAGTTTTCACACATCGCAAAGGCATATGCTACTATGTCCTGCGGAACTTTCCTGCTCCGGGCGCTACCTTCACGACCCGGGGCCACGAGCCCAGAGGAGGTGAACCACATGAAGGCTTATGAGTTGCTGTACATCGTTGATCCTTCGGCCAATGACGAGGTCCGTGCTGGCGTGAGTGCCCGCATCGACGTTGCCATCACGTCGGAGGGTGGCCAGGTCGACAATGTCGAGGAATGGGGCAAGCGCAAGCTCGCCTACGAAATCGACGGCCTCGCAGAGGGTGACTACATCCTCATCAACTTCCACGCTGATCCCACCCAGATCGCAGAGCTCGATCGTGTCCTTCGCATCAACGATGCGGTCAAGAGGCACATGATCGTCAGGCGCAACGAGGAGGAGTAGCAAGGAAGGGAGCCAGCCATGGCTGGTTCCACACGAGAGGCAGGAGACAGACGTGAGCATTAACAGAGTGGTTGTATCGGGCAACCTGACGCGCGACCCGGAGATTCGTTCCTCGCAGAGCGGGACGAACATCCTCACCTTTGGCATAGCGGTAAACGATCGCAGGCGCAACCCCCAGACGCAAGAATGGGAGGACTACGCCAACTTCGTTGACTGCGTGCTGTTTGGCAATCGCGCCGATTACATGTCTCGTGCTCTCCACAAGGGCACCAAGGTCGTTGTGGAGGGTAAACTGCGCTATAGCTCTTGGGAGCGCGATGGCCAGCGTCGGAGCAAGCTCGAGGTTGTCGTCGACGACATCGACTTCATGTCGCCTCGCCAACAGCAGCCCGGTGGCTATGCTTCGCAACAAGGGGGGTATGCGAACCAGCAACCCAATCCCTATGCGAGTGGCCAGCCGCAGCAAGGGTATGTGGGCAACCAGAGTCAGCAGGGATATGCGCAGGGTCCGGCATACAATGCCCCCGCGCCCATGCAACAGCCCCGCATGAGTGCCCCGCAGCCAGTCAACCAAGGCTACGGTATGCAGGCATCGAATCCGCAGCCTGCATCACAGCCTGTTACGCAGCCTGCCCCCACGTCGCCTGCGCCCGTCACGACGCAACCCGAGACGGACGTCTACGACGACGACATTCCGTTTTAACCGTTAGTATTTAGGGCGTGTCTCGGGCACGTCCACAGAAAGGCAACGACATGGCTCAGCAAAAGCAAGATTATCAGCGCCAGCCGCGTCGCAAGTATTGCCAGTTCTGCAAGGAGAACGTCGAGTTCATTGACTACAAGGACATCGCACTCCTTCGCAAGTACACGACCGATCGTGGCAAGATCAAGCCCCGTCGCGTAACTGGCACCTGCACGCAGCACCAGCACGATATCGCGAACGCCATCAAGCGCGCGCGAGAGATGGCACTCATCCCCTATGTGGTCCCCGTGGTTTCCAGCCGCGGCGGTCGCAGTCGCGGGTAACCCCAAGAAAGGAGCACACGATGAAGGTAATCCTTTTGGGCGAGCTGCGCGGCAAAGGCGGCGAGGGCGACGTTGTCGACGTAGCTCAGGGCTTCGCCGAGAACTATCTCTATCCCAACAAGATCGCCGTGCCCGCAACCAAGGGCAACCTGAAGCAGCTTGACGAGCGTCGCCACAATATCGCCAAGCGTGAGGAGAAGCGCCTTGCGGATGCCGCAGCGCTGAAGGAGCTCCTCGAGGGCAAGGCTGTTACCGTCGATGCGCGCATCGGCGAGGAGGGCCAGCTCTTCGGTTCCGTCACCAGCGCGATGATCGCAGACGCCATCAAGCGTGAGCTTGGTGTCGACATCGATCGCAAGCGTATCGCTCGCAGCCACACCATCAAGAACGCCGGTCGTCACCAGGTTGAGGTCGACCTGTACCGCGAGATCAACGCTACCGTGACCGTGCTTGTCGGCGTCACGGATGACGAAGAGGCTCCTGCCGAGGAGGTCGAAGAGGCCGAGGTCGTCGAGGAGAACGAGGCCGAGTAGATGGTTTCGGGTGGGGAGGTGGTTGCCGCCCCGACCATAGCGACACGAGATTGAGCAGCGGGTGCGACGAGGGCTTCTCCTTTGTCGCGCCCGCTTTCTTTAAGGAGCGTCCATGTCGGATACCACATACGAGATAAACCCAACGCGTGCGACGCTTGTGCAGCATGGTTCCATGCCGCATGACCAGAAGGCCGAGCAGTCGGTGCTCTCGGCGATGTTGCGTTCGTCGGAGGCGTTTCAGGAGTGCCTGCTTGAGGTTGAGGCGAATGACTTCTATCAGCCCGCCAATCGCACGATCTTCAACTCCATGCGGCACCTCTTCGACAGCAACCTGCCGGTTGACCCCGTCTCGTTGGCAGACGTGTTGCGCAGCCAAGGGGAGCTCGAGCGCGTGGGAGGCATGTCATACCTGCTCGATCTGGCGGGGGATCCATTTGCGTTGGCGAGTTGGCATCACCATGCGCAGATTCTGCGGCGCAACGCGACCCTGCGTCAAATGATTGCGGCGTCGGCCCAGATTTCGGCGTTAGCCTTTGACGCTCCCGAAGACACCAAGGAGGTTGTCGACCAGGCGGAGAGGATGCTCCTCTCGGTGACCGATAGAAGCGTCCGCTCAAGCTACTCCACGCTCGAGGAGATCATGGAGCAACTGTATAACGATCTGGGGGAGCAGGCGGAGAACCAGAGCGACTCGATTGGCGTGGAGACGGGCTTTCCTGGCCTGGACTCGCGGCTGCTCGGATTGCGGGGTGGCCAGATGGTCGTCATAGGCGCACGACCGGGCGTGGGAAAGACGTCGTTCTGCCTCAATTTGGCCGTAAATGCGGCCGAGGCAGGCGCGACGGTCGCCCTCTTCTCCTTGGAGATGAGCAAGGTGGAGATCGCGCAGCGTCTGCTTGCCGCGCGATCGATGATTCCACTCACCGACATCCGCTCGGCAAACATCCGCGACAACCAATGGCCTCAGATACTCGAGGCAACGGAAGACCTGCGCCAGCTTGACATCCTTGTGGACGACACGCCTGGCACTACGGTGACGGAGATTCGCGCAAAGGCGAGGCGCATGTTGCATGGTAGGGAGCGCGGAATCGTGATCATCGACTACCTCCAGCTCCTCTCTACGCCGCCGGGTGCGAATCGCAACGACAACCGTGCGACCATCGTGGGCGAGATGAGCCGTGGCATAAAGATCATGGCAAAGGACCTTGACGTTCCCGTCGTCGCCTTGAGCCAGCTCAATCGTGAGGTCGAGGGACGTACCGGCAAGCGCCCTCAGCTCAGCGACCTGCGTGAGTCCGGGTCTATCGAGCAGGATGCAGACATAGTCATACTGCTCGATCGCTCGATGACCCCCGAGGAGGCGGAGCGACAAGACAGGCCCGACGAAGGCATAACCCAGTTCATCATCGCCAAGAATCGTTCGGGCCCACTTGCGGCCGTAGACATGCGCTTCGACGGCTCGACGATCAAGTTCTACGAGCTGGATCGATTCCACGACGTGTAGGTGTGGAGGCATGCGCCCTGTGACCACTGCGTCAATCCGCTATACTCATCGTTTGTCTGCTTACGCACGAAAGGAAACATCATGCCAGCAACGGTGCTAGTGGGAACCCAGTGGGGTGACGAGGGGAAGGGGAAGGTCACCGACCTGATTTCCGGTGACTATGATGTGGTGTGTCGCTATGCGGGTGGTGCGAACGCGGGGCATACCGTCATCGCGGGAGACAAGAGGCTTGCGCTGCATCAGGTGCCGAGTGGCGTGATGTACGAAGGTACGGTGCCGGTGATCGGCAACGGCTGCATCGTGGACCCCGCGATTCTTCTTGACGAGATAGACATGCTCGAGGGGCAGGGAATCTCGTGCGATGCGCTCAAGATCAGCGGCAATGCGCACATCGTGATGCCGTACCACAAGGACTTGGATGGCGCTCACGAGAAGAAGCTTGGCAAAAACCTCATCGGCACCACCAAGCGTGGCGTCGGACCCACCTACATGGACAAGATGAATCGCACCGGCCTGCGCATCCAGGACATGCTTGACGAGAAGATATTCCGTCAGAAGCTCGAGGCGGCTCTTGCCTATACCAATCCAATCCTCGAGAAGGTCTACGAGCTGCCCACGTATGGCGTCGATCAGATCTGCGAGACCTACCTGCCCATGGCGTCGCGCATTCGCCCGTACATCTGCGAGAGCTCGTTGTTCCTTAACGATGCAATCGACGCACGAAAGAACATCCTCTTCGAGGGCGCACAGGCCACGATGCTCGACATCGACCACGGCACGTATCCCTTCGTGACCAGCTCGAACTGCACGGCAGGCGGCGCGGTTACGGGCAGCGGCGTGGGACCTGTGCATATCAAGCGCGTTCTGGGCATTGCCAAGGCATATCTCACACGCGTGGGTTCTGGCCCCTTCCCGACCGAGCTCTTTGATGAGGTCGGTGAGAAGCTGGGCGAAGTGGGGCACGAATATGGCGTGACCACAGGGCGCAAGCGCAGGTGTGGCTGGTATGACGGCGTTGTCGTAAACTATGCGGCTCGCGTCAACGGCCTCACAGATCTTGCCATCACCAAGCTTGACGTGCTTGGCTGCCTCGATGAGATTAAGGTCTGTGTTGCCTATGAATGCGATGGCGTGCGCTATACTACCGTCCCCGAGCATCAGAGCGTGTTCTATCATGCGAAACCCGTGTACGAGACCCTTCCGGGTTGGAAGTGCGACATCACGGGAGTGCGCGACTTCTACAAGCTTCCGAGGGAGGCAAAGGACTACATCGACTTCCTCGAGCAGCTCGCTGGTGTTCGCGTGAGCATCATTACTGTGGGTCCTGACCGCGAGCAGACCATCGACCGCTATTGGCACTAGGGGAGACGTGTGCAGAGGCCACCTCTTGTGTGAGCGCGCATGGGAGATGGCCTCCCCTTGTGCACATCCTATGAGAGGGGAAACGCAATGACAAAGAAGTTGGACATCCTGTTGCTTGGTGCGGGCGGGCGCGAGCATGCCCTGCTCAAGAAGCTCGCGGAGTCTCCGCAGGCCGGAAGGCTGTACGTGACGCCCGGTAACGGCGGCATGCTGCAGTTGGCGCAGCGCGCACCCATTAGCCAGGATTCTCCGAGCGAGGTTGCCACTTGGGCTGCCGAGAACAACATCGACATGGTGGTCGTGGGACCGGAGGCTCCGCTCGTGGAAGGCGTGGCCGATGCAGTGCGCGCGCGGGGCATCGCATGCTTCGGACCCAATGCGCGTGCCGCGCAGATGGAGGGGTCGAAGGAGTTCGCCAAGCAGGTCATGGCGCGCGCGGGCGTGCCGACGGCTTCCTACAGGAGCTTCAAGGACCGTGCGGCGGCCGAGGAGTATGTGCGAGCGATCGCGGGCCCGTGCGTGGTGAAGGCCGACGGTCTCGCCGCAGGCAAAGGGGTCATCGTGGCGGGAAGCACCGAGGAGGCGCTCGACGGTGTCGCCCAGTGCTTTGACGGGGCATTTGGCGAGGCAGGCAAGACGATCGTCGTTGAGGAGATGCTCGTCGGTCCCGAGTGCAGTCTCTTGGCCCTCACCGACGGGACGACCGTCGTTCCTCTGGCTACGAGCCAAGACCACAAACGTGCCTATGACGGTGACGAAGGTCCCAACACGGGCGGCATGGGCGTTTATTCGCCGGTGCCCGAGCACTTGGTGAGTCGCGAGGACCTCGTGACCATGGTCGACGTCATGGAGCGTGTGGTGGCCCAGCTCAAGTCGGAGGGAATCACGTACTCTGGATGCCTGTACGGTGGTTTCATGCTTACCGAACAGGGCCCGAAGGTGCTTGAGTTCAACGCGCGGTTCGGTGACCCCGAGACGCAGGTCGTGCTGCCACGCATGCACGCGGACCTCGTCGAGGTGTTTCTCGCGTGCGACAAGGGCACCTTGGACGCTGCAAGCATTGCGTGGGATGATGACTGGGCAGTATCTGTGGTGCTGGCAAGTGCGGGCTATCCTGGGGCATATGAGTCAGGCAAGGTGATTCAGGGCATCGATGAGGCATCCGCTCAGCCGGGCGTAACCGTTTATCATGCAGGCACAAGCATCGCCGACGACGGCAGTCTGCGCACGGCGGGCGGACGCGTCCTCGACGTGACGGCTGTTGCGCCCACGTTTGTCGAGGCACGCGAGCGTGCGTATGCGGCTTGTGAGCTCATTGACTTCGAGGGCAAGCAGTTCCGTACCGACATCGGTGCGCGGGCGCTGTGACTCACGGGAGGGAATCCATGGACAAGGTGCCTACCTTTGATGACGTTGCGGCCGCATCGGACAGCATGGCCGATGCGGTAGAGGCGTTTACCTACGACGGAGACCGACTTTATGCCGATCATGTCTCGGGGGAACCGCGCCGTCGTGCCCTGGTGCTTGGGGGAGAGGACCCTCGCGACGCACTGCTTGAGGAGCGACCGCAGACCGAAGACGTCCTCTTTACGGGACGCATCTTCAACGTTAACCGCCTGAACGTAAGGCTTCCCAACGACCGGGAATCGTTCCGTGACGTGGTGCGCCATCCCGGTGCGGTGGCCATTGTGGCCCTTACAGATGACGGGCGCATCTGTCTGGTTCGGCAATACCGTACGGCGCTCGGACGCGTGACGGTCGAGATACCGGCCGGCAAGCTCGATCCCGGCGAGGACCCGCTGACCTGCGCAACGCGCGAGCTTCGTGAGGAGACGGGTATGGAGGCCGACCAGATGGCGTTCCTCACCACCATAGCAACGAGTGTTGGATTCTGTGACGAGCTCATACACATATATATGGCGACGGGACTGCGCTTTGTCTCATCCAATCCGGATGATGACGAGTTCATCAACGTGGACCTCGTGCCCTTGTCGGAGCTCATAGATGCGGTCCTCGATGGACGTATCGAGGACTGCAAGACGGTAACGGGAGCGCTCATCTGCGACGCCGTGAGCCACCGCCTTGATGCGTGACGCCCAACCGAATCGCTCGGAGTAAACCGAGAGTTGTCTTCTCGAAGTTTGGGCACCTCCCTTCGAAGTACTACCGAAGGGAGGTGCCCAACTATTTTCAAATTTTGACAAATCCTCAAAATGGGGTGTGCATTTTTTCACTGGCAATAAATACGCACGTGGGAAGGGGTGCCGCGCAAGAATCGGGGAAATTGCTGACTGCTAGCGGGGAAATTCGTGCAAGCAAGGGGGCGTATGGTCTTTCTCCACGTATTGTCCGAGCAAGAAGGAGGCCCACATGGCACTGTATTGGCCCAAGGAGAAAGTCGCCCTCGATATCGTTGACGATCCCCAGCGAAATCCCTTTGAGGGGGACGATGACTACACGGTACTGCGCGTGACCTGTGCCGATCTGTCTGACTACGAGTCGTTCTCCAGAATCTACCAGCATCTTGCGAGCCTCCTCGGCTGTAAGGCGACAACGACAAAGGACGCACGGGATGCAAACAGGGCGCTGCACACGATGCTCGTCAATTGGATGTCAAACACCGACGAGGAGCTAGACGAGGAGGCGGTGATCGGATCCTTCACGTTCTCGGACGAGGTTCCGAGCGCCCTCCCCTTCGACTCTCGTGACGGCGAAGCGAAGCGTGGAGATGAAGCCAATGCCGACCGTTGTCGCGAACACAATCTAGACAACGTCGAGATCCTGGCGAGAAGCGTCGAAGAGGGCGAGGCAATGCGTGCCGCAGCGCGCTCTGATGGCCGTCATGTGCGGAAGGTGAGCGTATGGGAGGGACCTGTTCCCGAAGGGTCGTTCGAGATGCTTTCCTCTGGCCTGCGGATGAGCACCCCCGAGTACTTCTTCTTTCGGAAGGCAAATCAGCTGCCCTTCGCTGAGGCGGTGCAGCTTGGCTGCGAGCTGTGCGGAAAGTATCGCACCTCAATCACACAGTATGACGCGGGGGAGGAATACGACTATCTGGTCCACGCGCGCACCTCTACGTCAATGCTGCGTAGCTACCTGCGAGGCGCACGAGGAACAAAGGAGTGCAAGCGTGCGAGACGCGTACTGCGCTACGTCTCCGATAGCGCAAGCAGTCCCATGGCGACCTTCCTGCATCTGTGGCTCTGCCTTTCGCGCACGCATGGTGGCTATGGGCTCGCTCGGCCCGAGTTTTCGCAGGTGTATGACACGCAAGACGGTCTGGCGCCATCGTCGGCGGGGCCGTACCTTGCGTACGACCTCGTATGGCCAACTAAGCACGTGGCCTTGCAATACGTCGGCTCGCACGAGCCGAGCGAATCAGACCGATCCGCACTCGAGGCGGGCTTCATGCATGTTGTATGTGTAAGTGATGAGGATGTGAAGAGTCTGACCCGACTGGACCGGATGGCCCGCAGAGTCGCGGCCTTGCTCAATACGGCCGTTCCGGACGACAATGAGAAATGGTGCAACACGCGCAAGCGCCTGTGGCGCCAACTCGAGGTGCCGAGCTATCCGCACATGCGTCTGACCCTGCCCGATATCGAGTCGCATCAGATGCCCTAAGGTCGGCTTGCCAACCTCGCTCCGACGTGGGGCTCCCAATCCGTGTGTGGCACGCGGATTGGGGCCCCGCTTGCTGGCCACCACCCTTACTATGCGAACCAGCGACCGTCATGCTCCCGACAGAAGCCCTCTCGTGCAAGCTCGAGGAGCAAGTCGTGAGCGTCGCCCATAGAAACGTGAGGTCTGCCGCACCGCGCCTCCTCGAACGAGAGCGCCTCGGCAACCAGTTTGGCATCTACTCCTTGTGTTCGCGCGTCGAGTACCAGTCGCAGGACCATGGCGCGCTTTTGTCGATGCGACCCCTCAAAGCGCGTCTGACGCACGTGGTTACGTGAGCGCCGCGATGGATTGGGGACCTTTCGCTTGAGCCAGGCACCAAAGTCGAGCAATGCGTAGTACCACGACCGTGCGTCATCTCGAGGGCAAGCCGCCTCAACGAGGGGATTGAGGCGGCTATCAGAAACACCCTCCTCCTCAGGGAACAACTCGTGCAAGAAGACCGTGCGTACGTTGGTCTCCAGATAGACGCCGGGCTCGTTGAAGGCAAACGCACGGATGCCTGCCGCTGTCGCGGGGCCTATTCCGGGTAGTGCGACGAGTTCCCTCTGCGTGTGCGGGAAGGTTCCCGCATCATGGATTATCTGTGAGGAGCGAAGAAGGGAGAGGGCACGTCTGTTGTAGCCCATGCCCTGCCATTCCTCAAGCACGTCAGCTTGGCTCGCTCGTGCCAGGTCCGCGACGGTGGGAAAGCGCTCGAGCCACTTCTGCCAGCGCCCGTCGACGCGAGAAACTTGCGTCTGCTGTAGCATGACTTCGCTGATCCATACTTCGTATGGGTCTTGCGTGCGACGCCACGGGAGGTCACGGTATAGCTCCTGCCCTCGTGTGACTACCTTTGTGCGGAACGCTTCAAGCTCGATTGCGGGGTATGGCTCGGTTCCGCTCGGCCACTGCACAGCTTTGCTTTCGATCATGCGACCGCCGTCCTTCGCTCGGTTCGTCATCGACGTTTATAGACAAAAAAAGAACCCCGCATCTGCGAGGTTCTGATAATCAATGGCGGGATGTAAGGGACTTGAACCCTCGACCTCCGACGTGACAGGCCGGCGCTCTAACCAACTGAGCTAACACCCCGTGCGAGAAATACTATGCCACACGCAAGTCGCCACGTCAAGAACTTTTTTTTGGAATATTCGCAAGAAATAGTTCCTCGAACTCCTCGGGAACTCCTCGCCACTGCTGGTCGAGTCGTTTGCGAAGTGCTGTCGACTAGCTCGGCAGCATCTCTTCCTGCAAACACGTAGATCCTGGAACGGAATGGATGCGGGCCGTGTCGTATACTCTTGCCGTCAAGCAATCGCGTGCGAAGATAGGAGCACGGAATGGGACTCAAGGATCTGTTTGCCGCCCATGCGGGTGGCGAGTCGTCGGAGGCACCGCAACACATCATCAACGTGAGTGGCATGCACTGCAATGCTTGCGAGAAGCGCGTGTGTCTCGCGCTCGAAGAGCTGGGTGCCACTGGCGTCTCTGCCGATCACGAGACCGGGGTCGTGACGTATCATGGCGAATTGGATGAGGACGCCATTGGCAATGCCGTGTCGTCGCTTGGGTTTGCACTTGCGTAGGCATGGTGTCATTCTGCTAAACTATCCCCATGTGTCACTTCGTACTAGGGGGTAGCGTCGCCGCGTGGACATAGCGATTTCTCTTGCCGTAACTGTACTCCTCACCATCGTCAACGGCTTCTTTTCCATGTCGGAAATGGCCCTCTCAACCGCAAAGAAGGTCGTCCTCGAGCATGAGGCGGAGGAAGGCGACCGTCGCGCAAAGGTTGCCGCTGACGTCATAGAGAATCCCGGCGACTTCCTCGCTGCGATTCAGGTGGCGATCACACTCGTGGGCTTCGCGAGTTCCGCATTTGCGGCGACGAGCCTCTCCGATCCGGTCGGTGAGCTTCTGGCATCAGTCGGCGTGCCTGCCTCGCGCGTTATCGCGACGGTGCTCATCACGTTGATTCTCTCGTACTTCTCCATCGTGGTGGGTGAGCTAGTACCCAAGCGTATTGCCATGGCGGAAGCGGAGAAGGTGAGCAAGCAAGTGGCGGGACCGCTCAAGAAGTTCTCCACCATTGCGAAACCCCTCGTGTGGTTGACGGCGGCAAGCGCCAACGGTCTAGCGACGCTTCTGCACGTCAAGTCGACAGACGACCGTCAGAACGTGAGCGAAGACGAGATTCGTTATATGGTGACCGATGCGGAGGAGCTCAGCGAGGAAGAGAAGTCCATGATTCACGAGGTCATCGACCTTGGGGACACGGTGGCACGCGAGGTCATGATTCCGCGCGTGGACGTGGAGGCGGTTGAGGACACGGCAACGTGTGTTGAGGTGCTCGATGTCATGAGGCGCACCGGATACAGCCGGCTGCCGATCTATCACGACGATATCGACCGCATCGTTGGCATTGCGCATATCAAGGACCTCATCGCGCCCGTGCTCGAGGAGGAGGCGGGCCAGAAGCGCGTGAGCCGCTATGCCCGCTCTGCGACCTACGTGCCCGAGACAAAGGACATCATTCCCCTGCTTTCCGAGATGCAGGCAGCACATGACCAGATGGTGATAGTTGTTGACGAGTATGGCGGAACGGCTGGCGTCATAACCGTAGAGGACATCGTTGAGGAGGTCGTCGGAGAGATCGAAGACGAGTTCGACCCAGACAATCGCTACATTAGCCAGTCTGCGCCCAACACTTGGGTTGTTGACGGACGCTATTCCATTGACGATGCCATCGAGCTGGGTTGGCCCATTGAGGATAACGCGGAGTTCGAGACCATCGCAGGCTTTGTTCTGGAGCTGGCGGACAAGCTTCCTCATGTTGGGGACGTCTTTCAGAAGGATGGGTATTCCTTCGAGGTGTTGTCGATGCGTGGCAGGCGCGTCTCGATGATTCGCGTCACGGCAGGCGAGGGCGACGGCGGCGACGATGAGGCTGCCGATGACGATACCGCCGTTTGACTTGGCTTTGGTGGCTAGCGCTATAATGTAGCGCATTAGCCGCTCACAGAGAAGGACACCGCCATGGCGCAACTCATCGACATCACTCGCGTCGTCGTCGGCACTGAGTACCTTACGGCCACCGTGCACATCTCCGATGACGGACCGCTCATGACGAGCGAGGACTTGGAGGGGACGACGAGGGTCTACAACCTGCTCCCCACCATCATCGAGCACGCATGTGCGGGCGATGCGGGCATGACCTTCAAGGACTGCATGGGCGACACCGAGGTCGCGCATCTTCTTGAGCACGTTACCGTCGAGTTGCTTGCGCGTTCCAACCTGACGGATGAGGTCATTGCCGGCCGCACCTGGCGTGAGCTGGCGTACGAGCGCACCTACAGCATCCAGCTCCCTTGCATCGATGACGTCTTGGTCTGTGGCGCCCTCTCTAGTGCCATCTGGATTGTGACTTGGGCATTCAGCGGCGGGGTGGGTGCGGTGCCCGACGTGGATGCGACGGTGAAGGGTCTCGTCCAACTCGTTGAGACCTTGCCCATCGAGGGAGGAGATGAGCCCCTCGACAGCTTCTACGAGGACGATGCGGCGACAGATGAGTTCGATGACTTCGATTCGGATTTCGATGACCATGACGACTATGATGAGCAGAACGATGACGAGGTCGATCGCGGACCTTCGATGTCTCAAAAGATTATCTAGATGTTCTATAGGGTGTGTCCCTTGCGGCTTGTTTGGGCTGCGAGACTAACCCGAACGGTATATACTCATTCGAATGAGTCTGTAACAAGGCGCTTTGGCGCACAATGAGGAGATCTGGAGGCCACAATGAAGTTACTCAAGTACGTTCTCGGGGGCGTTGCGGGCGTTGCCGCAGGTTTCGCCGCAGGCGTTCTGCTTGCTCCGCGCTCGGGTGCGGAGAGCAGGGCTATGGCATCCGACGCCGTCAATGATGCGTGGGATTCTGCGGTCGATACGTACGAGCGTGGGCAGCAGGTCATGAGCGACAAGCTCAACTCCGTGCGTCCCAACGTAGACGCCACGACGGACGAGCTCCGCGCCAAGGTGGACCTTGCACGCGAGCGCATGGACCAGCTTCGTGATTCCCTCTCCAACGCAGCCGAAGCGTCCACCGAGGATGTTGAGGTCGCTGACGAGACCGAGATCGTTGCTGAGGAGACCGTCGAGGTCATCGTGGAGGCAGCTGAGGATGCTGTCGAGGCCGAGGAGGCCGTCGAGTCTGAGGAAGAGACCGAGGAAGCGGCCGACGAGGCCGAGTAGGCCAAGGAGCGACATGCTGCGAGTGAGTCAGCTCATGCGCGTGCCGGTGCATGTTCCCAAGAGGGGCCGCAATGGTGACCCCCGGGAGCTTGCGCCGGCCGATTTGTCTAAGGTGGGAGAGGTGCACCAAGTGGTATTCGCGCCCTCAGGCGACTGTGTGGTGGGATTCCTGGTCCGAAGGCCCGACGTGGGCGGCATGGTCAAGCGCGAGGATGCCTTCGTGGCGCTCGATGCGTGTGTGGCGAATGACGCTGGGCTTGTGGTGGCAAGGGATACTGGGATGGACGCCCCCGCACGTGAACGACTCGGCTTGGATTGGGATGCGTGTCTCATTTGGGCCGGTATGGATGCCAAGACCAGCGATGGCAAGGAACTGGGCTGGGTTTCGGACGTCGAATTCCATCCCAAGAGCGGCAAGGTGTCCTCGTTCTACGTGGGAGATGGTGGTATCGCCACGTCGCTGGTGGGAAGTCTGGTCATTCCAGCCGATATGCTATGCGGGTATCGTGACGGATTCATGATTGTGGACCCGGCGGTCGCACGGTTGCAACTGAACGGTGGATTGGCTGCCAAAGCTGGCGAGGGATACGCGAAGGCAAAGATTGGCGGTCGCAACGTCGTGGCAAGGGTTGGCGAGATGACGGAGCGCGCTACTGGGGAAGGCGCACGCAACTTGGGGAAGATGCTGGGAAAGGCCAAGAAGCAGGGTAAGAAGCGCGTTGGACAATCCAAGGGAATGTTTGGCGCCTTTCTCGACGAGTACAAGAAGGCGAGCAAATAAGGTCTTCCCAACTACCGCGTGACGTGCTGGCGTGCCGTGTCCCCTACGGCCTCGAAGCTTTGTCGTGGTAGGAACTTCTTGCGTGCTACTGGTTTTCCCGGAAACGTGGTTATGGCGTCGTTGTAGGTACGGACGCAATCGTTGTAGCTGGCTCGTGCGTAGGTGAGCTTGGTGTCGACGTCTTCTAGCTCCTGCTGAAGTTCGGGCTTAATCTCTGAGGATGAGATGAGGGCGTTGAGAACACTCGTAAGCTCTGCCGATGCGGACATCTTGGATTCGGGTTTGGTCGCGCTGTCAACGGCAGCCTGCATGCGGGCGAGGTACTGTAGCTCGGCGTTATGCTCCTCCGATGGGGTGGGGGTGTCGGCAAGGAGTTTGGAGATCGTCTCACTGCGTCTGGCAAGTTGGGCGTCGAGAACCTCCCAAGCGCTCTCGCACAGATTATCCTTACGAACGAGTGACTTGTATATTTGCAGATACGAAGCAGCGGCAACCGCGAGCAGCGCTGCAACAAAAAGAAGACCCACCATGGGGGAATCCTCCCACGATTCACTTGCGACTCATTTGATGTGCTGCGCACTATATGGCGGAGGGGGCGGGATTCGAACCCGCGAGACCTTTCGGCCCGGCGGTTTTCAAGACCGCTGCATTCAACCACTCTGCCACCCCTCCGCAAGGGCGCATAGCTATTATAATACGATATGGCGACGTTTGATGCGTGCAAAGAAAGGAGTCCACATGAGCAATCGCATGCACCCCGATGTCGAGACGATATTGCTCTCGCAGGAGGACATACAGGAGGTTGTGTCACAGCTCGGTCAGGCTATCTCTGCGGATTATGCCGAGAAGAATCCCCTGATTGTGACGGTGCTCAGGGGAGCCTTCGTCTTCACTGCAGACCTGCTTCGCTCCATTACCGTGCCGTGTTCCGTGGACTTCATGGCGGTTTCGAGTTATGGCGATGGCGTGAAGAGCTCCGGCGTGGTTCGCATTGTCAAGGACCTCGACACAAAGATTGAGGATCGGCACGTCATCATTGCGGAGGACATCCTCGATTCGGGAATCACGCTCTCCTACTTGGTCGGGCTGCTCAAGGCGCGCAATCCGAAGTCGGTGGAAATCGCAGCGTTTGCAGTCAAAGACATCCCAGGCAAGAAGCCGTCAATCGAGCCACGTTACGTGGGCACCCATGTGCCCAACGAGTTCATCGTGGGCTATGGTCTCGACTATGCGGAGCGTTATCGCAACCTGCCCTATGTAGGCGTGCTGAAGCCGGAAGTGTACTCATAGCCTAGATAGATAGTCGCGTCGTCCGATGCATGTGTTCTCGTGTGTGGGGCTCGCTTCGAATGGGTAGAATAACAGTTCACTTGCATTCATCTGACGGGAGAATTGCGTGCCAGACGACAACAATCGCAGCCCTCGGGATCTCACACCGCAACGTCGGCGCCGCGGGCTGGTATACATAGTCATTCTCATGACGTTTCTCAGCTACCTGATTATGTCGCGTGGTCAGATGTTTGGGGTTGAGCAGACGGACGTGTTGGCTACGAGCGAGTTCGTGACCGCGGTCAAGGAGGATCGCGTCAAGGAGGTTACGTACAAGGTCGAGGACAAGTCGCTCCAGGGCAAGTACTTCAAGTCGGCAGGCAACAAGGCCGAGGGAAAGACGAGCAACTTCAAATCGACCTATGTGGGCGAGGACAATCTCGACGAGCTGATGGCACGGCATTCCGACATCAGGTTCAGCGTTGACGCAAGCACCAGCGAGCTGTGGGAGACGCTGCTCATATCGGTGCTCCCCACGGTGGTGATGATTGGGATCATCGTCTACTTCATGAATCAGATGCAGAGCCAGAACGGTCGAGCCATGAGCTTCGGTCGGGCGCAGGTGAAGAACGACGAGGGCAGCCGTCCGGACGTGAAGTTCGAGGACGTTGCGGGCATCGACGAGGTGGTTGAGGAACTCAAAGAGGTTCGTGACTTCCTCTCCGAGCCCGAGCGCTTCCAGAAGATGGGGGCAAAGATTCCTCGCGGCGTACTGCTCATGGGCCCTCCGGGCACCGGCAAGACCCTTCTTGCCAAGGCGGTTGCAGGCGAGGCGGGCGTACCGTTCTTCTCCATTTCGGGCTCTGATTTTGTGGAGATGTTCGTGGGCGTCGGTGCCTCGCGCGTGCGCGACCTCTTCAAGCAGGCAAAGGACGCTTCGCCCTCAATTGTCTTCATTGACGAAATAGATGCCGTGGGGCGCCAACGCGGGGCTGGCTTGGGTGGTGGTCACGACGAACGTGAACAGACGCTCAATCAGCTTCTGGTGGAAATGGACGGCTTCGAGGACAACACGGCGGTCATTCTCATCGCAGCGACCAATCGCCCCGACATCCTCGATCCTGCGTTGTTGAGGCCCGGCCGCTTCGATCGCCAGATTACGGTCGATCGACCGGACGTGGCGGGTCGTGAGCAGATTCTGCGCGTGCATGCGGCCGACAAGCCATTGGAATCGAGCATTGACTTTGAGGCCTTGGCCAAACTCACCCCAGGATTCACGGGCGCCGACCTCGCCAACCTCATGAACGAGGCTGCCCTCCTGGCTGCGCGTCGCCACAAGGACGCCATCTCCATGACCGAGATAGAGGAGGCCATGGAGCGCGTCATTGCCGGTCCCGAGAAGAAGTCTCGCGTTATGACCGAAAGCGAACGTCGCACCATCGCCTACCACGAGTGTGGGCATGCGCTGGTGGGGCATGTGCTGGAGAACTCCGACCCCGTGCACAAGATTAGCATCATCTCACGTGGCCGTGCGTTGGGATATACGCTCCAGCTGCCCGACGAGGATCGCTTCCTCGAGACGCGTGGTGGCATGCTGGACCAAATTGCCGTCCTGCTCGGCGGGCGTACTGCGGAGGAGCTGTTCTGTGACGACATCACGACGGGTGCGAGCAACGACCTCGAGCGTGCCACGAAGATGGCGCGCGAGATGGTGACGCGCTATGGCATGAGCGAGGACCTCGGCACGCAGGTCTATGGCGAGGCGCAACATGAAGTGTTCCTTGGCAGGGACTGGGCCAATCACAACGACCTCTCGGCCGAGACTTCCAAGCGCATCGATGACGAGGTGGAGCGCATCATGCGTGAGGCGCATCGGCGCGCGCAGGTCGTGCTGGGCGAGCGGAGAGACCAGATGAATACTATGGCGGGCGTGCTTCTCGAGCGCGAGACCGTTGAGGGAGATGTGGTGAAAGCGCTGCTTGACGACAAGTGGGCAGAGTACCAAGAGGCTCATGCCTAGGCTTATGGTAATATCTCAAACTCACGTATTACGTACCGAACGAGAAACGGAGCAATCATGAACAAGCATATGCGTAAGTTCCTTTCGATGATTCTGGCCGTCACGTTGACGTTTGTCACGCTTGGGCTCGCAGGTTGCGGCGGTGGAGAGACGGACGAGCAGGACAACTGCTACGGCGAGGACATGCCCGTCGTCAACGAGGACTAGAAGCGCACGAATCGGCAGCGGGCATGGTGACGCTATGGGATGCCCGAACGAGATGCCGCTCAATAGCGGCGAAAAGGCAGATTGCCAAGCGATGTAGAGGAAGTGGCAAGGCTCATCGCCGTGGCGAGTGATGCATGATGACGGTGTTCTTTGGACCTGTCCGTGAGCTGTGTGGTGAAGTCATTGCCGTGTTGGGGCGCCGTGTAGTGCGTGTATTGAGGAGGTAGGAAATGACGGACATTGCGGATCGAATCGTGGACCTCGTGGTCGAGATATCGGGTGAGGACGCTGTCGCGGATGAGCGTGACATCGACCTCTTTGAGGAGGAGATTCTTGATTCGATGGCGGCAATCGAGTTGCTGGTGGCCATCAAGGACGAGTTTGGCGTGTCGATAGCGCCGACTGAGCTCGATCGTGAGGAGATGAATACGGTCGACAAAATCATTGCGCGTGTAAGCGAGCGCCTGTAGGGGATGCTCAAACGTGCGCGGGTCGCGCACGTACCCACGACAAGGCACGCATTCTGGCGCGTGGTTGGACAACTCCAGCAATCGCGAACGTAATCCCCCTACGACATTGTTCACTTTGGGTGGACGAGTTGGATTGGTGCGGAACGGGCGATATACGAATCAGCCCAAGGGGTAACATAGGAAACGGAATACCTGCTTGGGGCCCTTGAGGGGGAAACGTGGTACGCAAGAAGAAAGAGACAATGCGCAAGTGCCGTGAAGTGCGGGTGGACGAGCATCTCGCGCTGACGTCTGCGATGGCGGATGCAACGGCAATAATCACCCTCGCGACCGACTTCTTCTTCGTCGCGCTTCCGGGATTTAGGTACCCGGTAGAGTTCGTCTATAACCAATTCTAGGCAGGTGTGGGAATGTACAACGCTACGGAGAGCGGGAGGCGACGACGTACTGCGTCGACGGATGGTATGCGCTCCCGACGCGAGGGGTCGTCCGGTCGCTCTGAGGCACGCGAGGGGGGCACTAGACGCCCACATCCGACGCGCAGGCGTTCGACAGCCACAAACACAACGCGGGGGGATGAGCTTCCGAGAACGCGAGCGATGGAACGCCCCGAGGTGATGAGGCGCCCTGCCCGTAATCGTGCGGCGGGTGTGGAACCTGTGCGACCCACGCCAAGGGGCCGTGAAGCGGGTCGCGACGGACTCAGGACGCAGAAGCCAAGTGGCACAAGGGGTCTTCCGGTTGTTCCCACGCTCGTAGCATTTGTTCTGGCCATCGCGCTAACGGCATATGTGACGCGATCGATGGTGCTCTCGTCGGTTGGCGACACTGTCTCCGCTGGTGTGGCCGAAGCGGCGACAGCGGCCCCCGAAGCGAGCGAGGGAGCAAGCCAGGTACAAATCGGTGATGGGGGCGGCGCGCCTGCAACGAATGAGGCTGCCCCGCAAGAGACTTCTAGCGAATCCCCCAAGAGTGACGAATCGAAGTCGGGTGACGGCGTCAAGTCGCCGTGGATTTCTTCTGGGACCTTCGCTACGGGCGATGCGACCCTCGACGAGGAGGTTAAGAAGTTCTGCGACGGTATCGCTACGACCGACATGGACATCGATACTGCCGCACTTGAGGTGTACAAAGGCGTTGCGTGGTCCGACTACGTGGAGCGCGACGACGCTCAGCATCCGGCTGGCAAGGATTGGCGCATCGAGTATGCACGGCAGTACTACGAGAACGACTGTACGGGGAACTGCTATGAGTTTGCGGCATTTCTTGGCTACTGCCTGCAATACCTCGGCTTTGAGGATGCCCATTCCGAGGCGGTTATCCTCGAGCTGAAGAGCGGCGATTGGGGCGATCACGGATTGGTATATGTGACGAACACCGATGGCACGCCGAGTCTGTGCGACACTTCGTTGGGTACCAACGGCTGGATGCTCAAGGACACGGCATACAACGTTCAGATTCAAGACGTGGAGAACGCTTAGGCGAGTCGCGATTCCGCGCGGGCGGATCATGGTAGTCAAGAGCAAGATTTCGTGGTGGGAGGTGCACGATGCGCGGTGCGGAAGACGAGGAGAGGGAAGCAGAAGAGCAAAAGAGAGGCGGCTCCATACTGCACGACATCGTCGCGTGCATCCTGCCCATAGTATGCCTCGTTGCCGCGCTCGCCGGTGGGGCATTCATTTACCGCCATGCAAACAAGACGATATCCGACGCCAAGGACAGCATAGGAGGCGGCGGGCAAGCAAGTGCCATAGCGATTGAGGAGGCGGCGCCCTATGCGGGCGTCAAGGATCCGTGGAACCAGGCGGGTAGCTTCACGGTGGGAAACGAGGAGCTCGACGCATGGATCAAGGACTTCTGTGACGAGCATACCCATGAGGGTGCGACGGTTGACGAGGCTGCCAAGGAGATGTACGACACCGTCGTTCAAAGCACCTATCTAGATCGTATCGACAAGCCGATGGGGACCGATTGGGTTGTCCGTTCCGCACGTGACTACTTCTCCAGCGATGACGGCATGGGCGGATACCAGGGCGATTACTATGAGTTCGCGTCGGTACTCGCTCTCTGCCTACGCTACTTTGGCTACGCGGATGCCATTGCCGTGCCCATAGTGCTCTCCATGCCGGGTGGAGAGCAGTACGGAAGTGCTCTGTGTTTGGTAACGAATCTAGATGGCGTGGGAAGCATGTGTGATCCCGCGTTGGGCACCGACGGATGGATGATTCCTCGCGCGGGCCATGACATTCTCGTGGACGACATCGGCCAGAACTTGGATGCTGCCGAGGCCATAGGCTTACGGATCCAAAGGAAGGACGAAGTTGAGGAGAACGCAGATGCCAACGTAGACGCCTACGGCTACGGTGCTGAGGAATCGGCTGGTGGCGCTTCGGGCGCGGGTGCCGACTATGGCGCTGGCACTGATTATGGCGCTGGCACCGGCTATGGCGGGACATCTATGGGATATGACAGCGGCAACGGCGCGTACGACAACGAATACAGCAGCGAGTACGATGGTGGCTACACGTCACGGGACGCTGGAAGTGGCTACGACGGAGGCTACGACACGGGAAGCGACGATGGCGTCAGCGAGGGTGACGCCAACAGTGGCTACGGTACGCCCTCGTCAAATGGTGGCACGGTCGCAGGAAGTGGGAGGCCCAATCGCTATGGGGTCTAAACAGTAGCAGGCCACCGGGCGGAAGGAGGAACCCGGTAGCCTGCTACCATCTTCTGGCAAGTTGCACGCTGGCCTCGCGCAAGCTAGAAGGGAAATGACATGGCGCGTCATTTGCCGTTAACCTCATTTTCTCCCCTTCGCGTGCTTTCTAGACCGCGAAGGTCGATGTCACAAGCCCTACACCGCTTTGTCACGGCGCGCACACATCTTTATCCGCTCCCCGCCTTCCCATCACGGGAGGGTTCGCATTCCCGCCGCGGGAAAGTGGCAGGCGCTGCGCTACAATGTGCGATACGCAATCGAGAGGAGCTTTCTATGAGCATAAACGAGCAGAGCTACGCCTACGGGGCCTCCAAATCGAGTATTCGCGAGATTGCGGCCTATGGTGCGGCCCGTAAGGCAGAGATAGGCGCAGAGAACGTCTATGACTTCTCTTTGGGTAATCCCAGCGTGCCCGCGCCCGACGCCGTGCGTGACTCCATAGCCCATGCACTGACCCTTCCCGCAACGGCCCTGCATGGCTATACGCCCGCAAATGGTCTGCCGGCCGCTCGCAATGCGGTTGCGGCCTCGCTCAATCGGCGCTTCGGCACGGCATATGGTGCGGATGACCTCTACCTTACCTGCGGAGCGGCGGCATCGATTTCAATTGCGCTTAATGCGCTCTGCAACGAGGGGGACCAGGTAATCGTGATTGCCCCATACTTCCCGGAGTATGCCGTCTTTATTCAAAACGCCGGCGCTGAGTGCGTTGAGGTCATGGCAAATCCCGAGACGTTCCAGATTGACGTCGCCGCCGTCGAAGGTGCCATCACATCGCATACCAAGGCAGTGATGATCGACTCGCCCAACAACCCTGTGGGTTCGGTGTATGCTCGCGAGAATCTCGAGGAACTCGCCGAGCTGTTGCGCAGAAAGAGCCGTGAGCTCGGTCAGCCAATCTACCTCATCAGTGACGAGCCCTATCGCGAAATCGCCTACGACGTCGAAGTGCCGTGGGTACCTGACCTATATGACCGGACGCTCGTGTGCTACTCGTACTCCAAGTCGCTGAGCCTGCCTGGGGAACGCATCGGGTGGGCGCTCGTGCCCAACACCAACCCCGAGCACGACCTCTTGGTGCCGGCTGTGGCTGGTGCCGGTCGCAAGATGGGCTTCGTGTGCGCACCTGCCCTCTTCCAGAGGGTTCTTATCGATTGCGTGGATGAGCCGACCAACATCGACGCGTATGTGCGCAATCGCAAGGCGCTCACCGAAGGCCTGGCGAAGATCGGCTTTGAGTTCGTCGAGCCGCAGGGTGCGTTCTACCTGTGGATGAAGGCGCTTGAGCCCGACGCCAACGCGTTCTTTGAGCGGGCAAAGAGCTTTGAGCTGTTGCCCGTTCCCAGCGACTCGTTCGGCTGCCCCGGTTGGGTACGCGTAGGTTACTGCGTGAGCTACGAGACCATCGTCGGATCCATGCCCGCATGGCAGGCCCTCTGGGACAGCTACCAGCACTAGATGGCGAAGCGGTGACAAACGCAAGATAGGAGACCCCATGTCCCAACAAGAGCTGCGCCTTGTGTCGTGGAACGTCAACGGTCTGCGTGCCGTGCTCAAGAAGGAGCCAGGCTTTGAGGAGATCTTCCGCCTCATGAATGCTGACGTGTTTGCCATCCAGGAGACCAAACTCCAGGATGACCAGCGTGCGAAGCTGGGCCTTGAGTTCCCCGGCTATCATCAGACGTGGAGCTTTGCCGAGCGCAAGGGGTACTCGGGTACGGCCGTGTGGAGTCGGGAGGAGCCTCTCAGCGTGAGGCATCACATCGGCTGCGAGGTTGCTGACGACGAGGGGCGGGTCTGCGCACTCGAGTTCCCCGCATACTGGTTCGTGAACGTGTACACGCCCAACGCCCAGAATGAGCTCAAGCGCATCGACACGCGTCTGGCTTGGGACGAGCGGTTTCGTGCGTTTCTCTCTGAGTTGGCTGAAGAGAAACCTGTTGTCACGTGTGGTGACTTCAATGTGGCCCACGAGGAGATTGACCTCAAGAATCCCGGGCCGAATCGGGGCAATGCGGGATTTTCGGACGAGGAGCGCGAGAGCTTCTCGAAGCTGCTCGACTCCGGTCTCGTCGACACGTTCCGTGCACGCCATCCAGGCCTCGAGGGGGCGTACAGCTGGTGGAGCTACCGATTCCGCGCTCGTCAAAAGAATGCGGGGTGGCGCATCGATTACTTCCTCGTGAGCGAATCAATTGCTGATCGCGTGACGGGCGCCGCAATTCTGAACGAGGTATACGGGTCGGACCATTGTCCCGTCGAGCTTTCCATCCGATTGTAAGGAGACCTCATGCACAAAGCGACCAACGCGGGAACGAGCACGGATCGTTGCTGCCGGAAGTGCGGGACCCCAGTGGGACTGAGCTGGCACGTGCCCGCGTCATGCAAAGAGTGCGGGGCGTCGTTCGACGCGCGACCTCAGTGGCTCGTTACCATTGCATTCCTTTTGGCGACGACCTTTGCTGTGGGAATCATGGCACTGACGAGGCGGCTGACCGATGCCCCCGCGCTGCTCGTAGGCGCGGGGCTTATCGCAGGGTTTATCGGCTTCAACGCGGCCGAGTTGGCGATGTTTCACATGGGTCTGCTGCGTCTTATCAACGTGAACGCGGACGATTCCTTGGATGACGTGGAATTGCAATCGGAGGATGCACTCGCCCGGGCAGAGCGAGAGGCCCGGGCAAAGAACTACGCGGGTGCCGACAAGCGCACGCGTGCCGTTCAGGCGCGTCAGCTGCGCCAAAGCATCGAGCTTGCACGGTCGCTGCGGACGGGCGAAGAAGAGCGGGGCGCAATTGCCGGGATGTCTGCCCGCAAGGGCGGCACAGCGCGGCCTCGTTGCCGCTTTAAGCGGCTCGCTGGCGATGACGATCGCGGGATTCGTGCCATGTCGGCGCTTGCCACCCGCATCGTGCGCGGACACTTCGATCCCATCGTCGGTCCCGAGCAGAACGACTACATGATCGCGCGTTTCCAGTCGCCCGAGGCCATCGCAACGCAAATCGAAGAGGGGTATGAGTACTACTTCGTCTTCCCGCCGCGCGAGCCGCAGGCAGCTGACGGACGGCGCAGGAAGGTGAGGCCCATCGGGTTCCTTGCGGTGCGTGCGCAAGGGGATGGAAGCTTGTACTTGAGCAAGTTCTACCTCACCAAGGAAGAACGCGGCAAGGGATATGCGCACTCCATGTTTGGTCTGGTGCTACAACGCGCGCGCAAACTCGGCTGCGACCGTGTGACGCTCAACGTGAACCGCAACAACTACCAGGCAATCCTCGCCTATGAGCATCTGGGCTTTGAGCGTACGGGGACTCGTCGCACCGATATCGGAAGCGGCTTCGTGATGGATGACTACGTCTACGAACTGATTCTGTAGGCAGCGATACGATGCGTCGCTGGTGTTTGCGCCGCAGGGGGTTGACCCCAGCGGCGCATCTATGGCTAACGGAAGCTCTTTGCCCAGTTGAGAAGCGAGTCGGGCCAGACGTTGTTCGTCACGTCCCTGCGCATCTGCTCGGTGACGGGGCCGTTGGCTGCCAGTTTGGAGAGGATGACGGCTTGGAGCTGTTCAACCGTCATCTGCTCGAGGGGGATGCTGGGGATCTCGACGGGTACGTCTGGCGTGGATGCGCTTGGCGTGGGCGAGTCCGATTCGGAGTCGAGCGACACCTCAGGTTCCGGCTCTGGCTCTGCGGGCGGTATGAACGACTCCAGGAGCTCTGCGTTGCCCGCATGGTCCGCAATCGTGGCTTTGTCGTCTGCCGGCGCGTATACCTCGCCACCGCATGGGGGCACCACGATGCGCAGCAGCCCGTCCTCGACGTCTGCCTTCGTGCCGCCGAGCAATCCCACGTAGGAGGGTGCGTCGGCACGCACCTCGATGCTCGCCTCGTGATCGGCATTGTTTACGGCGACGATGAGCCGACCGCGGGCGTAAGCGAACTGCTCGGTCGTAAGGCGCAGTTCACGATAGGGCCCGTACACGAGGTCGTCTCGCCAGGTGGCATGAATCGTGCCCAGCGCCTCGATGAGCCTGGTGCAGGGATTGGACTCGTAGTCGTCCGCATGGCTCTGGAGGTCGATCGCGGGACGAAGCGAGTCGTCGGAGAATCGTTCCTTGCGACCCTCGATGCCGAATTCGCTGCCGTAGTAGACCGAAGGAATGCCGGGCAGCGTGTAGAGGAGGATATGTACGGGCAGGTAGTGGGCCTTGTTGAGGAGTTTCGTGCTGATGCGCTCAACATCGTGGTTGTCTACGAAGTTGTAAAGCCGGACGTCTGGGGGCATCATGCCGTTGCTGCGCGTGACGGTGTGGGCGACCTCGAAGTAGTTGTGGTCGTTATGGCCGCTGTAGAGGGCCTTGTGCAGCGTGTAGTGAGTGACGCTGTGCAGCGTGTGTTCGTTTGCCCAGCGTGAGTAGTCGCCATGGATGACCTCGCCCATAAGCCAAAAGTCCTGCTTGACGGAGTCGGCGGTGTGACGGAGCGCCCTCATGAAGTCGAAGTCCAAAACATCGGCGGCATCGAGGCGAATCCCGTCGATGTCGAACTCACTCACCCAATAGCGCACCACGTCGCAGAGATAGTCACGCACGGCTGGATTGCGCTGGTTCAGCTTTGCCAGCAGGTCGTAGCCGCCCCAGTTGTCGTAGGAGAACCCGTCGTTGTACTCGTTGTTCCCCCAGAAGTTCACGTTGCAGTACCAATCGCGGTAAGGTGAGCCCTCGCGATTGGCCCGCAGGTCCTGGAAGGCAAAGAAGTCTCGACCGGTGTGGTTGAAGACACCGTCAAAGACGACCTTGATGCCAGCGTCATGACAGGAGCGCACGAATGAGGCGAGATCGTCGTTCGTGCCGAGGCGCGCGTCAAGGGTCCGATAGTCGGTGGTCTCGTAGCCGTGACCCACCGACTGGAAGAGCGGGCCGATGTAGAGGGCGGTGAATCCCAGTCGTTTGATGTGGTTGATCCACGGCAGAAGCGTGGGAAGCCGATGGACGGGCGTCCCGTAATCATTCTGCTTGGGAGCGCCGGTAAGGCCCAATGGGTAGATGTGATAGAAGACAGCTTCGTCGTACCAAGCCATGCGACACTCCTTCCGTTGCGGTCTGTGGCCTTTGGCATGGTAACAAATAAAACTGACTTCCGGACGAAGAATCGCCTACTGCGGGCGCCCTTCCGGAAGGGCGCCGATCGCATGCTCGCATACGCGCAGGAATGTGTGCGCGTCACGTGTTGCAATGAGCTCGGTGGGGAAGTGAATCTCCTCAAGGAGTGCGAAGGTCTTGTCGAAGCGGCCTATGTCACACGCGATGTGCGCGTCCGAACCGGTGGCGATCATGACGCCAAGCTCGGCGCATCTCTCGGCGATGCGGCGGCATGTGTTGTGGGTGGATGAGCCGTAATGCCGTGCGAAGCTGTGTTCGTTGATTTCGATGAGCTTGCCACGTTCCTTGGCCGCGCATAGTACGGCGTCGACGTCGAAGGGGACGCCGGCCCGCCCGGAATGGCCCAAGATGAGCACCTTGGGGTCAGCAAGCGCCCGCACGTACATCTCGGTGGCCCGTACAAGGGACGCGGATTGGGCGAATGTCTTGTCGTGTATGCTTGCGATTGCATAGTCGAGGTTGCGCCACACGTACTCCTGAAGGGTTGGCCGATGTTCGAACGACTTGCCGGTGATGCCCTCGCTCAGGTAGGTGTTCCATCCAAAGAGGTGTCCCTCGAGGTCGATGATGTCCGCCTCCGCACCACGGAGGACGCGAACGCCATTCCACACGCGCGGCCAAACGTCGAAGTTGATGAAGTACTGATAATCGCGCACGTGCAGGCTTGGGCTGGTCATGCACGAGTAGTGGTCGGTAGAGCCCAGGAGTTCGAGACCTGCGGCACGTGCCGCGTCCACGCATTCCCCGATGGTGGAGTACGCATGACGAGAGAACAGCGTGTGCGTGTGGACGTCGCAGCCAAAGGGTGATTGGGGAACGCTGGCTTGGTCGTAGGTGCTCCCGTGCATGTGGACCTCCTTCTTGTTGCTACGTTTGGCATTGTATGTCTTTGTGCTACAGTTCACGCGTCTCGCAAAAGGGAAGGAGTCACTATGGCACACACTATCACTGACGAGCGAGAGGCGGCGCAGGAGCTTCGAGGACGTGTGGAACGTGCGGGTAGAGTCGTGTTCTTTGGTGGGGCGGGGGTGAGTACCGCCAGCGGCATTCCCGACTTTAGGTCCCCCGATGGTCTGTATCACCAGCGATTCGCCTATCCGCCCGAGACGATGCTCTCGCACAGCTTCTACGAAACACACACCGAGGAGTTCTTCGACTTCTATCGGACGCGCATGATTGCGCTTGATGCCCAGCCATGTCAGGCGCACCGCAAACTTGCCGAGTTGGAGGCGCAGGGCAAGGTGAGCGCGGTGGTGACGCAGAACATAGACGGTTTGCATCAGCTGGCTGGCTCCCGGTGCGTGTGGGAGCTGCATGGGTCTGTTCACAGGAACATCTGTCGTCGCTGTGGGGCGGTGTACTCTGCGCAATGGGTGCTTGGAACCACGGGTGTCCCCCATTGCGAGCGTTGCGGGGGCGAGGTGAAGCCCGACGTGGTGCTCTACGAGGAGGGACTTGACGAGCGCGTGATCGAGGGTGCGGTGCGCTCCATCGCCTCCGCCGACATGCTCATCATCGGCGGCACGTCGCTCGTAGTGTATCCGGCGGCGGGGCTTGTGCGCTACTTCCAGGGGGACCAGCTGGTGATCTGCAACCTGCAGCCCACCCCTCAGGATTCGTCTGCCGATCTGGTGCTTGCGTGCGATATCGCGAAGGCGTTTGACTGGTAGCGGGCTGCCCTCGTGCCGTGGTAAGATGCCGTTCGCCCTCGTGTTTGTATCCATGCGCCAAAAAAGGCTAAAATCATACGAATTGATGCATACTCAAAGGATATCGGATGCTACGCGACAACTACAACAGCTGGAGATGTGGGAACAACGACATCTCTCTGGTGCGTCCGCGCATCATGGGTGTACTCAACGTGACGCCGGACTCGTTCTCCGATGGCGGGGAACACTTGGATGCCGAGGCAGCCATAGCCCATGGACTCGCGATGCTCGACGATGGTGCCGACATCATTGACGTGGGGGGAGAGTCTACGCGCCCAGGTCATGAGCCAGTCGATTCCGAGGAGGAGCTCGATCGCATCGCACCAGTCGTCGAGGCCTTGTGCGAGCATGGTGCCGTGGTTTCGGTCGACACGCGTCATGCTCAGGTGGCGCAGACCTGTTTGGAGCTTGGTGCCTCCATCATCAACGATGTCTCGGGATTCACGGAGCAAGACATGGTGGAGGTCGTCTCGGAATGGGACTGCGGTGTCGTGGTCATGCACTGGAACCAGAAGTCGGGCAAGAACTCGCGGCGCTCGGTGCGCTTGGACACGAGCCTGCCGGCGCGGCGCACGATGCCCAGCGCACGTCGCTTCACGCTGCCGGACGAGATGCCCGTCATGCGCGAAGTCATGGGATTCCTTGGAGACCAGGCCCGTACGCTCCTGCGTGCGGGCGTTTCCCATGACCGCATATGCGTAGACCCGGGCGCGGGATTTCACAAAGGTACGGATGAAGACATCATCATCCAACGCAACACGAGGAAGCTCGTCTCGATGGGGTACCACGTGATGACTGCCGTGTCGCGCAAGCGCTTCGTGGGTGCCGTCACGAGCACGGACGAGGCGCTCGAACGTGATGCCGCCACCATGGGCATGTGCCTTTCTGCGGTGGAGTGTGGGGCACGTGTGCTGCGTGTCCACGACGTGAAGGCGGCGTTCAGGGCGCTCACGGCATACTGGGCGGTGTCGCGTGCGGATCAGCGTCAGGGGTTCGTCGCGTTGGGATCCAACGTGGGCGATCGGATGGGCAACTTAATCGAGGCGGCACGGCGCATCGACAAGATTCCCCTCACTTGCGTCACGAACGTGAGCAATGCCTACGAGACGGAGCCCGCCTATGGCATCTCGACGCCGGTCGCGAACGCCGTCGCCGAGATTCGCACCGAGCTGCACCCGCTCGTCCTGCTTGATTACCTGCTCAAGATCGAGGACGAGCTGGGACGGACCAGGAGCAAAGAGACCGCAGGGCATGGGCCGCGCACCCTTGACTGTGACTTGTGCTGGGTTCAGGGCGAGAAGCATGCGGGCACGCGCCTGACGTTGCCTCATCCCAGAATGGGCGAACGCGAGTTCGTGCTCGTGCCCATGGAGGACCTTATGCCCGATCCGAAGCGGTTCTTCTCGCACACGGGCGTAATCGTGCGTCCGGTCGAGGAGCGCGTGGGGCAGATCATTGCGGATCTCGGTCCGGTCGAGTGGCAATAGGTGCCGCACCACGCACCAGGATTCTCTGGTGCGATTGACTACGACTCGCGCTTCCTTGTCCAGCGCCATATGTCGCGGATGCCGCGCAGAGTGAGGTCGGGGTCTATCGCGTCGAAGAGGTCCGTTGCCACGCTGACGGTACGTGCGAGGCCCCCAGTGCCGACGACCACAGCATCGTCGATGTCGAGTTCGGCCTTGATTCGTGCAACGAGGCCCTCGGCCTGAGCTGCGGCACCGATTACGAGGCCGGACTGTACTGCCGTCTCTGTCGAGTCGCCGAGTGCATGGGCTGGCGCCTCTATGGGCACGCTCGAAAGCTTCGCCGCGCGCGAGAAGAGCGCGTCTGCCGAAAGCATGATGCCTGGGGCGATCGTGCCGCCGCGGTAGGCACCGTTGCGATCCACCACGTCGATGTTGGTCGCCGTGCCGAAGTCAACAATGATGACGGGGGCGCCATATGAGCGGATTGCGGCCACGGCGTTGGCAACACGATCCGCGCCGACGCGTGCGGGATTCTTGAGCAGCATCGACATGCCGCAAGTGGTGCCCGAACCAATGAGCAAGGGGTCGTGTCCGAGGATGCGTTGAAAGCAGCGCATCCAGGCGCGGGAAAGCACTGGCACCACGCTTGCGATCGCTGCATCCCTCACGTCGGTGATGTCGAAGCTGTCCATTGACAAGTACCCATACAGGCGGGAGCGGAGACTATCGGAAGTATCGGTGCGAAGCGTTGGCATGCGCCATCCCATGAGGTTTGTGTCATCGTCGTCAAAGAGTCCGATGGTTGTTTGGGTGTTTCCCACATCGATTGACAAAAACATGAATCCCCCTTTGATTTGCAGACGCCAATTAGCATAAGTTATTGTCAAATGCAAGCCACGTCCATTCACGAGAAAGTGGCCAATATTCGTAGATTTTGGGGAGATTGATTCGAGTGAACCGCTATACTAGGCACCAATCACCTCACAAGCAAAAAAAGAACAGAAATTTCTTTTCAAATGTGACGAAGTGATGTAGCTTGGTAATAAAGCATGCAACGACCCAACGTATGTATGCTTTAAGTAGGCACGCTCGGATGTGATCCGGGCAAAAGGAAGCAAGGGAAAGGAAGTACCATCATGCTCACCATCCGTTTGTTCTGCGCCGCTGGCATGTCCACGAGCCTCCTCGTCCGCAAGATGGAGGAAGCAGCAGCTGCCGAGGGCACCGAGGTCGACATCATCGCCTTCCCCGTGGGCGAGATGGATCAGCACCTTGATGGCGTCGACGTTGCTCTTCTCGGACCCCAGGTCGGCTACATGAAGGCTCAGATGCAAAAGACCGCTGCTGCCAAGGGCGTGCCCTGCGACGTCATCCCCATGGCCGACTATGGCATGGTCAACGGCAAGAACGTTCTGGCCTTCGCCAAGAAGCTCGCCAACAAGTAAGGTTTCCTTGGTCATCTGGCCGACCATCGAAGCATAAGTACGCAACTGTAAGGAAAGGAAGGAGTTAAAGTGGGCGATTTTCTTCAGAATACAGTCCTACCGGCATTTATGAAGTTCGTAAACACTCGCGGTGTTCGCGCCATCAAGGACGGCATGATGTTCACCATGCCGCTCATCATCGTCGGCGCTGTTTACCTCCTGCTGTTCCAGCTGCCCATTGAGGCTGCAGCTAACTTCATCACCAGCCTTGGCATCGTGCCGTTCCTGAGCCATGGCTACACCTCCACGTTCCAGATTATCGCTATGGTGTGCGCCGTGGGCGTTGGTTACACGTGGGCAAAGAACGACGGCTGGGAGCCCCTCTCCGCTGGCGTCATCTCGCTTGCCGTGTTCCTCATCCTCATCCCCGATTACGTGGGTGCCGTTATTACCACTGCCGAGGGCGAGACCAGCATTGCTGCGGCCGACTCCATCACCGCTGCTCAGGAAGCCGCTACTGGCGGTGCGATCGCAAGCCAGGTCTCTGGCCTCAACAAGACTTGGCTCGCTGGCCAGGGTATGATCGGCGCTATCGTGGCCGGTCTTCTTTCTGGCTGGATTTACAGCGTCTTCATGAAGAAGGACATCCGCATCAAGATGCCCGAAGGCGTGCCTGATGGCGTTGCCGCTGCATTCACCGGCCTGATTCCTGCTGCCACCATCTGCACCGGCGCTGTCGTCATCTACGGCATTTGCGAAGCTATCGCTCACGTTACCCCGATCGAGCTCATCTACCGCTTCATCCAGACCCCGCTCCAGGGCGTTGGCGACTCCCTGCCTGGCGTCATTCTCTTCGAGACGCTCATCCCGCTCCTGTGGTTCTTCGGCGTTCATGGCGCCACGGTCGTCGGCTCCGTTGCTCAGCCTATCGCTCTTATGAATCAGGCCGACAACGCCGCCATCTTCCAGAGGGGCATTGACGCTGGCCTGTCCCGCGATGCTGCCATCGCCGCTATCGGCGAGAACGGTGGCCACATCTTCACCGAGGCTTTCCAGAACTGCTTCCAGGCCATTTCTGGCTCTGGTATCACCATCGGTCTGGTCATCTACATGGCCTTCATGGCTCAGTCTGCTCAGATGAAGCAGGTCGGTAAGCTCGGCCTTGGCTGCGGCATCTTCAACATCAACGAGCCCGTTCTGTTCGGTACTCCTATTGTTCTGAACCCCAAGCTGCTCGTTCCCTTCGTTGCTGCTCCTCTCGTATGCAACATTGGTGCTTACGTTCTTACCGACATCGGATTCATCCCCTACACCATGGGTGTTACGGTTCCTTGGACCACGCCTCCCATCCTCTCTGGCCTCCTCGCCATTGGTTGGCAGGGTGCAGCATGGCAGGCAGTCGCGCTGGTAGCTTCGTTCTTCATCTATCTGCCGTTCGCTCGCTCGGTTGACGCGGATTACCTCGCGCTCGAGCAGGAGTCTGAAGCTGCGTAAGCACTAGCTATTTCGCCGATGGCACCGACGCTGGTGCCATCGGCACTTTTCTAGTGTAGTCATTGTGTTATTGATATTGTATTGCAATCTTGAGGAGGCACAGCATGACCGAAGAGCTCGAGCTCACATTGTTCCAGATCATTACCGCTGCTGGTGGATGCAAGTCCAACTACATTGGGGCCATCCAACTCGCCAAGGAGGGCAAGTTCGATGAGGCCAAGGAACTCGTCAAGGAAGGCGACCAGTTCTTGGCACAGGCTCACGATCCTCACGCAAAGCTGCTGGCTCAGGAAGCACAGCTGGCCGTTGAGGGCAAGAATTCTGCCGACCTCGTCTGCCTGCTGCTCATCCACGCCGAGGATCAGATGATGAGCTGCGAAGTCTTCAAGCAGATGGCCGTCGAGTTCATTGAGCTGTACGAGACCAAGTTCTAAGTCTGCGTCTTACGAAACACTGTCGGCGGGGAGGGCATACGCTCTCTCCGCCTTTTGCTATAAAGAGAGGAGGCATGATGACGAGTCGGAGTGAAGCGCCAACGCTCGGCATATCGGTGTATCCCGACCTGCGCCCACTTGAGGAGATTGCAGCGTATATGGTCAAAGCGGCCCGATATGGATATACGCGCGTGTTTAGCAGTATGTTTTCGGTTGAGGGGGGACCGCGAGAAGTGCTCGATCTCTTCAAGAGGCTCAATGAGGTGGCGCACGAGAATGGTATGCGCGTCTCCCTCGACGTCAACCCGCAATGCATGGAGCGATTTGGAGCGACACCGAATGACCTCTCGGTTTACCACAGCATCGGAACCGACATCCTACGTATGGATGGGGCGTATGGCGAGGAAGACAACGTGCGAATGCTGAACAACCCCTATGGGATGCAGATTGAATACAATGCCAGTGCACTTTCTCCTGACGTTATCGAAGCGTTGGTCGGCCGGGGCATCAAGAAGGAGCGAATGCTCGCATGTCACAATTTCTATCCGCAGCGATATACGGGCCTTCGATGGGATAGATTCATAGAGGTAAATGCCCGGCTGGGGCAAGCGGGACTGCACGTCGGTGCGTTCGTCTCGTCGCACGCATCCCAAACTCATGGAGTGTGGGATGCGGTGGACGGATTGCCCACGGTAGAGCGGTTGCGCGACTTTCCGTCAGACTTGCAGGCACGTATACTTGCGGCCGCCGGCACCACGGATATCTTCTTTGGCAATGCGTATGCAACCGATGAGGAGCTCAAGGCGGTACACGAGGGGCTCGAGGATGGGCGCAAACACGTGCGCATTGAACCCGTATACGACTTGTCGCCCACAGAGCGCGAGATTCTGTTTGAGTTTACGCAACATATGGATATGGGCGACTCGTCAGAGTGGATGTGGCGTTCGCGCCTGCCGCGGGTTGAGTATGCGAATCGGGAGATTCTGCCGCGCCGACATGCGAGCAGAGAGTTCGTGCCGGGCGATGTCGTCATGGTCAACGATAACTACAAGCATTATGCCGGTGAGGTTCAGGTTGTGCTTCAGCCGATGGCGAACGATGGCACGCGTAACCTCGTGGCACGAATTGACGAGCAAGAAATGACGATGTTCGATGTGGTCGGTGCGTTTGACCAGGTCATATTCGATGCCGCTTTGTAGACTGCTTACCGCCATTGGCCGCACGTCTTCTGTGCTCGCCCCGGAATCGTGCCGGGGCGAGCGTCTCTCTATGTGGTTCAATACACAGTAAAAGATGCGGAATCGGAACGAGCAGCACACAAACTGAGCGCTCAATACAGAGAGCAGAGCTTGACATCGGAAGGAATCCCAATGAACATAGAAACGTACGACACCTTACCGTCAGACTTCTTCTTTGGGGCGGCGTTCTCCGGCCCCCAGACGGAAGGCATGTGGCAAGGCATGGGCAAGCAGGAGAACGTATGGGACTTATGGTCCAACTTGGATCTTTCCGCGTTTTACAACCGGGTGGGGTCTTATTCCGGTAACGACATGGGCTCACGCTATGCTGAGGACTGGCAGACCTTCGCGTCGCTAGGGTTCACGTCGGCTCGCACGTCGATTCAGTGGTCGCGACTGTTGGACGAGAACGGAAGTCTCAACCCTGAGGGTGCCGAGTTCTACCATCGCCTCTTTGCTGCCGCACGTTCGGCCGGCGTGGAGCCGTTTGTTAACCTGTACCACTTCGACATGCCGGCACTGCTGTTCCGTCGCGGCGGCTGGGAGAGCCGTGAGGTCGTGGAGGCTTACGCGCACTATGCGGCAATCGCCTTCGCGGAGTTCGGGCAGGAGATCGAGCACTGGTTTACCTTCAATGAGCCCATTGTCGAGCCTGAGCAGCGCTATGAGCATGGGAACTGGTATCCCTTCCATCACGACTTCGCCCGTGCGCGCATCGTGCAGTATCACATTTCTTTGGCCCATGCGCTGGCTGTTGATGCCTTCCGCCGGGCGCAGGCCAAAGGTGTCGTGCGCGAGGATGCCCGCATTGGACTGATCAACTGCTTTACGCCTCCCTACACGCGCGAGAATCCCACAGAGAAGGACCTCGAGGCCGTGCGCATGACGGACGGACTGGGCAATCGCTGGTGGCTCGATTTGGTTACTGCGGGCGGTTTGCCCCAGGACGTGCTGCAGACGCTCGCATCGCGTGGCGTCGAGCTGCCCATGAGGGTCGGTGATGAGCAAATGCTCGCACGCGGCAAAGTAGACTGGCTGGGCTTCAACTACTATCACCCGGCACGTGTGCAGGCACCCGAGCACGATGTCGACGACTATGGGAACCCGGTCTTCGCACAGGAGTATGTGTGGCCGGATGCCGTGATGAACGAGTCGCGTGGCTGGGAGATCTATCCGAAGGGAATCTATGACTTTGCCCTCAAGATGACTCGTGACTACCCAGAACTCGAGTGGTTTGTCTCCGAGAACGGAATAGGCATCGAGGAGCACCACGCTGCGCGAGACGAAGACGGGCGCATCATGGACGCATCGTATCGCGTGCCGTTCGTTCGAGAGCACTTGCGCTGGATTGCACGCGCCATCAGTGAGGGCGCCAAGTGCCGTGGCTACCACTATTGGGGATCCATCGACTGCTGGAGTTGGAACAACGCCTACAAGAATCGCTACGGGTTCGTGGAGGTTGACCTCGACGCAAACTACGAGCGGAGGCCCAAGGAATCGGCCGCTTGGATTGCTAAGGTCGCACGTACGCATCATATCGGTTGACGAGGGGCGGGAAGGTGCTGGCACACCACCCGTCTTTGGACAATGGAAGGAAGAGAGGCCGGTCATCTCCCCGCGTGGCGGTGATGCCGGCCTCATTGTATTCTCATTGCTGGTATGCCGCGAGTGCGGAGAGCAACGACGTGCGGTGGCGGATACGTCCGCGCGAGTTGACTGAATTTGGTGTAGTGTGACTGGAGTGTACCGTCAACTGACAAGATGCATTCGGAGGGGATTCACATGAACGAACTTATCTTTTTGCAGCCGGTCCTGCACGGCAAGCTGTGGGGTGGGCATCGCCTGCATGACGACTACGGCTACGAAGTGCCTGAGGGGCCGGTGGGCGAGTGCTGGGCGATCAGCGCGCATCCCCATGGAGATTGTCGCGTGGCGGGTGGAACATGGGACGGGAAGTACTTCTCGGAGCTTTGGGCCGAGCATCGCGAGCTGTTTGGCGGCTTGGAAGGTGACGAATTCCCGCTGCTCATAAAGATCATCGATGCCGAAGACGACCTCTCGATTCAGGTGCACCCAGATGATGTGTATGCCAACGAGCACGAGAACGGGTCGCTTGGCAAGCGGGAGTGCTGGTACGTGATAGACGCGCGCGAGGGTGGCGACATCGTCGTCGGCCAGCGCGCGCAGAACCGAGATGAGTTCGCACAGATGATTGAGGACGGGCGCTGGGACGACCTGCTGAATCGCGTGCCCATTCAGAAGGGTGACTTCTTCCAAATTGACCCCGGGACTGTGCACGCCATCTTGGGCGGAACCCTCATCCTGGAGACGCAACAGTCATCCGACGTGACGTATCGCGTGTATGACTTCGATCGGCGCCAGGCAGATGGTTCCTTGCGCGAGCTCCACATACAGCAGGCGATTGATGTGGTGGACTTTGACGTGCAGGCGCCGACGACGGGCAAGGTGACGGCTGCCGAGGTTGACGGCGTGACGCGCTTGGTCGAGACGCCCAATTACGTAGTGGATCGCATTGTCGTGGGCGCGGACGCGCCCGTGACGTATGCACAGCCGTGGCCGTTCCTCAACGTGAGCGTGATTGAGGGCACGGGTTCGGTTGTGGCTGGCGATGCGACATACGACCTCCCCAAGGGAACGCACTTCGTAGCTCCGTTCGATTCGGGAGACTTGGCCTTTACGGGTGATATGACGCTCATCGTCTCGCACGTGTAATCTGTTGGATGACGAGCACGCGAGGAGGTGGTGCCTCGCGGTGCATCCTCGACCCACGAGGGCTTACGCCCCGTGGGTCGTTCTTGTGCGCCGGGCATGGCGCGTCTCTAATGGGTGAGAGTCCCTAGTGCGCCCGGCAGCGGGAAGCACACAGCCAATGGCAAGGGCGTCCGCCGCGA
>CADBYM010000028.1 GCA_902798915.1 uncultured Coriobacteriaceae bacterium | reverse complement strand
AGTGAAGTGTTAAGTCTGGGAACCGCCGTGTACCGAACGGTACGCACGGTGGTGTGGGAGGACGGCGCGTCAATTAATGGCGCGCCTCCTACCCGATTGAGGTGCGTGGGTTACGCGGCCTCGGCGAGCTCGGTCTCCTCCTCGGCAGCTTGGGGGGTTGCCGTCTCGTCGAAGGAGGTCTCGCGTGCGTTCGGGCCCGCTTGGTTGGGGTCGGACTCGGCGAAGGTCCAGCTCTCGTCACGCTCAACACCATCGCCGAAGAAGGTCTTCCACTCGTTCTTCTGGCTTACGGCGTGCCAGCCGTTCTCCTCGCAGGACTTTGCCATGGACTCTGCCTTCTCGATTTCGCCCCAGTCGCGTTCGGTGTCGTCGCAGCAGAGCATGAGGGCGAGCGACTTGTACTTGTTGTTGTTTACGCAGTAGTTGGCCATCGAGCTGTCGCCCGAGGAGTTGCCCAGTGAGACGACCGGCTGCTTGCCGATCTCGGTGGCAATGATGGAGGGCTTGTTGGCCTTGACGTCCTTGATCACGAGCTCGCCGCCAAGGGTGAGCTCGTCCTCGGGGGTCCAGGTGTACTCGAGGCCATCGGCGCCCTTTTGCCCGGAGGCCTCGACGGTGCTCACGCTGCCCTTGACGTGGGCGCCATCCATCCAGGGGAAGTAAGCCGGGATGAGCTGGCGCAGGACGTTGCGGTCGGTGCCCGAGACGACGTAGCAGTCGAAGCCGTTGTCGTGCAGGTAATTGACGAGCTGGACCATGGGCCTGTAGTAGGAGTCCTTGCGCTTGAGACCCGTGAACTTGGGGGCGTCGGTCTCGCCGAACTCGGCGGTGTAGGCCCTGAAGTCCTCGACGCTCATGCCCTTGAAGACTTCGGCGAGGTATGTGGCATGCTGGGCCTCGAGGCCGTCGGGGAACGAGCGGGTCTGCTCGACCTCCTCGATTTGGTGTGCGACCTCGACCTGCTCGGGCGTGGGCTCGTAGGTGGAATCCCATAGGACGCGGTGGACATACATGGCCCAGTCAAAGTAGATGGGGTCGAGCTCGCCGAAGAGCGTGCCGTCCCAGTCGATGGTGCATAGGCGATCCTCGACGGGGATGAAGTTGGGGCTGTTCTGGTCGGTGACGTCGGCCACGTACTCCTTGACGAGAGCCGCGGTGGGGGAGTCGTCAGCCCACTGGTCAAGTGCCTCAGCGTTGGTGGCTGCGGTTCCAGCGTCGGTGGCGTTCTCGGTGGTCGTGTCGTTGGTGGCCTCGGTGGCCGCCACCTCGGTGGTCTCTTCGGTCGTGGTGGCAGCGACGTCGGACGTGGCGTCGTTGGACTGCTGTGCGGTGTTTCCGCAGGCATCAAGGCCCAAAATGACGGCTAGGGCGAGTGCCAGAACGGAGAGGAACGGACGGTTGACATGCTTCATGCATGGACTCCTTTCGATCAAGTTTGCGTTGCATGACATTGTATGCCCAAAACACCATGGGTATTTCGGGTCGCGACGACTACACAAAACGGGGCATCTGGGGATGGTCCCAGATGCCCCGTTGCGTATGGTGTGGATGCGCCGTGCGCTATGCCGCCTCGTCGTAGTGCACGATACGCTTAATCTCGTCGAGCTCTGTCTGCATGTCGTTGAGATGTTGTTCAATATCGGTGCGCTCGTCTTCCGGGAGGCTGTGGGAGTTACTGGTCATCTCGCGCATTGCGGCGATGGTGCCGTCCGCGGTGATAATCGGAACGTCGTAATCGTGACGTTCCTCCTGTGCCGGATCGGTGGTCTCGATGGGCTCCACCTCATAGTGATGGTTCTCGGGCGGATCGATGATGTAGAGGGACCACAGGATGCCGCCGATGATGGCGATAATCACGAAGGCGATGTTCATAGTGTCATTGGAGATGCGTGCGAGCCAGCGCTCCATCATGGGATAGACGACCCATGCGATGATGGAGGCTGCGACGCCGAAGGCGGCGGTGTTCTGGAGGCATACCTGACCCATGATGTTGCCGACCATGTCGGAGTAGTCCCACAGCTGGTGGTCGGCGTTCACGATAAGGCCCATGGAGAACTCGATGACAGAGCAGGTGAGGGCGTTGGCAAGGAAGCTGAGGGCATACGCGACGACGGGCTTCTCCTCGAAGCGCTTGAGCAGGTACTGCCAGAGCGGATACAGGACGAGTGCGATGATGACGACGGCCGCACCCTCCATGGGGTAGGGATAGAGCCAGTCACGCCAGAGCATGGTGTTGGTGGGGTCGTACTCGCCTTGCACGAGACCGAAGCGGATGAGTTGACACATGGCCGCTTCCATCCAGTGACCGAGCACCGAGAAGACGATGAAGTAGATGATGAGGTTGCGCACGAGCGGCCAGCCCCCGCGTTGGAGGGTGGTCTCTTCGCGTATTTTGGGGCGGAAGGTCGAGAAGTCGTTGACCAGCACGGTGCCCACACGCTTAGAACGCAGGAAGTATACGATGAGGAAGATGTACCACACGTTGTTGAGGACCGAGTCGAATACCGTGAACGAGCCGGTGACGATGCTGGTGATGATATTCGTAACGATGCAGAAGGCGGACGTGAGGATGACGGCGTTCTTTGCTTGCTTGAGGTAATTGATGAGGAACCAGAGAGCAACGCCTTGCAGGATAATGGTAATCCAGCTGAAGATGGTCACCGAGTTGTAGGTGATGGTGTCGCGCGAGGTGAGGATGAGGGCGAGTAGCGTGCTGGCGATGTTGAAGGCGTAGGCAATCTGAACGAATCGCAAGAGGCCGAGCTTGCCGGGCTGGCTGAACCTAATGGCGTCGTAGGCGGTCCTTGCCGACTTTGTTGCGGCCTTGTGTGCCTGCTTGGCCTCGCGACGGGCGGTCTTGGCGCGCTTGCGGGCAGTGCGGGTCTTCTTGCGGTCGCCCATGTTCTCGGCAATAACGGCAAGACGCGCCGCCTCGTCAGCCGCCTCGTCGGCCTCCATCGCCTCGCCGACCATGGCTACCGCCTCGGCGGCGTCGAGCTGTGCCTTGCGGGTGATACGCGCGCGATCTGCCTTGCCGGTGCCGAACGCAGCGTCGATTGCGTCCTCAGCCTCGTCGAGCGCGCGCATCTTCTTCTCTGCTGCGGCGAGCGCGGCGTCGAGGTCAGGTTCTGCAGACGCATCCGGCTCGGCAGGAACGTCCTGCTCGATGCGTGCCTCCGGCTCCGCGGGCACCTCCGGTTCGGTTTGGGCGAGCGGCTCTTCTTCTGTGGGCTCAGGTGGTACAACTCTTAGGTGTTTTGGCATGACGTCTCCTTGCTCCGGCAATTGCAAAGCCAATGGGATTGCGAAACAAGTATATATGAACGCGCGAACGGGGCCGAATAGTAAGTCCGCCAAGTAGATGGCCCGACTGGCATCGCGACCACGCCGCGTGACGCAGCCCTCGGTACCCGGTAAACCTCTTGAATTGGGGCGTGCCGTGTGCGAGCCAATACGCCAACACGAATACGGCCGCACTGACCTGCGTTGCTCAATTCGTGTGAATGTGGGCACAATGGACAAACGTTCTATAACGTTCGGCGAGCGGCGGGCTTGTACCAGTACGTGCCTAAAAGACGAGCTGACGCTGTGCCACGTAGCTCAGGACAAAGAGCAGCGCGTCCACAACGACCTTGACGAGGACCTCCGGTGCCATGGGCAATGCGATGGTGCCCAGTGTGGTGAGGGAGGCGCTGAGGGCCATGATCGTGAGGGCGAGCGCCGCATAGCGCGGGACGGAGACGAGGTCGCCGCGGTTGCTCTGGAACACGATGCGCGAGTTGATGGTGTAGTTGAGCGTTGCCGAGACCAGGCGTGCCGCGACGGTCGAGATTGCCACGTAGCCGCCTACCCCACGCAGGGCGGGGCACAGCAGCGCAAAGGTGCCGATGTCCACCCCGCACGAGACGAGCGAGGAGAGCGCATAGAGCGCGGGCTGACGAAGAAGGGAACGATAGATACGCCAGGAGTCCTTCACCGTGTTGAAGTGCGTCTGGTGATTCTCCTTGGAGTCATAGACGGTGGAGATGGGCACCTCGATGATGGGCGTCGAGCCCTGTGCGCAGGTGAGCATCTGTGTCTCGAACTCGAACCGGTCGCCTGGCAGATCGAGGCACTGCCGCATGAGGTCGCGCGGAATGCCACGCAGACCCGTTTGGGTGTCGGACACATAGAGGCCTGTGAGGGCGCCGAACACGCGTGAGGTAATCTTGTTGCCCATGCGGCTCTTCCAGGGGACGTTGTCGCCGTCGAAGGTGCGCACGCCCATGATGAGCGCGGACTCGTTGCTCGCCAGCGCAGCACGAATGCGCTCGATGCAGGGGGGCGTGTGCTGGCCGTCGGAGTCGGCCGTCACGACGCCGAGCGCGTCGGGCCAGCGGTCGAGCACGTAGGAGAAGGCCGTCTTGAGCGCGGCGCCCTTGCCACGATTGACCTCATGCGCAAGCAGGGTGTCTCCGTTCTCGGCATGCAGGAACGCACCGGCCGCATCGAAGACCGACTGGTACGCAGGGCCGCTTCCGTCATCGACCAGAATCACGGGCGCCATGTGCTGATCCGTTAATGCCTCGAGCAACGCTATTAGACGCTGGTCGGGCTCGTAGGCAGGGATGATGATGGGGATGCGGTCCATGGAGCTCTTTTCTTCGGTAAACGGAGCTTCCCATTATACAGGATGGTGCGGCTGTGGGACATGCGGTACAGAATGCGGATTTTCGTGTCCGGTTTCCAGTCTATGTGAAATGAGGTGAACGGCCCGTGCGCGTCTGGTTCTCATAGGGTAATCTGTATGTTTACACATGGTATCTAGATGGTGGGAGGGTTGCACGTGTTTGGACGAGACAAATCGAAGCGCGAAGTGCGAGAAAAGGGCGGGCTCGGACCCGCGCGCATCATCCGTCGCTTCTTCGGCGTGCTCTTGACCGTGGTGCTGGGGCTGGTCATTGCCTTGGTCGGCGTTGTGTTCCTGCTTTGCAAGGGGCCGTCCCAAGCGGCGCGCGACCTTACCGTGACCACCTTCTTGGAGTCGGGGTCGCTCAAGTTCGTGCCGCACGTGTTCCTCTCGAACGAGGAGATTTCCGAGATCGTGAACAAGACGGCCATGCAGTCCATGGACACGAGCGTGCTCGATGCCTCGCTCGTTGACGCCAGCCAGACCGGTGAGGAGGCAGCCGCGCTCGATATGAACGCGATCGAGATCAAGGAGATTCTCGGCCGCACCTATTACGCGAAGCTCATGATCGTCAACGATCCGTCGCGCGTGAAGATCGGTGGTTCCGTGCCCTTTGGTGACAGCTGGAACCTCGACGAGATCGTGACCGGAAACGGCTGCGTCGCAGGCGTCAACGGCGGCCTGTATGCCAACATCACCGGCACGGGTGGTGCGCCGCGCGGCGTCGTGGTGAAGGACCACGAGATCCTGTGCATGGACATCTACGATGAGGAGGGCCTCTTCCTCATCGGGTTCGATGACACGAACCTCCTGCAGATCATCGACATCCACGAGATGGGTGAGGAAGAGATTCGCGCCACCGTCGCGGATCGCCACATTCGCGATGCGATTTGCTTCCAGGACGAGGCATCTGACGCAAACAACCACTTCGTACCCTTGGTCATCAACGGCGTGCCGCGCGAGCTGGGCGGACTTGGCTCCGGTGCCAATCCGCGCACCGTCGTGGGACAGCGTGCTGACGGCGCCGTCCTGCTACTCGTGACTGACGGTCGCGGCGCAAGCGGCCACCTGGGCGCGACGGCCTCCGACCTCATCAACATCATGGTGGAGAATGGCGCGGTGAACGCCGCGAACCTGGACGGCGGCAGCTCGTCCAGCATGTGGTATGACGGTAAGTACGAGATGACGAGCGTGACGCTCATGTACGCCAACGGCTCGTGGCTCATGCCGACGGCGGTCGTCGTCGAAGCGAGGTGAGCTTGATGGAAGAGAAGAACAGCCAGAATGCGTCCAGACAGGCGGATGCGGCAGGAACGCCGGAGAGCACGCCAAGGAGAAGGGTTCAGCGTCGTCGCTCGCCGGCAACTATGCCGAAGGATCAGCGCGTGAGGGTCATTTCGGCGGACGACGAGAGTGGCGAGGCGCAAGAGACGGACGCCCAGCGTCGCGCGCGGGCCCAGCGTCGCGCGCGGGCGAGGCGAGCGCAGGAGGTGCGCCTGGCTGCCGAGGAGCACCAGGAGCAGGAGGCGCGCGTGGACGACGCGAACGTGGGCGTGATCCCCGTGGTCGCGACGCGTGCGCTGCCGGTGCGGGAGCAGGAGGATGAGGACTACGGTACCCACCTGCGGAAGAAGTTGGAGCCAGTGCCGGAGCGTAAGGCGGTGGAACCGTCAGGGGACTCCATGCCAGAAGTGCACGTTGCGGAGGACGAGGGGATGCCCTTCTGGGGCAGGGTTGTCTCAGAGGAGCCGGAGCCGGTTTCCGAACCGGAGCCGGAGCCGGAGGAGGACTTCGACGACGAGTATTACGAGCTGGATTCCGATGAGGTCTTTGAGGAAGGCTTCGACGAGGAGGTCGTCTCGGAATACGACGAGTCCGACAGCGAGAACGTCGAGGAGCCCGAGGTTGCGTTCGACGAGGGCGAGCTCGACAAGGAATTTGATGACACCTCTGAGGAGGAAGCCGACACGGAGCTTGACGACGTGGCCGACCAAGATGCCGCTGCCGGGGCGACCTCCGACCTCGATGCCGTTCCCGATCCGAGCATGAACGCCGAGCCGGAGCCAGTCCGTGTCGTCCGTCCGCGTCGGCCGCAACAGGAAGGCAAGCAGTTGCGTACCAAATCCGTGCCTGCCGCACGTCAGGCCCCGCAGCATCTCATCGACCAGAACAAGAGCCGCAATCGTGCGAGGCGGCCGGTGTTCTGGATCGCCTACGGCATCCTCGTGGCCGTGCTTGTCGCCTTCACGGCTTTTGCGATGGTGCACACCTACGATAGCCTCGTGCGCTACGAGAACGCCCAGCCCCAGGTCTACATTGACTCGTTTGTCAACGACCTGAAGGCTGGTGGCAATGCGGCGACGGCACGGCGCGACCAGGTCATTCGTGAGGACAACATCGGGGCCTATGACTCTATCGAGGCACTTAACGCCCGGTTTGATCAGGGCGTGGGCAAGGGCGCCTACCGCGTGGAGGAGGGTGGCATCGCCTTCGATACCAATGCGCCCATCTACACCATCTACGCGGATGATGCGCCCTACCTCACGGTGCATCTGCAGCCGACGGACACCTACGTGCGCCTCGGCCTGCTCACCATCACCGACTGGGATATCTCGCGTGCCATTCTCTACACGCCAAATGTTCCGACGACGGCCGAGACAAAGGTGGACGAAGGACTTGCGTACGACATCTCCGTGCCCGAAAACGCTACCGTCATGGTCAATGGCAAGCAGCTCGATGCCAGTACGACGGGTGGGACGAGCACGGCGATGCCGGGATTCGAGTATGCGTCGCAGTTCGTTGACGTACCTGAGGCCGTCACGTATCACCTTGAGGGGCTCATGAGCGAGCCCGAGGTGACGGCGACCAACTTCGAGGGCGCGAACATCGAGTTCAACCACAACGGTACGAGCATCGCAGCGGCCTCGCTCGCGACGCCCAATCGCACGGCCGACCAGCTGCCCATCGATCCGATCAACATTGGCGAGACGTGGAGTCTGCTCATGACCAACGACCTCGGCAGTGGTCTTTCGGGCGTCACCTCGTTCCTCATCCCGGGATCCGAGCTCTACGACCAGGCGACGGCATTCGTCAACAGCGTCGACATCACATTTGTGTGGAGCCATAGCTTCACAGGCTTCAGCAACGAGTCAGTCAGCAACTGCATCATGTACAACGACAAGTTGTTCTCGTGCGACGTGCGCTTCGACAAGAACATGGTTCTGAGCTCGGGCGAGTACCGTACCGACGAGTTCGCGAACACCATGATATTCGCCTATGTGGATGACAATTCCGTAGACGTGCCCGGTTGGTATCTCGTCAACATGCAGGCCATCACCGACATGGAGCCGTCCGCCACGACGGACACGGCCACGTCGAGCTCGACAAGTACCGTCACCGACGCTGACGAGACGAACGCTGCCGGCGGGATCGGCACCCAGACGACCAACGGCACCGGGACGACCAGTGGCACGGGCACGACCGGCGGCACGGGAACCGGCACCGGGACGACCAACGGCACCACCGGCGGCACGGGCACGACCAACGGCACCACCGGCGGCACCGGGACGACCAACGGCACGACCGATGGCACGGGAACCGGCACCACCAACGGCACTGGCACCGAGACCGCTGACGACGCGTACGGCACAGATGCGTACGACACCGATTTGTACGGCTACGACTCGTATGGGTATGACGAGTACGGCTACGACTCCTACGACATGTACGGAACGATTTAGCACCGCCTGCCACACAAAGCGCTCTAGGTTAGGGGCCCGCCGATTGTCGAGCGACAGTCGGCGGCCCTTTGCGCGATGTCGGAGGCGTTGCTGCTTACACGGCACGTGAGTTTTGGCGGTCGGAGTGGGAGATCTTTGCCGTCAGGTGGCGGGCGGGCCCGTGAGAATGTCGTAGCGCACGACCTTGCCGGCGAGCGAGTTGCTGGGACGTAAGCCGCCGAGGTGCGGTCCCTTGAGCGGTCGCTTGACCACTACCTTACGAGGACCGGCTCCCAGCGCTGCCGCAAGAAGCGCCTCCGCCCCCTCGTCGGTGCAGGGTTGCTCGAGCATGCGTAGCATCTGGAGCTTCTTGTTTGTCGCGGCGTCCTTGCGCCGGGCGGGAAACATCGGATCGAGATACACCACGTCGGGTCGCAGTTCCAAGCGTTTGAGCCCCGTGACGGCGTCTTCTTGCATCAGACGCATGCGTCCGGCGACTTCGGAGAGCCGTGGGTCCTGTCGGGCACGGCGCAGGGCGTCACCAAGAAGGGCGGCGACCTTCTCGTCACGCTCGAACATGATGACGGAGAACCCCGCAGCGGCAAGCAGCAGCGAATCCTCCCCGAGGCCGGCTGTGGCATCGACGAGAACGGGGGACGCCACGCCACGAACGCGAGTCGCTCGTACGATGAGCTCGCGGCGCAGGTTCTGCGGGCGCAGGCGGGGCAGCAGACGTGCGAAGTCCCCGCGCAGAGAGACCCCGTCCGCTTCAAGCGAGAGGTTCCCGTCCTTGTCCACAACGAGCTGGGGGGACTGACGGGGACTCTCTCGCCGGGACGTTCGCTCGGAGCGCGGGGACTCGTACGGAGTCTTTTGCCGGGACGTCTGGTCGGAGCGCGAATCGGCGTCCATCAGAAGATTTGCGCCACCATGCAGACGTTGGTGTTCGCCTCGGTCCCCTGCGTGAGCGGAGACGAGATGGGGTCGCCTGCGGTGATGACCACCAAGTCGTCGGTGCGCACGATCTTTGACAGGCGTGCCTTGCGTAGGGCGTCGTAGCATATCGCGGCGACACCGTCCTGCTCGGTGGTCAGCACGGCCTCGACGCCCCAGTAGAAGTTGGTGCGCCGTACGGTGTGCTTACAGGGTGTGGTGGCGATGATGGGGAACTTCGGGCGAAAGACGCTCATGATGCGTGCGGTGCGGCCCGACTTGGTGGGGCACAGGATGGCGGACGCGCCTACGCGACGGGCGATCTCGACCGCGGCAAAGCCCGTGGAGGCGCTCACGTTCTCGAGGCCGACCCGCTCATGATACTTATTCCGCTCGGGCAGATGCTGCTCGGCTTGTTTGCATACCTCCGACATCATTCGGACGGACTCGAGGGGGAAGTGCCCGGCTGCGGTCTCGCCGCTGAGCATGACGCAGTCGGTCCCGTCAAAGATGGCGTTTGCCACGTCGGTGACCTCGGCTCGCGTTGGACGCGGATTGTTGACCATCGACTCAAGCATCTGCGTGGCCGTGATGACGGGCTTGTAGGCCTGGTTGCAGCGCTCGATGATGCGCTTCTGCAGGTAGGGGACCTCTGCCGGAGGCACCTCCACGCCAAGGTCGCCACGAGCTACCATGATGCCGTCCGAGGCGGCGAGGATATCGTCGAAGTTGCGGACGGCGAGCGCGGATTCCACCTTGGAGATGATGTACATGTTTGGGGCACCGGCCTCGAGGCAGATCTCGCGCACCTCGTGCACCGCGTCGGCATCGCACACGAACGAGGCGGCGACGGCGTCGACGCCCATCTCGCAGGCGAAGCGGATGTCCTTGCGATCCTGTTCGCTGACGGAGGGCATCTGCGTGACGACGTTGGGTACGTTGATGCCCTTGCGCTCGCCTAGCATGCCTCCGTTGGTCACACGGCATTCGATTTCGGTATCGTGCACGCCCTCGACCTCGAGCGCGATGAGGCCGTCGTCCACGAAGATGCACGTGCCCTTCTCGACGGCAGCCGGGAGGCCGTCGTAGCTAATGTGGATGCGCTCGGCGGTGCCTTCGACGGGGCATGTGGTGAGTGTGACGTGACTGTTCGTCTTGAGCAAGATGCGCTCGTGGTCGCGGTTGAGGCCGGTGCGAATCTCGGGCCCGCGCGTATCGACGAGAATGGCTGTGTCGGCGCCGACTTCCGCAGAGACGCGGCGGAAGCGCTCTATGTTGCGACGATGATACTCGTGGTCTCCATGGGAGAAGTTGAGGCGCGCGACGTTCATGCCCGCGCGAATCATCTGGGCGAGGACCTCGTCGTCCTCGGTTGCGGGACCCATGGTACAGACGATCTTTGTTCGGTTGGCGGGCATGGTGACTCCCTTCGAGCTGTGGGCGGGGTTTAGGTGGGTTGGATGTCCCATGGGGACACACGCCTTTATCATAGGCGATTGCTCATGCGGCGCGGTCATTCTCCGATGGCTGGAATGATGGCGCCCCTTCGGCGGCCCTTGTGGGGTCTTCCGTTCCTGCGTTGTGGCGCTGTGACGCGACCTGCCGCCTGCGGGTACGATGGTGCCGCTGCGGCATGCAGGCGCTACCATAGGAGGGAAAAAGCCACCTACAAAGAACATGCCGAACCGGAGGAACGCCATGAACGTCTCCCACCATCCGTTGGCCCCATTCATCCGAGGAGCGGTCAGCCTGCAAGAGGGTCCCGACGGGCTCGTCGTGCCTCAGAGGTTCTTTCCCGAGCAACTTGAGCACCTCAAGGGCGTCGGGCGATTGCGACGTGCCGCTGCGACGGCGGGCGTCACGATCGCCTTTGCGACCGACGGTACCGAGGTCTCGTTCGATTGCCGCGTGCTGTTGCCGCTGCAACGCGAGCATCCCGTGTATCGGGCGGTAATGGCTGGTGGTGCCACGGGCGTGCCGCCTTACGGCTTCGCGGAAGAGGGCAACGTTGACGGCATCGACCTCGTGGTAGATGGTCGACTGATCGCGACGGTGCACGTTGCGGACGGGCCGCTGTGCCTTGCCTTCGAGAATCCCGAGCATGAGGAGCTCGAGGTGCGCATTTATCTGCCCACCATCATGAGCGTGGCGGTGGGCAACTTGCGGACCAACGGCTCGCTCAAGCCGCTCCCGCAGCGTGGGTATCTGCTCGCGCTGGGTGACTCCATCACGCAGGGCTTCGTCTGCGGCCACCCGTCGCTCGCGTATCCGGCGCAGATTGCCGCCACGCTGGGAATCGATCTGCTGAACCAGTCTGTTGCCGGGCATGTCTTCGACGAGAACACGCTGGGTGGATTCTCGCTGTGGCGAGACGCGCGGCCTGAGGTTGTCGTCGTTGCGTATGGCACCAACGACTGGGCGAGTCTGCGGTCTGTGGGCTCGATTGAGGGTGGTGCGGTCTCGTTCCTCGAGCGGCTGAACCGCCTGTTCTCGGGGGTGCCCACCTACGTGCTCTCGCCTCTTTGGCGCGTTGACGAACACGAGCCCGTGCCCTGCGGCCGACCGCTCACTTGGATGCACCAGATGCTGGGTCGCGTGTGCTCACGTCACGAGAACATGCACGTCGTGGACGGATATCACGGGATTCCCAAGGATCCGACGCTGCTCGCGGACGGCGTGCTGCATCCTGGGCCGGAGTGCATGGGTCTGGTGGCCGACCTGCTGCTGGAGGCGATGTGTAACGACAGCGTGGACTTGCTGGTGTCGCGGCGCGTTGCGCGCAAGCTGCAAGACGTTGGGGGTGAGGGCGGAACCGAGGAGCTCGTCTCGCGTGAGGCGCGCATCGATCGCAGCATCGCGCTGCGCAACGGATCGCCCGAGACGCATCCCGAGTTCGACCGGCTCGTGCGTACGATATGGCGTCTGCGGCAGCCGGATGGGTGTCCGTGGGACTTGGAGCAGACGCATCGTAGTCTGGCAAAGCATATGGTTGAGGAGGCGTACGAGGCCGCAGAGGTCATGCGGCGTGGCAACGATGATTCGACGCACCTGCGGGAGGAGCTCGGAGACGTGCTCGAGCAGGTGCTGCTCAACGCGCAAATTGCCGACGACCGCCATGCGTTCGACATCGACGACGTGTGTCGCGAGCTGAACGAGAAGCTCATCCGGCGGCATCCGCACGTGTTTGGTGCTGCCGCCACGGTGGGTGCGACCTCTGACGAGGTGCTCAAGATTTGGGATAACGTGAAGCGGGGGGAGCGCGCCGACGCTGCGGAGCACACCGGATTGCTTGATTCTGTGCCCGTGACGCTGCCGGCACTCATGCAGGCACAAAAAATCTCCAAGCGGGCGGCGGCGATGGGCTTCGAGTGGGATACCGTCGATGACGTATGGGACCAAGTCGCCGAGGAGCGCGCCGAGTTCGAGCGCGAGGAGCCGGGCAGCGATGCCGCGGCGGAGGAGTTCGGTGACCTGCTGTTTGCGCTGGTAAACGTGGCACGGCGCTGTGGCATCGACGCCGAGGAGGCACTTGCCGCATCCAACGCGAAGTTCAGGCGCAGATGGGCCGCCATGGAGGAGCACGAGGACCTAGAGCGCCTCGATACGGAGGGTCTCAACGAGCTGTGGAATGCCGTAAAACAGGCTGAGTTGGAAGACGGGCGGTAGGGCAGAATGAAGCGAGGCGTGCCCTCTCGCCCCATATGTGCCATAATGGAGGGCCACGTTCAGCGCGTGGGCCAGAACACACCTCAAACGAAGCAGTGGCATGAGCTATAGCGAACGTACATCCTCTAGGCGTAGTCGCCCCATTGGCGGACGTCTCTCCTCAACGGAGGGACGCGCGGCGGAGGGTCGTCGTGTCTCACGGACAAGGTCGACCGCGCGCGGCGAATCGGGGCGCGGCCGGACGGTGCGTAATGTGGCAAGGCGTGACGATCGGATTCACGACGGGCGAGCTTATGGTGAGGGGCGGCGCGACGGCGAGTTGCGTGATCGTCAGGTGCGGATGGGTTCGGGCGCCAGTGCTCGAGACGGACGTTCGACGCGTCGTGCAAACAGGGCGCCGCGTAAGCGGACGCGCTCGGTAGGCGCTGACGTGCTCTCGTTCCCAGCCAGTCGGGCGAACGGGCTCAACCTTCGCATAAACCGACCGTATGGGCGTGGGTCCACGGCGCAGCTCGTGCAGGACCAGCGCGACCAAACGGGTGTTTCTTCTCGGCCGGCGGTGTATACGAAGGAGAACGTGGGCCTGCGCGACCGCGTGCGCATTGCGCGTCGATGGGGGACGGGTCTGCACCTCAACATGTGGTACGTCGTGCTCGCGACAGTGGTGGCCATCGCGCTTGTTGCGGCAGCCATCATGGGACCGTTGCGCGACTATTACACCGCTTGGCGCGAGGCTGGTCGTCTCGATGTGGAGTACGAGGTCGTTTCGGGGATAAACGAGACCCTTGCCGATGACGTGGAGCGACTGAACACGCTTGAGGGCATAGAGGACGAGGCACGTCGCCGCGGGTACGTGTATCCGGACGAGGAGGCTGTCGTCGTTGAGGGATTGGATGACGAGGAGCCCGCTGAGGAAGAAGAAGTGAAGGTGGCGCTTGACGAGTACGAGCGGGGCCTGCCTTGGTATGTGCATGTGCTTGATGGCTTGCTGGGCTATCGGAAGGGGTAGAGATGACACGCGTGGCTGTGATAGACATCGGGACCGTTACCGCGCGTTTGGCGATTGCCGACGTTGAGGGTGGCAAGGTGCAGCGCTTGGCGCGTCGTTCGACCATCGTCAACCTCGGGGAGGGGGTCGATCGCACTGCGCGACTCTCGGCCGAGGCGTGTGGGCGGCTGATTGTGTGCGTGGATGGGTACCTGAGGACGATTGCCGAGTCGGGTGTGGATGCCACGTGCTGTACGCTGACAAGCGCGGCGCGTGACGCGAAGAACTCCGGGGACCTGTTGGCGGCCTTTGAGTCGCGTGGGCTTGTCGCCCAGGTGATTCCCGGAAAGGTGGAGGGGTCGCTCACCTTTCTGGGCGTGGCACAAGACTTCATGGGTGAGCGGTTGCTGGTCGCCGACAACGGAGGCGGATCAACCGAGTTCGCGCTGGGGAGGTTGGATGCCACGAGCGGGCTTGACCTGCGGAAGGTACAATCCATTGACGTGGGGTGTCGGCGCATCACCGAGCGGTTCCTTCAACGCAACGATCCGCCAACTGCCAAGGACCTGCGCGAGGCGCATGAGTACGTTGCGGGCGAGTTTGCGCAGGTGGCGACGTGGTGGGCATCGGATGAGGACCGTCCCGCTCGTGTGGTGGTGACGGGCGGCACGTCGACGACGTTGGTGGCGCTGAGCAAGGCGCTGGTGCCCTACGAGTCGTCGAGGGTGCATCTGGCGCAGCTCACGGCAGAGCAGGTGCGGCTGCAGGAGGAGCGGCTTGCGGCCGTGACGGTGGCCGAGCGTGCCGAGTTTGCGGGTATTCAGTCGCAGCGGGCGCCGGTGATTCTGGGTGGCGCGGTTGCGGTTGCGGAGATTCTTGCGACGACGGGCTTCTCTGTGCTCACCGTGAGTGAGAGCGACCTGTTGTTTGGCATGGCGCTGACGACTGCTGCGGCGGCGGACGGCGATGCGACACCGGTTGGGTGGCGACCAGAGTTGAGCTAGCTGCCGCGTGCTGGGCACTTGTGCTCTCACTCCAACGTCCTCCAGATTTGCTCATCGACGGGCCTCCGCTACGTGTGGAGGCCTGTTTCTGAAAGGCTTGTGTATAGCGACGGGAGGTGGCACGCTGTCGCAAGGAGCGAAAGTGTGCAATAGAATTTGAATCTGCGTTAAAACACCAGTTGGCATTGAGCTTAAAGCAATCCAATGTACACTCGCTAAAATAGCGACTGTACATTGGATTATGTTAAGCATTGTGCCAACTGGGGTTTTATAAGAAAGTCAGAATCTATTGTACACTTTTTATCCGGCGGATGGAGGGATTCTTTAAAGGTTTGGACGAAGAAGTGCTGAGAACGGCGAAATCTGGGTTGTGGGGGACCTTTTGGGGTCCGTTGGGATGCGGTCGGATTAGATTACAGACCTTTTTTGTTGCCATTGCCGAAAGGTGCGATAAGATGGTAGTGGTCTTATGGCCGCAAGAGGGGGCGTGGCGGAATTGGCAGACGCAGGGGACTTAAAATCCTCCGCCGCAAGGCTTGCGGGTTCGAGTCCCGCCGCCCCTACCATCTTCGCCGTCGGGGGCCGAAATCGTATCTGTGAGTGCGCCGCTCTACACAATGGGCACTCCCTTACAATATGCGTTATGGTTAATGAGCAAAACATGTACTTTTTTATTGGGTTGAGTTCGCTGAGGTGGTGAGGATGGCGGACTCCCTTCGCGAGTGCGCGACAGCGGTCTCATTCGCTGCGGGAGCCGGACGGCCCAGTCAATGAATCAGACGCGGCGATGCCGGACACGCTCGTAAGTCAGCTAGTCGCAATACGGGCCAAAGAAAGCGAGAGGCGCTTGCAGGCTGAAAATGAAAGGGGTTATCGCAATGGGCTACTACTCTGGATCTGAGCCATTCTTTTTATTTATCTTATTAGCGGTGCCGATATGCTATTTCATTGCTTGGGTAATTGGCATGGGGATAATTACCGAGGCGGCGAAAGACAAGGGGTACGACGACCTGAACGGCAGGCTGTGGTTCATAGGCTTCTTCGGACTCATCTTCACGTCCGCCGCCATCGTCGCGGCACTTCCCGACAAGAAAATGCGTAGCATAGTGTCCTCCGGCGCACAAAGCAACAGCATGACGGCGTCCGACGACGAGCTTCCTGAACTGTAGCGCACAGGCTTCAGTCAAGGATCGCAGACGGGTTTAAGCGGCTCTATCTTGGTTTTCGATCGCGAGTTTAGGACTGGGGGGCGGCGTCAATGGCCGAACGTTACGAGCGCGTGTTTACATTATCGGAAAACCTCTACGGTGACGGCTCGCCGATCGAGGTCTTGGCGGGGGTGCTGCTGAAGGACACACGCACGAACGGCGTTCTTGCGCAGCTCAAGTACAGGAGCCTGGCCGACGGGAAGATCAGGGCCCTGCGCGTCAGGCTGCAGCCATACGACGTCGCCGGCGCCAGGCTCGGCGACGTCGTGACTGGCGAATACCTCGACCTCGCAGTGTCGAGGGACGAGGAGTTCGGGTCCCGAACGCCGATTCGCATGCCCGACGCCTCCGCGCGGTCGTTCGCCATCGTCGGCGTGGAAGTCATCTACGAGGACGGGACGACGTGGGCGGGTGTCACCGGGGCCTGGGCGACGCTGGCAGAACAGCCGACGATAAAGGAGTGGCTGCCGGACGGCGAGCTCAGGAAGCAGCTCCGCATCGAGTACGGGAGCCAGTGCATCTACAGGCCCGACACCATTCGCGACCTCTGGAGATGCGCCTGCGGCGCAGTCAATCATGACGGCGAGGACCAGTGCCACAGCTGCGGACTGGCGCTCGAGAGGCTCTCGTCGATACGGGTCGAGGAGCTGGAGAGCGAAAAGGACTCCCGACTCGAGGCCGAGAAAGAAGCGCAGGAAGTTGAGAGGCGCGAGCGTCAGAGGCGCGAAGAAGAGCAGAATGCGCTTAGGAGGAGGCGCATAAGAACTGCCGCGATAGCTGGGGGCATTGCCGCGGCGGTCATCGCGGTCGCCCTCCTCGTGACCCAGGTCATTATTCCCGAACAGCAGCTGGCCCAGGAATGCTCTGCGGCCATGGCGCTCTTGGATGCAGGGTCTTACGGCGAGGCGGCCGCGAAGTGCGAGGAACTCGTCGCGCGAGGCGGCCAGTCAAACGCCGTCGGAGAGCTTCGGTCCGCGGCCTATGATGCGGCCATCAGCCTTAAGGAGAGCGAGAACTACTCAGATGCGCGCGAGCTCTTTTCCGCAGTGGGAGATTTCGAGAACTCGTCTGAGGAATTCGATGAGTGCCGCAAGGCGCAGTCCTATCAGGACGCCTTGAAGGCGATCGATTCGGCCGACTACGAGTCGGCATACGCCGGCTTCGTGGACGCCGGGAGCTATGCCGACTCTAGCAAATACCTCGAGGCCCTCGTCCCCGTGCCGAAGAAGGCGACCGTAACGGCAGCCTCTGACGACACTGACACTTACTCGTTTGAATATGGTGACAACGCTCTGATGACGGGGGTAAACTATGACGGTGGAGCGTACGTCGGGACTTACACCTTTTCACCAGACGGTGTCTTGCAGGGATGTGCATACCGTCCAAAGGAAATGCTTCCAAACAGTGCCTACAGCGACGACTCGGTAGAATACAAGTCGAAAGACGAAATCGTTGTACATACTATAGATCAAGACGGCAAAGAGTCGTGGCTGACATATTATGACGAGTTTGGAAACTACTTGACTATGGCATTGCACGGCGAGAAGCTGCATACGCACTACATGGAATTGGATGAGCGACACAACCCTAGAAACTCTCATCTCAAATACGACTACGATATGGCCGGCAAACTCAAGCAGGTTGTGTGCAAACACGATGATGAGGTACTGACGTTGGACATCGATTACGATGTCGTATACTGTCCAGACAGCAAGCCTGACCAAGACCTCATGTGGCGGAATTTCAAGATAATAGCCGATGGAAACGTGTTTTTTGATCGTGGCTATTAGAGTACTGAGTGACAGAGACGAAACCTGCTCGCTGTTTGTACCCGATGATTCTTTCTCACCACAGTCCTTTACACGCACTCGCTGACTGCGGGCACGCTCACTTGATTTGAGCTGCTCGAAATATGGGCTGTGGTATTGTATGGCCGCTCCTCGCCACGGTCATCGCGATTTGCTGCCTCCGGCTGTCGATTGGGCCTCTTGGCATTGCCTAGCTTTCTCCGTTCGGCTCGCCCTCGGCGGCGGGCCCGCACTCCGTGCCGGTCTCACCATGGCTGGGATGATGGCGCAGATGATGCGCCCGCCCGGCGTCGCGGGCCCGCGGCCGGCCTCGCGTGTTACGGCTTTCCATAACGGCGCGAGAAGGCCGTAACACGGGAAACGTGCAGGTGAGGGGCCGTTTTCGTGCGGCCTGTTACGGTGTTATGGGCACTTTTCACTAGATAGGGAAAAAATGAGAACGTATGGCGAGGCGAGTCGCAGGCCCCATAACACCGTAACACCGTAACAGACCACGTCAGCCGTACCGCCCGCCGCTACATGCGGTACGTGTGCCCGAAGCCGCACTCCCGGCACGCCTAGGCCTCCCTCCTGCGCCCGGTCGCGCCCGCCGCGAGGCCGGGCGTGCCGAGCAGGGCGTGGGCGATGAGGGCGGCGGCCGGGCTGTAGCCGTCCCTGTAGGCCTCGATCCTCCTCCAGCCCCTCCTGGCCCCGCACATGGGGCACCTCCTCGGCGGCCTTCCCATGGGACATCACCCTCCTTCGTGCCTGTCGTCAGTACGTCGCCCGCGCTCCCGCGCGGGCCGCGCAAACGATGCATAAAACGAGTGTTATGCATCGTTTGCGTGCGTCCCCGGCCCCGTGCGAAGAGGCCGGGGGAGTCCCTAGGGCTCCATCACGAGCTGCAGCCTGTCGAGGATCTGCTTCGCGGCGTCGCGCACCGCCCGCATGCACTGGCGCATCTCCTCCTCGCTCTTCCCGACGGCCCAGCTGGCCACGTAGCCGAAGCTGTAGCCGCTCGTGTCGAGCCCGAGCGCATCGCTGACGGCGTAGGCCACGCTCTCGGCCTGCACCTCTCGCATGGCGCGGTCGGGGAGCTCCTCGGCGTCCGCGTCGTGCATCACGGAGTGCGCGAGCTCGTGCAGGGCCGTCTTGACGGTCTGGCCCTCGGACATGCCCTTTCGCACGGCGATGTAGCCCAGACGGCGGCTGAACAGGCCGTTCGTCTCGGGGGGCAGCCCCTCAACGACCTCGATGGGGTAGGCGCTCACGGCCTTTATGGCGTCCATCAAGGAGCCAAAGTCGGACACGTCGGCGCTCACCTGGCTCGCAATCTCTGGCAGCGGCTCGCCCTCGGTCTGCGAGACGTCGAAGACGTGGCCGACCTTGAAGCCGACGAGCTTCCTGCGCTCGGTGGTCTCCCCGTCGCCTTGTGGGGTCCCGTCGTCCTCTCCTAGCTTGCTTTTGACGACCATGGGCACGAGCACCTCGATGCCGCGCTCGCCGCGCCTTACGTGGCGGCCGAAGTCCCTCTGCCAGCTGCGGTATGACGCCACGCGCGTCGCCTCGGGTATCTGCATGGCGATCAGCATGGTGTTGTTGAGCGAGTAGTCGTGGAACTTGGCGAGCGTCCTGAGCCACCTCTCCCATTCCTCGGAGTCCCACACGGAGCGCACCCCGTCGCCGATGCGGTCTAGCGCGGCCTGCGCCTTTGCCTGCGCGGCCGCCCTGCGCTCCTCGCGCGTCATGTCCTTGTAGCTCTTGGTGGTCTTCATGATCTGGTCTCCTCTCGGGTAGGTGTCACGAGCCCCGTGCTCGCGCTCATCTACCCTTGGATGCCGAGGGTCTTCACCTTCGTGGTAGGGGCGCGCACAGGAGGCTTCGCGGCAAGCTGCACCAATGCCGAAGGGATTTGTGCCGGCTTCCGTGTGGCCCCTTGCGCCGCTCCGTGCGAACGGCCTCGCGGACGACGCCTGCGTCGTACGCCACGAAAGCCTTCCCCACGAGTCGGTAGGGGTGCCTGCGAGTGCGGGAAGGGCGGACGCGTGGGCTCGGCACGCGCCGTGGCGGCGGCCCCCCGGCCGGCGTTCTGACCTGCACAAACTCCACACAAAAGAAAGGCGCCCGCCGGGTGGTGGCGGGCGCTGGCGCTCGGGCTTATGTCGTCGCATGGCTACATGCGGCAGACCCCGCGCACGTGGCAGACCCGCATGCGGGCCTGCGATGGCTTCATGCAGAACGTGAGCGCGTCGCATCGCACGCTCTCGGCGCCCGTGACGGCGCGGGCGGCCGTGGCGGCAGCGAGGTAGGCGAGGGGCAGCCCCTCGCACGCGTCGGTGAGCGACTCCTCGAGGTCCTCCTTGGTGGTGTCGATGAGCTGCGAGGGCAGCGGGGCCACGCGCCCCACGCACACGTCGCCGCCCTCCACGAACACGAGGTCGGCGTCTCCCAGCACGCCCAGCACGAGCATGCCGGCGCGGGTGAGCGTCTCGGCGGTGAGCTCCATGCAGGCCCTGCCGTACGCGTCGGGCATGTCCCCGCAGCCGTCCCAGCCGACGGGCTCGGCCCCGACGGCGCCCAGCGTCACGATGCCCTCGCGCGTGTTGGTGGTGGTTGTTGTCTCGCTCATGGTGTTGTCCCCTCTCGGACTCGTGAGGGGATGCCCTTCACCCCCTCGGTGGCGCCCTGATGGCAAGCGCGTGGCCGCGAACGTGCCATGGGTGCGGGCTTGGCGCGGCACCGGCGTGGTCACGCGCGTCTGGCGGAGCGGGCGAGCGCTAGGGGTGCCTGCTCGCCTGCGAAGCCTGTGCCAGGGTGGTGCCACCGAGGGGGCCGGACGTGGATCTTGGTCCTTTGCCTTTGGGTGGGGCGTCGGGGCGTGAGGGTTCCCGCCGAGAACACCGAACAGGGCGACGGGCTTATGGTCCCGCTGTATGAATGGGGGCGGAGCAAGTCGCCCCGTCCCCACCTTCCGTCTTTCTGGTGGCCAGGGGGTTCCATTTCAGAGCCCACACCTAATCACGCAACGGCCCCCGCATGCACCGAGTTCGACTCTTTCGCGGTATGCCCTACCAGGTGAGTTAGGCGCTCCTCTGCGGGGCGCTTTCTCGTTCGTGTGCCTTCCGGGGACTCGAACCGAGAGGTCGCAACATGCCCGCGGCATGTTGCGGGCCGAGGAGCGAAGCGACAGGCAGATATAGCGGGGTAATCCAAGCCAGATAACGCCTTACGATTTGTTTGAGGGCTAGCGCCTATGCGTCCGGTCCCCACATCACGATGCGCTTCTCGGGCGCGAGGTACATCCCGTCGCCCTCGGTGATGCCAAACTCGTCGTAGATTGTGTCAAACATTTGCGCGTTCACGTTCGTGCGAAGGTTGTTCATCGGGTGGATGTCTGCAGCGTAGTAGGCAAAATCATCTTCGGTTATTACCTGAGCGTACTCTTTAGCCACAGAGCTAAAGAACTCGCTATAGTCGAAATCTTCGTCCTCGGCGGCAATCTGGAGGATGACCTGCATGCCCGCAAGATCGGCATTGGCCTCGCCCACGATGTTTTGTCCGTCGACCTTCACGCCGGGCTTAAGCTCGATATTGCTGTAGTACGCGGCGAGCGCCGAGGTCTTGTCTGTGAACTTGTCCACATCCTCATTCGCAAAGACGGGGCTTGGAAGTCCGTAGGCGTCGAACTGGGCGCCCGTGTAGTCAAAGCCGTGGCTGATCTCGTGGCCTATGGTGTAGCCAATGTCAGCGAGCAATGCCTCGTCGCTCATATCGTCTGTGTATGAGCCACTCGTGACGTAGCCGGGCAAGATGTTTATCGAATTGCTCGATGGCTCGTAGTACGCATTGTTGATGGTGGGCTCGGTGCTGAACCAAAGACCTGAGGTGATTGCCGGCTGGCCCACCATCTCTGCCTTGTAGTCATCTTTGTATTTCTTGAGCTTGAGGTAGTTGGAGAGCAACGTGCCGCCTTTGTCGGTGGGCGTGAGCTCCAAGTCGCTGTAGTCAATGTAGCCGTCAGCGGGTTCCAATACGTTGAGCGTCATGTGATCGAGCTTTTCGATGACGCGGTGCTGCGACTCCTCGCCGAGCCAGGCGGTGTCGTCGACGAGGCTCTTGTACGTGTTGATGATGCGCTTTGAGAGCTCAGTCAAACGCTCCTTCGCTTCTGTGCCAAGGCAGTCTTCTACGTACGCCTGGGAGACAACCTGTGTAAAGGAGTCGCGGTTGTCGCATGCCGACCATGCGCTCTGGTCGGCATCGCCGGTATAAAGGCAACGTTCTATAAGAATTGACTTGTCGCGATATGGGCGCGTCTCCTTAAGTGTGCGAGCCTTGGCCATGAGCTTGATCATGTCCAAGTTCTCTGCGACCCACACGCCATCGAACGCCTTTGCCCATTCGGCATTCGTGCCGTACTTCTCGGAGTGGTCTATTCCGAGCTTCGCGAGCGTCTCCCTCATGGGATAGTTGGAGAAGAAGCCAAAGAACTCGTCAGGTTCAAATATGCTGTTGCGTTCGTCCTCTGCCATCTTGCCAAAGTCCTGCTGCAGGTAGGTCTTTGTTCCAGCGAGTTGCTTGCCATACTGACGCTCAAACTCTACGAGGTTCGCAGCGGCTTCCTTCGCGGCGTCTTCATCCATGCCTACTGCCATGAGGTCGCCGATAACGTAGGACGAGGCATATGACAACTGGGTTTGAGCTGCCTCTTGCTCGATCTCGTCGTCGGTTTCCTGGTAGAAGGTCCCTCCGTCGAGGTACACGTCGCAGAAAAGGAGGTTGGAGGCTACCCCTGCGATGTTCGTCTTGCGTGTGTCGTAGGTCATGATGTCTGTGGCGATGAACGGACAGAATGGGAAGTCGTCAGAGACGAGCAACTCGTTCATCTGCTCAATCGACTTTACGGCGTCGATACGATCGAGGTAGGGCTGAATCTCCGAGAGTCCCGCCTCTTTGATCGCTTGCCCGTCAGCCGCCTGGTTGTAGAAGATGCGAAGCTGCTCGAGGTCGTGATTCGTCTTTGAGTCGTCCTTGATTACGGCGGTGACTGCATTCCTGAGGTCGTCGGAGTGCTCGGTGCCGGGGTCGCCTCCTCCCTCTTGGTGGGTGGAGAGATAGTCGTAGTCGTAGGAGGTATACATGTCGTCCTTGAGGTCAGGCCGTTCAGGAGGCAGGTTGTTCTGGATGACGGACGTAACCCAGGGCTTGCCCTCGAGTTCATCGGACTGCGAATCCTCGGAAGAAGCATCGGTGTCTGCGCTGGTCGTAGCGCTGTCCGAGACGGCTGGCATGAGTTCCGAGTCCGGCGCGGCGCTGCAAGCAGTGAGTATGAGTGATAGGAATAAGGCCAGCACGAGAGCCGGCAACGTTCTCTTGGGTTTCATGCATCCTCCTCTTGCGTGGGCGGGCGATTCGCTTGCTTGCATCCGCGAGCGTTTGTCTTGGTCGTATAAAAGACTGTAACAGAGTCGGTTGCGTGGAACGGGGGACGTGGAATAGGGGACGGGTTTTTCGTTCCACGCACGCGGGGCGTGGAACGAAAAACCCGTCCCCTGTTCAAGGTTGGCAATCGAGCGGATGATCTGTTGCGTGTCGCTCCCCTCGATGAAGGGAAAGTCCGGATTCACGTTGAGCGCGCTTGCATGTGCTGCCTCAACCTCTCGGGCCAACGCAATGCGAAAGTCCCGGTAGCCATTCACGCCCATCTTGCGGCACAAGCGCACGATCGTTGCCGTAGAGGTGTACGTGGCGCCAGACAAGTCGCCGATGTTCATCTGCGCCACGTCATCCACGTGATCCAGGATGTAACGTGCGAGCTCTTGTTCCGCATTGGTGAACCCCTGCATGCGCTTGAGTGCATCGATAACTGCCACGTTCTGCCCTCCCTTGTACTTCGTTCTCATGGTTTGGCCGCTCTCCGCGTCGGTTCGCAACGAATCGCGTAAACGGTTAACCAACTCGCCAGAATCCATTGTACCCCGCCTTTGACCTCGATAAAGTCCAAATCAACAAGCGCGCGCTACTGTTCACCCGGCGAGAAGCCGGACGAGAGAAAGGGAAGGAAGACATGAGCGAAGAAACCACTCAGCAGCAGAGCTTTATGGATAAGCTCACCGATACGGTCATGAAGATCGCAGCACCCATCGGACGCTTCGGCATGCTCAAGCCTATCGCATCCATTCAGGATGGCCTGCTCGCATGCATGCCGCTCATCATCGCGGGAGCCACCTGGCTCGTCATCTACGTCCTCGGCTCGCCCTCGGTTGGCGATTCCGGACAGGCACTCATCCCGTTCCTGGAGCCTCTCGCGGGCAAGTTCGCCTGGATGAACGACATGACCATGAGCCTCATGGCGCTCTATGCCTCCATGACGATTGGCTCCGCTTACGGCGAGAAGCTCGGCATGAACGGCCGCACGGCAGGTCTTCTGGGGCTCTCCTCGTTCATCGTTATCACCAGCGGTCCTGACGAGGGGCTTGCCACCGGCAACTGGTCTGCCTCCGGCTTGTTCGTCTCGATGGTCGTATCGCTGGCCGCGGTTAAGATCTTCTCATTGTTCATCGAGAGGGGCTTCACCATCAAGCTACCCGAGCAGGTGCCGCCCGCAATCGGCAACTCCTTCGCCGCCATCGTGCCCTACGCCGTCGTCCTCGGCATCTGCTGGATCATTCGTACCTTGCTCAACATCGACCTCGTGGCCATGCTCATGGGCTTGCTCGCCCCGCTCGTAGCCGGCGCAGACAACATCTTCGTGTTCGTGGGCTCCACCTTGGTGCAACAGCTTCTGTGGATCGTCGACCTGCACGGCGACAACATGTGGGTTACCAACTTCCAGCCCTTCGGCCTCATGTGGCTTGAGGAGAACGCCACCGCGCTTGCCAACGGTTCTACCGTGTTTGACCTCCCACACGTGCTCGCTGCCTACGGCACCGGCGGCGGACTGGCCCGTCTGGTGATTTGGCCCGCAGCCGCTTGGCTCCTGGTTGTGCTCATGCTGCGCTCCAAGGTCAAGTTCCACCGCACCCTTGGCGGCACCCGCCTGCTTCCTGCCATCTTCACCATCGTCGAGCCCGTCATCTTCGGCCTGCCTATCGTCCTCAACCCCTACCTCATGATTCCCTTCGTGCTCTCCGGCGTCGTGGGCGCAGGCGTAGGCTACGCGATGATGGCACTGCCGATGTTCGGCAAGTTCTTCGTCAACCTGCCTTGGGCTACGCCCCCGTTCGTGCTCGGACCTTTGGGCACTGGCAACATGAAGGCGGTTATCATCGTGGCCGTAGTCTTCGTCCTGGGCCTGCTCATCTACCTGCCCTTCTGGCGCATCTACGAGAAGAAGTGCCTGGAAGAGGAGCAGGGCGACCAGACCGAGGAAGCCGCTGAGGCGCAGGCCGCATAAGTTCGCCTTCCTTTCCTTGCGCGGTCCGGATGGCCAAACCGGGCCGCGCCTTTATCAAATACTGTGTAGCGTGCCATTCGATACGAGAGGATGAAGAGCCATGGCATTTCCGAACAAGTTCCTGTGGGGTGGATCGATCAGTGCGGCCCAGGTCGAGGGGGCTGGAACGAGGGGGCAGGAGCCCCGTGCAGATCGACTACGCCGGCCCTGCCGACGGGACCGGTTTGCGGCCCATATACTACCGCGCGGCGGACGGCACCCGCGCCACCATGCATCAGTTCGACCACCTGCCGGAAGGCGCGAGCTACGAGTTCTTCGATGACGTGGACTACACCAACCACGAGGCTGCGGGCTTCTACCACCACTGGGAGGAGGACATCCGCCTCTTCGCCGAGATGGGCTTCACCACGTTCAACACCACGGTGAGCTGGGCGCGCATCTACCCGCATGGGATGGCCGGCGGAGTGAGCCAGGAGGGCGTCGAGTTCTACCGCAAGGTGTTCACGCTCGCGCGTGAGCTGGGCATGGATCCGGTAATCACCCTGTACAAGTACGACGAGCCCGTGTGGTTCGAGGAAACGTACGGGTCGTGGGAGAACCGCGCCATGATCGACGAGTTTGTTGCCTTCGCGCGGACGTGCTTCGAGGAGTACCGCGGGCTCGTGGACAAGTGGCTCACCTTCAACGAGATCAACGTCATCCTGCAGTGGCCCGAGGGCTGCCGCCTGCTCGAGCTGCACAACCAGCTTGTTGCCGCTGCACGCTCGGTGCGGGTTGCCCACGAGATTGACCCGAACATCAGCGTGGGCTGTATGATCGCCGGCCAGTGCTCCTACCCCTACAACTGTGACCCGGTGGACGTGCTGGCGAACCAGCAGTCCGTGCAGGAGGGCTTCTACTACTGCGCCGACACCATGGTGCGCGGTTCCTACCCGCACTTCGCGAGGCGCATCTGGAAGCAGATGGGTTGGGACTACGAGATCCCCGCAGAGGACACGGCCGACCTTATGGCCGGCAGGGCCGACTTCCTGGCGTTCTCGTACTACAGCTCCTCGACCGTTACGACGCACACCGAGGGCGTTGGGGAGACGACCGGCAACCTCTTCTGGGGACCGAAGAACCCCTACGTCAAGGCGAGCGAGTGGGGCTGGCAGATGGATCCCACGGGATTCCGCTACTTCATGAACGTCTTGGCTGACCGTTACCCCGACGTGCCGCTCTTCGACGTGGAGAACGGCCTGGGCGCTAAGGACGAGGTCGTCGTCGAGAATGGCGTCGAGTGCGTTCATGACGACTATCGCATCGACTACCTGCGCGACCACATCACGCAGCTGCGTCGGGCGGTGGACGAGGATGGCGTGCCGCTGTTTGGCTACACCACCTGGGGGCCAATCGACCTGGTGGCGTTCACGACGGGGCAGATGTCCAAACGCTACGGCTTCATCTACGTGGACAAGAACGATGATGGCACGGGCGACCTGCACCGCGTGCGCAAGGACTCGTTCTGGTGGTACATGGAACATGGAACAGGGGACTGGTTTTTCGTTCCACGCCCCGCGTGGAACGAAAAACCAGTCCCCTGTTCCACCACAAGCTATGCGTCGTACGTATATCACGTGACAGCCTATAAGTATTGGTGCGCAGAAGCTCTCCATGCCAGAATGAGAAACGGAGAAGGCTGTAGCGATGGACTATAACCAGAAGAGGAGATGCTCATGATTTATCGCGACTTCCAGGACCTCAAGCTGTCTGGCCTTGGTCTCGGTGCCATGCGCCTGCCCGTCATTGACGGAGATGACCATGTGATTGATGAGGCCGCCGCAGCGGCCATGGTTGACTACGCCATGGAGCAGGGCATCAACTACTACGACACCGCATGGGGCTATCACGGCGGCCATTCCGAGGAGGTGCTTGGACGCGTGCTTGCCAAGTATCCGCGTGAGAGCTTCTACCTGGCCACCAAGTTCCCGGGTTACGACAACAGCAACTTTGGCAAGGTCGAGCAGATCTTCGAGCGCCAGCTCGAGAAGTGCGGCGTCGACCACTTCGACTTCTATCTCTGCCACAACGTGACCGAGTCCAACATCGACGACTACCTCGCCGACGATCGATTCGGCACCCTGACGTACCTGCTCGAGCAGAGGAGGGTGGGCCGCATTCGTCACTTGGGCTTCTCGTGCCATGGCGCACTGCCCGTGCTTAAGGCCTTCCTCGAGAAGTACGGCGAGCACATGGAGTTTTGTCAGCTGCAGCTCAACTACATCGACTGGCACTTCCAAAAGGATGCGGACAAGGTGGCGCTGCTCGCCGAGTACGGCATCCCCGTGTGGGTGATGGAGCCGCTGCGTGGCGGCAAGCTGGCCACGCTGCCCGAGGGGCATGCGGCCACGCTCAATGCCCTGCGTCCAGAGGAAACTGTCCCCGCTTGGGCATTCCGCTTCCTGCAGACGGTGCCCGAGATAACCATGGTGCTCTCTGGCATGTCCAACATGGAGCAGCTGCAGCAGAACATAGCTACTTGGGCCGAGGACAAGCCCCTCTCGCAGGAGGAGTGGGACGCCGTGCTGGGAATCGGTGACGCCATGGCCACTGGCGTGCCCTGCACCGCCTGCCACTACTGCACGAGCCACTGCCCCATGGAGCTCGACATTCCGCACCTTATCGCCCTGTACAACGAGCACAAGTTTACAGGCGGCGGCTTCATCGCGCCGATGGCCTTGGGCGCGCTCCCCGACGACAAGCAGCCCAGCGCCTGTATCGGTTGCGGCAGCTGCGCGGCGGTGTGCCCGCAGCAGATTGACATCCCCGGCGTGCTGGCCGACTTCGCCGAGATGATGGCGTAGAACGAGAGACCTAGCCCGCCTGTGGAACAGGGGACGTGGAACGAAAAACCCGTCCCCTGTTCACATGACGCTCTTCTAGCAAAAGAGCTGCTACCTATGACTAACATCGTAATATACTCTGGATGCATAACTAGAGGCTTGTGAATCGGGTCAGAATTGGGGATCAAATGGAACTTCGCACGCTTCGCTACTTTTTGGCCGTCGCCCACGAGGGAAATATTTCGCGTGCGGCTGAGTCGCTCTACATCGCCCAGCCTTCGCTCTCGCGTCAGATTCAATCGTTGGAAAAGGAGCTTGGCTGTCAACTGTTCATCCGTAAGAGTCATCGGGTGGAGCTGACTCCCGAGGGTCTGGAGCTGCGGAGTCGCGCTACCGAAGTACTCGAGATGGTTGGCCGCATAGAGGATGAGTTCGCCCAGCGCGACGAGCACTCCATTGTGGGTGACGTGCATCTTGTGGCGGCAGAGACGGCAGGTATGCACTGTGTCGCTCGGGTTATAACAGAGCTGCATGAGCAGTATCCGGGTATTAGCCTGCATCTCCATACCGGAGATGACACCCAAGCGTCGGACATGCTCGATAAGGGGCTAGCGGATTTCGCAGTCATTTGTCAACCCGCATATGTGGTCAACTATCACACTCGCAAACTTCCGGACAAGGATGTGTGGGGCGTGCTCATGCGTGTAGACGATCCGCTGGCTGTGGGGGAGGGCGTGACCGCTGCGCAACTGGCCAAACGCCCGTGCTATCTCAGCCGTCAGCAGGTGAACCTCTCTCACGAGACCAATCCTCTTCGTAACTGGTTGGGCCACTACCGTGGACGCGTCAAGCAGATAGGTACGCTCGATCTGGTGCGCAACGCTGGTGCCATGGTGGCGGCAGGTGATGCGCTGGCGGTTACGTTTCAAGGTATTGGGGGCTATGACACCGACAAGCTGACATTCCGTCCCTTCGAGCCGCGTCTAGAGACTGGCTCGGTATTTGCGTGGAAGCGGCACCGTACGTTTAACGAGGCCAGTCGCGTGTTCCTTGATGCCATCAAGGAACGGCTGGAGGGATAGTGGAACAGGGTGGAACAGGGGACGGGTTTTTGGTTCCAAACAGGGGCGTGGAACGAAAAACCCGTCCCCTGTTCATGTACGCCATCGTCGACGGCCTTGGCCATCCACTGGATGTGGTCGCGCAAGAACTTGATGCGATTCTGGTCGTGCACGCGCTGCACGCCGTCTTCCTCTACGAGCGCGTCGCGATGCCCGAGGCCATTCTCCAGAACGAGGATGGGCAGCTGGTAGCGGTGCCAGTACTCCATGAGCATGAGATAGAAGCCGTAAGGCTCGATGGACCAGCCCCACTCGGTGTGGTCGCAATAGGGGTTCACGTGGCCGGTGCTCATGGCGTTGCCGGACTTCTCGCCTTCGGCAATCACCGTGGTGAAATAGTAGGTAAGGCTGATGAAATCGGGCTTGATGTGCTCCTTCATGTAGGCGAGGTCGCCATCGGCGATGATGGTATCAAAGTCCACGTCCTCAAAGCGGTTGAGGAAGTACTTGGGGTAATACCCGCGTGTCTGGATGTCGGTGAAGCCCCAGCCCATGAAGTACTTGTGCTTCTCGGTCTCTTCCACGTCCTCGGGGCGCGGGCTCGCAGGGTAGGCGATGTTGTTGGCGATGTTGGTGCCGACCTTGGCCTCGGGGTCCACGCGGTGGACGATCTCGCAGGCGTGCGCATAGCACATGTCCATGTGGTGGATGACGCGGAACATGTCGGTGTCGGTCTCGACCGGGGTGCCCGTCATGTAGGCACGGTCGATCCATATGCAGTTGTATTCGTTGAAGGGCACGTAGTACTTGATGCGGCCCTTGAAGTGCTCGACGACGGTAGCCACGTAGCGGGTGTAGTCCTCGATGGAGGCGCGGTTGGCCCAGCCTCCGTACTTCTCCACCAGGTGCCGCGGGAGGTCGTAGGCATAGAGCGTGCAGATCGGCACGATGTTGCGGGCGATCAGGCCGTCGACCATGCGGTCGTAGAAGGCGAGGCCCTCGGCGTTGGGGGTGAGCTCGTCACCTTTCGGGAAGATACGCGTCCAGGCCATTGAGAAACGGTAGGTCTGGAAGCCCATCTCCATGGAACGGGGGACGCATGGAACGGGGGACGTGTTTTTCGTTCCACCCTGTTTGGAACGGGGGACGTGTTTTTCGTTCCACCCTGTTCATGGAACGAAAAACCCGTCCCCTGTTCCCGGTCCCCTGTTTCCGTCTACTATGCTCTTAGGTATGATTCATGGTTGATGGTCGACTGATGGCACTGTGGCAGCAATGGGCGCCAACAGAGAAACCCGTACACAACGGGTCTGTGTACATGCGAGGAGGAGCACATGAGCAATCTGTGGGGTAGGTTGTTTGGCAGGCAGCAACACGGCGTGGGAGCGGTTCCGTCGTCGGATGTGGGCGAGGGATGGCTGCCCGTGCACTGGCTCGATGTGACAGCGCGTGAGTCGGACGACAAGCCGTGCACGATTAAGCGACTTGACTTGCAGGCGCGCGTCACAGGCCTGCATGCGGAAGTCATCCAGACGCTCGAGATCGGCAACCCCAACCGTCGTCCCATCAGCGTGCCAGTCTCTATTCCCATGTCCGATGGCGCCATCGTGTGTGGTTACGCTCTCGAGATCGATGGCCAGATGATTGATGGCGTGGTGGTAGAGCAGGAGAAGGCACGCGTCGCGTTCGAGACGGAGCAGCGCCGCGGTGCCGATCCCGGCCTTGTGGAGGCAGTGCGGGGCAACCTCTATCGTACGCGGGTGTATCCCGTGCCGGCGAGGGGAAGCAGGTCGCTGCGCCTGCGCTATGTGACGCCGCTTTCCTTTGGAAGAGAAGGCGAGGCATACCTCGATCTGCCGCTCCCTTCCGAGGCTCCCGAAACTTGCAGCTTGGCCATCGACATCGAGCAGCATGCAGAAGATGCCGCACGCCCGATTGTCTCGGGCATCGACGGGTTGTCGTTGAGCGAGCAGCAGGGATGCTGGTCACTGCATCACGAGGGGGTGCACCTGACGGCACATGGCCCGCTGCGCATTACGTTGCCCGCATTGCCGGCGCGCTTTGTGCTGACGGAACGCAGTGCAGCGGGCGACGTGTGGTTCGTGGCGTCTGAGAAGATGCCGGTTGAGGCATCGACGGAAGACGTTCCTGACATCACGGACCTCACGGTGCTGTGGGATGCCTCCGGCTCGCGTGCCGAGATGGACCATCGACGGGAGATCGAGCTGGTTCGCTGCTACGGCGGGGCTGGGTCCATCAAGACTCTGCGCCTGGTTGTCTTTGCCGACCGTGTGCTTGAGGTGCGGGAGTTCTCCGATGTCGACGAGCTGGCGCGCTACATCGCAGGTCTCGCGTACGACGGCGCTACCAATCTTGCGGAGTTGGCACGTGCGCTCGAAGGCCTACCGCAGGCGTGTGCTGGCGCCGCTGCCGGTAGCGCCTGTCTGATCTTCTCCGACGGTCTCGATACACTCTCCGACAAGCCGTTCGAGCTGCCGGAGGGTTGCGATGCCTTGGCTGTGGTCACGGGCGCCGAGCGTGATGCGGAGGCACTCCGCCAGGCCTGTCGTGGGCTGGTGTTTGGGCTTGACCATGCGCCGCGCAACGTGCGTGAGTTTGCCCTGGCCTTCGATGCGGCAAACCCGCAGAGGCTGCTTGACGTGCGGGGTACGGGTATCGCTGACGTCTGTGACGCGGGACTGATGGGCAGCGGAAGACGTTGCGTTATCGGTCGCCTGGTCGATGACGAGGTGAGTCTCAGCTTTGGTGACGAGGGCACGGCATTCTCGCTGGCTCAATGCACCGCGCGTTCCGGCGATGTCCTTGCCGCTGCGTGGGCTGCACGCAGGGTTGCACAGCTCTCGGTGCGTGCCAGCGAGAACGCCGATGAGCTTCTCTCGTTGGGCCGGCGCTTTGGTGTGGTGTCTCCCGCCACGTCGCTTATGGTGCTGGAGGAGCTCGACCAATGGCTACGCTACGACATCGAGCCACCTGCGTCGTGGGAGCGCATGCATGATGCGTGGCTTCGCGCTCGTGCGGGAAGGATGAGCCTCTTCAGCCCACAAGAAACTCAAAACATGCATCGCAGGAATCTGGCGAGACAATGGGAACACACGCTGTCATGGTGGGAGCACTCCAAGGAGGCTGCCGTTCGCGCTGCGACCAGCATCCGCGACGGGGGCTTCTGTCCGCGCTGCAGCTCTCCGTTGATGCGTGGCGAACGCTTCTGCCGTATCTGCGGATTCCGTTTGCCTCGCCGGATGAGTGAGGGCGACTTTGGGGGCGGCCCGTCCCCCCTGTTTGCTGAAGCCTTGCCCGACAGCGCACCGATGCCCGACAGCGCACCGATGCCCGACAGCGCGCCGAGGCCTACTGGCCTGCCGGAAAACCATCGGTCGAGGTTGCGGTTGGCCATCTCGGACGTCTTTGACGAAGACGATCGTGACGTGAGCTATGCGCGCAGAGCCTCTCGACGTGAGGCGCGCCGCCCGCTTGCTGCGATGGCCGACGCTTCCCCAGGGGATACCGGGGCCTTCGAGGCAAGCTTTGACTTCATCGAGGAAGAGGGGCTTGCCGAGGGTTCGAGCGAGCAGAATGCTACGCCGACATCGTCAGTTCGTGTGATGCCTTGGATGCCCAACGCCCCCTACCTCAAGGAGTTTGACCAGGCTTTTGAGCAGGGCATCGATGCAGTTCGGTCGGCATATTTCAATCAGCGTGCGCAGTATCGCACGAGCCCGTCGTTCTTCCTCGACTGCGCGGGCTGGTTCTTGGCTCATGACGATGAGGACTTTGGCATCACGGTGCTCACGAATCTCGCGGAGCTTCGTGTGGATGATCCGGCGCTCCTGCGGGTGATGGGCTGGCGGCTGCGCGAGACGGGCCGGCTCGGACAAGCGCTGGTAGCCCTGCGTCGGGTGCTACACATGCGTCGGGAGGACTCCCAGAGTCATCGTGACGTGGCGCTCGTCCTCGTCGAGTTTGCGCGTGCGGCGTTTGCCGAGGGCGATGAACAAGCAGCTCGTGCGTACGTCACCGAAGCGGGCGAGTTCTACCGTCACATTGCGCTCACGCCTTGGTCACGCCGCCCGATGGCCATCGGCCTCTTTGCTGTGGAGGAGTACAACGTACTGCGTGCCTGGGTGGATGCACAGAACTGGGGCCGTGTGCCGGAGCTGCCGTCGCTGGGTGAGGACCTCGAGGGTGTGCTGGATTGCGACCTACGCATCACACTCGCTTGGGATGCCGATGAGACTGACGTCGACATCCACGTGACAGAGCCTTCCGGCGAGGAGGCGTACTACGGGCATCGCTACACCACTTCGGGCGGTCGGGTGTCGGAGGACATCACCGATGGCTTCGGCCCCGAGCTCTACGAGACGCGCCAAGCGCAGGACGGTGTCTACGATATTCGGGCGCACTACTATGCCTCGCACCAGCAAACCATCTTTGGGCCGGCCACCTGTACGCTCACCGTCTATACCGATTGGGGTCGTCCGACACAGGCACAGCAGGTGACCACCACGCGTCTCGACAATCAGAAGCAAATGATACCGGTGGGTACGGCGGCTTATGGGGCTGCTGCACAGCAGGATGGCGAAGAGGAGCCTGAGGAGAAACCTGAGGCTGATGCGAGCCAAGTCGTACGCGGAATGTCTGCGGATGAGGTCATCGCCCTGCTCGGAGAGCCAGATAAGCGTGAGGAATGGCCCGGCGGAGAACAGTGGACCTTCACACTGCCAGGCAACCGAAAGCTGGCCGTCTTCCTTGTGGAAGAGGTGGTTGAACGCGTGGTCGAGCGTATGCCTTGGGGCGAGTCGATGATCATCTCCCAGTGATTTGACCTACCGACACCATTATTCCTTTGTAAACGCAGGCGTGAGTGTCGCAGGAGTGAGAAACAAAGTACCTAGGAATGTGAGCAGAGTCTGGGCAGGCGTGGGGTCGCGGCGGGTTGCTGTGGCCGCGCGCCTGCTCGCCGGCGTGCGGGCTCCACGTGCTTGTGAGATGCGCGTAGTCCGCTCGTCTAGCCGAGGGTGGTGGCGCGCTCCACGACCTCGTGTGGCACCAGCACGTGTGCCTCGACGTCCTTGTCGTCGCCCAGCATCGCAAGCATCGTCTGGGCGCCGCGTTCGGCGAGTGCCGCCGTGTTGCGCCGCACCGTCGAGATGGCGGGCGTGGAGACGCGCGAATAGATGGAGTCGTCCATGCCAATGACGCGCACATCGTGTCCCACGGCGATTCCGCGCTCCTTGAGTGCGTTCACCACACCGAGCGCGACGCGGTCGCCGAGGGCGACAACGCCGTCGAACGCGTGGCCCGCATCCAGGCAGTCGCGCACCAGCTGTGCGGCCTCCACCAGACTCGACTGCTGATGGGGCCCCTTGAGGACGAGATTCTCGTCCAACGGCATGCCGTGATCCTCGAGGCAGCGAAGGTATCCTGCCACTTGGTCTTGATCTCCGTGGTGATAGACCGTTGCCGAGACGCTTGCCAACGCAACGCGCGTGCATCCGTGATCAATGAGGGTCTGGGTCATGTCGTAACCCATCGCGTGTATGTCGTTCTCCACGTAGGTCTCGCGCCGCATGCCGATGGTGCCGCGATGGTCGACGTGCACCACGGGCAGGTCCACGGCGATGGACGGGGGCTCGTGCGTCCTTCCGCCTATGTAGACAAGGCCATCCACCTGCTTGGACACAAGGTCGCGCACGTAGCGCTCCTCGCGCTCCGCGTCGCTTCCGGTGTTGCAGATGTAGGAGGTGTAGCCTGCCTCGTGGAGCAGGCTCTCCACCCTGAGCACCAAGGTCGAGAAGAAGTCGTTGCTCACGTCCGGCGTGAGAAGGGCGATGGTCTTTGTGCTGGCCTCGCGTAGACTCTTTGCCGCAAAGTTCGCTACGTAGCCCTGCTCGTGTGCGATGCGCAGGACGAGGTCGCGCGTCTTTGCGGAATAGCTGCCCTTCTCGTTGAGGACGTTCGAGACCGTTGCCGTGCTGACGCCGGCGAGCTGGGCAATGTCGTAGATGGAAACACCGCGCTTGGCCATAGGAATCCCTTCGTTGCGTGGGTCTGTATTCTACAACAGCGCGCGATGGGGCGCGCGAGCGGCATGCGATGGCATGCGAGCGGCATGCGGAAGGTCGAGTGAGCGTCGCGCGGGCGGGCGCGAGCTGCACGCGGGCGGCCGCGATGGGGCGCGCGAGTCGCACGCGGGAGGGTACGCAAGCGGCGCAATAGCGGCACGCGGGAGGGCAAGCTAAATCGAGGAAGGCGCGAACAACAACGAGGTTAACCGTTTATGGTGATGGTGTGAAGGAGAGTAAAACGATTAACCCAATTGGCTCAGTCTGCTATTCTTTCCTTAGTTAAACGGTTACGTAAGGAAGGAACACCATGTCCGCCCAAAGCAAGCTCCTGCTCCCCTCAATGATGTGTGCCGACTTCGGCCACCTGGCAGACGAGGTGACGGCGCTCGAAGCCGCCGGAGCCGACGGCTTCCACCTCGACCTCATGGACGGCACGTACGTGCCCAACTACGGCATGGGCCTGCAGGACATCGAGTGGATCTGCAAGAACGCCACCGTTCCCTGCGACGTGCACATGATGGTGGAGAACCCTGGGCGCTACATTGACAAGTTCGCCGCCATGGGCGCCCAGGTCATCTACGTGCACCCCGAGGCCGACCCGCACGTGGCGCGCACGCTGGCCACCATTCGGGAGCTGGGCGTGAGGGCCGGCATCGCCATCAACCCCGGCACGAGCTTCTCGGCCGTGGAGCCGGTGCTCTCGCTCTGCGACTACGTGCTTGCGATGACCGTCAACCCCGGGTTCGCGGGGCAGGCATGGCTCGACTTCGTGAACCCCAAGCTCGAGCAGCTCGTCGCTGCAAACCATGAGGGCGCGAATCACTACGAAGTGTTGGTGGACGGCAACTGCTCGCCGGGGCGCATCGCTCAGGCGAATGGCATGGGTGTGCGCGGCTTCGTGCTAGGCACGGCGGGCCTCTTCGGACGTGGTGACTACGGCACCACGATGGCGGCACTTCGCGCGCTCTAGGCTCCGGGCTGGAGGCGTCCCGCGCCCCGGTCTGCGCCCCGGCCCGCGCCCCGACGCCGGTCGACGGAGCCCCGACGCCGGTCGACGGAGCCCCGACGCCGGTCGACGGAGCCCCGCGTTCGGCCCCTTTTACCGACTATGGGAACGGGCCTCCGCAGAAGGCCAGTTGGCGGGGAACGAGCGAACCATAGTCGGTAAATTCGTTGGCATCGAGACAGCAGGCGGACTCAACAGGCAGGCTCAACAGGCAGACTCAATAGGCGGACCCAAGAGGAGGGCCCGCCGCTAGCAAAGGAGAAGAAGAAGGATGGCATTCAAGAAGCTCGCAATCGGCAACGACCACGTCGCGGTGGAGATGAAGCGCGAGATCCAGGCGTATCTGGAGGAGAAGGGCTACGAGGTCGTCAACGTGGGCACCGACTCCACGGAGCGGTTCAACTATCCCGTCAGCGGCTTCAAGGTGGCGCAGATGGTCGCCTCGGGCGAGGTCGACGGCGGCATCCTGATCTGCGGCACGGGCGTGGGAATCTCGCTCTCCGCGAACAAGGTCCACGGCATCCGCTGCGTCACGTGCTCCGAGCCCTACTCGGCGCGGCTCTCTCGCCAGCACAACAACGCCAACTGCGTGGCCTTCGGCGCGCGCGTCGTCGGCATCGAGACCGCCAAGGATATCGTGGACGCGTGGCTTGGCGCCGAGTACGAGGGCGGTCGGCATCAGGTGCGCATCGACATGCTCGCCGAGATTGAGCAGACGCAGAAGCTCGGGTGAGGAGGCGGTGGCGAAAACGGCCGGCGACGGGAACGGTCGTTTTGAACGCTACTCATCGGGCTGCTGGCCGTCGTGTGCCTCCCAGGCGCAGGGGCCGAGCTCGAGGTCGGTGAACTTCGCCGTAAACGAGGAGTCCTCCGGCGAGCAGGCGTAGATGCCCACGCGCACCGTACCCGCACCCTCGTACAGGTGACAAACGCGCATCTGATGCCAGCTCGTTCCGTCCTCGGAGCAGTCGATGCGATAGTCGTCTTCGCGCCTGCTCAGGCGATACCACATCTCGCGAATGTCCGCGGGAATCTCGGTGGTGGCCCAGTCGCTGTAGCCGTGGTTTGTGACCACGCTGCCCAAATGCTGAATCACACCGTCCTCGTACTCGACCGAGCCCTTGATCCAGTTGTCGGAATCGAGGTACATTGCGACGCCGCACTGATCGAAGCGATGGCGGGCGCCCGAGAAGTCCGTTCTCACCACGAGCGAGAAGAGGCGCTCGTCGGTGGTCAGCTGGAGGACGGGGGCGTTGTCGTTGCGGAAGTGGTAGTAGGTACGCTGCCAGAGGTCGGTGCCTGGCTCCGTGGTGATCGTGATGGCTGCGTCGGATGCGCTCCACTCGTGCGGCTCGCGTGTCCATTCCATCGTTGCTGCGTCAAGCATGGCTGCTCCCTTCGGGCGGCGAAGCGCCAAACGTTTGTGTTATCGGCTCCTCCAGTATGGCACAGATGGCAAGGAGGGTCGCACGAAGCGCGAGCTGCGGACCCTGGAACAGGGGACGGGTTTTTCGTTCCAAGAAAGAAGGGGACGTTGAACGAAAACCCGTCCCCTGTTCATTGTCCTTGCCTGTTCATTCCTGTTCATTGCAAATTTCAGAAAAACGTAAGGTCAATCGAGTGCAAAACGAAACGGGGCACTTTACCTGCGATGGTGCAAAAAGCGGGGAAAAAAGTGTCTGCTAGCGGGGAAATTCGTGCAAGTTGACCCGAGTATCATGCGCCTTCCGGGCGTCAGGTGGACGCCAAGAAGAGCGAGGAGGAACGGCATGGTTAATCCGAGCGGCAAGAGAGGAAGGGAGCGACGAAAGCGTTGGGAAAACGCGCTGCGGAGGTACGTCTCGGTGGTGGTCTCGGCGACGATGGTGGCGCAGGGACTCATGCCGGGAGGCATGGGACCCTATGCCTTTGCGTGGGGGCAAGGCGAGGAGATCGCAACGTCCGAGGACGCAAAGCCCGATGCGGACGCCGATGGCGCTGGGGCTGAGTCCGACGAGGCGGGAGACAAGAGCGAGGGCGCGGCCGAGCGCGGCGACGATGCCACGAGCGAGAAGGAAACGGCGGACAAGCAGGGCGAGGGGGATGACGATGACATATCGGAACATGATGGGGAAGTCGACGGTAATGATGCGGGCCAAGGTGATGATGCGGGCGAAGAGCCTGGCCCGACCGCAGGACCCGTGGATGAGGACGCGGGGGAAGTCGAGCTGCCTGCCAAAGAGCAGCAAGGCGATGCGGGGCAGGTAGGCGGACCCGCCATCGCCGGACTCGCGGTACGCAACGAGACCACGGGCTCGAATGTGGCGTCGGCGACAGGGGAGAATGCGCTCCACTTTGAGGTGAGCTACGAGGGCTTGGAGCCTCGGGAGCCATACGAGGCGCTCGTCGAGCTCGTTGATCCCGAGCACGGAGAGAACCTCCGTCGCGCGGTGGCACCGGAATCAGGCGAAGCGTCGGTCGGGGCGCTGGAGTACCGAACGAGCTTTGCGGCGGAGCAGGCATCTGGCGTTGCCGCTTTGGGTCCATGGAGCGTGGACCTGCACGATATCGCGGGCGAGATGGCAGCCGTTCGAATGACGTTGCTGCGGGACGGAGAGCAGGTCGCGACGCGGACGTTCGACGCGCTCGGTGGTGCGGTCGTATGCGTGCCGGCGCTCGAGTCTGCGCTGCAGGCCGCAGATGGGAGCGAGCGGATCGTGGCGGAAGAGGCACCTACCGAGGGGTCGGCCGTCGTGGACGAGTTCGCGGTAACGGGTGTGCCCGAAGGTACGGAGGTGCTTGTCTCCGGCGCGTTGGCGACCACCGAGGGGGAGGCGGTTGCCGCAGGCGCCGCGAACGCGGTTGCCGCGAAGGACGGCGTCGCACGGGCGAGAATCGAGTACCCGGCATTCGAGGCGCGTCGGTTCGCGGGCAAGGAGCTCGCGAGCACGCTGACCGCGCGGGTCAACGACAAGGTCGTTGCGACGTACCCAAGTCCGGCGGGGCGCAGGCGGCCACGGGAGGCAACGCCCAAGAGAGTGAGCGTTGTGGCGAGCACTGCGCAGGGCGCGGTATCGGATGCCGGTGCGGATGGTCAAGCGGCTGGCTCCGAGGATGGCGAAGGAGGCGATGCCGGGGGCGATGAGGCGGATGATGCCGAGGATGACGAACCGAGTGCAAGCGCGGTGCCGGCAGAGCCCGAGGACGCGCACGAGGAGAGCGCGGACATTCCGACACCGACGGGATCGCTTCTTGAGGAGCTGGGCATGGACGTGCTGAGCACGCCTGCCGACGCGCAGCCCGTGACCTCCGGCGCATCGGTCTCGCGTGACGATGCGGGCGTGGTGGCGGTCAATCTTCAAGGTACGGCGACGCGTAGCGCGGCAAGTGCGATGGCGGCACTCTCGAAGGAGGTCGGCAGGCCCGAGGCGCTGTTGCTTGCGGCCTCGTTGGGTAACGGGGCGAGCGAGACGCGCGGCTCGGCTTCCGAGGGGACGCGCGGTGCCACGGCAGCCGGGTCGACGTCAAGCACTCTTGACGGCTTTGCTGCCGGTGCACCACCACGCGACAACCGCGACGGGAACAACATCGAGGACATTCGGGTGTCGTGGATAAGCAAAGACGAGTTTGTCGACGATGACGATGACCTTCTCTCCCGCCGGCCGGGGTCGGTGGACGTTCGCTCGGACGCGAATCAGAGCATCGTCGCGCAGATTGACTACAGCGTCTCTGGCGAGCACGACTACGAGGCGGGCGACCTGCGCATCATGGTGCCGGCTTCGATGTTTGCGCTACGTGAGGGCGGACAGGCGGGCGACGTGGTGATTCCTCTGGCAGAGGCGCCCAGCCTGGCGACCGACTTCAACTGGCAGCTGGTGGATGACTATTACGTGTTTACCAACACCCATGCCATGAGTGCGGCAACCAAGGGCTTCATCCAGGTGATGTGGGTCAACCTCACCCCGCACCAGGTTGCGGACGCATACGCGAGCATCCACACCGACGGGCAGGCGAGCGCCTACGACGAGGGGGCAAGCCACGTGACGGATGAGCACCACACGGCCCCTTGGTATGCCTACATGGAGGTGACCACCTTCCGCGGGAACACCCTACGTGCCGTCTCGAACGAGATTCGTGCGCTCATGGATACCGGCGAGGTGGTCGATGCGGCTTACAAGCGCGTTACGGGGACGTCTCCGCAGGTCGTGGACGCGAACGCGCTTCCTGCGGGAACGATTCCCGCGCAGTATGTGGGCGAGTCGAAGTTCGTGGTCGTCGACTGGTACATGCATGCGCACCATAGGGGCAACCAGCCCTTCTCGCTGGACGTGGACGATGCGCTCCTGCTCGAACAGGACCGGGCGAGCGGCGTCGAGCGGGACGGCTTCGTCTACCAGACGAGCATCGGGGAGGCCGAGACCTTCTCGGCGGCGCGGGACCGCGTGACGGGCGCAGGCATCTACGCAGGTTGGCCCAAGCAGACGCAAGGCAACACGGCTTATATACATGTGTACTCCGCCTATCCCCTCTCGCAGTTCGCGACCGGACGCGAGTACACCTTCCACAACCAGGTGACGTACACCCTCAACCCCATCGACGGGCAGGACACGCCGACGACGGCACGTGCGACGCAGGCGGTCTCGTTCTCGCTTCACGACTCAACCTTCATCGAGCCGCCCGGACACTTCAATGTGTTCAAGTGGGGCAACGACGGATGGGAGGATCGGGCGACCATTGACGAGTACGACTACGTGGCGCACGATCCCGACGAAGAGGCCAGGACGATCTCGCGCAAGGGCACGCGGCAGCACTACAACGGCTGGTATGGCATCTATGAGGACGCCATCAACCAGTTGCGCGACGGGAAGGACGTGAGCCTGTGGTACACGATAAAGACCGAGGGTTGGGTCCTGCCGTGGACGCTGGAGAAGCCCGCCTCCTCCGTGACGGCTGCCCATGACGGCTTTGAGTGGGCGCGCTGGGACGAGGCGACCCAACGCTACGTTGCCGCGACGGGGCCCGTGGACCCGCAGCGTCCGGGGGAGTACGAGCTCGTCGAGTATTATCTGATCCAGGACAACTACCTGAAGCGTCCGGTCACCATGGTCACGACCGACCGGGGGCTGTACGTGGACGGGACGGTGCGTGCGGACGAGGAGACCCTGCAGCGCCTCGAGGGCGGTACGGCGCTCACCGCAGGATCCGACTACACCTTTGACTTCGTGGAGTTCGAGAAGCCGCTCATCGGTACGCTCGAGGGTGTCAACGTGCGGAAGGGCGAGCGCCTCTCGGTGAGCACGGCAGAGGACGGAACCTTCGACTATGCCGCCGACACCGATGACGCGCACATTCCCGTCATCGACCTTTACGTCGAGGTGGATGGCGCGTGGCAGGAGGCACCCTACGCCACCGTTGACTGGAGCGGCGGATGGCCGAGCATCTCGTCGGCCGGCGACGTGGCGGGTGCCACCGTCAAGCTGCCGCCCCGCACGACCAACCTGCGGACCGAGGTCACCACGACGCGGAACGCCTATCTCATGTCGTACCTGTATCCGCGCGTGACGCTTACGCCGGCGGGCAAGGCCAAGCTGCGGGCGTACGCCCAGCGCAAGTTCGTGGGACGCGAGGGGCAGACCGTCTATCAGCCAAGGATGTGGGTGCAAAACGGCGTGGAGATGGACGCCTACGGGTTTGCCCAGCCCAGCGCCACGCAGACGAGCAAGCTCGTGCACCTGGAGAAGTGGGGGGAGGATCGCCTCGACGGATACACGGCCGACCTCGCGGTCTATCCCGCCAAGCGGGCCACCTTCGACCAGGTGACCGACGTGGACTTCGTGCGGCGCACGGCCACGGTGCACTATGACGCCCGGGTCGAGGAGCGGACGTTCATTACCGACGAGGAGACGTATCGCAAGGCGCTCGCGTCGGGCGAGCTCGAGGCCGAGACGGCCGGCACGTGGTACGACCTGCTGCCCGAGGGAATGACGCCCGTCCTGAACACGGTGCGGCTGCGTGATGCCGATGCCGTGCGGGAGGCCTACGTCGAGGACGATTGGCGCGGGACCGGGCGCAAGCTGCTCGTGGTGAAGGCCGACCTCACGCCGGTGCCCACGTCCTACAAGCGCACGCCCATGGAGGCGGCGAGCTACTGGGAGGATGTGCCGTCCCTGGCGCTCGATGCGGTCATGGACATCGAGACCTGGGTCGACCTCGGTGGCAATGCGGCGGACATCGAGACGGGCATCGCGGCGCACAACGTGGTGGCGTTCCAGAGCGGCAACGACGTGCTGGGCACCGTGAGCGACTATGCCGGGGAGCCGGACCGAATCGACGTTGCCGCGGGCAACAACGTCCGCACGCGTACCGGTGCGTTCACGAGCGAGGAGGTCGCGGCGCTCGCAGACCTCGATCCGGCGGCCGACAAACCGAACTTCGTCTATGCGGACGTGGAGACGAGGCTCGCCTTCCCCACCGCAGCGCGCACGAGCCTCTCGAAGAACATCATGGTCAACGACGACGGCCGCTGGAGCCAGGGCACCTACGACGACGTGCGCATCGTGTCCGCCTGCGCATGATGAGCGACGCGAACACCAAGTCCAAGGACCTGGTGCTCTACGACTCGCTCGAGAACTACTACGCGGTGGACGGCAACGACGACGCTGACATCGACGCCCCGCGCTGGCGCGGGCATCTTGCGGGTGTGGACGTGAGTCAGATACGCTCGCTGGGATGCCGGCCGGTGGTGTACTATTCGACGATCGACAATCTGGTGCTCACCGACGCACGCAACGCCCGCCGCTCGAACGCGGCCAACATCGACATCACCAATCGCGACATCTGGGTGCGGGCCGAGGCGTACGCGGGCGACCTCAAGGACATCCATGCCATCGCGATAGACTGCACGAGGGCGACGGGAGGCGGTGAGTTTGTCCTCCAGCCCGAGACCACGCTCACGGCAATCGTGCGCATGCATGCGCCGTGGGGAACCGAGCGGTGGGATGACTTCGCCGACATCGCCCGCACGTATGAGGATGGTGGCAGTGCGCGAAGCTACATCGCGGCCGACGCGCACGCCTACAACAACGTGTACCTGGTCTCGACCTCGGTCGACGCGAGCGCGGACTTCCCAGAGAACAGCCAGTCGACGCGCGACTTCATCCGCTTCGACTACACGAAGGTGGGCCTCAAGGAATACGAGGTGCCCGTCACCAAGGTGTGGGACGACGACGGCGACCGCGATGGGTTGCGGCCGCGCAAGGCGGAGGTGACCCTCTATGCCAATGGCGTGCCGGCCGGGTCCGAGGTCGTGGGCGATGCGGGCAACATCCGCGTGCTCTCGGAGGAGAACGGCTGGCACGCGACCTACCAACACCTACCCTACACCGACGAGAGCGGCAAGCGGATCACGTACCGCGTCGCCGAGTCGAAGGGCCAGGTGCCCGAGGGATACACGGCCTTCTCGCGCAGCGACGCAGCGGGTGCCTTTACCGTCATCAACCGCCATGCGCCCGAGCGCATCAAGGTGGAGGGCACCAAGACTTGGGAGGGAGACGAGGCCGACCCCAGCACGCGCCCTGCCTACGTGGACGTGCAGCTCTGCGCCAACGGCATAGTCGTGAGGACGATGCGCGTCAAGCCGCGCGAGGAGTTTCGAGAGGGCGGGGAGCGCGTGCTCGTCTGGCCGACGTACTGCTTCGATGACCTCTACAAATACGACCACGGTGCGGAGATCGAGTACAGCGTGAGGGAGGTCATGCCAACCTCGGCATACGTGAGCACGGTCGATGGCTACGACCTCACCAACAGGTATCACCCATTCGGCGACGTGAGCCTCACCAAGCGCGTGACGGGAGAGACGGCGGCGGTGGCGGACAAGCGCTATGCCTTCCATGTGACGCTCGAGCGGCCATTGGGCGATGGTGCGTACGAGCCGCTGGCAGAGTCCTTTGCGTGGGAGTCCAGCGCCGGCGCTAGGGGTACCGTCGCCGATGGCGGCACGCTTCAGCTGGCGGGCGGCGAGACCGTCACCATCCGCGACCTGCCGAATGCCGCGCGCGTGACCTTCGACGAGGATGAGTACGCGGGCTTCACCACGAGTACGGGCAGCATAAAGGCCGTCAACGTTCTGCAGAACCGCACGCGCGAGGTCATCGTGGGCAATGTGTACCACGCAACGGGTTCGCTGACCGTCACGGCCTTCAAGCAGCTCACGGGTGCCAGGCTTAGGAACAACGCGTTCACCTTCGAGCTGGTCGACGAGTCCGGGCGCGTCGTGCGCACTGCTACGAACCGCGCTGACGGGAGCGTGACCTTCGGCTCGCTGACGTACGGGAGTGCGGATGACGGCATGACCTTCTCGTATGTTATGCGCGAGCAGGTGCCAAGAGACGCGACCAACGCGCAGGGCGTGACGTACGGCGCCGCGACGGAGGAGCAGAGGGTGGCAGGCGGATTCTCGCTTGACGGATACACCTACGCGCGTCAGCTCTACACCGTGCTCGTCAGCGTGCGGGACAAAGAAGGTCGTGGCGAGCTCGATGCGCAGGTGCGCTACGTTGATGCCAAGGGACGTGACGTGACGCAGGAGGTGGAGGCGCGCTGCTTCCAGAACGCCTACCACGCGCGCGGGACGGCGCGGCTCACGGCGTGGAAGGTGCTTGATGCGGGCGGACTCGACCGTGCGCTTCAGGAGGGCGAGTTCGCGTTCGAGCTCGTGCCGCTGGGTGGCACCGACGCTGCGGGGAAGGCCGTTGATGCGGCCAATGTGCCCATGCCCTCCGATGGCTCGGGCGCGGCGGGCGCGGCAGGCGGCACCGACGTGGTCGCCAACGACGCGCGGGGCATCGTCAGCTTCGACGAACTGACCTACGACGAGGGGGACGCAGGCTGTACGTATTGCTACGTCGCGCGTGAGGTGGCAGGCGACGACCGAACCGTTGTCTACAGCGACGCCGCGTTTGGCTACGAGGTCTGCGTCGAGGACAACGGTGACGGAACGATGGCGGCTACGACCAGCTTCTTCCGGGTCGGACGGGACGATGCGGGTGCGTATGTGGCAGGAGATCCTACCGACGAGCTTCCCGTCTTTGTGAACGCGCTTGCACCCGGGTCGCTCTCCATCGAGAAGCGGCTCCAAGGCTCGGATGACGTGAGCCAGGAGTTCAGGTTTCACGTACGCCTGACGGGAGAGGACGTGAGGCCCGACGCGACGTACGAGTACGAGCTGGAGCGGATAGGCGACGGTGCGCAAGCCGGGGCGGCGAGCCCCCAGGCGTCGGAGCCGCAGGGAGCGGGCCCGCTTGACTTCCTTGCGGGACTCCTTGCGCCCACGCCCGCGTATGCCGCCGAAGACGGCTTGGTCGTCAGCGGGAACCTCTACTTACGCGAGGATTCGCAACCCGGCATAGCGTGGGACCTCTATGAGGACGGCACGCTGAGGCTCCGGCCGGAGGAGGGAGATGAGGGGACGTGCGTCTGCACCCGAGGAACAGACAGGACCTGGGCGAACTACAAGGACCAGATCAGGCGGGTGGAGACCGTGGGGAACCTCCACTTCGTGGGGAGCATGTCGCAGCTCTTCCTGGGACTCCAGAACCTCGAGTCGGTTGACCTCAGCTCGCTCGACACCTCCCGCGTGACCGAGATGTACAGCCTCTTCGAGGGATGCACCAGCCTGACCTCGCTCGACATCGCAGACCTCGATACCTCCGCCGTGACCAATATGGGCTCCGTGTTCCGGAGCTGCGAGAGTCTGACGAGCCTGCCCATCGAGGGGTGGGACGTCTCTGCCTGCGAGAGCTTCCAGAACATGTTCCGCAAGTGCACGAGCCTGGCTTCTCTGGACCTGAGCGGGTGGGACACGACCTCGCTCAAGCACGCCGACTACGTGTTTGAGGGTTGCAGCGCACTCACGAGCCTCGACGTCAGCAACTGGTCGTTCCCGCACGCCACCAGCATGAAGATGTTCGTCAGCGGCTGCACCTCACTCACCGACTTCCGGTACGAGGGGTGGGACGTCTCTGGCCTCCTGGACATGTGGAGCTTCTTCTCGAATGACCCGAGCTTGGAGGAGGTCGATCTCAGCGAGTGGGACATGACGAACGTGACCAACGACTTGAACATCTTCTACGGCTGCAGCGGCCTAAGGAAGATCGTGCTGGGCACGAAGAACCGCTTCCGTGACGCGGTCTTTCCCACGCCGCCTGTGCCGATGAGTACGGGGAAGTGGATGCGCGCGGACGGCAGCGAGGCGCTTGCGGCCAGCACGCTCATGGCGCGCTACAAGGCCGATCCCGTCGCGTACGCGGATACCTGGGTTTGGCAGGAGGCTGCGCACACGCTGCGCTTCGACGCGGGCGGCGGCACGGGGGTCATGGCCGACCTGAGCGTCCCGTCGGTTGAGTTCGCCCTGCCGAAGTGCACGTTCGCGAACGGGGACGCGACCTTTGCAGGTTGGGTAGTCGGCAGCGGGACGAGTGCGGTGCTGGGCGACCAGGAGCAGATGGAGCTGTATGCGAATGGTAGCGGACGTGGCGTGCGTGCCGTCGGGTCCGATCGTGGGTATCAGTTGACGGACGAGGGCGACGGCTCCTATGGCCTAACGCTGCGTGCCGCTTGGACCTACGATCGCTTCTCGATTGTGTTCCGGCTCGCGGAGCCGGACGAGGCGGCGGGTGCCTCGGGCAGCATGCAGCCGGTGAGCGTGAAGGCCGGGGAGGCGTACGACCTACCGTCTGCGGGCCTCTACTGGTTCCGGCACGTCCTCACCGGTTGGGTCGTCTCGGTTGTGGACAAGGACGGCCGCATGGCGACGGGCCGACCAACGCGCTACGATGCGGGAGCGACCGTGGCGGCCGACGACTTCGTCGCGGGCGACAAGGTGACGCTTACGGCGACCTGGGCCGAGGTGGAAACGACGGTGCATGCCGCGGACGGCGAGTTCGTAGTCACGCTGCATGGGGGCGAGCGCGCGACGTTCGCAGACCTTCCTGCCGGCACCGCCTACGAGGTGTGGGAAGAGGCCCCCGACGGATGGAAGCTCATCGAGGCGACGGGCACAGACGGGCTCGTCCAGCCGGGCGCGACTGCTCGTGCCAGCTTTGTCAACCGCCATGTCGGGCAGCGTGACGCGACGGCTACGGCTGCGCTGCATGCCACCAAGGTCGTGCGCGACGAGCGCGGAGGCGAGCAAGCGGTGGAGGAGGGTGCCTTCCGCTTCCGTCTGTACGAGGGGACGGGAACCGACGCCGTGCTCCTCCAGACGGTGAAGAACGGCCCTGGTGGTGACGTGAGCTTCCGCGAGCTCTCCTACGACGCGCCGGGCACCTACACCTACACGATGCGCGAGGTTGCCGGCGACGACGCATCCTTCTCCTATGACGAGCAACCCATCATGGCGACGGTCGAGGTCGTCGAGGAGGCCGGTGAGGATGGGGCTACGGTGCTGGTCGCCAAGGAGCCCGTCTACGCACCCGAGGTGCCCGTCTTTGCCAACGTGCGCGTGCCGCTGCGACAGCCGGCAACGCACCGACTGACCATCAGGAAGTTGACCACGGGTGCGCCTGCCGGGCCGAATCCCACCTTCGTCTTTGTCGTACGGCTCTCGGACGATCTGGGCAGGCCGTTGCCAAAAGACACCGAGCTCGAGGTGGACGGTCGTGCGCGTACGCTCGACGCGGCGGGGAGGCTTGCCGTGCACAGGGAAGGTGCGGGTACCATCGCGATCGAGGGCTTGCCCGAGGGCACGGTCTTCTCTGTGGAGGAGGATGAGGTTCCTGCCGGCTGGACGCTCGTGGACGAGCGCGGGACGCAGGGCGTGTTGGCCGGAGGCGATGCGTCTGCGGAGCTCACGAATGCCTATGCGGCCCGTGGGCTCGTCTCGCTGCGTGCATACAAGGCCTTGGAGGGTGCACAGCTTCGTGAGGGCGACTTCGCCTTCGGGCTCTTTGCGGACGAGGCCTGCACCAGGTTGCTCCAGACGAGGACGAATGCCGCGCCGGAGGTCGGTGGTGCGCACGCGGGTACGGGCGTGGTCTCGTTCGCACCGATCCTGCTTACGGAGGCGGGCCGCTCGACCTACTATATAAAGGAGATTGCGGGTCGGGATCACACGATCGAGTACGACGAAACCGTCGTGACAGCTGTGGTCGAGGCAACCGATGACGGGTCAGGCAGACTCGCGACGACGGTGACCTATGCGCCCGATGCCGCCCTCATCACCAACGTCAAGAAGCCCGGCAGCATAACGATCGCGAAGTCCGTGCTGGACGCACCTGCGGATGGGCCGGCACGTTCGTTCCCCGTCATGCTCACGTTGACCGGACCCGACGGCGGCAAGCTCGAGGGCAGGCCGTGGACGAGCAGCCGGGACGACGTCGCGGGCGGAACCATCGCGAGCGGCGAGCTGCTGACGATCCATGAGGGAGAGGTCATAACCATCGGCGAGCTTCCCGAGGGCACGCGCTATGAGGCGGCCGAGGGGGAGGCCGACGGCTTCACGCAGGAGTCTGCGACCGATGCCGAGGGTGTGGTCGCCTCCGACGAGGTGCGGTTGGTCTCCTTCGTGAATCGCTACGACGTCGCGACCTTTGCGCGGCTCGAGGCACGCAAGCTTTTCGTCGGAGGCACGCTCGAGGCGGGGGCCTTCCACTTCCAGCTCAAGTCGGGCGAGAGGGTCGTGAGCGAGGCGGCCAACGACGAGCATGGCGTCGTGTCGTTCGATCCCCTGCCCTTCTCGATGAGTGACGCGGGCAAGGAGTTCTCGTATCGCATGCTGGAGCGGCAAGGCGATGCCGCGGGGGTCACCTACGACCGGACGGTCTACGACGTGACGGTGCGGGTTCGCGTCAACGACGGCGGCGAGTTGGTCGCGGACGTCTCGTACGCGCAGAACGGGGAGGCGGTGGTCGTTCCGACCTTCACGAATAGGTACGAGGCGACGGGCAGCTTCCTTCCTAAGGTTACCAAGCGGCTCGCGGGCAAAAGGCTCAAGGAGCGCCAGTTCGAGTTCGTCCTACGTCGCGCCGACGGTGCGCCGCTCTCGGCGGCCGATGCGCGCACCCAGCTCACGGCGCGCAACGACACAGCGGGAACGGTCGCCTTCGATGCCGTGCGATACGACCAGAACGACGTGGGCAGGACCTATACCTACCTCGTCAGCGAGGTGGATGACGCGCAGCCAGGCATCACGTACGACGGGCATACCCTGAGCATGCGAGTCTCGATTGCCGACAAGGGCGACGGGTCGCTTGCCGTGACGCCTGAGTATGGCGAGGGACGCGAGGTCTTTGCCAACGACTATCTCAAGCCGGCGACGGCCGAGCTCTTTGTGCGAAAGCGTCTGGAGGGGCGCGACTGGATGCCGGGCGACACGTTCGCCTTCGTCATAGAGGCCGACAAGGCCAACCCGGACGCGACGGCCGTGCCGCGGATGACGAGCGTGACGATTACCGCCGAAGACAAGGGCGAGCCACAGGGGTTCGGGCCGATCGTGTTCAATCGGGCGGGGAATTATCTGTACCGCATCCGCGAGGTACGCGGCTCGCTCAAGCGGATGGCATATGACGCCGCCGTTCACGTCGTGAGCGTGGACGTCGCGCGCAACGATGCCAACGAGCTGGTCGCGACCGTGGACTATGGCGGCCTTGGGTCTGCGGACGCGCCCGGGGATGCCCTTGTCGTCACCAACACCTACACGCCCGACAAGCCGGACTTCCGCAAGCAGATCGCCGACTGCAACGACTCGACCGGCGTGCGTACCGGCTGGCAGGACTCGGCCGACTACGACATCGGTGACGAGGTTCCGTATCGGCTGCTGGCCACGCTTCCCGATGACGTGACCGCATACAAGAGCTATGGCGTTGCCTTCGAGGACAAGATGGAGCGCGGGCTTACGTTCAGAGGCGTCACGCGGGTTGCCGTGGCGGGTGTCGAACTGGACGAGACGCAGTACGAGCTCGACGTCGACAAGGACAAGCATGGGTTTGACCTTGGCATACGCTGGGGTGGCAACGGACTTCCTCTCACCGAGGCGCTCAACGGCGCCGCCGTCGAGGTCGAGTTTACGGCGACGCTCAACCAAGGGGCCGTCCTGGGCAAGCCTGGCAACGTGAACAAGGCCAGGCTCGGCTACAGCAACAGGCCCGTCGTCGACGCTGCGGGCGGGCCCAGCGAGGACGAGGGCATGACGCCCTGGGACTATGCGATAGCCTTCACCTATCGGCTTGGCGTAAACAAGGTCGATCGCGAAGGCAACGCCCTCGAGGGGGCACGGTTCAGGCTCGAGAAGCAGCTTGCGGACGGAAGCAGCAAGCGGATCGCCCTCTCCGCGTCGGCCAACGCGTTCTCGGCAACGGGGATTGACGACGGCGTCTACGTCCTGACGGAGACCGAAGCTCCCGAGGGCTATCGGCTGGCAGAGCCCATCACCTTTGAGGTGAAGGCGAACCATCGTTCGATATGGATGGCGACGAACGAGACGGGCGAGGTGCCCGCATCGCGCGCGGACGTGCTCGCGGGACTCACCGGTGACGTGCGGATGGGTCAGATCGCGCTCGAGGCGACTGACGGACTCGAGGGCCTTGAGGGAGGTGTCGTGGACGAGCGCGAGACGAACGAGCGGGCCGACCTCGTTATTGGCAAGCGGCTCGCGGACGCGCTTGCGGACAGTTCCAAGGCGCGTGACGACGAGTTTGGCTTCTCGCTGTGGCTTGAGGGCTTGTCGCAGGACGGGAACGAGGCCGAGACGTTCGTCGAGTTCGACGCTGTGCGGACCAAGGCCGACGGAGACGTCGAGGAGTGTCGCGCCGGCTTCACGCGCGCGGATGACGGGAGCTATCGCTACATGGATCCGCATCACACGTCCACGGGTGGTGCGGGCGGACTCTTCCTCAGGGGTGGCGAGAGCCTGCGCATCGTGGGCCTGCCCATCGGCGCGTCCTTCACCGTTGCGGAGGAGCCGACGAGTGGCTATCGGCTTGCGGGCATCAAGCTGAATGGTGCCGAGGTGGCCAGACTGGACGATGCGGGTGACATCGAGCCCGCGATTTCCGGCGTAGTCGGCGCCGACGGTTGCGAGGTTGCCTTCACCAACGAGGCCGAGGGATCGCCGCAGGCTCGTCTCAAGGTGACCAAGGAGGTGCGAGGTGCGGCGTACGGCGGGGAGGAGGAGTTCTCCTTCGTGCTGGCGCCCATCGACGGATCGCCGATGCCCGAGCAGGTGACTACCACGGCCCGTGCGGGCGAGACGAGCTCGTTCGCGGCGGTCTCGTATGCCAATCCCGGTACGTACTACTACACCATCAACGAGGTCGTGCCTGACGAGCCGACGTTGGGGATGAGCTACAGCACGGAATCCGTGTGGGCAAAGGTGACGGTTCCCGAGGAGCTGGACGAGGCGAGCATTGTGTATGGCGGGAGCAAGACGGCGTGTGACGAGGCGACGAACGTGTCATCGGAGGCTGCGTGCGTCACCAACGAGTATACGGTGCCAGAGACGACCGCCCTCGAGGTGAGGAAGAGCGTCTCGAGCAGTCGCGCCGAAGACAAGGATGGCCGCTATCCCTTCCGCGTGACGCTCTACGAGTCCGATGGTGTGACGGTCCATAAGCTGAGCGGCGCGTACGGCGGCATGGAGTTCAAGGAAGGGATTGCCGAGTTCGAGCTGGGCGACGGTGCGTCGAGGAGGGCGAGCGGGCTTCCTCGCGTGGACGGCGGCCTTCGCTGCGGCGTCGAGGAGACGGACACGGGCGGAATGGCGTCCCAGATGACGCGGGAGGTTTCGGAAGGCGGGGCCCTGACGGTCTTCACGTGCACGAACACGCGGCGCGATGTGCCCCCGGACGCCACTGCCGAGTTGAGGGTGACAAAGCGGATTACGGGCGACGCCTACTCGGGTAGCGAGGAATTCTCGTTTGTGCTTACGGGTGTTGACGGGGCACCCATGCCGGAGTCTACAGAAGCGAAGGCGCGTGCGGGTCATGCCGCGAGCTTTGGAAAGGTTGCCTACGAGGCGCCAGGCACCTACTTCTACACCATTGCCGAAGTCGAGCCCGAGAGGCCGACGCCGGGAATGAGCTATCGCAAGGACGCCGTGTGGGCGCGCGTTGAGGTGCGCGAGGACCGCTCGGTCGGCGTCTCCTATGGGACCGAGGACGAGGTCCGTGCCGGGGGCGGCTCCGAGAACGCGACGGTCGTGAACACGTACGCGAAGGAGGACGCTCCGGGCAAAGAGTCCGCGACGAAGGATGCGGCAAAGAAGGATGCGGGCGCAAAGGCAAGGACGCCCCGCACGGGCGATCCGAGTGGCGTCGCGACGCTTGCTGCGGTTGTCGTGGCAGGTGTCATCGCCCTGACGCTCGGTACCGACCGACGACATCGGTAGGAGTGGGGCGCCCGGCCGGGCCGTGGTCTCGGTCGGGCGCCCACCTTGGTGGCCCACGGCACGATGGGCGTGACCTGGACTGGCGCTATGCCCAAGCTGCTTCCAGGCAGCCTGCCGTTGGTGGCCCGCCGGCATGTCTGTGTTCCTATCGTTTTGGTAGAAAAAAGCTATAATGAGTAGTTAGATAAGAGAGGCTGAACTCATGGGAAAGGAAGACGTTGCAACCAGACGATACATGCAGGATTCGCGGAGGTTTGCCGATGCGTTCAACTACGCGCTGTATGGTGGCGAACAGATCATACGGGCGGAGGACCTGAAGCCGCTCAATACGGTTTCGGTACCTCCGGGTCAGGGCGAGCATCCTCGTGAGGAGCGGAGGCGGGACGTGTTTCGATGTTGGCAGTCGATGACGGACGAGAAGGTCGCGTATGCGCTGCTGGGCGTCGAGGGTCAGACGCGGGCGGACCGAAGCATGCCGGCGCGCTGCATGCTCTACGATGCGCTAGGGTATGCAGACCAGATTGACGAGCTTAAGCGCAAGAACCGCGAAGGACACCTGCTCAAGAGCAGCGTGGAGTTCTTGTCGGGTCTGCGCGAAGAAGATCGTGTGCTGCCTGTCGTCACGCTCGTTCTGCACTTTGGAACGGAGCCGTGGGACGGGGCGATGTGTCTGCGTGACCTGCTGCGCATTGAGGACGAGGAGCTGCTCCCCTTCGTCGCCGACTACCGCATGAACCTCGTCTCGCCCGCGTCAGTTGAGGATGCCGATATCGGTAAGTTTCGCACGGACTTGGGCCTCGTGCTGGGTTACATCAAACATGCGAACGATAAGGAGGCGCTGAGAAAGATTGTGAACACTGACGAGCGCTATAAGAACATGGATGTGGAGAGCGTCGACCTCATCAATGTGCTCACGAACTCGCACATCAAGGTTGACGAAGGAGAGGGGAAGACTGTGGACACGTGCAAGGCGATACGGGACATCCGTCAGGAAGGCTACGACGAGGGGCACGACAAGGGCTACGACGAGGGGCACGACAAGGGCTACGACGAGGGGCACGACAAGGGCTACGACGAGGGGCACGACAAGGGCTACGACGAGGGGGTCAGAGACGGCATACTTCAGGCGCTCCAAAGCCTCGTCCGCAGAGGATCCATCACCACTGAGGAGTTCAAACGCCAAGCCACCGCATGCCAGAAGGGGTAGCCCCGACGACGAAGGAGAGGGGAAGACTGTGGACACGTGCAAGGCGATACGGGACATCCGCCAGGAAGGCTACGACGAGGGAGTGCTGATGATGCTGGGCGGTCTCGTGTGCGAGGGCATCCTCACCGTCGAGGACGCATCCAGACGTGCCCGCCTCACGCCCGAGGAGTTCGAAGAGAAGGCGGCCGCGTGCCGGGAAAAGTAGCCCCGACGACGAAGAAGAGGGGAAGACTGTGGACACGTGCAAGGCGATACGGGACATCCGCCAGGAAGGCTACGACGAGGGCTACGACAAGGGCTACAACGAGGGCTACAACGAGGGCTACGAGGAGGGCTACGACGAGGGAGTGCTGATGATGCTGGGCGATTTCGTGTGTGAGGGCATCCTCACCGTCGAGGACGCGGCCAAGTGTGTCCGCCTCACGCCCGAGGAGTTCGAGCGCAAATTGGCCACGATTCAGAAGAGGTAATGCCCGAAGTCGACTGTGCCGTGCGCTACAATGGCGCTCGTGAAGAATTGACCCAATCGTTCGACCTTGCAAGGGAGCCTCTCGACATGGACTGCGCCATCGCAATTCAGTATCTGCCCATGGATACGACGTCGGATGAAGAGACGTGTCGGGTGGTCGACGCGGTGATTGCGTATATCGATTCTACGGGACTCGACTATTATGTGGGCCCGTTCGAGACCACAATCGAGGGCGCGTATGACAGGTGCATGGACGTGCTCAGGGAGTGTCAGCTCGTAGGTGCCCGCGCGGGTTGCGGCCACGTGATGACCTACGCCAAGATTGACTATCGCCCGGATGGTGACGTGATGTCGACCGAACGCAAGATTGGCAAGTACCACGAGGGCGATCCTGAGTTTGCGGCACGCGAGGAAGGGTCTGTGGCGTAAGTACGCTGTATGTCACTGCGGCATCGGTAAGGGTGTGCAGAAGCGGCTTATTTCTCGAAGGTCAGTTGAATCCCGAAGTGCAATGACGTTGCGTTTAGGTATGCAAGCGAAGCTTGCAGTCCTTGTCTAGGTGCGGGCACTGTGCCCGCTCTGGACAAGGGCTATCGACTTTGGTTCTTGACCTTCCCGCTGGCATCTTCCCTTGTGCTTCCTTCCGGCGAGGAGGGGATGGATACAGCAAGGAAGGGCAGGCATTTGACTTGGGGAGCGGAGGGAGGCCATCGAGGACGAGGTGGGAAGCGGCGAATCCGCGAGGAACCCGAAGGCCAGCTCGTCGTCAGGTGCACCGGATACCTAGACTGCGATCGCGGCCAGTCCCTGCGGATGCCTGATGACACCCCCGGAGCATGCACGCTAGGGAAAGCGCAACGGCCTGGAGAGGATTTGCAGGGATTGTCGCAATCTTTGCACTTACATTTTCAAGCGACCCTTCATGGATGAGGGCCCAAATCTGACGATAAAGTTTATACACACTATTGCATCATCTCCACATAAAAGATATATTGCAAGTATCTTTCAGTTCAATGGGAGCATTGTGCTAGACGGGTGTAGCTGCATTGCAATCGCTGCAAGAGGAGGTTGTCATGGACAGGGGGCGGAAGAAGGGGCTCTTCTGGAACGACACATTCCGGAAGTGCGTCTCGGCCATCGTGACCATCGCGATGGTCACGCAGAACCTCACGTTCGGAGGTCGGATCGTTCCAGGAATTGCGGCCGAAGTCCCGCAGGAGGCCACCGTGGCCGAGGCCATGAGTGGCGGCGAGGACGCTGATGCCGCTTCTGAGGAGGCCAAGGCGAAGGAGACGGGCGACGCCGAAGGTGAGGTGACGGCCAAGGAGCAGCTGGCGGAGCAGCAGCAAGCGGAGCAGTTGAACGAGCAGCAATCCGAGCAACAGCCCGCAGAGGAGCGGGAGACGGCCGAGCGGAGCGTCGCCGCGATTCTTTCACTCGCCATTCGCAACCTGACCACGGAGTCCGAAATCGCGTCGGCCGCAGAGAACAACACCCTCTCGATTGACCTCGGGTATGAGGGACTTGAGGCGGGCGCCGAGTACGAGGCTGTAATCGAGTTGCTCGATGCGGTCTCGGGCGACGTTCTCTGCGGTCAGTCACAGGCGGGCGAACAGCACAACAATCCCCTCGAGTATCGCAAGAAGGTAAGCGCGGGCGAGGCTGCCGGCACGCTGACGCTAGAGCTCGCGGACGTCGATTTGCACTGGGTTGCCGGTCGTGCGGTCGCGCTGCGAGTGACCCTGCGCCAGGGCGATGCGCAGGTGGTTCAGCGCACCTTCGACGCCCGCGAAGACGCACATATATATGTACCCTCCGTCGAGTCTGCGCTCCATGCCGCCGATGGCACCCAGGAGCTCGCAGCCGAGGAGGGGGCCGTTGCTGTTGACTCCCTGACGGTGAGGGGCCTGCCCAAGGGCATCGAGGCCCAGGTGACGGGCGCCCTCGCGACGGCCGAGGGCGAGCCAGTCGCGGCAGAGGTCGCGACGGTTGCCGCCGGGGCCGACGGCGTCGCGACGGCAGAGCTTGCCTATCCGGCCTTCGACGCACGCGCCTACGCGGGCAAGCAGCTCGCGAGCAACCTCTCGCTCAACGTGAACGGCAGGAACGTCGCGGCGTATCCGGTGCCCGAGGGTCGCAGGCGCGAGGGCGAGGCCGACCGGCGCACCGTGGCCATCGCGGCCGTGGCGGAGCAGGCCGAGACGACGGACGGCGAGCAGGGCGACGGTGAGCAGGGCGAGGAGCCCGACGGCGAGGATGCCGACGACTCAGACTCAGATTCACCCCATTCCGCCCCGGCCGACGGCGAGGGCAAGGCTGCCCCGACTGGTGAGGGCCATGCCGCCCCGGCCGACGGTGACGGACAGCGCGAGGGCCATTCCGCCCCGGCCGACGGCGAGGGACAGGCGGCCCCGGCCGACGAACCCCAGGCGGCCGAGGAGCCCAGCTCCCCCGACGCCGACAGCCAGAAGACCCAGACACCGCTGCCCTTCGACGGCGACACGCTGAGCCCGGTCATCACCGAGCAGGCTGCCGAGGGCGACGGTGCCTCCGTCTCGCGTGCCGACACCGGCATCGTGGCCGTCGTCCTTGAGGGCGAGGCCACCAAGAGCAAGGCTGACGCGGCGAGGGCCCTCGCCAAGGAGGTTGGGCGCGGCGAAGCGCTGCAGCTCGCGGCTGCCCTCAACGAGGAGGCGCCTGAGGGCGACGCCCCGACCGGCGCGTCCAACTCCGCGGCACTCGACCTGATGTCCGACGGCGCCCGGGCGCGCGACAACCTCGACGGCAACAACATCGAGGACCTCGTGGTCAAATGGATAACGCCGGATGACTTCGCGGATGGCGATGATACGCTCCTCTCGACGCGTCCCGGAGGTTCGGACCGCTCCGACGCCAGGCAGAGCATCATCGCCCAGATCGACTACTCCGTCTCCGGCGAGCACGACTACGGCGAGGGCGACATCCGCATCATGGTGCCGGCGACGATGTTCAGGCTGCGCAACGGCAGGCAGGCCGGTAAGGTGGTGATTCCGCTCGCTGCCGCGCCGAGCAGGTCGACCGACTTCAACTGGCAGCTGATCAGCGATGAGGGTGGCGACTACTACGTGTTCACCAACACGCGCGCCATGAGCGCGGCAACCAAGGGCTTCATCCAGGTCGAGTGGAACAACCTCACCCCGCACGAGATCGCCGACGCGTACCAGAGTCGGTACACCAACCACAACGCAGGCCGGTACAACGATGAAGGCGCGGTGGGCGTCACGGGCCAGAACCAGACCGCGCCCTGGTACGCCTACATGGAGGTCACGACCTTCCGCGACAACACGCTGCGCGCGAAGTCCAATCAGATCAACGCCCTCATGGACACGAGTGAGGTCGTGGACGCGGCCTACAAGCGTCATACCACCAGCAGTCCCACCGCGGTTTCCAAGGGCGAGCTCCCTGCTGGGAGGATTCCAGCGGCATACGCCGACGAGGAATACTTCGTCATCGTCGACTGGTACACCTATGCACACTATAGGGGCAACCAACCCTTCACACTCGACATCAAGGACGAGCTCGACCTTGCGGCCGACCGGCAGAGCGGCGCTACGATGGACGGCTTCGTCTACGACATCTCGGTCAACGGCGAATCGGTCGAATACACGAACAATGGCGCAACCGTCAACGTGACGGGCATCTACTCCGGCTGGCCCAGTCAGGAGGAGGGCGAGACGGCCTACGTGCACGTCTACTCCGCGTACCCTGCGTCGCAGTTCGACCCCGAACCCGCTCAGTACGTCTTCCACAACAAGGTGACCTACAAGCTGCGTCCCATCGACGAGGTCGACGATTACACCGAAGCTATCGCCACCGACAACGTCAGCTACTCGTGGCATCCCTCCGAGTGGAGGGACACCACGGGACACTTCATGGTGTTCAAGTGGGGCAACGACGGCGAGGGGGAGCTGGAGAACTACGCCGAGCGCGACATGGTGGCGCATCGTCCACGCTACGAGACCGAGACCATATCGCGCATGGGCGACAAGCAGCACTACTCCACGTGGTACGGCATCTACGATGACGCCATCAACAAGCTCCGCGACGGCAAGGACGTCAGGTTGTGGTACACCATCAAGTCCGAGGGCTGGGTGCTTCCATGGACGCTCCAGCGACCCACCAGCGACATCGATCCGAACGCGGTGAACGAGTGGTGGCAGTGGGCCAAGTGGGATGACAAGACCCAGCAATACATGCTTGCAGAGACGGTCGATTCCGGCTGGGCCGAGCACGCCAAGTACGATGCGGAGAAGAACATCTATACGACGGACAAGTCTGCCACCGACGGCTACGAGCTCATCCCCTACACGCGCATCGAGTCCAACTACCTGAAGCGTCCGGTCACCATGGTCACCACGGACCAAGGGCTCCATCTCGAGGGCACCACCAGCACCGACCCCGTGACCTACAACCAGTCCGTCTCGGGCGGCCAAGACCTCACGCCCGGCTCCGACTACACCTTCGACTACGTCGAGGTCCAGAAGCCGCGTATCGGTAAGCTCGTGGGCATCAACATCAAGGCCGACGGTTCCTATAACGTCAAGAACAACCAGGACGGCACCTTCGAATACGCCGAGGACGATGTCGATGGCAAGATTCCGCCCATCATCTTCCAGGTCGAAGTCGACGGCCAGTGGCAGCAGTCCGGCAACGACGGCGAGCAGTACTTCGCCAAGGTCGAGTGGAGCTCCGGCTCGCCCGTGATTACCTACGCGGACGGCCACACCGAGAACAGCGCCGTGGTCAAGATGCCCGAGAACACCACGAACTTCCGGACCGTGGCCACCACGACGCAGAACGCCTACCTCATGGAGTATCTGTACCCCGGCGTCACCCTCACGCCGCAGGGCCAGGCCAATCTCAAGAAGTTCTGCAAGGACAAGTTCACCAACGCCGAGGGCGGCACCGTGTACCGCCCCAGCACGTGGGTGTACAACGGCGTGCACATGGACGCCTACCGGTATGACAATGCGGGCACCGTCATGGACGAGGCCAACCCCCTCTTCCAGCGCACCAAGTGGGGTGAGGACCGCCTTAACGGCTACACCGAGGACCTCAAGGTGACTCCTAAGAAGTCCGCCGAGTTTGACCATGCGGAGGATGTCGACTACGAGAGGCGTCTCGCCACCATCCACTACACAGCCGAGGTGCACGAAAGCTCCTTCATCACCGACCGCGCCACCTACGACGCCGCGCTCGAGGACGAGGGTATACCACAGCTGCGGCCCGAGACCTCCGGCATCTGGTATGACCTCCTGCCCGAGGGCATGACGCCAAACGTCAACTCCGTCAGGCTCCGTGACGGGGACTCCATCAGGCGCGCCTACACGAAGCAGAACTGGCGCGGGACTGGTCGCACCATGCTCATCGTGGAAGCCGACCTCACACCCGACCCGCAGCAGTACAAGGAGACGCCCACCTCCGTGGCACAGTTCTGGGAGGACGTGCCTACCATCACCTTCGACGCGGTGATGGACCTCGACACGTGGGTCGACCTCGGCGGGAACGCTGCCGACGCGCAGACTGGCATCACCTCTCACAACGTGGTAGCGTTCGAGAGTAGCAGGGACATGCTCGGCAACGTCAAGGACTACTCCGGCGAATACGACGAACCCGACCCCGGCGACGGTTGCCACAACATAGTCACCAAGAGCGCATGCAAGACCTCTGCCGAGGTCAGCGCCCTCACCGGGCTAGATCCCAAGCGCACCACGCCGAGCTTCGTCTACGCCGGCGTCGACACGAGGCTCGCCTTCCCCACCGCCGCGCGCACGAGCCTCTCGAAGAACATCATGGTCAACGACGACGGCCGCTGGAGCCAAGGCACCGCCTGCGCATGATGAGCGACGCGAACACCAAGTCCAAGGACCTGGTGCTCTACGACTCGCTCGAGAACTACTACGCGGTGGACGGCAACGACGACGCCGACATCGACGCCCCGCGCTGGCGCGGCGAGTTCGTGAGCGTCGACTTGGAGCAGATCAGGGAAGCCGGGTGCGACCCCGTGCTCTACTACTCGACCGAGCAGGACCTCCACCTCTCCGACGACAACAACGCCCGTCGGTCCAACGCCCACAACATCAACATCTCCAACCGCGACATCTGGGTCGAGGCCGACAAGTACACGGGCGACCTCAAGGACGTCCACGCGATTGCGATCGACTGCTCGAAGACGAAGAACAAGGAGGACTTCATCCTGCAGCCGGGTACGACGATCACGGCCTACGTCCGCATGCACGCGCCGTGGGGCACCGAGCAGTGGGACGCCTACGAGAAGGTCACCAAGTTCTACCAGGACACCGATGCCAAGGGGTCCGCGCGTGACTACATCGCGGCCGACGCTCACGCCTACAACAATGTCTACCTAGTCTCCCGCTCCGTCAACGCGCAGGACGACTTCAACGACACGGCAGAGTCCACCCTCGACTTCATTCGCTTCGACTACACGAAGGTGGGCCTCAAGGAATATGGGGTGCCCGTCACCAAGGTGTGGGACGATGACGACAACCGCGACGGAAAGCGCACCGACTCAGTGAGGGTGACGCTGCTGGCCAATGGCGAGCCCGCTGGCGCTGAGGTCGTGGGCAACAACGGCAATACCCGCACGCTGAGCGACCAGAACGACTGGACGGACACGTTCAATAACCTGCCTTACACTGACGCTACGGGCCAGAGTATCACCTACCGTGTGATCGAGGCTGCCGAAGATGTGCCTGTGGGCTACAAGGCAGTGGTGAGCGGGACGGCCGACGACGGCTTCATCGTTACCAACCGCCATGCGCCCGAGCTCACGAGCGTCAGTGGCACCAAGACGTGGGAGGGCGACGAGGACGACCCGAGCACGCGGCCTGAGTACATTGACGTGCAGCTCTACGCCAATGGGAAGTTGCTCAAGACCAAACGCATTGAGCCGAGGGAGGAAGTCGTGGAAGAGGCCACGGCCGACGAGCCCGCCGTGACGCAGCTGGTGTGGCCGACCTACACCTTCACCGGCCTGTACAAGTACGAGAACGGAAGAGAGATTGACTACACCGTCAAGGAGGACGATCCCAGCGGCGCCTACGCGAGCGTGGCTACCGGCACGGATCTCACGAACACCTATCATCCGTTCGGTGACGTGGCAATTACAAAGAAGGTCTACGACGTGACGCGCGTCGAGAAAGATATGGAATACGAATTCGACGTTACGCTTGACGTTCCTCTTGAAACCGGCGCGTACGAGCCTCTCTCGGATAGCTACGACTACGAGTCCAGTACTGGAGCGACTGGCAAAGTCAAGAGCGGCGATACCCTCAAGCTCAAGGCCGATGAGACCGTCACCATCAAGGAGCTGCCACACAGAACGCGTGTAACCTTCGTCGAACACGAATACGAAGGGTTCACCACGCTAGGAGGTAACGTTAAGAGCACCATTGTGCGCCAAAACGCAACGCGCAGAATCATGTACAGCAACACGTACGAGGCAAAGGCAAGTGTGACCCTTCGGGCGCAGAAGGCGCTCAAGGGCGCGAAGCTCAAGAACAACAAGTTTGGGTTTAGGCTGTACGACGAGAACGGCAAGGTGGTCCAACCCGCCACCAACCGCGCGGACGGCTCCGTGACCTTCGGCGCCCTCAACTTCACCGTCGCCGACCTCGGCGAGGACGGCAGGGCGGAGCTGCACTACACCATCAAGGAGATCGTGCCCGAGGAAGCCGAGGAGGTCGACGGCGGTTACGTCTACAAGGGCTACACCTACGACCTGACCGAGTTCGAGGCGACCGTCACGCTCGTGGACAAGGGCGACGGGACAATCGGGTCCACCGTCACGTACGGCGAGGACGAGGTCAAGTTCCAAAACGAGTACCATGCCAAGGGCAAGACCAGTCTCACCGCCTGGAAGGTCCTCGACACCGGCGGCCTCGACCGCGAGCTCCAGGAGGACGAGTTCACCTTCAAGCTCGAGGCCGTGCGCGGCGAGGACGCGGAGGGCAACGCTATCGAGGCCGACAAGGTGCCCATGCCTACGAATGCCACCGCCAAGAACGACGACAAGGGCGTCATCCACTTCGACGAGATTGACTACACCGAGGCCGACGCGGGCAACACGTACTACTACATGGCCAGCGAGGTGCCGGGCGACGACGACACCGTGGCCTACTCCGACGCCAAGTTCGGCTACCAAGTGACCGTGGTCGACAACGGCGACGGCACGCTCACTTGCGCGCAGGGGAACGCCAACATAGTCGCTGTGGATGATGGGCCAATTACGTGGGCTGCGGCGACTAACGTAGAGAAGCAGACCTACTGTTGGAACTTCATCAACAGCGGTCGCTATTATGTGTGTGATCCGGAATTGAATCCCGGAGACATCATGACAAAGGAAGACGCCGCGAGGTGGCTCAGCGAAGTCTTTGACACGCAGCTAGACGTTGCAGATATCGATAGCATTAGTGGAAATAACGTTGCCTTGTATTACATTGAACTGCGCGACAATGCGGCGGAGAAGATTGGCAACGGCAAAGTGTATGTCACTTATGCGGATGATAGTAGTAATTCCAACTATCCTACCACGTACATATACGACTACTCTGAGGCAAACGCGGAGGCGACCACAGCCATTGGCGTGTTGAACCAGCACTTCGAGGTTCGCAACGAGGAGACTGACACCCTGCCCGTCTTCGTGAACAAACTCAAGCCCGGCAGCCTCGCCATCGAGAAGCGCGTCCAGGGCGAGAGTGACGACCCCAGCCAAGAGTTCACCTTCCACGTGAAGCTGACCGGCGACAACGTCGAACCGGACGCGGCCTACGAGTACGACCTCGAGCAGGTTCAAACTACCGGATTTGGCGGCGGTACGGCGGGCAAGGCCGCCAGCAGGATTGGCAGCCCGATTGACCTTCTCATCGGCCTCTTTACCCCCACGACGGCGTATGCGGCGACGGACTGGCAGCAATACACGGACTTCGATTCGTCCATCGAGTGGACGGTAGACGATGACGGCGTCCTAACTATTAGGCCCATCAGCGGAACGGAGGGAGCGCTGACGCTGAAAGATGACAACGAGTATCCGTCGGACCCGGCACCTTGGTCGGCGCAGAAGAGGAACATCAAATCGGTCGTTGTGCCCGATGGTTGCACCATCAAGTGCAAGAACTCTATAAAAGGGCTCTTCTTTGAATGTTCGAACATGACTTCTGTTGACTTGAGCCGGTTCGACACCTCAGAGGCAACGAACATGGCTTATATGTTCGGAAGGTGCTCCAAGCTTACGTCCCTCGACGTGAGCGGGTTCGACACATCGAGCGTGACGAACATGGCTGGCATGTTCAATTCCTGCTCCGGCCTGACCGAGCTCGACGTGAGCGGGTTCGACACATCGAGCGTGACGAACATGGCTGGCATGTTCAATTCCTGCTCCGGCCTGACCGAGCTCGACGTGAGCGGGCTCGTGACCTCGAGCGTGACGAACATGAGTAGCATGTTCGCTAGCTGTTCTAAGCTCACTACGCTTGACGTGAGCAAGCTGGATATGTCTAACGTGACAGATGCCAGTTACATGTTTAGCAGCTGCAGATTGCTTACTTCGCTCACGCTCCCAGTACTGAGCAATAGCAAGATCACTACCACTTCCACCATGTTTAGCAGCTGCGAATCCCTTATATCGCTTGATCTGAGCCAATTTGATGTCTCTTCGGTGAAGGACATGTCGGGTATGTTCCTATATTGCAGTTCACTTACCGACCTGAACATCAGCGGATTCCAAACACAAAACGTGACCCAGATGTACAACATGTTCAATGGCTGCACATCTCTCAAGAGTCTCGACGTAAGTAGCTTTGACATGTCCAAAGTGACTGACATGCATGACATGTTCTACAACTGCAGGTCTATTACGTCCCTCGACCTGAGCACGTGGAGCCTTGGACCCAATGCTTATCCTTATGACTTGTTTAAATACATGTATAGCTTGTCGAGCGTTACGTTTGGACCAACCCTCAGTTTTAAGAATATCGATACGGGGCTGCCCGAATCGCCCACACCAACCTTCTCGGGATTCTGGACGCACAAGACTGGCAGCGGTTCGACTGTTGGCAATACCATGATGCCGCCATCGGCGATAAAAACGCTCCCGGGACCCGAACTCGAGGGCACGTGGGTGTGGACCCCGGCCATCCACACGATTCACTTCGATGCAAATGGCGGAACGGGTACGATGGCCGACTACGAGATTGAAGCCATCCGAAACGACCTGACCTATCCGGGAACGAGCGTTCAGGGATACAGCAGCGACCGCCGTGCTTCCAACGCGTTTGACCTTCCGCGCAACACGTTCACCAAAGACATGGCCGTGTTTGACGGCTGGATGGGGTCTCCGCAAGGCACAAACGAGCAATACACCATTGGCGATGGCGAAACCCTGAGGCTCGTAAGTCTCAACAACAACTCGCCATTGAATGGCACGCCTTTGCTCAGACTGCTGAAGGATGGAGAGAGCATTCCTGAGGGTTCGTGGATAACGGGCATTCCATCGTGGCCACTGACCAACACCTCGGCAGGGTTCCAGCGAACTGGCGTCATCACCTACGAATTGACGCTGTATGCCAAATGGGACTACAACGCCTACAAGATTGACTACCAGCTCTCGGACGCCGATGCGGCTGCGGGTGCCTCGGGCAGCATGGCTTCTCAGAACGTCAAGGTGGGCCAGGACCACAAGCTCGCAAAGCCGACGTTCTACTGGTTCAAGCACGTGGTTACGGGCTGGGACGCTGACGGCGACGGTGATAAAGACTACGACCTTGGCGAGACCATCCCAGGCGATGCGATCGAAGGTGGCCAGACGCTGACCCTCACCGCCATCTGGGGCGATGCGGACACGACGGCGACCTCCAGCAACGGCGAGTTCACCATCAAGCTGCACGGCAACGAGCGCGCGGTGCTCGCGGACCAGATCCCGGCCGGCGCCTCCTACGAGGTGTGGGAGGAGACTCCCGACGGCTGGAAGCTCGTCCAGACGAGCGACACCACCGGCACCATCCGGCCGACGGAGACTTCCACGGCCAGCTTCACCAACAGGAAGGACGAGTCTGACCTCAAGGGCACGGTCAAGCTCGAGGCAACGAAGGTGCTCGAAGGGCGCGACCTCGAGGCGGGTGATTTCAGCTTCCGCCTGTACGAGGGCGAGGGCACGGACGGCACCCTGCTGCAGACCGCCACGAACGACGCCGACGGCAAGGTCGAGTTCAGAGAGCTCACCTTGACCACGGAGGGGACCCATACGTACACCATCCAGGAGGTTGCGGGGACCGAGGCGGGCATGACGTACGCCTCCGAGCCGATAACGGCGACCGTCAAGGCTACGGAAGACACTAACGACAGGGGCAAGAAGTACCTCAAGACCGAGGTGACCTATTCGCCGAGCGATGCGACCCTTACTAATATATATAGGGAGGTCCAGCCGACCACCTACACGCTCTCCGTCCGGAAGGTCGTCGAGGGCAAGCCCGAGGGTGCGAGCCCGAAGTTCAGCTTCGACGTGGCGCTCACGAACGAGCTCGGCCAGCCGCTCTCCGCGGAGGAGACGTCCAAGGTTGCCTACGAGGGCTCGGGCACGATGACGGCCGCCGTCGGCAAGCTCACGCTCACCAAGGTCGAGCCCGGCATCGTGCTGCTGCAGAACCTTCCCGAGGGCACGCGCTATCAGGTCACCGAGACGAACATCCCCGCCGGCTGGGCGCTTGAGTCGGAGGACGAGAACGCATCCGGCGTGATGGACCGAAGCAAGACGACCATCTTCGAGAACAAATACTCCTCCCATGGGCTCGTATCGCTCAAGGCGTACAAGGCCTTCGACGGTGGCGATATCGAGGAGGGCCAGTTCAGCTTCGAGGTGTACGACAACAAGGACTGCGAGGGCGTCCCAATTCGGGTCCAGTCCAACGGCCCCGCGACCGACGGCCGCGCCGAGGTCGTCTTCGACCCGATCACGCTCGAGGAGGCCGGCACCTACACCTACTACATCAAGGAGGCCGCAGGCCCGGACGAGACCGTCGAGTACTCCGACAATGTCATCACCGCGACCGTCGAGGCCAGAGACCTCGGCAACGGGACGCTCGAGTCCATGGTCACCTACGCGCCCGAGGCCGACACCATCACGAACACCAAGAAGCCCGGCTCGCTGAAGATTCGCAAGATGCTGGCCAACCCCGGTGGCGAGGTGGCCGACGCCGAGTTCCCGGTGACGGTGACCCTCACCGATGCGCGCGGCGACGCGCTCGAGGGCGAGTTCGCTTGGACGAGCGACCGCGACGGCGTCGAGGGAGGCACCGTCAAGAGCGGTGACGAGCTCAAGATTCACGCCGACGAGACCATTACCATTGGCAGCCTGCCCGACGGTACGCGGTACGCGCTCAGCGAGGGCGAGACCGCCGGCTTCGTGCAGGTGGAGGAGGAGTCCGAGGGCGTCGAGGGTACGATCGTCTCCGCGCAGGAGAGCGAGGCCACCTTCACGAACCGGCGCGACGTTGCGACCACCATCGCGCTCCGGGCGCGCAAGGTCCTCAAGAACGGCAACCTCAAGGCCGGTGAGTTCACCTTCCAGCTGCTCGATGCCGACGGCAAGGTAATCGACGAGGCGACGAACGATGCCGACGGCAAGGTCACCTTCAAGGACCTCTCCTTCGCCTACTCCGACCTCGATAAGGGTTCGTTCACGTACCAGATCAAGGAGGTCAAGGGCGACAAGAGCTACATCACCTACGATTCCGACGTCATCGCGGCCACCGTCACCCTCGCCAAGGACGACGGCGAGCTAACCGCCACGGCGACCTATCGGAAGAACGACAAGGACGTCGACGAGGCCACCTTCACCAACGCCTACAAGGTAAGCGGCAAGCATGCGATCAAGGTCACGAAGGAGCTCACGGGCAATGACCTTGAGGTGGGCGAGTTCAAGTTCGTTCTCGCGCGACCCAACGGCGTCCCGCTCTCGGCGGCCGATGCGCGCGACCATATCAGCGCGACCAACGATAGGAACGGCGAAGTCACCTTCGACGCGATTGCGTATGACCAGCGCGACGTCGGAAAGACCTATACCTACGTGGTCACCGAGACGAACACGGGCGAGGACCAGATCGTATACGACGAGCATGCCTACAGCGTCAAGGTGACCGTCACCGATGACGGCAAGGGAAACATCGGCTTCACCGAGCAGCCCGTCGGCGAGAACCGTCACGTCTTCAAGAACTACCACACCACCGTGGGCGAGGCGCAGATCAACGTCCGGAAGGTCATCGACGGCCGCGACTGGCTCGACGGCGACGAGTTCACCTTCACGCTTGAGCCGGACCGATACAATCCGGACAAGAACGCCATGCCCCAGACCACGACGGTCAGGCTCACCAAGGACAACTCAGGCGAGGACCACACGGGGTCCTTCGGCACCATCACCTTCAAGAAGCCGGGCGGCTACCAGTACAGGATCACCGAGACGCCGGGCAGCGCCAATCATATGACCTACGACTCCACGACGCGCACCGTCGACGTCATCGTTGCAGAGGACCGCGAGACGCACGAGCTGCTCGCCACCGTGGACTACGGCGAGCCCAACGTTGGCGCGGCCGTCTTCACGAACACCTACACGCCCGATAAGCCTGAGTTCGAGAAGAAGATCAAGGACGTCAACGATTCCACTGGCGAGACGAGCGGCTGGCAGGACAGCGCCGACTATGACATCGGCGACGCGGTTCCTTATCAGCTCAAGGCCACGTTGCCCGACGATGCGTCCGCATACAGGGAGTACCATCTCACCTTCACCGACAAGATGGAGAGCTCGCTCGACTTCGCGAACATCACTGCCGTCAAGGTCGTGACGAAGGACGCGGAAGGCCACGACGTCGAGACGCCCGTTGCCAAGGAGAATTACAAGCTCGACAAGGACGACGCGGGCGAGGACGGTAAGGTCCACGGCTTCGCGCTGACGCTCCGCTGGGGTGCAGGTGACGGCGTCGTCGCGGCTAGCACCGATGGCTACGACGAGGCGGTGGTCGTGGTCGAGTTCGACGCAATCCTCAACGAATCCGCCGTACTCGGCAGGGAGGGCAACGTCAACGCTGCCAGGCTCACCTACAGCAGCAACCCCAGCACGGACGATCAGGGCCAGCCCAGCGAGGACGAGAGGCACACCTCGTGGGACTATGTCATCGCCTTCACCTACGGACTCAACGTGAGCAAGCTCACCCCGGCCGGAACCAAGCTCGAGGGCGCCGAGTTCAAGCTCGAGAAGAAGCGCTCCGGCGACGCGCCTGAGGAGGTCGCGCTCGCGGTCGACGGCAATGCCTTCTATGCCAAGGGCCTCGATGACGGTACCTACGTCCTCACCGAGACGAAGGCACCCACAGGCTACGCGACCATCAACCCGATTGAGTTCACCGTTACGGCTGAGCACGGCGAGTGGGGCGCCACGGTTGAAGGCGACGAGGGTGCAATCCCCGAGTCTCGCTCGAAGATTCTCACCGGCCTCAATGGCAAGGTTGCGGAGGGCGCAATTGAGCTCACCTTCGCGAAGGACGACAACAACGCCGCCCTCGCCACCGACGTGATCGACCACGAGATTCGCAACCTCTCGCTCACCAAGCTGCTCGACGCGTCCATCGCCAAGGACGAGAAGGCGCTTGCCACTGAGTTCAAGTACACGGTCCAGCTGAGGAACGTGCCCGCATGGTACGCCGACGCCAACGCCGAGAGCTTCGAGGTCGAGACACAAATCACCGAGGGCGGCGAGACCACGACGCCCGAGACCGTCACCTTCACCAACAACCACGACAGCACCTGGAGCGCGGAAGCTACGCTCAAGGCCAACCAGACCATTACGTACATCGGCCTGCCGA
>CADBYM010000027.1 GCA_902798915.1 uncultured Coriobacteriaceae bacterium | reverse complement strand
CCGTCGTGGAGGACGGCACTCACGCCGAGCTCAGCCGGGCGGGCGGCGTCTACGAGTCGCTCTGGGACCGCCAGACCGGCGCCTTCCTCGAGGCGGAGTAAAACCCCAGAACGTTGCTTTCTAGCCAGATGGACGTTGAAATGTTGCGCTGACCATGTGCATTAGCTCTGGAAAAGTTGCATTAGTGGCACTAATACTATATTGAATTGTTGCATCACTAGTGCTTCAATAGCATTGAAAAGTTGCATGTGACGTTTGGAGGTCCCTTGCTCAAACGGAAGATGTATGCCTACCTGCAGTCGTGGAAGCGCTCACACGGCACCGAGTGCCTCCTCGTCAACGGCGCTCGCCAGGTCGGCAAGTCGTTCATCATCGAGCGCTTCGGGGAGGCGGAGTACGAGAGTTTCGTCAAGCTCGACTTCGTCGAGCACCCCGACTACAGGGAGATCTTCAGTGGGTCGCTGTCTGCGAAGGACCTCTACTCGCGCATCACGCTCTTCGTGCCGGGCGTGCACATCGTCCCCGGCAAGACACTTCTCTTTCTCGACGAGCTGCAGGAGTGCCCCGATGCACGATCCGCGTTCAAGTACCTCGCACAGGACGGGCGCTGCGACGTCATAGGCTCGGGTTCGCTCCTGGGGATGCGGTACCGCGAGCTCGAGGACGCACCATCCCTGCCCGTAGGGTACGAGCGGCAGGTTACGATGCGTCCCCTCGACTTCGAGGAGTTCCTCTGGGCGCTCGGCTATGACGATGGGGCGCTCGATGCGCTCAGGGACTACTACAAACGGCTCGAACCCGTGCCGCAGGCGGTGCACACGGCCATGATGCGCCGCGTGAGGGAGTACCTCGTCATAGGCGGCATGCCCGCAGTGGTGAACACCTTCGCCGGAGCGGGCGACTACGGGGCCACCCACGACACGCAGCTGATGCTTCATGCGCTCTACCTCGATGATATAGCGCGGTACGCTCCGCCCGAGGAGCGCGTCAAGGCCCGAGCCTGCTACCTCTCGCTCCCGCGCCAGCTCGCGAAGGAGAACACCAAGTTCCAATACGCCGTCGTAGAGAGGCGCGCCGGCGCGCGCAAGTTCGCGAGCTCCGTTGACTGGCTTGTTGGGTCAGAGATGGTCCTGCGCTGCCAGGCGGTTTCCACTCCCTCTTACCCCCTTGCCGCATACGAGATGGGAGAGCGCTTCAGGCTCTACGCCAACGACACAGGTCTACTCATGGCCATGTACGACTTCGACATGAAGCGCGCGGTCGTGGAGAACACGCTGGCGGGGCCGATGAAGGGTGGGCTCTACGAGAACCTGGTGGCCACCATGCTCGCCGCGCAGGGTGTGCCGCTGCGCTACTGGATCTCCACGAACGGCAGCCACGAGATCGAGTTCCTCGGGTCGCGGGACGCACGGGTTGAGCCCATCGAGGTCAAGGCCTCGCGCGGCTCGACCGCGTCGCTCAACGCGCTACTCACGCGCGATGACATCGCGCAAGGGTTCAAACTCGTAGACGGAAATGTCGGGCGCGATGGCAAGAAGGTCACCCTGCCTCACTACCTGACGCCGTACCTGTACCGAGAGAGCGTTTGCCTGCCAAGAACATGAGAAGTCGGGCATGATGCTAGGCTGAACAAGCGCGCCAACATCGGCATGGCCGCAGCTCGATCGTCGTCGGGTTCATGACAGTTGGATTCCAAAGAGAATGGGTCCGTTGATGCTGAAGATGCCGATTCGAAGCCGAACTCACGGATCAGCTTCCCAGCGTGAACGCCGCGTAGAGGGGTAATCCTGCCAGCGTGCAACCGGTCCCCTCGATCACCGACTCCGAGAAGTCTTGCTCCGAGAGCCGGTACGCCCTCGGAGAGCGCCCCTCCTCGACCAACCGTCTCAGGCTCCGCGCCCGCACGTTCCTCCCCGACTTCACCTCCACGGGGACCACCTCCGCACGTGCCGTCTGGTAGACGAAATCCACCTCGCCGCTTCCCACCGTGGGCTTCGGCATCCAGTAGAACGTGTCGACCCCGTTCGCCGCGAGCGCCTGCATGACCGCGTTCTCGGCCAGGGCTCCGCGGAAGTCGCTCGAGAGGACGTCCTGAAGCGCCGGGTCGAGGTAGGTCTCCGCGTCAACGCGGAACTTCCGGAACATCAGGCCCGTGTCCGCCACGTAGGCCTTGAAGTAACTGCCCTCCTCGTCGTTGTACGGTGCGAGGGGAAAGCGCGTGTCGCACGTGAGGTCGTTCAGGGTCACGATGCCTGCCGCCGCCAGCCACTCGAGCGGCTCCAGCAGTGTGGACCGACGCCCGCCGCGCATCACGTCCGCATACTTGAACTTCTTGGTAGAAGCGCGCATGAGCTGCTTGGGCAGGCTCTCCCACACGCGTTTGGCCGCCGCACCGCTTATTCCGTTGTCGGGGTCGGTCATATCTGCCGTGTAGGTGAGGTCGATCTCGTCGAGCACCTCGCGCACGCGGGCGTGGTCGCGGCCCTCAGCCCAGGTAGATACGGCCTTGGGCATGCCTCCCACCACGAGGTAGCGATGGAAGAGATTCAGCGCCTCGTCGTGGAGCACGTAGGGCTCGAGCGTCTGGGCGTGCCTGCGGATGTCGTCTGCCATGCGCCGCTCCCCCATGGCCCAGAGCCACTCCTCGAAGTCCATGGGGTGGAGCTCGACCTGGCGAACCCCGGAGGGGAACGGGAGCCCGCGTCTCTTTACCGACACTCCGAGGAGACTACCCGTCGCGATGACCCGCCACCCGCTCTCGGAGAAGAAGCGCAGAGAGTTGAGCGCCTTCTCGTTGAGCTGAACCTCGTCAAAAAAGAGGAGAGATCGCTCCCTGTCGATATCGCGGCGCAGATACTCGGCGATGTTTGAGGTAATCCTATCGAGGTCGTCGGTAGCGCCCGAGAAGATAGCATCTGTGCGGGCAGTATCGGTCTGGAAGTCGAGCTTTACAAATCGCTCTCCGGCGTACTCCCGCCCCACCATCTCGGCAAGGGTCGTCTTGCCCGTGCGACGCGCACCGCGCATGAGGAGAGGATGGCCTGCGCCGCCATCGAGCCACGAACGGATTTCCTGTTCGAGCTTGCGCTGCATGAAGACCAAAACTATGCTCCTTTTACGTTGCTAGCAACATGAAATTCTCTAATTTTGTGTAGTGTACAGCATAATATGTACTCACTCAAGGCAAGAGCCGCCGCAGAGATAGGAGCCCCGGGAGCGCTTCGACGTAACACCCATGGTTGACCAAGGGGAAGACATTTACGATCCCGGCTGCATGGCATTCGAGAGGCTACTGTCCGCGCCAATTGACCTTACCGATAGAGGTCCTCAACGGCAACAAGGTGTCACGCGAAAGGGGGTGCATCGAGTAGAGATAGAAGTGCAGCGAGTCATACCCCCTGACGAGGGCCGAACGCTTCTCGAGTTCGCGCATCGCCTCGGCCTCGTCGAATGTCTCACGATACTTGCACTCCCCCTCAAGCATCTCCTTGCTCTGGGTGTTTGCAGCCATGACGTCTATGCCCGTCGTTGTCCGCCTATCGGGGTCCCGACCCCACCACGAGCCGAAGGCGTCAACCCAAGAAGCCTCCGCTGTCATCGTGGTGGAAGTCTCCACGCTCGCCACCCGATATCTGGTAGGACTCGCCCTCCTCAAAGGTAAAGACATCCGTCGTGCTGTAGCTGCCCGCCGAGCCAAAGGCGTCCTCGTCAGAGATCCACGTTGTGCCCTTGGCGACCTTGAGGGTGTAGCGCCCGCAGGGGAAGCTCACGTCCTTGCTCTCGCCGGGCTTGAGAAGCTCCATGAACTCAGTTGAGCCGTCCATACGCACCAGGCGGTAGCACGTCATTTGTGAGCCGGCAGAGAAATGCAGCCCGCTCGTACCAGGACCATAGGGCTCGTCTTTGTACTTCTCGGCTCGCTCCGCGGCTGCCGCGGCCTCTTCCTCGGCTGCAGCAGCCTCTGCCTCAGCCTTCGCCGCCTCCTCGCGTGCGACGATAACCGCATCGTCTGGGTCTTCGAGCACAGCACTAAGGGTGTATGGATAGAGACGCCCTTGTTCCCAATTGGACCGCAGGTATTTGTTGTCTTTCTCAGGTTCTGTGACGTCTAGAACCTTGTGGTCGTTACTGTACCCAGACGCGTCAGTGTCTCTGAGGAACACGAAGCCATCCGTTGCGTCGCAGATCTGTACTCCATGGTGGATGTACTCGTTGGCTGTGATTTGTAAGGCGAACTCACAACCAGTAGCCGTATCGAAGCCAAAGTGGCTCCACTCGTAGGATCTGGGGGCATACGAGCTGTATAGGACATATGCTCCATGGGAAACGAGACGTGCGCGCCCATCGCAGTCCTCATCGACCTCGCGAAACTGCCTGTGAACGCCAGCCGTGGTGATGCCTCCCGACGCATCAAGCCGCATGAGTTCGAAGTCCTGATCGTCCTCGTCGTCCTTCTCGTCTTCGGGGAGTGCGAGGAAGTAGACGTCATCACCCACTGCGGCAAAGCCATCTGCGCACCCAACCTCAGCCAGCGTCTCGAATTCGTAGCTCGAGCCATCGTATGTCAGGCGATAGAGCTTTCCGTCCTCTCCGCCGATGTCGCTCGCCGTAAGGAGCAACCCGCCTTCGGTCGCGACAACGTGGCGGATAACACCTTCCTCAGGCGTGAGCTTCTCATACTCATCCGACTCCGGATTGCCGATTTCCAGCGATCCTCCCTCGCTGCATACGAGCGAGCCGTCCAGCCATAGGAGCTGGTCTACCTCGTTCTCTGTATGACGCACGGACTGGGGATCGCTGCCATCCAAGCGGACCCTGCGAATCTCGTAGTCTTGCTCGCCATCGTCGACCGCTATGGCATAGTAGAGCCACCCATCCGCCACGCACAGCGCGTCGACGCGTTCGGAGTCAATCTCGTCGATCACGACCGGAGAGTCCAAACTCGCGTCGGTGCGATAGATCCTATGGCCAATCCCGTACTTGCCATAAAAGAAGAGGTGCTCGCCGTCACCCGCCATACAAGTACCGTAATTTGCCGTATAATCGCCGAACTCGGGGATAGGCTCGAGCTCCGGCGTATCACTTGCATCCGTAGCCTCCGGTTGAGAGCTTACATTGGTCGGTGCGGATGCCGCACAAGCCACAAGTCCCAGCAGACATATCGTTGCCACAATGGCAAGGACGGAACGCACGCCAGCCGAACGTGGTGTCTTTGGTACCATCCCAGTCATTGCTGCCTCCCATATGGTTTCACGCAACAAATGCTCTTTTGCATAGCGTAAGACAACAATAGCTTGAGGACAATGGGGGACGGAGCCGTTTGTCCCTGGCCCGTGGCTGGATTCCCTGAGATTGACGTCCGTGTGGATCGCCTTCCTCGAGATTAGCGTCCGTGTGGCTGGATTCCCCGGGTTTTGCGTCCGCGTGGCAAGAACCGCCACACCGACGTTAATCTGGGGGTAAATATTCCTCCACCACTCCCACGAGTTCCGTCACGCACTGCGCCACGTCGTCGGAGGCATACTGCTTGGTTGACTCTGGCTTTGGTTACGCCCTGATTCCCTCCATCTACACCATGCCCGACCCCTTCCATAAGGTGCTTCCCCGGAAGGGCTACTCCAAGGCGACGTACGGCTTCTACCACCGCTTGGGTGCGCGTGAGGGCATCGTCCCACTCTTTTCGCTGGTCGCACAGGAGGCGTACGCGCACCCTGCGTATGCTCGGCCACTGCCAGAGACATGGACCCCTTGACGAAAGTGGGAGCGGAACCTGCTCACATGCACGAGCTTTCGGCAAGGAACGTTTGCCGTCCGTTATTCTCTACGGTTTAGCCGACCATAGTAGTCATCAGGAGTCTGCGGCGCGCTACCACTTGCGATGGGGGCGCGGGTTGGTGAGCTTGTCGATGCAGAGCGCCAGCTCGCCCAAGTACATCAGCTCGCGATAGTCCCCCACCCAGCGCAGCTCGGGCACATAGGCCATGGGGATGGTGCGCCACAGCCACTCGCGCAGCTCGTCCATACTGCGCACCAGCGGTGCCGCGACGTAGATGACGTCGGGCGACACCGTGCAGATGCTCGCCGTGAGGTAGCCTGCGACCACCTCGGTCATCCCTTCGTAGGTCCACACCAACTCGTAGGGATCCGCCGTGAAGTTGAGGATGCCGCCGAGCGGCTCAAGCTCGCCCGCATAGTTCAGCCGCCCCTTTGCGAGGTGGCCGTCCACGACGATTCCCTCCCCGCACGCAAACATGCCCGTCTGCTGTATGTGGAAGACGACCGAGTCGAAGTCCGTCTGGCTCATGTAGCATCCCATGGCCGCCGCGTTGGCGTCGTTGTCCATGTAGACCTCGATGCCGTAGCGCCGCTCCAGCTCGCGCCCGAGGTCGTAGTCGCGGATGTCCGACGCCGGCATCGAGACGGACTCGCGGTTGATGACGCCCGGCATGGCAATGCCCACCGCATCGAGCTTGCGCACGTCGATGCCGTCGACCTTGATGGTCGCGAGCACGTCTTCGATGTCGCGGAAGTTCACATGCCGCTTGTACATGGTGCCGTCGACCGCGATGCCCTTGTTTGCAAAGACGCGATACCCGATGACCGACGTGTCCGCACGATGGATCACCGAGACGACCATGACGTCCTTGGTGTTGTCGATGGGACGGACGATCTGGATGTCCCGGCCCGCCGGCGCCTGCTCGACGCCCTCGCCCATCGCGTCAAAGAGCAGGTGCAGCGTGGCGTCCACGTCGAAGCGCGCGAATATCTCGCCCGGAATCTCGATGACCATGGCATTGGGGTAGGCCTTCTGCGCGTCCACGCGCCGGTACCCCAACTGCGGGGCGACCATCACCACGTCATAGGTCCCGCCCTTCGCGATGGCGGCATCGAGCGGCATGGCCGTGAAGTCGTAGTGCAGGGAGAGCGACTCGGCAAGCTCGTTGAGCTTGCGCTGGTACATGACCGAGGTGATGCCAGCCGAGCAGCAGAGAAGTACGCGCGTCGGGGGCCGCGTGTCGGTATGCTCGAGCACGCTGGTCATCTCGAGGAAGAGTTCCTGCGCCCGCAGCTCGTCGTTGAGCTCGAAGCGCACGCGGAACATGGGCGCGCCGTCGATCTTGCGCACGATGCGCATCTCGACGACCTCGGGCCCCTTCGGCTGTGGGTAGAACGTGATCCTGCCAAACATCGTGTTGGTCGCCATCTTGATGTTCTCGTTATCGGACCACGTGATGGTGCAGCCCATGATGCGGCGCGAGAGGACCCACTCGCGATAATGCTTGCTTATGCCCGCGATGCCAAACCACGACTCCTGGCAGTAGGGCATGTGGCGATGCACCTTGCCGTCCGGCAACTCGCCCAAAGGGACCACCTGGTTGTACAGCACGCAGTGGCGCTTGTCGCGCAGCATGATGTCGTCGTGGTAGTGGCCGGCGTACCACATCTTCAGGCGTCGGCGGTCAAGGCGGTCGTCAATCCTCTGCAGGTAGGCAGAGAGCGGGTCATCCTGCACGCGGCTCGGGTCGTAGTGGCGCGCCATCGCGAAGCGCCGCAGGCCGCGCGGCACCTCATGCGTGAACACATAGTCAACCGAGAAGTTCACGCGCTCGAGGTTCGCCCATCCCGCGTCCATCTCGGCCTGGCTGGGCACCTCGCGGGGCCACCAGCTCACGCCCTCCACGCGGCTCTGGATGTCGTGCGACGGCGCGCCACCCATGCAGAACCACCTGCCGTCGCGCCCCATCTCATACACCTCGCCACGCAGGAGGTGTATGACGTTGCACGCTCCCGGCAGCCGCGCGACCTTGCCGCCGCGCCACGTGGTGACGGGAAAGCTGTCGAGCAAATCGTAGTTCTCGTGATTGCCGTCCACGAACACCGTGGTCCAAGGCCGCGAGTCCAGCCAGTCGATGAAGAACTTCTCTTCCAAGCGGATGGGGTTGTTCCACACAAGGCCGAAGTCTCCGCATATGACCACGATGTCGCTGCGCCTGAGCTTCATGCCCTGGGGCCACCGCTCTGGGGTGAGCTTGCCGATGTCGAGCCAACCGTGAATGTCGCCAGTGACGAAGACTGCCATGATCGCGCACCTCCCGTAAGCCTTCCGCTACTTCTCGCGGAATGCACGCAGCGCCATGCGGGCGAACGCAGCACCCGTGCCGACACACACAACCGCACGCAGTATGGTAACGACATAGTATGCGGTCTGCCCCATCGCCTCGACCAACGCCGCCGAGCGCTCGGGCGACATGAGCTCTCGCACCGCGTCGATTGCATGATACGCACAGAAGACCACGACGATGCCGTACAAGACCACTTGGGCCTCACGGCTCTGCATGAGCGAATTCCAGTCGTTGCCGCCGTTGCCCTTGCCACTCTGCGCCATTGCGACCTCCTCGCCGTTCCTCAGCTGCGCCCCATACTACACCAAGCCAAGCATGTCCGGACGTGATAGCATATTGAAGGAATCGCCCCCACCAGAGAGGACCCGCAATGAGCAAGATCGTGTTTTTGGACGTCGACGGCACCCTCATCGACTACGACGCCAAGTGCCCGGAATCCGCCGCCAGGGCCGTGGAGCTCGCGCGAGCAAACGGCCACAAGGTATATATCTGCACCGGCTGCTCAAAGGCAGAGATCGCCCAGCGCGACCTGCCCGAACTCGACGGCATGATCGGCGCCAACGGCGGCTACGTAGAGGATGCCGGCGAGGTCGTCATGCACCAGGCGCTGAGCCTTGCGCAGGTCAGGCACATCGTCGACTGGTGCAACGAGCGTCATCTCGGCTTCTACCTCGAGGCAAACAGCGGCATGTACATCAACAGCTGGTTCGTCGAGCAGGCACCCGAAGCCATGAAGAAGTACGCCATGGGCAAGGGTGCGAGCGAGGAGCAGGCAGCAGGCGCCGGCCAAGCCTTCATCGACGGCATGATCCGCACCGACGAGCTGTATCGCGACGACGTGAACAAGGTCAGCTTCATCCTCTCCAGCTACCAGGACCACCTCGACTCCAAGGCGGAGTTCCCCGACATGGAGTGCAACACCTGGGGTGGCAAGGACGAGCAGGCGCTCTTTGGCGACCTTGGTCCCAAGGGCATCACAAAGAAGCACGCCATCCAGGTGCTGCTTGAGCATCTCGGCGCGAGCCAGGCCGACACCATCAGCTTCGGCGACGCAAAGATTGACCTCTCGATGTTTGAGCTTTGCGCATACAACGTCGCCATGGGCAACGGTGGGCCCGAAATCAAGGAGGCAGCCGACTACATCACCGACGATGTAAACGAGGATGGCCTGTTCAACGCCTTCAAGCATCTCGGACTCATCTAGCTGCATTGACCCAGATCTTGGCCCATGAGCAGCACCCTTGGGTCCTCGTGGGCTGTGGCGCCACAAGGGGACGGTCCCTTTGTGGCACTTTCGTCCAATCGGGTTTGGCTTCGTCGCCTGTAATATACTCTTGCCGATTCGAAAACACGCCATCTACTTCCAGCGGAGGAAGACACATGCCAGACAACACACAGCCAAGCGACTCCTGCGTACTCGTCACCGGCGGGTGCGGCTTCATCGGGAGCCACACCGTCGTGGTCCTGCTCGAGGCAGGCTACGAGGTCGTGGTGGTCGACGACCTCTCCAACTCGAGCGAGAAGGTCCTCGACCGCATCGACCAGATCGTGGGCGACGACGCAGCCGAGCGGCTCACCTTCGTCCGTGCTGACGTGGCAGACAAGGACGCGCTCGACGCCGTGTTTGACGAGTTCGACATCGAGGCCGTCATCCACTTCGCCGGCTTCAAGGCCGTGGGCGAGAGTGTTCAGAAGCCCGTCGAGTACTACACGAACAACATCGGCAACACGCTCGCGCTCGTGGACGTGATGCGCAATCACGGTTGCAAGTCGATCGTCTTCTCCAGCTCCGCCACCGTCTATGGCGACCCGGATGCGCTGCCGCTCACCGAGGACTCGCCCAAGAAGCCCGCGACCAATCCCTATGGTTGGACCAAGTGGATGATCGAGGAAATCCTGCGCTCGCTCACCGTGGCCGACCCGGAGTGGAACGTCGTGTTGCTGCGCTACTTCAACCCCATCGGCGCGCATCCCTCGGGCCTCATGGGCGAGGACCCCAAGGGCATCCCCAACAACCTGCTACCCTACGTGGCACAGGTGGCCGTGGGGCGTCGCGATGCGGTGCACGTCTTCGGCGATGACTACGACACGCCCGATGGCACAGGCGTGCGCGACTACATCCACGTGATGGATCTGGCCGAGGGTCACGCGGCCGCGCTGGCATGGATGGCCGGCAAGGCCGGTTGCGAGGTGTTCAACCTCGGCACCGGTACCGGCACCAGTGTGCTCGAGATAATCAAGGCATTCTCGGCCGCCTGTGGGCGCGACCTCCCCTACGTCATCGAACCGCGCCGCGCCGGTGACGTCACGGCCAACTGGGCCGACTGCACCAAGGCTCGCGAGCAGCTGGGCTGGGAGGCCAAGTACGGCATTGCGGAGATGTGCCGCGACAGCTGGAACTGGCAGAGCCACAACCCCAACGGGTACGAGGGATAGCCGTGGCACAGCCCAACATGACCGGTGGAGGCGCGTTCACCGCCTTTCTTGAGCGCGTACTCCCCGGCATCGAACAAGCCATCGCGCAATCACTGCCACAGGCGGCCGACGATGCATGCGCCCCTGACCTCGAGCAGTATTTGTATGAGCCGCTCGCACGGCTCGTGCGGGCAGGCGGCAAGCGCATACGGCCGGCGCTCTGCCTCCTGGGTTGCACGGCCGTGGGCGGCCACGCGGAGGATGCGCTTTCCACCGCGTGCAGCATAGAGATCTTTCAGGCTGCAGCCCTCATCCATGACGACATCGCAGACCAGAGCGAGCTCAGGCGCGGCCGCCCCTGCCTCCACGTCTCGGATGGAGAGGGAATCGCCATCAACGCGGGCGACATGGGAGTCATCGACGTCGTCGCGCAGGTGATGCACGACCAGAGCCTTCCCGTCGACGTGCGGATGAGCCTCTTCGATGAGCTCTACGCCATGGAGCGTCACACGCTGGAGGGCCAAGCACTCGATCTGGGCTGGGTGCGCGACGAGCGCTGGGACCTTCTTGAGGAGGACTACCTCGCCATGGCAACGCTCAAGACGGCCCACTACTCCGCGGCTTCACCGCTCGTGCTCGGCGCCATCTGCGGGCATGCGACCCAAGAGCAGATCGAGACGCTCCGAGAGTATGGCCTGGCGGCCGGCCTCGCATTCCAGATACAGGACGACCTTCTCAATCTCGTCGGCGATGCGGGAAAGCAAGGCAAGGACTTCCGCAGCGACGTGACGGAGGGAAAGCGCACGCTCGTGATGGTGCGGGCGCTTCGCCAGCTGAGCGAGGCGGACGCCACCGAGTTGCGGTCGATTCTCTCGTCCCATCTTGCGGACGAGGGCGCACGTGCGCGAGCGGTCGAGCTCGCCGAGCGGTCAGGCGCCATCGCATACGCGCGGGACTACGCCCAATCGCTTGCGGAGAAGGCAAAGCTGCGCGTCACCGACGCGCCAATTTCCGATGACGCTCGCACGATTCTTCTTTCTATGGCAGACTTCTTTGTGAGCAGGGCAAATTAAAAAAGGAAGCACGATGGAACCCATCAAACAGGGAATGACCGGCGCTGCGGTCGAAGACATTCAGGAGCGGTTGCTCTCAATCGAGTACGCAATCGACGAGGGCGAGCGAGCACGTCAAGAGTTCGGCCCCTCCACTGCCACGGCAGTCGCACACTTCCGGCTCGACCAAGGCCTACCCCTTGGCGCAGAGGTCGACACGCACACGTGGGCCGCGCTCGTCGACGAGACGTACAAGATGGGCGACCGCACCTTATACCTGCGCCTTCCCAATTTTCACGGCGCAGACGTGCGCCAGCTGCAGAACTGCCTCAACATCCTTGGCTTCTCTGCTGGCGAGGCGGACGGATACTACGGCCCGCACACCGAGGCCGCCGTCAAGGAGTTCCAGGAGAGCATCGGGGTGCTTCACGACGGCATGATGTTTCCCGACACGTTTGACGCCATCGAGCGCCTCCAGCACGTGTGGGCGGGCAAGCCCGCTTCCGGCCCCCACCCGCTCGGCGCCATGGGGTTCGCGCGTGCGGCGAATGTGCTTGAGCGCGTAAGCATATCGATGGCGGGCGAGGACCCCATCTCGCGCAACGTCGTGGGACGCATCTGGAACCTCGCCTCCGCGACCAACGAGCGAAGCGGCCTCGACATCGTCGAGACGCCCGATCGCAGACGCCCCGATGATGACGCGCTTCTCGTCCTCGGAACCAATCCACCAGCCAGCGACGAGATGCCCAACGTGGTGGTAGAGAACTCCGCCACGCTCGCGCGACGCATTCGCACGGCGGTGATGAGCTCCAAGGAGGACGTCCCCATCGTGCACCTGGAACTCTCGCTGGGCGGCCCCAACTACGACGGCACCTTCACCGTAAGCGACGCGCAGATGTATGCCGTCATGCTGCTCGATGCCATTTGCGCTGCGTTCAACACGATTAAATAAGGCCGTCACACTTGGCACGCGCTTTGTGCTATACTCTGTTTGTTCGAAGGCTGGTATCCAGCGCAGCGATTGCACTGGGGCATCGTCCAGGGGTCAGGACTGCGGTTTTTGGTGCCGCCAACCTAGGTTCGAATCCTAGTGCCCCAGCCCGAGTTTCCGCAGGTCAGACGCTTGTCTGGCCTGTTTTTATTTGTCAAAGAGTGTGAATCACGTCTTGATGACTGTCCGCCCTTCAAAATGGAGCAGACCCTCTTCGAGAAACGCCCGGCAAGGGACCGCGGCCATATCCGTGCGCCTTAGGGCGACGTTGACGTGTGCGCCATAATGTTACATAATCTTACACTAGCACGTAACATTATTAAATATTTGGGGCATACATGCTCGGCACACAGTATCAAATACAAGCACTGATGAGGAGGCTTTTCGATTCGACGGCAGTCATATCCGAGCTCGATGCAAGCAATCGTGTGAGTCCCTTCCTGCTCGGTGAATTCGACTTCTTTGAGGCCAAGGCTCTTGGCGAGACGTTCGTCATAGCCGCCTGTCGCTCAGAGACCGCAGACCTCGACGCGATCACCTCTCAGACACCTCACCTCTCCCGCATGCTCGGCACGAGGGTAGTCCCCTACTTACCAAGCCTCGAGGCGGCCGACAGAAGATTGCTCATCGAGAACCGTAGCGACTTCCTCTGCGAGAACGGCGACACATACCTCCCCTTCCTCGGACTACACCTTCGGGCAACGGCACGGACTCGCACGCAGCCCCACCGCACCTTTAGGGCCTCGGATCAAAGCGTGTTTCTCTTCGGACTCTACGCGAAAAGGTTCACTGCCACAGACATCAGGGATGCCACAGGACTCTCGTTTGGTTCCATCTCGAGGGCCCTCCAGAACATGATGCGCACGCGGATGATTGACTTCTGCGTTGGAGGTAAAACGGGCAGGCTCAAAGAATACTTCAAGCCCGACGAGAGGCTGTACTTCGCCGAAGGCAGAAGGCTGTTTGGAAGGTCGGTCGTGTCATCCGTGTACACAGACACGAGGCCCGACTCAACGGAGGCGCCCGCATTCATAAGCGGACTCTCCGCGCTTGGTAAACGCAGCAATCTGCTGGGTCCGAACAGAGAGGTATGGGCAACATACGAACGCAACGCTACGCGCATCCCAGCGATGTCTGACACCCCCCTCAGGGACTGCCGCTATGTGGTGCAGATGCTCGCTTACGATCCAGCGCCCTTCGCTCCGAGCGACCTTGTGGATGTGTTCACAATGCTCGTCACTATACCGGAGGAGCTCTTGAGTACAGACGAGAGGGTGCGCATCGCGCTTCGAGAAGCCATGGAGGGATACGCATGGTACCAAGACTAGATAGATTCCGCGATTGGTTCGAGGGATACCACGGACGCCATGTTATCATCGGCGGCACGGCGTGCAACCTCATATACGCTCAAGACGGCGCCCCCGAGCGCGCAACAAAGGATATCGACCTCGTCATACTAGCCGATGCCTTCGACAGAGACTATTATTGGCGCTTCGTTGGCTCTAAAAGGATTGATTATGAAGGAACCGTATCTATCTGATAAGTATTACTACTACTGGGTCACGCCTGGCGGGCGTGCACCCATCGTGGAGTGGGAGGTAGTTCTCTCACAGGACGTGGACGAAGCCGCTCTTAGACGGGCGCTCGAGACAGCGGTGCAAGCACACACCAACTTCCGTACGCATCCGATCATCGTGAGCGGTAGGCCACAACACGAACTCTTGGACGTGGAAGACGTTCCTCTCTTTGAGGACGACGGTGCCGTGCGGCGCATGGGCACCGCCGATACTCTTGGCTACCTCTTCTACGTTGCTTGGCAGGGCAAGAAGGTTGCGCTCCATTACTTCCACAGCGTCGCAGACGGACGCGGGGGTCTGGCATTCATGTGCACGCTGCTTCGCTGTTACCTAGGTGAGAAGGGTCTCATCGATTGCGATAAACCCGCTTCGGACAGCTCGGGCACGCAACCCACCTTCGAGCGCATACTCGAACGGATGAAGGGAGTTCCCCCCTTCGGAAAGTTCGATCCCAAGCGGCATGACGTCTTTAGCATGCCGGTGGAACGGTATCCCCGCAAGGGCACCAAGCAGCGCATGCTCGAGATCGACGTGCCGCTCATGCCGCTTCTGAGCCTTTCCAAGCGAAGTGACAGCTCCGTGGTACCCACGCTGCAGGCGCTCATTGGCCGCGCCCTGCATAAGACCTTTGACGTGGGGGAGCGGACCATCGTCGCGTATACGTCCATCGACACGCGCCGCGTGTTTGGGCTAGAGTCGGGCGGTAACGCCGCCACGCACTTCTCGGTTCCTTATGTGGCGAAGCTCGACCACTACGACCTACCAAAGCGTGCGATGGTTCTACGCGGGGCGCTCGACCTGCAGACCCTGCCAGAGAACATCGCCACGGAGATTGCGAGCAACATGGCCGGTGTGGCCGAGGGCGAGGCGACTCCCTATCCAGTGGAGGCTATCACGGCCGCCATAGAGGAATCGGTGCTCAGGGACAGCAATTCGATCTACACCTACGCGATCTCCTATCCTGGCAAGGTGAGCCTTCCTGCAGAGGTGGAACCGTATGTGGACGAGGTGCGCACGAGCGTGAGCGCCTACACACTGCCTTTCTCGATTGAGGCGTGCGAGTACAAGGGGACCATACGCATGGTGTTCACCCAGAACTTCACGGGCGATGGTCCCGTGCGAGCCATATACGAGGAAATCGCGCATGCGGTGCCCGATACCACATTTGTTGATAGGGGAGAGCGCGAATATGACGAACTCCGCCTGGAGGAACTCGAACACCGATGAGCTGTAGGGCGACGAGTCCTGTATGCGCGGTCGTAAAGGGTCCGAGCCAGTCGGGGTTGACGCCGGTGAGGAGCCGGTAACGGCGCTCATACAGACGATCCTTAGTCCACATCCGCCCATCTTGACAGGTGCATTCGGAAGGCACGCTATATACGAATATAACTAACAAGTGTATTTCAAAGTGTGAAAGAGCTCTCTACTCTAAACCCCGCACGCGTGTTGTGGCGAACTGCGTCGACGGTGCTCCTACCCGCACGAGCAGGATCATTGAGCTCGACACCAAGCTCAATGGTATGCCCCACATCTGCCGCATCGAGCGTGCGTGAGCATGTCTTGCATGCGACGATAGGAATATCCCCATCGCTTGCCAGACGACCCGCTGCCGGGTGCGAGCAGTAACGTATCGGGAGGCGACGGGGTCGCGTCCCGCCGGCTTTATTGCAGAGTCTGGAGCATCGAGAGTAGAATCATTGCTATATGGAAATCTATAATAGCAAAAGGCACATAACCGGGAGGAGACGGCATGACACTTAGAGATTTGGAGATTGGCCAAAGCTGTATTGTGGAGCGCGTGGGAGGTGAGGGCTCGCTGCGCCAGCACTTCTTGGACATGGGCATCATCCCAGGAGTGCGCGTCACGCTCATAAAGTTCGCGCCTATGGGCGATCCCATGGAGCTGCGCATCCACAGCTACGAGCTTACGCTGCGCTTGGCAGACGCCGAGCAGATTGACGTGCGGCCGATAACCGCTGCAGACCGAGAACCTGAGCTGACGAAGGCGGTAGACATCGCGACGGATCAGCTGCCGCGCCCCGAGTATGGTGAGGTTCCCCCTCGGGAGGCCTCCGACCCTCTGCCCGACGACGCGACGCTCTCCTACGCTCTGGTCGGCAATCAGAACTGTGGCAAGACGACACTCTTCAACCAGCTCACGGGGTCGAACCAGCATGTGGGCAACTTCCCTGGCGTCACGGTAGACCGCAAGGACGGCGTCATACGTGAATACCCCAACACGGTGATCACCGACCTGCCCGGTATCTACTCCTTCTCGCCGTACACGAGTGAGGAGCTGGTGAGCCGCGAGTTCGTGCTCAACGAGCATCCCTTGGGCATCGTCAACATCGTGGATGCCACCAACATCGAACGCAACCTTTACCTCACCATGCAGTGCCTGGAGATGGGCATTCCTACGGTCGTCGCCCTCAACATGATGGACGAGCTGACGGGCAACGGCGGGTCGGTGGACATCAACCGCATGGAGTGGATGCTCGGCGTGCCGGTGGTGCCCATCTGCGCCGCTACGGGCGAGGGCGTGGAAGAGGTCGTGCGTCACGCGATTCACGTCGCCAAGCATCGTGAGGCCCCGGCGCAGCCCGTCATTGACCTGCCGGGCGACGCGGACGATGTCCTGCGACGCTGCCACCAAGCCGTGTCGAGCATCATCTCCGCGCGTGCCAAGGCTGCCCAGCTACCCGTCCGGTTTGCTGCGAGCAAGATTATCGAAGGCGACCAACCGCTCATCGAGCAGCTGCAACTGAGTGCGGACGAGAAAGAGGCGATTGCCGCTGTCATCCGCCAGATGGAGAAGGATCGCGGCCTCGATGCGAGCGCGGCCATAGCCGACATGCGGTTCCAGCTCATCTTCCACATCTGCGACACGTGCGTGGTGAAGCCGCACGAGAGCAGGGAGCACAAGAAGAGCACGCGAATCGACCGCATTCTCACGGGCAAGTGGACGGCCATACCCTGCTTCATCGGCATCATGGCTGCGGTGTTCGTCCTCACCTTCAACGTGATTGGCGCTTGGCTGCAGGAGCAGCTCGAGGTCCTCATCGACATGGGAACCGCCGCCGCGGACAGGGCGCTTACGAACGCGGGTGTGAGCGAGGCGCTCCACAGCCTCATGATCGACGGCATCTTCGCTGGCGTGGGCTCGGTGCTCTCCTTCATGCCGATCATCCTCGTGATGTTCCTCTTCCTCTCGCTGCTGGAGGACTCCGGCTACCTCGCGCGCGTGGCATTCTTTATGGACAAGCCGCTGCGCAGGATCGGCCTCTCTGGCCGCAGCATCGTGCCGATGCTCGTGGGCTTCGGCTGCACGGTGCCAGCCGTCATGTCCACGCGCACCCTTCCCTCGGATCGCGACCGCCGCATGACCATCCTGCTCACGCCCTTCATGAGCTGCACGGCCAAGCTGCCCATCTACGCCTTCTTCGTAGCGACGTTCTTCCCCGGTCAGGGCGGTCTCGTCATGACATTGCTCTACCTGCTGGGCATCGGACTTGGCATCCTAGTCGCGCACTTCTACAACCGCACCATCTTCAAGGGCGACCCCACCCCGCTCGTCATCGAGCTCCCCAACTACCGCATTCCGAGTCCCAAGAACACGGGCCAGCTCATGTGGGAGAAGGCCAAGGACTTCCTGCAGAAGGCGTTCTCGGTCATCCTCATCGCCACCATCGTGGTGTGGTTCCTCTCGCACTTCGACGCCGGCCTCACCCTGCTTGCCGACGAGGACGCCGAGCAGAGCCTGCTGGCGGCGATTGCCGGCCTCCTCTCGCCGATTCTCAATCCTGTGGGTCTGGGCGACTGGCGCATCGGCACCTCGCTCATCAGTGGCTTCATGGCCAAGGAGAGCGTCGTGGCCGTCATGGAGCAGCTCTACGTGCCCATGGGTGGCGTGGCGGCGGTCTTCACAGTGCTGCAGGCGGCAAGCATGCTGGTGTTTGCGCTGCTGTACACGCCGTGCGTCGCCGCCATGGCAGCCATCAAGCAGGAGCTGGGGACCGGATGGGCCGTACGCGTGGGCGTGGGCATGTTTGCCATGGCGTGGCTCACAGCGTTCGTGGTGCGGCTCATCGGTCAGGCCATGGGCATGGCATAACGTGTATCTACGTGTGTTAGGGTTCTGTCTGTACTGGCATACGATGGATAAAAGAGGGGGTTCTGATGACGAAACTCAACATAGGCGGGAGATGTATGAAAGTCGACAAAGAAAACCTCGATGATGAGGTAGGCGGCGGGGGTGGAGGCCACACTCCTCCACGGATGACCGACAATGTCCAAGTAGACTCAGCCAAAGGCGATGACGCAACGAATCGACCCAACGCCAGCGATACTGACTCGTACGGCAAGTTTGTGTGATAGGAGAGTCCATGGAAGTGCATCGAAGGCTGATTGCCTATTCTACCGCCATCGGATGGCCTGCCACTCCGCACGTGTCGTATTCATATGAGCCGGACGTGACCGGCCTCATGGAAGTGTATGAAGACATGCGCGACGGATTTTTGGCCGAGCACGGCAATCGCCTTACCATAAACATCCTCATGCTCAAGGTGCTGGCCGAGGGCATCAAGCTTGCTCCGCGAATGAACGCGCGCATTGACTTGCCGCGTGACATTGACCCCACAAACTACGACGGTACGCTCACCCTGCGAGAGTCCATCGACGTAGCGGCTCCGTGGCACCTGCCCAACGGTGCCACGCTCTCGCTCAACATGCGCGACTGCGGAAACAAGAGTCTGGCCGAGCTCGCTGCCATGGCGACCGATCTGCAGCAGCGTGCCGAGGCCACGGATTTCGACGGCCTATACGAGCGCATGATCGGAGCGACGTTGGGCGGCGAGGTAATCAACATCGATGGGCAGCTCAACCCCGCTGACATGCTCGATGGATCCATTACGGTGTCCAACATCGGGTCCATCTGCAGCGCTCCTGGCAAGTTCGACATGCTGGTCGTCATCGCCCCGCAGACCACTGCGATTGGTATCTCGGCTATGCAGCGCCAGCCGCGCGTGTGCGTTGTGGACGGCGAGGAGCGGATTCTGCCGCGTAGCGTCATGCCCATCACCATCGCCTTCGACCATCGTGCCATGGGCTTCTATGACGTCGTGCCCTTCATTGACCGCTTGGAGCAGATTTTCGCTGAGCCAGAGGTTATCCGTACCTGGTAGTTTTTGTTTGGTCGACTTGGAACAGAACTCCCCGGGAACTTTGTATCATGTGGAGCAAAACTCCCGGGGAGTTCTGTACCGCGTAGAGGAAACCCTACACAAGCTCGTTGAGCATCTGCCGTGCGTTGTCCTTGGCCTTGGTTCCGTCAAGTATCTTTCGCAAATTTCTTCATAGCCCTTTGAGGCGGTAATCAAACACTTAAGCAGAACTACACCCCCATGTCTCTCCTCTCGTCCCAGCCGTCCAACAGGCTGACGTCCAGGTACCTCCTGGAGCCCCAATTTCCGTCGGCAATGAACTTGCACCTCGCGGCGGCCAGCATCGCGGCGGACTTCCCGTCGGGGAAGCTCGCGACGGCCTTCGTCCTTCGCTTGATCTCCCTGTTGAGCCGCTCGATTCCTAATGCCGATGTCGGCATTAGGAATCGAGCGCCACCTGAGGTGCGCGAAGGGAAAGCTGAAGCAGTCCGGCGGCTTCAGGTCGACCGACAACGACCAGGCACCCTACTGCGACTTCCTCACAGTCACCAAGACCGCGAGGCTTCGTGGCATGAGCCCGTACGGCACGGTGCTCAGGGTGTTCTCTGGAGAGTGAGGGCGCGTCCCACCCATAGGCCAGACTTATGGGTGGGACGTCCTATGTTCGGGGGTGTGAACAGTAACCCTAGTACAAGTGACCGGGCTGTTTGTACCATCAGTTCGTTCCTTGGGCACACGGTTGTGGTATACTCACATCGCTTGATGGCTGGTATCCAGCGCAGCGATTGCACTGGGACATCGTCCAGGGGTTAGGACTGCGGTTTTTGGTGCCGCCAACCTAGATTCGAATCCGAGTGCCTCAGCCCGAGTTTCCGCAGGGCAGAAGGACCCAGCTTGGGCAGCCCTCACGGTTCCCTAGCAGAAGAACTTGTCCACGATGACGGGCTCGTCGAAGCCCCAGTCCTCCTCGACGCCCTGCGCGGTGCGGATGAAGGCGGCCTTCTCCAAGACCCGCGCGGAGGCGGGATTCCCCACCATGACGCTGGCCGTGATGATCTCGATGTCGGTCTTCCCGTACAAGTACCCCACCATGAGGCGCACGGTCTCGGTGGCGAAGCCACGCCCCCAGAAGCACTCGCGTAGCCGGTAACCGACGCTCACCTTGTGGAGCTCGTCGCGCAAGCCATAGAACTCCGCCAGGCCGGCGAGCTCACCCGATCCTTTCTCGCGAATGGCCAGAATCAGCGACTCCCCGTTGGTGAACAGGTCGCCATAGAGCAGCTGAATCGTCCGGTGGACGTCCTCGCGCTGCTTCTCGAAGAGGTACATCGGCACGTAGCGCTGCACGCGCGGATTGTCTATGAGGTCACGCAGGGCCTCCGCATCGGAGTCGACGACGCGGTCGAGCACGACCTGCTCGCCTACGATGCGCAGGACGGACCCGAACAGCTTTACGCGACCCTCTCCCTCGGAGCGCACCTGCTCCCTCCGGAGCAGCCATCCGACCGCCCGTCCCAAACGCTTGCTCTTCTCGTAGGATTCGAAGCGAATCCCGAACTCTGCCGCTTGCCGTGGCTCCAGACTCTTCTGCCGCACTTCGCCCCTTATGCCCGCTTCCCATCTGGCACGTCCTCAAAGTTCATGCGCGTGTAGGGCGAGACGGCACGCAGTGCCGCGTCACGCGCCTCGCGCACGTGGTCCATGTCCTTGAGGACGAAGCGCATCTTTGCCCAGGTGCCGTACTCCCCTATCTGCGTGAGCAGAATCCAAGGGTCACGCTCAAGCTCGGTCACCTGTTCCACGGCCTCCTTGGCACGCAGCTCCATCACACGGATGGTCTCGTCAATGGCGCGCGTGTCGTTCGTGAAGGAGAGCATCGTGGCCACGAGATGCGCGGGCTCGATCTTTTCGACCTCTCCCGAGTTGATGGAGGAGTTGGGGATGGTGTGGATGGTGTTCTCGAAGTCCTTGACGACCGTCTGGCGCCAGGTAACGTCGAGCACCATTCCCTCGGTTGAGCCAATCTTCACGTGGTCGCCCGGCTGAACGATCTTCATGAGGGTAACCTGCAGGCCGCCGATGAAGTTCGATATGGTGTCTTGCAGGCCGAGCGACAAGGCCACGCCGCCGACGCCAAGGGCGGCCACCAGACCCCCCACGTTGACGTCGAAGCACATGGAGAGTATGAGCGATCCGCCAAGCGCCCAGATGGCTATGCGCACGATGTTCTCGATGAGCGAGCTTGAGGGCAGCGGAGCCCCGTCGCTCGAGAGCGCCTTGCGAACCAAGCGCACGGCAGAACGCGACAAGAACGTCGTGACCATGAGCAGCACGACCGCAACGATGATGGCATTCAGCCCGCTCGCATCTTTGAACTCTTGAATCCATTGTTCCATGAAGGAATCCCTTCGTCCTCTGACTTCACCCACCCATATTACGTTAGCTCACCATGGGAGGCGCCACAATACGCTATGCTAAGTTGGTATGATGGGGCAACCAAGGCGAGGTTCTTCCATGCGATTAAACATCTCAAGGAGACGTCACATCCGTGCGCGCCTCATCTGCTTTGTGCTGCTTGCAGCACTCGCTGCATCCTGTATCTGCACCGGAACACCGGCGCTCGCGCTCGGCACTGACTCGACGAAGCCCGAGGCCAAAGACTCGCGGCCCCCGATCGTCAATCCCTTCGCCGATGCGCAGGGCAACGGCTTCTCTGCAGTGCTTTACAACAACTCCAACGGCCTTCCCATCTCCGAGGCGAATGCCATCGCCCAGACCTCGGAGGGATTCATCTGGATTGCCAGCTACGCCGGTCTCGTACGCTACGACGGCAATCAATTCGAGCTCTTGGACTCCGCATCCAACGTGGCAAGTGTCGTGTGCCTGTACGCCGACAGTCAGGATCGGCTGTGGATCGGCACCAACGACTCGGGCATCGCCGTAATGTCGCGGGGAGAACTAAAGTTCTTCTCGAAGGACAGCGGCCTCGGTTCCACATCCGTACGTGCCATCGCCGAGGACTCCGCAGGAAACATATATGCGGCCACCACGAAGGGCGTCGCCGTGATCACGCCCGACATGACCCTGCATCCCCTAAGCGACTCGCGCCTTCTGGGGGCCAGCATCGACAGCCTGCGCACAGGCGCCGGAGGGCTCATCTATGGACTCACACGCGACGGCTCGGTGTTCATCCTGGAAGAAGGCCGCGTGATCGCGTACTACACCGCCGAAGACATTGGCGTGACCGACATCCTCGCGATTCTCCCCGACCTCCAGAACCCCGGACTGGCGTACTTCGGCACCAAGGGATCAAAGATTTACCACGGCTTGCTCAGCGACCTACGCAATGCCGAGGAATACGACATATCGCCTCTATCCTATGTGAACAGCATGGAGATGTATGACGACCAGCTCTGGGTAACAACGGACAACGGCATCGGCGCAGTCATAGACGGAAAGACCCACCAGCTGACGAGCGTGCCTCTCAACAACTCGATAGATCATTCCATGGTGGACTACGAAGGCAACCTGTGGTTCACCTCTTCGCGACAGGGCGTCATGAAGGTGGTGCACAATCGCTTCCTCGACCTGTATGAGCGCTACAGCCTTGAGCCAGCCGTGGTAAACACCACCTGCAAGCACCACGGCCTGTTGCTCATCGGCACCGACAGCGGCCTCACCGTCGTAGACGACAACGGCAAGGCTTCCGCGATGCCGATCGAATCCGCCCGGACCGCCTCAGGCAAGGAACTCGCAGACACCGACCTCGTCCAGATGCTTGACGGAGCGCGCATCCGCTCCATCGTGCACGACGAGGACGATAACCTTTGGATCTCCACCTATGGGACACATGGGCTCATCCGTTACGACGGCAAAATCGCAACCTGCTTCACGACTGATGACGGCATGCCCTCCGATCGCACGCGTACCGTCATACAGCTCTCCGACGGTCGGATGCTCGCGGCGTGCACGGGCGGCGCCGTTGCCATACGCGGCGACAAGGTCGAACACGTATACGACGAGGCGGACGGCATCGAGAACACGGAGGTCTTGACCGTCGCCGAGACTGCCGACGGCTCCCTGCTCATCGGAACCGACGGTGACGGCTTCTATTGCGTACGCGAGCAGGGAATCACCCACATGAACGTGGACAACGGGCTCTCGTCTGACATAATCCTACGCTTCAAGCGCGATGACGCACATAAGGTGACGTGGATCATCACGAGCAATTCCATCTCGTACATGGATTCACGCTACCGCATAACCACCATAAAGAACTTCCCGTATCCCAACAACTTTGACCTCTACGAAAACGATCACGACGAGGTGTGGGTCCTCTCGAGCGCCGGCATCTACGTTGCCTCTGCTGAGGAGCTGCTTGCCAACGGAGAGTTCGACACAGTGTATTACGGTTATGGTGACGGCCTCACGACCAGCGCCACCGCAAACTCGTACAGCGAGCTTGACGATGACGGCAACCTCTACATCGCGGGCAGCACAGGCGTGGCGCGCGTCAACATCAAGGTTCCCATCGATAACGTGACCGACATAAAGATGGCCGTCCCCTTCATCGAGGCCGATGACACCTTGGTATACCCCGATGAGAAGGGAGACCTCGTGATGCCCTCAGAGACCACGCGCCTCACCATACATCCTTATGTCTACACGTACTCGCTGATGGACCCCCAGGTCACCCTGTCGCTCAGAGGCCTCGACCGCACGAGCACCACCATGAGGGCAAGTGAGCTCACGCCACTCAACTACACCAACCTCAACGGAGGCACCTACACCTTCATCATGCAGATACACGACGCAATGGGGCGCGGAGGCAAAACCCAGCGGGTTACCATCCGCAAGGAGCTCGCGCTGAACGAGAAGACCTGGTTCCGCATCGTGGCAGCCATCCTTGGCTGGATCATAATCGCGCTGGTCGCCCGCGCGTGGGTATTGTTCCGCACGAAGCGTCTCCTCCAGAAGCAGCAAGAGGACCACACGTACATTCGCGAGATGTCCGAGGCATTCGCACGCGTCATCGACATGAAGGATGCCTACACAAGCGGCCATTCCAGCCGTGTAGCTCACTACACCAAACTGCTCACCCGCGAACTTGGTTACGACGACGATACCATCGAGCGCTACTACAACATTGCGCTGCTGCACGATATCGGCAAGATCGGCATTTCCACGGATGTCCTCAACAAGCCTGGCCGCCTCACCGAGGAGGAATTCGAGACCATCAAGTCGCATGCCGCGCTCGGACACGCTGCGCTTGAGGGCATCTCCATCATGCCCGAAATTGCCGTAGGGGCCTGGGCACACCATGAGCGCCCCGACGGGAAGGGCTACCCCCAGGGTCTCCGGAAGGGCGAAATCCCCCGCGTCGCACAAATCATCGCGGTAGCCGACACCTTCGACGCCATGTACTCCGACCGCCCGTATCGCAAGCGAATGAACTTCGACAAGGCCGTCTCCATCATCCGCGAGGTGCGGGGAACCCAGCTGACCGAGGACGTGGTGGACGCGTTCTTGCGCTTGGTGGAGCGGGGAGAGTTTCGCATGCCATCGGACACCGGTGGAGGCACCATGGAGGACATCGACAATATTCACAAGCGACTCAGCGGCGAATGAGTTCTGCACGTCACGCACATCAATATGCAAAAAAATCCGTCAACGGTTGTTTCTTGGTCCCGTGCGGTACCAAGTGCGTTAGAATGAATGCGTCTTGGACAAATATCCAATCAATGGAGGCACTATGCCCATCACTGCGATCGTTCTCGCCGCCGGCGAGGGTACGCGCATGAAGTCTTCCCACCCCAAGGTCGCCCACAAGCTCCTCGATCGTCCGCTCGTCTGGTGGACCGTACGCGCTGCCCGTCAGGCCGGTGCGGACAACATCGTCGTTGTGGTCGGCAATGGCGCGGACGAAGTTCGCGCCATCTTTGCGGAGGACGCAGACGTCACGTGCGTCGAACAGGCCGAGCGCCTAGGCACGGGTCATGCCGTGCGTTGCGTGCGCGACGCGCTTGGCGCGTTCTTGGGACCCACCGTCGTGCTCTATGGCGACACGCCCCTCATTCGCGCCGAGACCATCGTCTCGCTGGTGGACGAGACAATCGCCCACCACAACGCCTGCACCGTACTTACCATGTGCCCGCCCGACCCCACTGGCTACGGCCGCATTCGTCGTACCGCCGACGGCTCCGTCGAGGCAATCGTGGAGCACAAGGACTGCACTCCCGAGGAGCAGCAACGCCTCACCGAATGCAACTCTGGCATCTACTGCTTCTGTGGCAAGCGCCTCTCCGCAAACATCGACAAGATCGGCACGGACAACGCCCAAGGTGAGTATTACCTCACAGATATGGTCGCAATCTATAAGGAGCTCGACGAGCCCGTCTCGGCCATCTGCGCGGACGATTACTCCGAGCTTCTCGGCATCAACTCTCGCAGCCAGCTTGCCACGGCGACCAAGATTATGCAGCTGCGCATCAACGAGGGCCTCATGGCTGAGGGCGTCACCATGCTCGACCCCAACCAGGTATGGGTCGGACCCGAGGTCACGGTCGGACGCGACACGGAGCTGCTGCCACAGACGATGCTGTGGGGTGCCACCCGCATCGGGTCGGATTGCGTCATTGGGCCAAACACGCGTCTGACCAACGTCACCGTCGCAGACGGAACAAGCATCGAGGAGACGGTTGGCTACGACACCATCATCGAGTCGGGCGTCACCGTCGGACCGCGCGCATATCTGCGTCCCGGCACGCATTTGCTCGCGGGGGCCCATGTGGGAACCCACGTGGAGATCAAGAACTCCACCATCGGCGAGGGGTCCAAGGTTCCGCACCTCTCCTACATCGGCGACACCACCATGGGTTCGGGCGTCAACATCGGCGCTGGTTCCATCACCTGCAACTACGACGGCAAGCACAAGCATCCCACCGTCATCGGCAATGACGTCTTTGTGGGATCCGACACCATGATGGTGGCACCGGTCAACATCGGTGACGGGGCGCTCGTCGGTGCGAGTTCGTGCATTACGCACGATGTCCCCGCCGATGCGCTAGCCTTGGAACGGTCACGGCAGCAGGTAATAGAGGGTTGGGCGGCAGAGCGCCGCAAACTGATGCAGGAGGAAGACTAAATGTACGAGAGCCTCAGCAAGCCCCTGGTAGTCGAGAAGGAAATCAAGCTCTACACCGGCACAGGCAATCCCGAGCTGGCACGGCGCATCGCTCAGATTCTGCACCTCGAGCTGAGTGGCCTCAAGCTGGAGAAGTTCGCCAACGGCGAGACGTACGCCAAATATGACGAGTCCATCCGCGGCGACGACGTCTTCATCATCCAGTCCATCGCCGGCAGCAACGTCAACGACCTTCTCATGGAGCTGCTCGTGGCAGCCGACGCGGCGAAGCGCGCCTCCGTGGGAACGCTCACCGCCGTCATCCCCCACTATGCCTACGCGCGTCAGGATCGCAAGTCCGACTCACGCGAACCCATCACGGCGCGCTTGGTCGCCAACCTCCTCGAGACCGCCGGTGTCGACCGTGTCATCACGCTCGATCTGCACCAGGGGCAGATTCAGGGCTTCTTTGACGTCCCGGTGACAAACCTCACCGCGCTCTACCTGCTCGGCGACTACTTCATGGCAAAGAGCTTCGATTGGGACGACACCGTCGTCGTCTCGCCCGACATGGGACGCGCCAAGGCCGCGAAGAAGCTCGCCGATCACTTGGGCTGCTCGGTCGCCATCGCCCACAAGAGCCGTCCCCAGCACAACCAAGCAGAGGTCATGGGCATCATCGGCGACATCAAGGGCAAGACCTGCATCATCAATGACGACATGATCGACACCGCGGGCACGCTGTGCGGCTCCCTCGACAAGCTCAAAGAGATGGGCGCTGGCGACATCTACGTGTGCGCAACGCATGGCTTGTTCACGGGTCCGGCCATGGAGCGTCTGGAGAACGCCCCCATCGAGGAGTGCGTGGTGACCGACACCGTCCGTTGCCCCGACGCAAACAAGCCAGGCTCAAAGATCAAGATGATTTCCGTCGCCCGCGAGCTGGCAGAGGCCATCCATCACGTGTACTGCAACCAACCGACCACCGAGATCTTCGGCGGTGACCTCAACCTATAGCAGTTCGAGCAATCGCTGACCGCTTTCCCGCAGTGGGCTCGTGTCCGATTCTGAGCACGGGCCCACTGCGGGAAAGCGGTCACTAGCGATTCGGAGGGAGGATACATGGCAGAGCAGGGCACGTATCGGCTCGTTGCCGGTCTGGGCAATCCCGGCGAGCAGTATGCACTCACGCGGCACAACGCCGGCTTCGTTACCGTGGACAAGCTTGCCGAGCGCCATGGTGCACGCTACTGGAAGAGCCAAGCCGGCTGCCTCGTAACCAACGTGCGCATCGGCACTCGCGAAGTGACGCTTGCCAAGCCGCAGGGCTACATGAACACCTCGGGTGGCCCGCTCTCCAAACTCATGCGGGAGCTGCGCATCCGTCCCGAGGAGCTGCTTGTGGTGCACGACGAGGTCGACCTACCCGTTGGCGAGGTACGCGACAAGTTCGGTGGCGGCCTCAATGCCCACAACGGCCTGCGCTCAATAAAGGCCAAGCTCGGCACCGCCGATTTCGGACGCGTACGCGTAGGCATCGGACGGCCACCGGGAAGGATGAGCGTTGCCGACTGGGCGCTTCGCAAGCTCAAGGGCAACTTCGCCGCGGAGTTCGACCTCACGTGCGAGCGGTCCGCCGGCGTAGCGGAGGGTCTGCTGTAGCGCGTCGCCAAGACAAGGGCAAAGGGCCGCTTGGGGAATCGGTTCCCCCAAGCGGCCCCGCTTCATAGGCTCACCGCCTCGATTTCCTCCACGAGGCCACCAAAGCCACCCTCGGCAAGCGCGAGGAAGTGCAGGACCTGCTCGCTCCAACCACCCATGACGTTGACCTTGGGGCCTAGGAACTGCTGCGTGCCGTACCCCATAAGGTCGATGGCATGGCACCACACATCGTGTCCCACTCGCTTCCGATACGCGTCCAGCTTGTGCTGGATGGTTTGGGTGTTGTCCCCCCACGAACTGTTGACCTCGAGGTCCGAGAGCACGATGATGCGGTCGGCATCGAAGCCAGACGTCATCAGGAGGTCAAAGGCAGCGCCCATGTTCGTCCAGCCTCCCACAGCGGGAACGCGCAGCGCGTCCGCAAGGACAGATGCGCCCGTAAGCGACAACGTCCTGGCACTGCTGTCGAAGCTGCATGCCCACGCATCGTCCGAGATGTGCGTCACCATGGCGGCAAGCACCGCCGCAACGTCACAGCAGGTCACGTTGGTCCGAGCACTCAGGGCCATGCCCATGGAGCCGGACGAGTCAACCATGACGGCCGTCCTCCCGGGCAAGCGGTCGGCGTTGGCGCACGCCGCACACATGGCCGCATCCAAGGCCCGCGTGACGGCGGTGGTTGCAAGACCTGCCGCACTCAGCTCGAGCCAAGCGCTATAGAAGCGGAAGGGCAGCTGACGGGACGCGCGCACGGCATCGACGTCGCGCAGCAACTGAAGCACCGGCTCCACGTTTGCGCCGGAGCAGATGATGTTGCGCAGGTTGCGCAGCTCGGCCATGAAGCCCAGGCGATGCTCCGCAAGCAACTCGTTCCACACCTCGGCAGTGTTGCCGCGCTCAGTAAGCTCGGTCTCCCAGCCCTTCGGAACGGGGAGGGTCCCCGCCACGCACGCACGCATGGCCGCAGACGCCTCGTCGTCTTGAGGTACGGGATGCGTCAGGCGCAGGGTATCGCGCATCTTCCACGCGCGCGCCTTGGATTGGTACTTGGCGATCTGGTATGGGCCCATCTGCTCCAGGGCATCGCGTACGCCACGCACCAGTGCGTGGGGCAGCTTCGAACCACCGTCGTACAGGGCAGCATACGCAGCCAGCATCTCCGTCCCGTCATCTCCACGCATCGAGGCAATGGTGCGCACGGCGGCGCGAACGAAGGACTTGCCTGAGCACTCATGCGCGACGATTGCCGCCAGCGCATGGCTCACGGTACGAAGGTTGCCCTTGGTACGTGCCCACACCGCCACCTGTGCCACATACTCGCCCATACCGCGTTGGCTCAGTTGGTGCGCGAGCTCCATGATTCGCTGCGTGTTGTCGCCATAGTACTTGACCTCGCCATAGAAGGAAGTCATCGCCATCACAGCGAGCGCCGTCTTGTCGTCCATAGCATAGGCTGCATGCCCGCAGGAGTTCCGCACAGACGCCATCCCACTGACGGTGTTGTTGAGCGTTGCCATTGTCATCCTCCTCTCCGAGCGTCACGTGGCCAGAGCGCCTCGTAGGAACCATGGTTCGCAAGTCACCGCGAAGCGTCCGATCGAACGTCCTTCCGTTTCGCGCCTGAGGGGAGCAGCGTCCGCCACACGGGGCGGCAAGGGGCGTGACAGGTGCAAAATTGGGAAGCTCTCAACTTCCCCCCACAAATAGTCGAGATGAAGTAACCCGTCACTTCGGCGCGACCTGCTTGGCGTCCGCCGCCATCCCTCAAGCGCTGAGAAGAATATACGTCCTTCCTACCTGCGCAGCAACGTGCAATGTGTTACCATCACCTCAATTATTTGCGGTGGTACAGTAGTTCCGCAATTGGGGCGTGACCCACGGATTGGAGGCAACCATGGCGATTACGGCAGCCCAAGCCGCAGAGCTCGCAGACCTTCTCCCCGATGAACTCAGCTGCAACAACGCACGTGAACGTCTCCTCTGCCTGCTTACCATGCTGCGCACCCTCACGGACGCAGACCACACGCTCTCCAACGCCGACCTACGCCTTGTGTTTGCACAGCGCTTCGGCGCCTCCTCCGCACCCTCCGAGAACACGCTTGCCGCAGACGTGCACGCCATCAAGAACTGCGACTGGCTCGACCTCAGGCTGCACATCACACCCTCGGGCTACTGGTGCGAACGCACGCAGCTCACTCCCTCCAAAGTTAGGATGCTTCTCAACGCGACCCAGTCCTCACGCTTCCTCACCATGGCACAGTGCGCCGAGCTTCAGGAGGATCTGTTCTCCCTCGTCAGTCGGCATCAAGAGGACGACCTCGCCGGACAGGTACTCGTCGAACAGCGCGTACGCAAGTCGTACCAAGAGGTATTCGATGCCATTGACGCCGTCACTCGTGCCATAAACCGAGATCGAAAGATCGAGTTCACCTATACGTTCACCGATTTTGTCGGTAAGGCACATCCCCTCGAAGGTGACGACGGCAACACGCTGCGCGTCGAGACGCCCATCGCGCTCTACTTCGTGGGCGGCAACTATTACGTGGAGACCTACGCGGCCACACCCTGGCGCCATGGCATAGACGCCATGATGTGTCGAGCCGATCGCATGCTCAACACTCAGGTGTCATCAGAGAAGGCGGACCATAATCGCAGGGTCTACGACCTCAGACGCAGCGCGAAGCGGCGCATGGAGGCAGGACTCAACGTAGCTGATGGCATGCGCCGCCGTATCTTCCTGCGCGTGCGTTCCGACGCCACCAACATGCTCTTCGACCGCTTCGGATTCGGTCCGAGATTCGGGCTCTTCGAGGGCCCGGAAGACGATCCCGCACGCACGGGAATCACGCTGCTCGAGGTGCCACAGACCTCCACATTCTTTCGCTGGCTCTCGTCGGCAGGACAGGGCATCGTCATGGTTGAGCCGCCAAGTGAGCTTGCCCTCACGAGCGGACCTTGGGCCAAGGCTCTGCGCGGCACGTCGCGCGACGAGCTTCTCGATGACTATCGGCGGATGGTACAAGGCTTTCTAGACTATCTCGATCGAGCCCGCGCACCGTATCTCGAGTGATGCGGCAACGCGCACGGTCCATTCCGGACCAAAGCCGACTCCAGTTCTCGCCACAAAGCTCCCCTGGCCAAGGGCAAACGCGACCTTCATCACCTCGTTCGCATAGGCCAGCGGGTCTCCCTTCCCCACCATGCCGAAGCTGCGCACGAAGGGCACGACCCCACGGTACACGGACTCACCCGCATGGCAGATCTCCACCCGCAGGAGGTCACCATAGGTCACGTCGAGCTCACAGAGAAGTGCGACCGGTATGCTGGTCCAGGCGTTACCGAAGTTCGGGTCCACGATCTCCACGATTCCCACAACACTCCCATCGCGAATCGCGGGCTCCGGGAAGTCGTGCACGACCACCTCCTCGACGGGATAGCGCAGACCGACCTCCTCCCACGTGATCGCTCCGCTTGCCAGACGAGCCGCCGTATAGCCAAAGACGTCACGCCCGGCAAAGACGGACGTGCCCCGCGTGCCCGGCAGCCGATTCGTGCGCTCGTCGATCTGGCGCACCTCCTCGATGCCGACGTAGCGCGCAAGATGCGTCAGCGAGCCATTGTCGGGCGTCACCACGTAATGCCCGCCACTCGTGCGCGCCACGCACGCCCTCCTGGACGTCCCCACACCTGGATCGACCACGCTGACGTATATGGTGCCCACTGGCCAGAACGGCAGGCTCTGGTAGAGCCGGTAGCTTGCGCTCCACGTGTCGAACTTCGGGATGTAGTGCGTCCCGTCAAAGATCTCGAGCGTGCGGTCCACGCTCTTCACCACCCCATACATCGAGCTCACGGCACCCTCGGCGTACGTGAAGTCGGTCTGGAACACCAGGATTGGCTTGCTCGCGGATGCCTCTGTCGCGCTCATTCCGATTCTCCCATGCCACTCGCCCCTACGCCTTGAGGAAGGGGATATCGGACGTGTACTCGGCAAGCCACGTTTGAACGAGGGAGCTCACCGTACCGTCCTTGATCAGGCTTGTGAGCGCGTCTGCGACGAACGGCGTGAGGGGTGAGTCCTTGGCAAGGGTGATTCCGATTCCGTCGGGGTCTTCCGACCCGGGAATCTGACCCACCACGACGCCATCCTCGATCTGGTCTGAGCTCACCATGTAGACGATGTCGGTGGTGTCGGTGACGATTGCGTCCGCCTTTCCACCGCTGACGGCCGCCGCGGCATCGGCGTTGTCGTCAAAGACATCGATGCCCTCGTCGGAGCCGTACTTGATGAGGGTCTTCACGTAGTCGTATGCCGTGCTCCCCACCTGCACGGCAATGCTGGCATCCTCAAAGTCCGTGAGCGTGGTCGCCTTCGCATAGGCGCTCTTGGCGAGCGTCGCGACGGACAGGGTGCCGCGAAAGTATGCCGGCGAGAAGTCCACGGCCTGATTGCGCTCCTCGCTGATCGAAACCTGCTGGATGTTGAGGTCCCAATCATGCGGGCCAGGCGCGAAGGACTCGGCAAAGTCGCTGCGCACCCACACGACGTCCTTATTGGCAAAGCCGAGCCTCCGTGCGAGAGCATAGATGAGCGCGGCCTCGAAGCCCTCTCCGGACTCGGGCGCGTCGTTCATCACCCAGGGCTCCCAGGCGGGCTCGCCGGTCGCCACGGTGAGTTTGCCCGGCTCGATGGTAAACTGCGCGACGTCACCAGCTACCGCATCCTGCGACGATGCGTCATCCGAGGAGGATCCACCTCCGCACCCGGCGAGAGCCGCAACAGCGCATGCGGATGCACCGAGTGTGAGCAGCTGGCGCCTGCTGACAAAGAACTGGCATGAAGACATGGTCCGCATCCTTTCTGGAGGCGATTGCACCGTCCCGACATCATAGCTCGTGTGCCCCTACCATACCGCAAATACAGTTCTTTATGTACAGCGGAATCAGGTACTTCAATTGCGGGGCCAATCGCTCCGTGGAAGGTAACGCGCCGTTGGGGCGCTTGGGAACCGTTCCCAAGCGCCCCATTTGATATCATGGACTCCGTTAACCACTCACCGTCGAAAGGCCCCTCATGCAGCTCCAAGTCACGCTCGACACGCCCCGTCTTGACCAGTGCATCGAGATGCTTGAGCAGGTCCACGCATATGTGGACGTCGCCGAAGTGGGCAACCCCCTCATCATCGACGTAGGCCTCTCGCTCGTGGAGGGTCTACGTGCCGAGTTTCCCCAGATGGGCATCTGTGCCGACGCAAAGATCGTGAACTCAGGCCACTACATCGCCTCACACTGCTTCGACCGAGGAGCCACCATGGTCACGGTGATGGGACTCGCACCGGACCAGACCATCGAAGGCGCCGTTGCCTCGGCAGAGCTCTTTGGGGGCAAGGTCATGGCCGACCTCACCGGCGTCGCCGACATCGCCACACGTTCGCGTGAGCTCGAGGAGCTCGGTGTCTCGTACCTCTGCGCCCACACCGGATACGAGGACCGTCAGCTCGCAAGCAATCCCTTCTCGGACGCACGTCCGGGCATCGCCCAGGCCATCGCCTCGGTATTTGGCTACGACAACCCGCTCCGCGAACTCGACATCATCCGTTCGAGCACGCATGGCAGGGCGCTGCCGGCCATCGTGGGCCGCATCAGCGAGGACAACATCGACGAGGTCGTCGACCACGGGCCGGAGCTTGTCATCGTGGGTCGTGCCATCGTGGGTTCCGTCGCGCCGGCGCACGCCGCAGCCGATATCCGAGAGCACTTCGCGCGTTAGGGCGGACGAAAAGAACGCTACGAAGCTGGCAGCAGACAGGGGTCGCAGAGAACGGCCCCCTTGCGAGCCATCTGCGGTGTGACTTGAGATTAACGGCGTGCCTTGAGCGTCGCGAACACCTTCGCGTTGTGACTCTTCACAAACGAGATAAGCTGGCCTTCCCGATACGCCATGCGCGCGTTCTTCGCCTTGATTGGCAGGAGCATCGTCTGCATCATGCGTGACCGCGGCTTTGCCAATGCGACAGCAAGCTGCGCGCGGTCGCTCGTAATCATCTGGTCGATGATTGCGAGCTTATCGTGCGGGGACAGGTCGCAGGCAGGATTGCAAACGCTCTCGATACAGCCAATCAAACGCTCGATGTAGCGCCGATGCACCATCTCCATACTCGTGGGATCGCCATCAAGCTGCCAGTGATGGTACAGATCGAGCATCCAACCATGCTCCTCTTCGCGCTTCTCGTACATGCCGGGACGCCAGCGCGTGGTCTCGGAATCCTCGCGCTGCCGGATGAAGTGGTAGTACGCCTCCTCCACCACACCGACCCGCTCGACATCGCGGATGTAGTCCAGCACGAAGGGGAAGTCGTCCATAAAGGTGTTCCTGAAGCGCAGGTCCAAGCGCTCAATCCGCTCGCGCACGAACAGCTTGTTCCACGGTGAATACAGAAGGTTCTGGTCGAAGAGCTCCGCCGCCGCAACCCTGAATTCATGCTGCGTGGGGTATGTGGCCGTAGGTCGGCTCTTCACCTCGGTGGTGTGCTCCCCGTTCTTCCCGTAGTACGTGTCGATGTAGAACCCCTCGATCACCAAGTCGAGGCTCGACGACTCGGCTGGCTCAACGAGGCTCTTGAGCAAGTCCTGCTCCGCCCAGTCGTCGGCGTCCATGAAGTAGACGTATTTGCCACGCGCATGGTCAAGCGCGAGGTTGCGCGCCTTTGGGGCCCCTCCGTTGCTTGGGTGGTAGTCGACGATGCGCACGTCGTGACGGGTGAGCCGCCGAACGATGTCGCCGGTGCGATCGGTCGACCCATCGTCGACGATGAGCAGCTCGAAGTCATCCATGGACTGCCGCTGAATGCTCTCGACGGCACGTTGCACAAACCCCTCGACGTTGTATGCCGGGAGAATGACCGAGACCATGGGATATCCGTGAAGCACATGTGTCATGCCAAAGGCACCTATTCCCCTTCGAGCGAAAACGACGCACGCACAAAGCAACGATAACAGGCACTCATTGGATTATTGTGGCCATGCGGTGAATCCAGCATATCAACATGGTACTGGTCAGGCAACGGCCTGCGAGGGATGACCCCCTCATGGCGACAGGTTGCATGGCCGACGCCTTGCCGCAGCTCCTCCGCACGCACCGTGAGGAGTGACTCCCAAGGGGCCTCCTTACAGGATGACGCCCGCAAGCAAGCCGCACACCACACCCACCGCGTACACAAATGCGGCGATGATGACGTTCTGCCGCATGTCGTAGTTCGTCCTAAAGAGCACGAGCAGGCCCATGCCACCCGAGACCAGCAACCCTGCCAGCATGGGTCCCACCGCGAGCGTCCCCTCCAAATAGAGCTCCGCGATGAGCACGCTGGCACCGCAGTTCGGGATGAGTCCGACGAGTGAGGCAAGCATGGTGGCCAAGACCGGCTGGGCACCGAGCGCGGAGGCAATCACGTCGTGACCGGCGCCCTCGATGACGAGGCCACATACGAAGGTGATGATCGCAATGAACACCGTGACCTGCACCGTGTGTATGAGCGCGCTGTACAGAATGTGGCGAAGGCGCTGCCCCCTGCCTTGCGCGTGGCTGTGCGCGTGCTCGTGGGGCGCGGTGACATGTGATGGGCCAGGCTCAGCCGCGTCGCGCTTCTCGTCCACGTCGCCGCAATGGCAGTGCGCGCGCTGGCATAGCTCGCGTATGTGCGGATGCCCGTCTCCCGTGCGATGCAACGCCCGGAGCACCGCATCCGCCGCGAAGCCAACTGCCATGCCGATGATCACCTTCGCCCCGATGATCCAAAGCAGCTGCTCCATATGGCCTCCATGCGCCACGAACACCGGAATCAGCTCGTCGGAGGTCGAGAGAATCACCGCAACGAGCGTTCCCGCCGTGATGAGGCGTCCGGCATAGAGGGTGCCCGCCATGGCAGAGAACCCACATTGCGGAATCGCGCCAAGCAACGCGCCAAAGGCGGGGCCGGCCGTGCCCGCCTGACGAATCACGCGCTCGGCCTTGCCCTCCGTGGAGTGCTCAAGAGCCTCCATCGCCACGTAGGTGAGGAACAGGAAGGGCAGCAGCGTGAGCGTATCCTTGGCCGTATCCATCAAGACGTCAACGATAAGGTCCATGTCCATACCAGACTCCCTTTGCCCATGAAGGCTTGTTCATATATTTCTACCTGCAGGTATGTGATTCAAATATGCGATATCCTAGCGAAATGCCCTACTCGCCGCAAGCGTCTAGCGCCAGGGAACCAAAATCCCGTCCGGATACCGCACGCCACCGAGGACGAGTCCCTGCGCGGGTGCCGTGGGACCAGCGGCACGTCGGTCCCTTCGCTCCAACGCGTCGGCGAGCCACGATGCGGGTCGGTTCCCACGGCCCACCTCCACGAGAGAGCCCACGATGATGCGCACCATGTTGTGGAGGAAGGCGTTGCCCGTCACGTCGACGGCGATCACGTCCTCGCCCATCTCCTCCACGGCGTGCACCTCCACGTGCTGGAGGCAACGGCAAAGCGATCGTCCCGCCTCCCGAATCTGTGCGGCCGAGCTCACCTTGCAGAAGCTCGTAAAGTCATGCTCGCCCACGAGCGGTCGTGCGGCACGTTCCATGGCGTCGACGTCAAGCGGCGAGTTGATCCACCATGCAGAGCCCCACAGAAGCACCGGCTGCGCGTTGCCACAGACGATGCGATACCGATACACGCGCGCCAAGGCATCGAATCGTGCGGAGAAGCCCTCGGGAGCCAGGTAGAGTCCTCGAACCGAGATGTCGTCCGGTGTGATGGCGGCAAGCGACCGCCAGAGCCTGCGCGGCTCGCGGTCGAGCTCCTCGGGAAGAAGCGGGAGACTCACGTATTGTGCCATGGCAGAGACCCCCGCATCGGTGCGGCCTGCACAAACCAGCTCGCACGGGCGCCTCAGGAGCGTCTGGAGTGCATGGCGCAACTCGCCCGCGACCGTACGCTGCCCCTCCTGCTCTGCATAGCCACTGAATCCGGCGCCGCGGTATCCCACCTTGAGCACGAGCGTGCGCGCCGTCGCGCCCTCGGTCGCCATGTGGTCATCGGTCATTCGTCTTCCTCCCTAGTCCACGCCCCCACAGGGCCTCTCCCAACTCATCCGCCCTGTGCATGAGCACCACGACCATAGGAACGAGCACTGCGACCCATGAGGAGAGGCGCTCTCGCAGCCCTCCGATCCCGAGCCGTCCCCCGCGAGCCTCTTGCGACACCTGTACGGTCCCGAACGTCTCTATGGCCATGGGAACGGCACGCAGGGCAAGCGTCACCGTCACCTTGAGTTCCTCGAAGCGCAGGCCAAGCGGTTCGAACACGCGAAGCGGTGCCAGAAGCGCCTGTGCCACCTCGTTCGAGGTGGTGCATCGCGCGGTGGCCATTGCATACAGCGTAAGCGTCGCGATGCGCAGAATCGCATGCGTGCCCCGTTCCATGCCGTGCACCGACAACGCCACCGGCCCAAAGAGCGTGATGTCTCCCGTGCCGTCGAGCACCACAGAGTTCGCCAACCACATCATCGCCAAGACGACCAAGATGCTGCGCAGTATGCCCAGCACGTCCTTTGCCCTGACCTGCGCCATCGCGCAGTACAGAAGCGAGAGGCCCAGCAGCCCCATGAGCGGCAGCCATCCGTCAAGCGCGAAGAGCAGCACGGTAATGGCGAGCACAAGCGCAATCTTTGCCCAGGCGGGTGCCGAGAATGCGATGCCGCTGCGTGCGTTACGGGTTGGGGATGTCGCATGCCCCGGTTGCGAAGCTATGCGTCCCTGTTCCTCCCCGCGCAGCGCGGAACGCACGCTCGCCGAAAAGGGCGAGATGCCCACTGCATCAACGAAGGCGCGCACATCACCTGCTGCCTCCTCTGCTGAGCCCGCGTAGGCCGCTCTCCCCTCCCTGATGAGCACGACATGGTCCGCCACGCCCAACCAGAGGTCCACGTCATGGCTCACCACGAGCATCGCACGTCCCTCGCTCGCCAGACGTCGCACCACGTCCACCAACAGCGCACATCCCTCGTCATCCATCCCCGCCGTTGGCTCATCCAGAACGAGCGCCTTCTGATTCGAGGCGACGATACCCGCCACGGCAACCCGACGCCGTTCTCCGACCGAAAGGTCAAACGGCGATCGGCCCCAGTATTCGCGCGGCACGCCAAGCTCCTCCAAGGCCGCCTCCGCGCGTCTGTAGGCCTCTTCCGCGCCCACCCCCTGGCTGATGGGACCATAGGCCACATCGTCGCGAACCGTCGAGCAAAACAGCTGGTCCTCTGGCGACTGCAGGCAAAGCCCCACGTCTCCCAGCCGCACATCCCGCGACTCGAGTAGCGCGGACCCCGACGTCGCCTTTATGGCGCCTGCGGCAACGAGCGCCGCGGTCGATTTACCCGATCCCGAGGCCCCTGCGACGAGCGTCACACGCCCCTGCGCTGCCGCACAGGTGAGGCCATGCAACGCGTGCACGTCGCCTCGCCAGACCTCGACGCCCTCAAGCGCCAGGGTGGAGACTCGCCGACGCTCGGCATCGTGGCCGCCACCGGCCTGCTTCCGCAGTGGAGGCAGCGCGTCCTCGCAACCTGCCTCCCTTACCTTCTCTGCAACCGCACGCGAATCATCGAACGGCAAAGCGTCGACGTCAACGCCCGAGCGCGCAAGCGCCTTAGCCACATCCAGGAGCGGGGTCGCCACGAGACCCGCCAACGCTAGAAGACCGTCATCGCGAAGCAGCTGCACGGGCGTTCCCTGCCATCGAACCACCCCACGATCCATGAGGGCTACGCGTTGTGCCGCAAGCACGTCCTCGACTTGATGGGTGATGGCAAGGATACCCTTGCCTTGACTGCACAACGAGTCAAAGGTTCGCCTGAACTCAAGGCGCAGGTGCATGTCGAGCTGCGACATCACTTCATCAAGCACTAGGTAGGACGACTCCATGGCCAGGATTCCCGCAAGGACAAGACGTTGCTGCTCCCCTCCCGAAAGCTCGGACGTCTGTGCACCCATCGCATACGAGAGTCCACAGCCATACAGGGCGTTCTCGACGCGTCGCCTCACCTCATCCTTGGGCAGGCCCATGTTCCGTGGACCGAAGGCAACCTCGTCAAACACCACCTCAGACACAAGCTGAGCACGAGGGTCCTGACGCACCATCCCCACGTCAGCCCAGTGTTCGTCGAGGTCATGACCGTCAACCAACACACTCCCCTCATGTGGCTTCAGTATGCCTGCCACGATGCCGGCCAACGTAGACTTGCCGCCGCCATTCCTCCCGATGACCGCCACGTATTCGCCGCGATGAACCTCGATACTCGCATCGATGAGGGCGTGACGCGATGCCCCTTGGTATGTGTAGCTTACCCCGCGAGCCTCTAGCATGCCTTAACCCCTCGCTCGCGATGCCATGCTCGCGAGACTCCAATCCTCATAAGCGAAGGCCCCGTCGGAGCGGGGCCTTCGCTGGTTGCCACGTATGCCGTACGCTAAGCCTACTCGGCTTCCTCGACCTTGGTGACGGTGGAGGTCGCCTTGGCAACAGGCTCGTTGACCATCTCGATGATCACGACCTCGGCATTGTCGCCCTTGCGACGACCGAGCTTCATGATGCGGGTGTAGCCGCCGTTGCGACCGGCCCACATGCCCTGAGCAGCCTTGTCGAAGACCTCAGCCACCAGATCCTTGTCACCGAGCTTGGCGATTGCCAAACGACGAGCTGCCAAATCGCCACGCTTCGCCCACGTGATGACGCGGTCCACGTCAGGACGAATAGCCTTCGCACGCGACTCGAGCGTCTTGATGCGATCGTTGGCAAGCAGGGCGGTGACAAGGCTCTTCTTCATTGCCTTGGTATGGCTCGCGTCGGTACCGAGCTTCATACCCCTCTTCTTGTTGTGCCTCATGTTCTTGCTCCTATGCAGTACCTGGCGACGCCATTAGGCCTTGAGGCCGAGACCCATGGTCTCGAGCTTGTCCTTGACTTCCTCAATGGACTTGACGCCAAAGTTGCGAATATTCAGTAGATCGTTCTCGGAGAATTCCACGAGCTGTCGCACGGAGTGGATGCCGGCGCGCTTGAGGCAGTTGTATGAACGAACCGAAAGGTCCAAATCCTCAATCTGCTTGTCGAGCTCGGTGTTGTCCTCCTCGGTACCCACGGCGAAGATGGAGGGCTCCTCGACGGGCTCTTCCTCCTCGGTGAGATTCATGAACGCAGACATGTGCTGGTTGATGATATTGGCAGCCTCGACCACCGCATCACGCGGAGCCAAGGAGCCATTCGTCTCTACCTCGAGCACAAGCCGGTCGTAGTCGGTGTGCTGGCCGACGCGGCAGGGCTCGACGGCCTTTGCGCAGCGGCGCACCGGCGAGTACAGCGAGTCAACGTGAATAAGCCCGATGGGGTCGCTGTCGCGCTCGTTCTCCTCGCCCGAGACATAGCCACGTCCGACGCCGATGCGCATCTGCATGGTGAGGCGCGATCCCTCGTCCAGATGGCAGATGACGTGGTCGGGGTTCACCAGCTCGAACTCGGCAGGAATCGAGAAGTCGCCGCCCGTGACCGTCGTGGGTCCCTCCACGTTGATCGACGCCATGGCCTCGTCGCCGGTCCCCATGGAGCGGAAGACCAGACCCTTCACGTTGAGGACGATATCGGTTACATCCTCGTAGACGCCCGGCACCGTTGTGAACTCATGCTGCACGCCATCGATTTGAATCGCCTGGACCGCGGCGCCCTCCAGTGAGGAGAGCAGCACGCGACGCAGCGAATTGCCCAGCGTGTCACCATATCCGCGCTCGAGCGGCTCTGCGCTTACGCGAGCCAAGGTTTCGCTTATCTCTTCCACCGATACCTGCGGGCGGATGAATTCGGACATGTATACCTCCAACCGGGTCCTGCGTGCACTACTTCGAGTAGAGCTCGACGATGAGCTGCGCGTCGATGTCGAGGTCGATCTGATCGCGCGACGGGAGCTGGAGCACCGTGCCACGCAGCTTCTCGATGTCGACCTCGAGCCACGAAGGAACGGCCATGTGCTCGGTGCGGATGAGTGCCTCCTTGATGGGCAGGAGGTCCTTGTACTTGGGAGCGACCGAGATGACGTCGCCGGCCTTGACCTGGTAGGAGGGAATGTCGAGACGCTTCCCATTCACCTGAATGTGGCCATGGCGGACGGTCTGACGGGCCTCCTTGCGCGTGCGCGCAAAGCCCAGACGGAAGACCACGTTGTCCAGACGAGACTCGAGGATGGACATCAGGTTGTCGCCCGTAATGCCCTCGACCTTCAGGGCCTTGTCGTAGTAGCCACGGAACTGCTTCTCGAGCACGCCGTAGATGAACTTGGCCTTCTGCTTCTCGCGAAGCTGTGCACCGTACTCGCTCTCCTGACGGCGGCGACGACGCGGCTCGCGCTTGGATTCCTTGTTGATGCCCATGACCACAGGATCGATGCCGAGCTGGCGGCACCGCTTGAGGACGGGGGTCCTATCAATTGCCATTATCTATACCCTCCCTTACCTACACGCGACGACGCTTGACCGGACGGCAACCGTTGTGCGGAATGGGGGTCTTGTCCTGAATGCCCGAAACCTCAAGGCCGGCAGCCTGAAGCGAGCGAATGGCGGTCTCGCGGCCGGAGCCGGGACCCTTGACGAAGACGGCGACCTTGCGCAGACCATGCTCCATGGCCGCCTTTGCGCACGTCTCGGCCGCAATCTGCGCCGCGAACGGCGTAGACTTACGCGAACCCTTGAATCCCACGGTGCCACCGGACTGCCAGGCAATGACGTTGCCCTGCGGGTCGGTAATCGTGACAATCGTGTTGTTGAACGTGCTCTTGATGTGGGCCTGACCCACAGCGATGTTCTTGCGGTCGGCGCGACGGACGCGCTGGACCTGCTGTTGCTTCCTCTTAGGCATAATCTACTCCCTAGCCCCTCTTCCTTGCACCGATCTGGCGACGCTTGCCCTTGCGGGTACGAGCGTTCGTGTGCGTACGCTGACCATGGACGGGGAGGCCCTTGCGGTGACGGAGACCGCGGTAGCAGCCAATCTCCATCAAGCGGGCGGTGTTCTGGCGAACCTCGCGGCGGAGGTCACCCTCGGTGGTGTAGTTCTGGTCGATAAAGTCGCGCATGCGCGTGACCTCGTCCTCTGTGAGGTCCTTCACGCGCGTATCGGGGTTAACGCCGGTGGCCTCGCAAATCTTCTTTGCGCGAGTCACACCGATGCCGAAGATGTATGTGAGTCCGACCTCAACGCGCTTGTCTCGCGGAAGGTCAACACCGTTAATACGGGCCAACGTTGTGCTCCTCTCCCTAGCCCTGACGCTGCTTGTGGCGCGGGTTCTCGCAGATGACGTAGACCTTGCCGTGGCGACGAATGATCTTGCACTTGTCGCACATCTTCTTTACAGAAGGGCGTACCTTCATCGTCTGTCCTTTCCGGAAATGCTTATCTTACGTGGTCTTGCCGTGGCGAGACAGGTGGAGCTGACTCGCGCTATATACTCGCCCAGCCGCTGGCGTGAATAACCGACTGTGGTTGCTCGCTACTTGTAGCGATACGTGATGCGTCCCCTCGTGAGGTCATAGGGAGAAATCTCCACCACGACCCTGTCGCCTGGAAGGATGCGGATGTAATTCATGCGAATCTTCCCCGAAATCGTGCAGAGGATGGTCTTACCGTTTTCGAGCTCGACGTTGAACATTGCGTTGGGAAGCGGCTCTACGACCGTACCCTCAAGCTCAATTGCGTCCTGTTTACTCAAGCTGCGTACCTTTCCCTCCGATTGACAGCGCAGTTTATTACTGTAAACAAAAAGCAAGAGCATGTCCACGATGCATGGAAACGACACAAGCGTGAACGGTAAACCCGCGCATACCACCGGGGACTCCCCCATGGCACAACGTGCGGGTTACAGCACTTGCGTAGCACCATCAGGGGGAGCCCCCGGCGAACTTAAACAGAAATCCTCGTGGATTGGTCCCACGTGGACAGGCCTACACCCCGCCTTGGAAGGGGCACCACGGACCTTCCGCGTCCTGCGTCAGAATCACGGGACCGTCTTTGGTGATGGCGACCGTGTTCTCGTAGTGCGCGGCAGGGCTGCCGTCGTTCGTGACGACCGTCCACCCGTTGGCCAGCGTGTGGTTCTTGTGCGTACCAAGGGTGATCATGGGCTCGATGGCGATGACCATGCCC
>CADBYM010000026.1 GCA_902798915.1 uncultured Coriobacteriaceae bacterium | reverse complement strand
TCCCCGCGCGTGCGGGGAGCATTTGATCCACGTGCTGACGGTCGTCAGCGTCGGGGGGTCATCCCCGCGCGTGCGGGGAGCATGGCGATGACAACGATGCCAAGGCGGTCGCGAAGGGGTCATCCCCGCGCGTGCGGGGAGCATAGAAAGTACACTCGATGCTTTCTGCCGATATCCGGGTCATCCCCGCGCGTGCGGGGAGCATATTTTCTCTTGCCGGCCCTTGTCGACCTTCTCCGGGTCATCCCCGCGCGTGCGGGGAGCATCTCGAGATAGACAGGGCCTCCATGGTTGACCGAGGGTCATCCCCGCGCGTGCGGGGAGCATACTGCGCGCTTTGCGGCGATCTCGGCGGCGTCCGGGTCATCCCCGCGCGTGCGGGGAGCATGCAAGGGCGTGCAAGGGATGGCCGGGCCGCACGGGGTCATCCCCGCGCGTGCGGGGAGCATGCAAGCCATTGTTCGCTTTCAATGGTTGTATTGGGGTCATCCCCGCGCGTGCGGGGAGCATCTTGAGAACGAGAACGCAAAGCTACGTGAGCTGGGGTCATCCCCGCGCGTGCGGGGAGCATGCAACGCCGTTACATACGGCGCTACCGGAAACCGGGTCATCCCCGCGCGTGCGGGGAGCATCATAGCAAGCGTCATCTACGAGCCGTGCTTCGGGGGTCATCCCCGCGCGTGCGGGGAGCATCGAGTGCCGCAGCCCGGCGGCCTCCTACCCGCCGGGTCATCCCCGCGCGTGCGGGGAGCATCCCATCCATTTTTTCCGGCGCTCATCCTTGCGCGGGTCATCCCCGCGCGTGCGGGGAGCATTTGCGCCTTTACGTCTTCCGTCAATCGTCCGAAGGGTCATCCCCGCGCGTGCGGGGAGCATGGAGCGCCTGCCAAGGAGGGGGAGTAACGGTGAGGGTCATCCCCGCGCGTGCGGGGAGCATTCCAACCGCCCGACTCATTCCACACATAGATGGCGGGTCATCCCCGCGCGTGCGGGGAGCATACTAAAGAAACCCTGTTAAACCATACCACGTTTCAGACGAATCATGGTTTCTCATTCACTTCTATTCACCTGTCAAGGTGCATCGCAACAAGCAATCATTGCAAATTGACCAGCTCAAGCAGCAACTCTCTTGTGGAGCGACAATCCCCAAGGGCTCGATGCGCCTGCGCTTTTTCGAGTCCGAAGTAGTCTCTCAAGGTATCCAAACTGTGGTTGCCTACATGCGCGAGCTTCTTTCTGGCAATCTCTAGCGTGTCAATGAACTCGTTCTCCAACTCATCAAGGTCGAACTCCTCTAGCGCCCTATCGAGAAAGGCACGATCAAACGAAGCATTGTGCATGACAATTGGGCTGTTGCCGATGAAGTCCAACAGGTCATTGAGGGCATCCTCAAGTTCCACGCCACACGCAATGTCATCATTTTGAATTCCTGTGAGTTCGATGACGCTCTCCGTCAAGGACTCATCCACTCGCACAAAGGTTTGAAACTCTTCATCCTCCTGACCAAGCAAGTAGCGAATTGCCCTTATTTCGATGATCTCGTCACGCTCGCTATCGAGTCCAGTTGTCTCCAAGTCCAAAACGACGTATTCATCCGGCTCTTTTGAGGCCATGCCCTTCCTGCGTCGAGCTCTGATGCGCACAGAAGCATCGCTCAGGCCTTTGCCCGTTCCCGAATGCTTCTCCATGCGTTGCGCATTAGGCCTTAGCATCAACTTCAGACCATCAAAGTCAATTGGTTCCCAGGTCGCATTGTGCACTTCAAAGCTCAGGTGCTGTTCGTTGCGCGCCGAGTACACCATGGTCGCTCGACCACTCTTGCACTCAGCGCATACGCGCTGCCATAGGTTCTCGCGCACGCGTGCGCTAACCTGACCGACATAGACCCCCAGACTGATTTCTTGGAGCCATTTGGTCAGATCTCCACGCAATGCCAAGGGGCATTTCTCGAGGACAATTACCACCATCCTCTATTCACCCACCACAATTCCATTGCTCTCGGCATTGGCAGCAAATGTCTCATCATTAAGGAACTTGCCGTACGAGACGCCGGCGTCAACACTCGCACCTCTGTCATCCCACAATTGCAGATGCTCGACTACCGGCGCCTCATCTTCCCCCTCATCAAGCAGCAACCAGTGTATGTCCCGTACCATGCGTTCAAAAAGATGATGCTGGTGCAGAGAGTCTCGCACTCTGCGCCGTGTCTCAGAGGCCACGTCTTCGACTCCCTCCGACACGACCGCGAATGCGATAGGTATACTGACCTCCGCCTTATAGAGGTCGGCCACATCGTAAACGAACGATCGCTCATGCCCCGTGTGAACGAAACCGAGCGCTGGCGAGCACCCAATCGAGACAATGACGCTATGAGCCACACCATAGAGGCACACGTGTCCCGCCGAGAGAGCTTGATTGATGGGAGTCGCATCATCGAAGTCGTCCGGATTGAACTCGCGCCCTTTCCACTTCACGCCGTATCGCTTTGAGCAGGCACGATAGACAGAACGAACTCGTGCGCCTTCCCTTCCACGCAGTTGCTGCATCGTCAGGCCACTCACATCCTCATTGGGAAAACGCATCTGATACATCTTCCTGGCCACCGCCAACCGCGAGCGCGTATTCGTGACCAATTCAGCCTGTCTCGTTATCATTCGCGATGATGTAGTGAGCGGTTTGCCGTGTGCATAATAGCGAACACCCTGCTCCCCCACCCATACGATACACATGCCTACGTCACCAGCCAGCTCAATCGCGCGATGAGAAACGCTTGTACCCGGCCCAAGCATGAGGACCCCCAGGGAAGCCGCTGGTACATACGCAGTTCCCCGGGAATCCGAAATCGTAACGGCACCATCCTGCCTGCTCACGAGGCAGCGCTCGACATACAGAAATGACATACGCTCCTTGACGGTGGGCAACGTCTGCAAATCTGGCCGTTTGACACCGGGCAGTTCCCTTGCCATCATGCCCCCATGGGAACCAAGGTCAAGAGTCCACACCCGAAACCCTTTGCCTTGCCCAACCCATACCGCAGAGCGTGCTGAAGCTTCTCGGCATTAGTTACCTCGAGCACGCCATCGTACTGAGCCATCAAGAGCGTTATCGTCCTCCCCCTGTCGCCCTGCGAAAAGGTGCGCTTCCTCACGTTGGAGACTACGAGTTGCAGAGAACCCGAATCGTCGCGACAGACTGAAAACCCATTGCGTTCCGCACGTGACATTCCCTGCCTTGCCATGTAATCAGGAATAGGCACACCAACCTCCTCGTATGCCACAGCCCCTACAAGCCATGCCGCTTGATGCAGCGTCGTTAGGTGCGGTATGCGCTTGGTAGCCCCGCAATCATTCACTATGCCAATGCGATTTACCACGGGATTTGCCACCAAACGAAAATGGTAAAGCCTGCCGTCGCATATGCTCTGCACGAATGGCTCGTAATCACGCGTCTCCCACTGGCGACACAAATCTGGCCAACCGATTTGCTCGTCAAGACCCACGAGACTTGGTTTTGTCGGACTTGCGATGTAAAGTACGAGCCCACCATCATCCATGCTGTCAATTCTCCAGAGAATACGGCCGGCATCATCCACCGCAGCACCGGGCGGGAAACACCCCGCCACTGCAGCATGCATGCAATAGGGCGAGGACACCATCTTTCGAGTTGCCCGTCTCGTAGTGTTGATGGGAAATCTTGTTAGATACATTAGTTAATCACCTTCCCGAGCGCGGCAAAGGGATCGTGAACTTTGAGTGCATCCTCCTTCTGCGCGTGAGGATTCATAACCATCAATGAATCGATGATGACGGTCCTCCACTGGTATGCACGATGCTCTTGAGAGAAGCTTACGGGGATATCGCATACCGTGTCACGAGTCTCAAGGCCAGAGTCTGAAGGCAGGGGATCGCGAATTAGCTCAAGCTTCACAAGCCGATTGGCTCCAGCACTTCCATATGATTCTCCACCACTGTTACGCCTCGCATAGCGAGCCGATGCCTGCCAAGGCACCCCTTCAAGAGCCTCAACAAGTGTGACGCCGGGACACGCCTTAAAGAATACCGGTGTCGCAGGAGGACAGGACCTTCTTCCCAAATACAAGGGAAACGCAGGATGCCGCAATGCTTCCGCTAGAACGGGCAGGGCATCGTCTGGAGCCTCGACTCCGACGACAAATACCGCGTCAGACAAGTAATAGCGATACGAGAGCGGAAGACTTTTGTCGGGAACCCAAATCTTCGCTCTCTGGTCAAATTTCCGCGTTCGCGCCGTCTGGAAATCTCGCTCGTAGAATCCCCGCTGATCGACTCGAACGCCCATGGGCAAGGCAGCGAGATCGTCCACGGGATCTGCACGTCTTCGCCCTGAAGCAGATGCCAGCAATCCCACGATACCGCTCTTCGTCGGTTCGCGACGCGTTTTACGCTCGGTGAACCTACTCTCAGCACCCCACGATTGCAATGGTCCAGCCAGCTTAAGAATCAGCGTACCCATCGAGCTACGCCTCGCCATTGACCATAGCCAGATAAGAGGCCACGTGTTCGCTTATTGCATGCGTGACAGATGCGAGCGATCCTACTTCATCGGCCATCTGCTCAACTGCCATTGCGTCCGGAGAGGCTATGATGGCATACGTGCGTTGCGGCTTGACACCGAATGCCTCGTCGACGAAACGCTCCTGTTCGACGAGCCGCTCGCAGGCAATCCGAGTCTGGCTCTTGTCCCCTTGAGCATATACGGGACGCTCGAATGCATTGGCCAAGCTTACGGGCTGTGTATCGCGCAGCTGCATGATCACAGCAGCGGGAAGTGTTCGATTCGCGAATGTGTTCTGCTTTCCTGTTGGCATGGAGCGTACGAAAGCGGTGCAAAACGCCTCAATTGCCCGCAGTGTTGCGGTAGAGGAACCTAGGTTCTCGCAAAGATGCCGTATGTCTACCGTCGCATAGCGGTAAAACGTCGCGGAAAGATACTCCACGGTTCCGATCATGCCCGCTCCAGCCGTGTCTTCCGGAGACCGGTCATCCATTGCCGTAAAGTAGTCGTATTCCGTTTGAGCGGCACCCACACCCAACGCGTGAGCGACCTGCACTGTTGCATCCACATTGAGATTCGGCGCATCAGCAACCATCCTCCCAAACAGCGCAATATCCACTGCATTCAGTGTGGGACGCTCTCTGGGGTTAAGTATAGACTTCGCTTCCTTTGCCACGATTTTGCCATCCGATTGCCTCGCCGCAATTGCAAGGCGCGCAAGCTCTTCGGCCTGCATAGGGCTAATGAAGAGTAGGTAGCCTGTAGCGTTCTGCTTACCAACGCTGATTCCAGTCGCCTTCAATGCGGCTGTGGCCATCGTCTGGGCATCGTCTGTCGTCACTTCCGGAGTTATTCTCGCAATGTATTCGGCAATCAAATCAACCGCATGAACAGTTCGCTGACCAATCTCTTCCTCTTCAAGCATTGTGGCAAATTCGTCCCTGGTGGCCTTCTTCCATGCCTGGCTCGACACGCGGGCACGCAAGACACCACCAAATCGGGCTGTTTTTGGAGAACCGGTATCATCGCGATTGATGCAGCTGGGCGGCACTGACTGAAGTGCGTGAATATCGAGGTAAAGCGGCTTGTTGATCATGTTCTGTCCTCCTACTCTTGGTTTCCTTGACTGGCCATGTTTTCATGGCGTTTTATGGAACGAGCGAACTCTCGTCCCCATTCAAGACGTACGGCATCTCTGCGATATGGGTTCTGATAGTCATATAGCTGACCCGCGAGGCATACGTAATCCAGTGGAATCTGTTTCGCACGTAGCTGTTGAACGAGCTGGCGAGCATAATGAGCAACTTCATCGATTGTCTCTGCCGTCACCATTGCCGCAAAACGCCTAGGCATCTCGTCCAACTCGAGCTCTTCCCCTTCTTGCATGCCATACAAGGCCAGCCTCTTTACCGCATGGCCAATGCCACACGGATACTCACCGCTGCTCTGTCGGTACATCTCCTGGTCTTGCGATTGCTGGTGTACCGCATACAGCGACAGGGCAAGATGAACCGCCCACTCACCCGCCGAGGCCTCGGAGCCACTACCCACCAACAACTCTGGCAGACCTTCGAACTCGATTTCCCAGGTGTCCGGAGTCGAACCCGGTTTTTTGTTTACCGACCGTCGGAGTCTTGCGAGATTCGCAACCGCACTAGACTTTCCCTGGGGAGAAAGCAGCCGTCGTTGCAGAGACGCTATCCTAGCTTTGACATAACCCCTTACGAGATGACGTCCCTCATCCCAGCCAACACCCGTCATTATCGCCCTCCTTACTCACATCGTCACTCTTCGAACGCATATGGCAAATCCTTGCGAAGCTGCACACGAAATGCTCGCTCCGCACCGGCCGCCGAAACCCACGCGGAAGTCTTCCCTCCCTGCGTCTTAACCTGCCTCCCCAGAATTGATTTGGTATCAGCCCGTTCTACAATCGTTCTAGAGAGGTTCGAAAGCAGACGAGCTGCCTGCTTATGCCAATCATTTCGCGCCAACGCCAAATCTGTACGCTCTCCGATATTTGCTAGCCATACGCGAAACAGCGATCCAAGTTCGAAGTATGCTTCGGCACGCGCCTTTGCCGCAGCTGCCGAGGCTTGGTCTGGACTGCCTCCCACGGACTGCTGCATTCTGCGAGCGAAGAATCCGTAGGTACCTACAGCCTGATCGGTTGACTCGAGGCAACTCTTCACCAAGTCAGCAGCGCGTCCACCCTCAACGGACACCAAGAACGCGCTTACGCGCAATTCGTCATCAATGAGTTCCGATACTACTGCACTCTGTACGCCATACTCCATTCCCGTAGCATGAAGCGTGATGGACGTGTCCATGTCAAGCAATCCAGCGCTCGCCAAATCACCCACCCAACGGACGTTGCCAGCAGCTTCATAGGCATCACCCCTCTCGTGGTTGCGCTCTGGAATCTGAGCATTGACACCCCTCCAGAACGCTCGAGCTGAGGAGTGGGTATAGGGCAGGTAGACCGATGACAGTTTGAGTTTTTTCTCTTGAGCTTCACTGCGACGCCATGTAGTCATAGTCTCGAACCGCTGCAGATTGTGAGTCTCAATCTTGTTGCCATTCGAAAGGACCACTCCCGTCACCCATTGTCCATCATTTACAAGTCTGACCCTGCGCGTTTGCCAGGTGAAGAGGTCTGCGGTGCCGTTTGGGACACGACACTCATCTCCAGGCATAGATGCGTGGCGCTCCCAGACCGGAAGACCCTCCTCAAAAGGAAGCAACATGCTTGTGTCGTGTCCGTCACACAGTACGAGATTGAGCAGCAGGGTCTCTCTCAGGTTTCTTCCCTCGATGTAAACGCCCCCAAGCCGTCCCGCCCACCCAGTACCAATTGGGTAACTCTTGCCGCCTTTCACGGAAGAATCGCCCTTCACGCCCGTCTTGATACCGGAAGGGTCAAATGCATGTACATGCACTAGGTAACGTGCCGCCTCACTATGTGTGATGCGAGACAATCCTTCAGCTGCCTTCATGCTAAACAATGCAAGTCCATCAGGTTGATCGCCAATGAGCTTCTTGATCTCCGAAACGCCACCATTACATGCTTCGAGACCTGCCACCTGCATGAACGGCGACTCTTCGTCAAACAGATTGAACCGATGATGCCATGTATGTAGGTACCTGCTGATTTCGTCCTGAGGCAGATCACCTGCCTCCCATAGTTCAGCCCAGACATCGAATGGGTCCTCGCCGTCTTGCAAATCTTGCACCACCACGCGTAGCAGTATCGCCAGAAGGACGCGCAGTATCGCAAAGTCTTGCGTGGGAAGTTCATTGGCCAGACGCTCGATGCTGTTCGCTCGCGAGAAGACCTCCGCAATCGACAACTCCAAGGCTTCGCCCTGCAACGTACGCACTACGATCCATGGCTCATCAATTAGGTTGAACGATGGCATTGCATCACCCATTCTCATCTCCCCTTTCTTCAACTAGCTCTAATCCCATCTGGCGAGTATAGCGAACCACAAATACCCGCTTATCGCAACGTACAATCGCCTCTCCGTCACCATTGACCACCAAAGGCAGCATTCCACGCAACCAACGAGATTCCTGCCAACCCCTATAGACCATCATGTCTTCCAGAGCGTCGATGACATCTGCGGCAAGGTATGAGGCGCACATCCGAGGCGGGAGACTTACGGTACACATCGCAGCCACTCGTGCCACTTCGTCCGCCGGCGGCTCCTGACCCGTACCAAGTTGCCTTCGTACACCCATTGCGTCGGCCACCCATGGGAGTAGTTCGTATTCGCCCGGATGCGATGCGCGCACGAGCACCACCTCAATGGACTCTTGAGAGTCACGTACCGCCGCTCGCGCCTTGTTCTCATCGTTGATGCGTATCTTCTGGCGCATCCACCCATCTAGATCCATGCTTCGCTGTCTTGGCTTTGCAAGGAGCCAGTTCTTTGCGCTTTCCTGCTTTGAGAAGAGCGTGCGCTCAAGTTCATCCTTTGCGCGGACCGTGCGCGACTCCCAGTGTTTTGGGACTACTTCCTGGGAGCCGTATACTCTTTCCACAAGCATCGCCACATCATCGGGCAATGAGATCAGACCATCCTCAAGATCACCAAGGACATAAGCGGTTTGCAGCAGAAGAGCCTCAGCGTACACCGCGCTTGATCCTGGCTCAAACTCCGGAGGATCTGCACTCCATTTCGCTCCCGTCACGTAGCAGCGCGGGGTGCGAAGTGACATTGGACGCCCGTCTTCTCCCCTCGAATGACGATGCAGTCGTCCCAAGCGTTGCAACAATAGGTCCATTGGCGCGATATCGGTTACCATCAAATCGAAGTCGATATCAAGGGACTGCTCAATAACTTGTGTCGCCACGACAATGAGCCTGTGGGGCCGTAACGCCGAGCCTCTCCCCAACTTCGCGAGCAACTCTTCGTCCTTGCGCATGCGATCGATCGCCACGAACCTTGAATGCGCCAGCACCACATCGTCACCGTATTCAGCATGCAGTAACCGATACGTAGCTTGCGCCCGACCAACCGTATTGCGGAGAACGCAGACACAGCCTCCATCGCACAGTGCTTGCTCCAGCAGCGTGAGCAATGCATGTTCGTCGTCTGGCAATAGCTCCATTGCGACGGAAACCCGCCTCGCATCTGCTTTGCAGGCATAGTATTCGGGTTCGCTTGCCGCGTCTATACCCGACACAGTCACGACCGGGTATGCAGGCGTGTTATTGTCTTTGCGAGGAGGAGGCGTCACGTGCTTAATACGTCGCGCGTTTGTAGAGTCCTTGCCCTGATAGGCCCGGATGAGTCGCTCCCGTCGGTCGGGTGGAAGCGTCGCAGAAAGCAGAATAACAGGGACCTTATATGCACCGAGCATGGCAAGCACTCGATCGAGATACACGTTCATATACGCATCGTATGCATGCACCTCATCAATGATAACCACCTTGTTCGCAAGACCAAGGTGGCGCAGATGCACATGTCGAGCGTTCAGCGCTGCCATGAGGAGTTGGTCAACCGTACCCACAACAAATGGTGCGAGCAGCCCGCGCTTTCTGCCTCCAAACCATTGGTGAGCAATGATCGAGTCATTTGAGGTGGCCGCATCGCCCATCCAACCGGCATCCCACGTTTTCAGCCGCGAGAAGTCTTCATTGAGAGCAGCCTTGCTGTGCAGCAGGTGCAAATCCTGTACCGTCGGATTTCCCTGCTCAGCTAACAAGGCGTCGAGCCACGACTCGACACGACTGAACATTGCGTTAGATGTAGCCATTGTCGGAAGCAAGTAGCTCAATCCACCCATGCCGAACCTAGACGCAAGAACCTCAGCGCACAATAACGAGGCCTCAGTCTTTCCGCAACCCATGGGCGCCTCGACAATGAGTAGCCCTGGCGCCTGTATCGCACACGCCGCCGCCAATGTCTGCTTCTGAACATCATTCATGGATGCCTCAGGTGGAATGCTGATGAAGCGATGGTGAAACAATTCCTCATACGATGTGCCGTCTTCGAATCCGAAGCCGCAATGTTCAGGCAAAGCGAGTGCTTTCCATGCGCGCTCCGCCCTTCTTTCGAATGACCTCCAATCATCGACCTCCTCGACCAAGGGAAACAATTCCGTATTTGATGCAATCCAATCCGCCATGATCACAACTCCTGTAAGGAGTATTTGCACGAAGGGAGGAAATCGGGATTCTGCGATCGCTCCTTCAACCTCCGAATCGATCACGTTTGAGATGGCCCACTCAGTCAAATCTGCTCGTGCCACCTCCCACTCGCCGTCTCCCAAAACCGCGTTTGCGTCCATGTGAGTCTCGAAATCAATCTTTTTGAGGTCAGGAGCGTTTGGATTTGCCCCATGGTGTCCCCCAACGATGCCCGCACACGCAAACGCAGCTTGTCTTGTCCATCCCCGCTCGATCAGAATCTCCTTGAGCGCCACCTCGCCCATGAAGGCATGAGAGTAACTCGCTGGCGAATGCGCAAACCGAAATCCACACTGTTGCACAGCCTCCATGCGTGCAGGAACCTTCGACTGGAAGTTGGGCGTACACTTTCCAAGGTCATGGAATCCCGCCACAAGGCAAACGAGGGAACTTGTGACACTGGCATCAAGACCCGTCTGCTCACAGACAAAGCATCTTGTCGATTCTGGAAGCCAATCCCAGATATGCCGTGCAATCGACGCCGAATCGCCCATATGCGCATAGAGTGGCATCCAAAGGTGACAACTCTCACCTTGCCCGGTCTTGGCCCATATCGTCCTAAGCCTTTCCGGCAGTTCTCGCTTGCTTGGTCGCTCATTCATGATTGTCACAACACAACTCACCTTCCCTCCGAGAGGAGAATCCCGTCCATGCGACCATTTTTATTGGAGGGGTGGACAGAAATTCATTCACCTCCTTCGTATGTGCAGAATATGTGAAGTACATCTCATGATGCTTCTAGTTCTCACCCGCCAATCTGACACCCATCAAAGAGCCACGTTCGATATGGCGAACAAACCATCGACCGTGAAGGCTTCGGCACTGCTTGCCCTTCGGTGGCCACACCAGAACTGCCACTCGAAATACAACAACACGCCCGGGACCACCTCAGGATGCCTATGCATCTTGGGATGACCCCGGGCGTGGAGTGAGCGCACTCCCGTCGCGGGATTGTGGCTGCTGGACGATTTCGGTTAGTTCACCTGGACCAGCGTGTAGACTTCCTGGTCGAATTCCCTTCCGATGATGTCGCGAGGATGCAGGAACGCGAGCTCAAGCAAGAACGCAAAGCCCACGACCTCGGCGCCAGCCTCCTCTACGAGCTTGGCAGTTGCGACGGCAGTGCCGGCAGTAGCGACCAAGTCGTCGACGATCAGCACGCGGTCACCGGGGCCGACCGCATGCTTGTGAATCTGGAGCTCATCAGTGCCGTACTCAAGGGCATACCGAGCGCGCAGCACCTCGCGTGGCAACTTTCCCGGCTTGCGTGCGGGCACGAATCCCGCTCCCAGGCGATACGCAACAGGCGTGCCAATCAGGAACCCACGTGCCTCGGCACCGACCACTTTGGTAGGATGCATCTTCATGAAGTGGTCTGAAATGTCATCGATGACGGCGGCAAAACCTTGCTCGTCAGCCAGGAGTGGCGTGATGTCCTTGAAGATGACACCAGGCTCCGGATAATCGACGATGTCGAAGATGAGGTCCTCATAGTTTAAGCTCGGCATGGCGATTCCTTCCTCTACAGCTTGTGGTCCTGCGACGTGCCACGAAGGCTCCTACGGATGAGCACCTCGCGCACGCTATTGGTGAGTGCAATCATGCGGTTGAGCGCCTGCTCGTAGCGCTCCTTCTGTTCGTCAGTGGGACTCGAGCTCCCCGACGCATGTGCCCCAAACACGGTAAGCGCCTGCTCAAGCATGCCGCTCTCTCGATTGGCTGCCTGCACGTATTGACGTAGGTTGCGCGGGCCGATGCCGAACTGCCGAAGCTCCTCGCAGGTGCGAATCAACGGGAAGTCGCGTCCGTCCACCAAGCTCCTGCCATGAGGCGAGGTGCGCAAGCTTATGACGCCAGCCTCCGAGAGCTCACGAACGAAGCTCACCGATACCCCCAGCAATTCGGGCATCCGACTGATGGGATGGAATTTCTGAAGGGCCTCATCACCCTCCCGGGCATCTTGTCCCAGCACATCGCTCGATGACGACGCATGACCCGTGCCCCATGCGGGGACCCGCTGCAAATCGTCAACGGAAGAACCCATGCCCGCCTCGCTCTTCGCCAGCTCCTCCTTGATGACTTGGAGCGGCATGAAGCGGTTCTTTTGCAGGTAGAGAATAGTCTCGAGCCTTCGCACGTCATGCTGCGAGTATAGTCGGTACCCTCCCGGTGTGCGCGAGGGGGTCAATAGGCCCTCATCCTCCAAGTACCGCACCTTGGAAACCGAGAGGTCTGGGTATTGCGCCTGAAGACGCTTTACCACCTTCCCAATCGTCAAATAGCCTGCATCTGGCATGAAGTCTATCCCGTCTTCACACGCATGGCACGCCGATTGGTGTGAAACACCATGCGAAACGTTCCGATCTGGATGGTCGAACCATCCTTGAGGACTGCACGGTTCACGATGGCGCCATCGACCCAAGTCCCGTTAAGAGACCCAAGGTCCTCGACCGTCGCGAACCCTGACGCGATGCCCGAAAGGTCGATGCGCGCATGATGGCGCGAGACCGTCATGTCGTTGAGAAACACGCTGTTCTTTGGATCGCGACCCAAGGTGATGATGGGATCATCGAGCTCAAAGCTCTCCCCCGCCATGGGTCCCTTCACAATGGTGATGGAAGGCTTGGCAATCGACCCACCCATGAGGTCTGGTATCGTCGCATCTGCGGAAGGCATGCGGAACACTTCTGTGGCACCCATGCCTGACTTCGTGGGTTGCATACGTCTATCTCCCCCCAAGCGTAAGATTCCTCACCATAATACTCCTATCTGCAAGCAACGCAGTCCATTTCCACGAGCGCACCCATCGGAAGCGCAGATACGGCAACCACCGCACGCGCCGGAGCTGGTTGCGGGAACCGCCTTGCGTACACTTCGTTCATCTCTTCCATATCGTTGATGTCCACGAGGTACACGGTCGTCTGTGCAACATCCGAGAGGGTGCAGTCCACCTCTGCGAGAATGCACTCGATGACGCTAATGGTACGCTCGGTCTGTTCGGCAACCGTCGAGCCCACGAGCTTGGTCGAGTCCTCAGGATCATAGGCAACCTGACCCGACGCAAAGACCAGCCTGCCAGCGGTGGTGCCTTGCGAGTACGGACCTATGGCCTCTGGTATCCCCATACCGTTGATGGCATACTTCATGATCATGCCTCCCCTTCCGCACCGACTTCGCCTTGCAATCCACGTGCGCCCACGAACGTGTTGCCGTGCCGCGCGATCCCTCCATCCATGAGCTCGCCGCGCCCCACACGTATGGCATTCGTCACTTGGAGATGCCGCGCCCATGGGAGTCTCGCACGCACGAGCCGTCTGAATCCCTCGCGACCGATGGGTGCGACCTCACCAAACGAAAGCAGGCTCCTCCAGAGCGCAACCGCATGCACCGGCGGCACGAGGATGACGTACGCCGGCTCTGGACCCAACTCCGGACAAGCTACGATACAGGGTAGCCTGTCCAGCATGCATGAGCTCACACTCCCCTTCCGGGGAACGGGGGCATTGCCAAGGTAGTCGGCGAGCACCATCGCAGCCTTACGGCCCCAAAGGGCAAGGGCCACGTGCGTCCCGCTGACTTCTTCCGCCTCAAGCGCAGCAAACGGTCGGCTGCCACCCTGTTCTATCGACTTCAGAAACGAAAGCCAACCCGCAAGGACGTCGGCGCGCGCGGAGAAGTCACCGCACACGTACTCCGCCTCACCCGTGCGCGCAAGCAGCGGTATGGATGCCAGCGACCCGTCTCCGGTGAGCACGGCCTCGAACGCGCACTCTCCGACGCGTAGCTTCCTACCAGCGAAGGCGACCTCTGCAAAGGCCGCAGCCATAGGCCCATGGAAGAGCAGCAATTGGACGGCACTCAGGTCGCACAGGACGACGCCATCGCTCATCGCCCCTTCGAGTTCTTCCGGCTCAGGCTCGCCATGGTAGCGTGTGACCACAGACGCCTCCTCGAACGAGGCGCCCAGCAGGAGGTGCTCTCCATACAAGGCGTTCAGGCCAAGCGAGTCAGCTTGATTCCTAGGCATCCGTCGAGGGCCTCCCCACATTGCTCGCATCCGTGAAGAGGGGCAACGAGAACGTTGGCCACGCCGAGACGCGTACCGGAATCCCACGCGTCACGTAGTGAGCCTCGCCCATCCCCCTACCACTTTGGAGCCACCGTGACCATCCGTACGCCTTGTTCGCGTCGAGCAGCCTTCCCGGTCGCGCGATGGCACTCGTGAACGTCAGGGAACCACCACCAGGCCACATCGTTCCCCGCGCGTCATCTTTGGCGGAAAGAATCGTCTGGTACTCAAAATCGAGAGCATACGGATTCACGCGAACCGCCCACCGGTCTTCCGCGATCTGCCATGAGTCGAGCTTCGCGTACGCCCAGTCCATCATGGCGGCAGTGTCGTTGAAGCGTCCCGCTGCCGTCACGCAGCCAAGCACCGCAGTGTACAGGCTCACATTGCCCCTGCCGGACGCACCCATGAAGGTGAAGTTCTCCGCATAGCCCGTCTTCACACCGCGCATACCCCTATACGTACCCAGAAGGGCGTCCGTCGACTGGAAGACGGCCTGCTCGCCATGCAGGGGAATCTCCACCTGTTCGCTGCACACCGTCTGCGCGATGAAGGGGTAGTTCTGCATGGCATAGCGACTCAGCCGCGCCAGGTCAATCGCACAGACGAAGTGCCCGTCCTCGTCGATGCCGTGCGGGTTCATGAAGTGAGAGTGGGTGAGTCCGATCTCCGCTGCCTTGGCGTTCATGAGGTCGGCAAACCCTTCGATGGACCCGGCGACATGCAGCGCCACGTTATAGGCAGCGTCATTTGCTGAATAGACAAGCATGACCCGCAGCAGGTCACGAAAGATCGCCGTCTCGCCCTCGGTGAAGTCGGCCATCTGCGCATCCGGACCTAGGTACGGCTCAACGAGCTTCACCCTGTCGTCAAGCGACTTGCCGTTCTTGAGCGAGTCGAGCGCCACGACGGCCGTCATGACCTTCGTGGTGGAGGCGGGCGACATCGGACGCTCCGCGTCCTTCTCGTAAAGAATGTTCCCCGCACCGTCGATAATCGCCGCACCCTGGGCTTCCTTGAGCGTGGGCGCCGCGGCATCCTTCAGATGATCGTAGAGCGCAGCGATGTTCTCTGGCGTCCGCATCCACTCGAAGTCCGCAATCGCCCCTGGCTGAGCTGCGCCCTGCGCAGGTTCGACGTAATACACGTAATCCGTCGCGGTGACTTCCTGAGGCATCACGTCGGGCGCCTCAAAGGTCTCGTCCATGGAGACAACCTCAACCGACGGCTCAAAGTAATCCAATCCCATGCCCAAATCGTAGTCGAACTCCTCCGCATGCGCTATTGCACACGGATGCAGTCCTGCACTCACCAGCAAAATGGCACCGACTGTTCGCAACGCCGCACGCACCAACGTCCGAGCAGAGCCCAAGTTACGCATCTTCACCTTCCAGTCTGCGATTGAGGACCCTGCGGCGAATCCGCAGGCCTCGGTGATAATAGACAACCGCCGCAATGGCAGAGCAGATGAGCCCCAGATACACGCAGAAGATGCCTGCGGCGCACGGGGCGGCATTGAGTCCTGGGAGCCAGTCGACGTCGACCAGCCCCAACCCCATGATGCGCGGGTAATCGAAGAGCAGTCCGACGAAGCCGAGCATCAGCAACGCCGTTGCCGCCTTTCCCACGTATGTGACGTCGAGCGGACGCGTCTGGAACATCCTGAGCCACATCGCCCCGCCGGCGAGAACGATGTCGCGGCCGACCACGAACACGGCCACCCACACCGGCAGCTCTCCCGTCGCCATAAGACCGAGCACGCCCGTGAAGAGCAACACGCGATCCATGATGGGATCCATCACCTTGCCCAACCAGCTCACCGTCTGCGTACGACGAGCGATTTGCCCGTCGAGGAAGTCGGTGACCGCGGCAACGGCATATAGCGCCAGAGCAATTGAGCGCGTCTGCGCCTCGTGCCTCACAAAGAGCACGAGGAACGCAATCGTAAAGAACAGACGGCAGAATGTCACAAGGTTCGCAACGGTAAAGACCGCATTCGATGGATTCTCGGAGGTACCCAAGGGAGCAGTAGCCGTACCACTCAGCTGAGAGGCGGCAGCATCGGGAGCAACGACTCCCTTTATGGTTGACTTCGCTCTCTCGGTCCGTTCGCTCACGACAAGTGTTCGCCTTTCGACGCAAATATGCAACTAGAGTATTCTAGCGCAAGCACAAATGCAAAGGGCGAATTCCTACGAATCGACCAAATCAAGCACCGCGCTTGCAACAACCGGCTCCGACGTAGGTGCATACGTGCAGAATGGCGTTCCCATACGATCGTTTGTTCCGATTATACCAACTTCCCTTCCGGCCGGCGTTGGCCTCCATCCCTTGTGCGCACCATCCTCGACCACCCGCTCGATCAGGCCCACGCTCTCCAGCGCAACGTTGACTTGCGAGGTCGGCGGCAGAGTCTCGAGCTCGCCACGCGAAACGAGCTTCTTGAGGAGCGCAGTGAGGGAAAGCGGCTTGGCCCGAAGATCGACCTCAAGGCGACGTTGAGTGTTTACGTCCATATGCTTAGGCTCCGATTGAGGGTTAGGATTCTTCACCAGCCCGCCGGATCGAATGACCGAGTATAGCCTGCCAACCATGGTCGCTCGCCGCAGATAGGTGAGCGCAGCGACATCGTCACTCTTGAGCCAAGCACCGCCCCAAAAGAGCACGAGCGAATCCTCCGCGCATCCTGCAAAGAGGCTGATGATGCCCGATGAGTCACACGAGCAGTCGCTCAGGAAGGCACGCGGACCGCACGTGGCACTTGCAAGGACGATGGGCCACGTCCTGCCCATCGCCTCGCGAAGCGAGAGTACCTCAATCCTATCCCTTGGCAATCCATCTGCAGAACGCACCATGCTTGCCATGAGCCGTACCTGCTCGCGATACGCACTTACGATGGCGATGACGGCACCGTCTACGGCTTCGTAACGCTCGCACATCCTCGCTCCGTGCTTGGACAGCCAGCGCACCAAAGCAAGCGATTCCGAGCGATTGGCGCGACTCGAACCCACCTGCTGCCAAGAAGAGTCGGGCACCAGCACATGCGAGAGCGCGGGCACGATTCCCATCAGCGGATAGGCAGGGTCATCTGCACTGTTTGAGGGAATGCGCAACGTGCGCATGGGCTCCTCAGGGCTAAGGTCGCTGCGCAAGTCATCCAGCTCGCCATATGAGCTTCGTTCCTCGTACAGGCTCATGCGCGGACACTCTTCACGTCCGACAAGGGCCCTGAACAGTGATGACTCGCCCGACGCGCCGAATCCTCCCTCACGCGCTTGCAGCCATGCGCCTCGCACCTCCGCAGCGACATGCAGCTCGTCTGACGTTCGACCCTGCGGCTGAAGTGGCCCCAAGCTGGTATGGCTACCCATCAGCAGCACCTGTCGCGCATGGGCAAGCAGCGCAGCCCCCGTGGCGACGTCAATCGCATCCGCATCGAGTATGACCGCAAGGTCAAGCGGTAAGGCCGATGCACTCGAGCGGCTCCCACCCAACGCCTTCATGACGAGCGACACCGCATCAGACGGAATGACGTTTATGGGAGACAAGTACGCCCGCGCCTTCCACGCGGCAGACCCGCCTTCATCCAAGGCCCTGTGCAGCTCCTGCTCATACTGGGCAATCAAGAGCCACTGCGCCTCGTAGATGTGCACGGCAAGCCAGAACTCCGATGGCCTTACCGTCTCGTCAAGCACGGCATCCAACCGGCTCATCGAGACTTCGCGGCCGTCGAAGGTGGTCTCGAGACGCTGCGTCTGTGCGACAGAAAGGCCACACAACCGCTGCAGGCGCGAGATCGTCTCGGCGCAATGCTTGCCATCTGCCACCGACGCGCGAGCGCGACGGCTCAAATCTGCAGATATCCCGCGAAGCCGATCAATCTCCCCCTCGATGCGCCGCAGCTCTTCTCGATATCCATCACAGACCTCGCTCACGTATCTGCGACCGGCAGGCACGGTCTCGCCCGGCTGTGTGTTTTGGGAGATGAGCTCGCTTTGGTCTTGATCCCCGCGCGGCACGAGCGAGCGACGCATGGGGTTCTCTGTGCCCACACGCTCCCAACGCTGCAAGGCCTCACGCGTCATCTGATGCTTCGCCCTCAGAGCGCCAATCTCGTGCAGGAGCGCATCTCGCTCCTTGAGCAGCCCTGCCGCACGACACACCTGCGCGTAGGCATCGATAAGCTCGCATCGGTCCTGGTCGATGCGCCTCAGACGCTCGGAGAGTTCCTCCGTCGCCTCGGGAAGCTCGCGCAACCGCCTCCCGAGGAAACCAGAGACGCAATCGAGGAAATAGGTCGATGCCTGGGGGACGTACCAAGAGTCCGAGTATCTCATGCCATCGCCGAGCGCCGGGTGGCCAAGGCGCGAGCCAAGCGCCGTTACCTCAGGAAAGGGCCCATCGGCAGCGCCATGCGCAAACATAAGGGTGGAGATGGGGCCGAGCACGCGCCACGCCTCAGGTTGACTCCCCGTCCCGTCGATGCGAGGCAGCCACCTGGATGGCAGCGTGGTCTGTCCCGTCGCCGGTCTTTGCGACAGCATCCTATCGAGAGCCTCAAGAGTACGCGAAGATGCAATGCATGCCATCACCGGCGCCTGCTCCCCGCGCAGGGCGCACTCGGTGAGCCGGTTTGCCATGGACGCAATCGCCACCAATTCCTTGCCCGTTCCGGTCGGCGTGCTCACCGCAAGCACATCGTCCCCGTGCTGGCGCGCGAAGCCGATCAGCGCCGCACGCTCACCGGCAGAAAGCGCTGGAAGATGATCGGGTATGCCACATATGAGCTTGGGCTCGAGCAGCTCGTCTTCGGGAAGCTCGTGGATATCGGGTGCTTGGCCCTCATCATGCGACATTCCCATCAGTAGTCGCGCCGCCTTCGAGAAGGCCTGCGAGCCCCGCTCCGTATGAATCCCCGCAGCATGTTCGAGCAGCTCAGACGTGACAGCGAACTCGTCGCCACGATCCCAGATGCGCAGCGTGGGACCATCTGGCGTAACCCGTCCCTCCACAGTATGGTCGGAGTCGATGGAGCAGATGGCATCGAAGAGCATCTCGCTTCGCCTGATCGCAAGCGCCCAGCTCCCATCATCGGCAAGATCTGCCATGGCACGTTGATGAACGCGCAACGCATCGAGCGTGCACACCGTGGGCTGCGCGCCATAGGTCCCGTCGGAGGCCAGGCGCTCCCATGGCACCCAGGCCCGCGCACCGCCCCTCGGCTTGAGCGCACCGCCCACGTCGAGGGTGCCCGGCATCAGCAGGAGCGGTATGCGACTCCCTCCGTCTGTCGGAGCGAACCAGCGCAAGCAAATGACGACGGGCACAGGACACTCGCCGAACGGAACGTCAGGGCACTGCCGGCTGTATGCGGTGAGAACCTCGCGCGTACGATCGGCGTCCACCTGCCCGGTACTGACGCACGTCCATTCAAGTTCCCATTGTGGGACGTCGTCATCGAACGAGACGTCTCCCCCTCCGCCGAATCGCGTGGCATCGGAGAGGTACCGAAATGCCTTCTCTGGCTCGAGCATGTGCCTCACCCCTATGGTTCGTCTATGCTTCGTCGGGCGCAATCCGACACATCGTAACAGAGTCACGTGTGCCAAATGTGTTAGGCCGCATGCCCTCCGGAAGGAAACATGTTGTCTCCGCTATGGGCGGGAGGGCATCACAATGAAGGCCAGGTTCCTCAGCTCGCGTTGGCCCCTCCTATACGAGAAGTAGGTGTCTCCGTGCATCGTGCACTCGTCGGAGGCAACGATGTGATCTGGCCCGATGCCCTCGGCAAGCAGCTGAAGCCGTATTGACGCGACCAGGTCGAGCGTGAGCCTGCCCTCCCGTTCCGTGAACACCGACTCCAGCTCCTCAGGCGCATGAACGCGTGCGAACTCGTCAACGAGCTCCCTTCCCACCTCGAAGCACTCCGCGCAGATGTGCGGACCCACGATGGCGGAGATGAGCTCGCAGCGGACTCCGAGCTCCTCCATGCGACGAATCCCCTCGGCAATGATGCCGCCGCGTGTCCCGCGCCACCCGCAATGGAGCAGGCCGATGGCGCACCCATCTGCGTCTGCCAGGTAGACCGGGGCGCAGTCGCAGATGGTTATGCACAACGCGAGGTCGCGCTCGGCCGTCACCAACCCGTCGACGTCGAGGAGCTCGAGCGCACGCGACACGCCGCCTCCGCCATCGGCGGCCGTCACGACGGCCACGTTGGAGGTATGCGTCTCCAAGGGCATCACAACCCGGTTAGGCGTCAGATCGAATTCGGCGCAGAAGGCGGCATAGTTCTCCCGCACCTCGTCGGTCCGGGTACCATAGCGCCACTGCGAGCGTAGGCCCTTCGAATAGCCCGCTTGAGCTTGAATGCGCCCGTCAACAAACGCGAGCCTGCGATACGAGAAGCCGGTTTCGTTCGTCATGCTTCCTCCATCCGGGGTTTACCTCAAAGCCTTGTGCGCAACCCTCGAGCCTGCAACGGGCTGACCGGGCAAGGAATCAGTCCTCTATGAGGCTCTCGAGGGTCTCAAAGAGCACCTCCGGCTGAACCGGCTTGCTCAGATGGGCGTTGAGGCCAGCCTGCAGGCTGCGCTGCACGTCCTCGTCGAAGGCGTTGGCCGTCAACGCGATGATGGGAATGCGCGTCGCATCCGAGCGATCCATGGCGCGGATGGTCCGCGTCGCCTCAAGACCGTCCATCTCCGGCATGCGCATGTCCATAAGAATCGCGTCGTAGAAGCCCTCGGGGCTTGCCGCGAACTTCTCGACGGCAATCCTGCCGTTCACCGCCAAGTCTGCCTCCACCTCGCGCATCTCCAGCACCATCATCATGATCTCCGCGTTGATCGCCACGTCCTCAGCGAGCAGAACCTTGCGCCCGGCAAGCTCCGCCTTGTGCTCATTCGCGCTGTTGAGGAGCCGCTTGCGCCTGACGGCCGCCTCAAACTCCTCGATCACGTTTGCGGCAAAGAGCGGCTTGGGCATGAAGCTGTCCACCCCAGCCTGGAGCGCCTCATCAAACACGTCGTCCCATCGATAGGCAGTGAGGATGATGATGGCGGACTGATTGCCCGCGATGGAGCGAATCTGGCGCGCGGTCTCGACACCATCCATCTCGGGCATCTGCCAATCGAGGAGGATCAGGTTGAATGGGTCGCGCCTTGCCTCGCGTAGGCGCACCTTCTCCACCGCCTCCGCACCTCCCTGCGCGACCTCAGACGCGATGCCCGCCTTCTCGAGCACGAGCTGCGCATGCTGGCATGCCACGGGGTCATCGTCAACGATAAGCACGCTCATCTCGTGCGGATGGATCTCCACCTCCCCCAAATCGGCCTGTTCTGCGTCCATGAGGGTGACGGTGACCGCAAAGGTCGTGCCCTTCCCTTTGGTACTCTCGACTTGAATGTTGCCGTTCATCATCTCGACGATGTTCCTCGTGATGGCAAGGCCAAGTCCGGAGCTGCCGTACTTGCTCGTGCTCGAGGAATCCTCTTGCGAGAAGGTGTCGAAGATGTGCGGCAAGAACTCCTCGCTCATGCCGATGCCGGTGTCGCTAATCGTGAAGCGGAGGGTAGTCTTGCCATCGAACTTAGCCTTGCGCTCGACCTTGAACTCGACGTCCCCACCCTCCGGGGTGAACTTCACGGCGTTGCCGAGTATGTTGATGAGCACTTGGCGCAGCTTCATGTCGTCACCGATGTAGGCGTCGTCCACCTCACCCTGGATGTAGCACTGGTAGTTGAGCCCCTTCTCCTCGCACTGTCCGCTGAACATGGTGTTCACTTGCTCGATTAGCTTGGAGAAGGAGAACTCCTCGCTCTTGAGCACCATGCGTCCCGACTCGATGCGAGACATGTCGAGGATGTCGTTGATGAGCGTCAGCAGATGATGGGCGGATTCATCGATCTTCTCGAGATACTCCTTCGTGGACTGAGAGATACTGGGATCGTTAAGCGCGATGTTGTCGAGACCGATGATCGCATTCATGGGGGTGCGGATCTCGTGACTCATGTTGGAGAGGAACGAGGTCTTGGCAACGTTTGCCTTCTCGGCTGCATCGAGGGCATCACTCAGCACTTGGTTCTGCATGAGCTGCTCGCGCGTCTCTGCATCCACGTCGGCAAAGCCGACGCCCACGCTGTGGACCAAGTGATCGTCGCGATCCTCGGGATGACGCACGCCCGCAAAGCGAACCATCTCGTACTGCTCGCGTCCCTGGCGACTCACCAGGTAGCGATACGCAATCACGCGACTGTTGCTGAGGCCCTCACGTACGGCGTCCGGCTGCACGAACTTCAGGAACTCGTCACGATAGGGCTCGGTGACAAACGAATTGGCATAGGCGGTAAAGGTCTCTAGATAGCTGAAGTGTTCGCCCTCTTGCAAGGCGCCATCCAACTCTGGGTGCGTCTGGTAGCACACGCCGTCATTGTGGTCGAGCTCGACGTAGTACACACTCCAGAAGTCCGAAGAGAGGGCCGTGATCAGCTTGTCCTGTTCCTCGGCGCTCCGGCGTTCCGCGAGGAGCTGCTCCTGCAGAACGAGACGCTGTTCGAGCTCTTGGTTGCGCGCACGATTCCCGGCCTCCGCAGTCTCCTTCTCGAGCAGCAACCGCCCATTGCGACGCGTCTCGGCGACGATGTACCCAAAGATGGCCACAATGGCGGCAACGGTGATTACGCTCTGCCCGAAGCTCCGCAGCATGATGCCATCTGTGACTGAGTTGACGCGCGCGCTCACGACGCTCTCGCGTATGAGGTACGTCAGCAGCCAATCGGTCCCCTCAACGGGCACGTAGCTCAGCATTTCCTTGATGCCGTCATAGGTGAACGACGCGACGCCACGCCGCCTCGACGTGAACTCATCAACAAAGCGGTCGTAACTGTACTCGCCCTCATAGTCCGCATGCCGCATGGCGTCAATCAGGTTGTCTTCGACGGCCAGACCGCCCAAGACGGTGTTGCTCAGCGCGACGCCTTTATAGGTGTAGATGTTGGAGAAGGTGGCACCCTCCTCGCCCGCCCCCATCGACGCACCGCTCAGCATCTCGTCCATGTCGATCTCCATGAAGCAGACGCACAGCCTTGCATCGCCAAGACGCAGATCGACGGGGACCGCGATGACGGTCTTCTTCTGGGGACTATGGACGTTGAGGATCGAGACCTCCGGTTCCGAGAGGGTCTGATAGTCGAACTGGTAGTCTCTGATGTTTGTCTGCATGCCAAGGGCGGTGTAGATGAGTCCGTCCTCGTCTACGAAGGCGAACTTCTCGAGGTCGTACATGCGCTTGATGCGGCTCTGGTATGCCTGCAGATGCTCCAGGTCGCTGAGGTCCTCATCCGTCATCAGCTCGATGGCGACGCCGATGTCCTCTATCTTGTCACGCAGATTGGATGCGACGACCTGCTCGCGCCTTCCGGCAAGCTCGTCCAAATACAGCAGGCTGACGGAATGGACCGCCTCATTCGCGTCCTTTGCCGCGCTCCTCCCCGACCATACGGTCCCTAGGACAAAGAACGCCAGGATCACAATCCCGCCGATGATGGCAACCGTCGTCGTGGTGCTTCTGCCTGCATTGCGCATATTCGCGAGACCTCCCATGCCGCCCTCACGTACGCATAGTATACGCGATGCGCCGAGGCAACGGGCAACGTACCCCGCAGGCGTCTTCGTGCTATATTCATTGCCGCGTCATTCGTATGTCATCGAAGAGGAGAGGCCATGACAAGTGTTCCGAAGAACGCGTCGCAGAGCCGCAACGACATCGACAGCGTCGAACGCGCCGTCGATCGCGCCTTCACCACCGGCAAGGTCGATCGTGCGCTCATCACGCGTCAGGCACAGCTTGACGCGGCCGAGGCAGTGGCCATGGTCGGCGTTGCCATGGAGTCCGACGCCGAGGCGGACGAGGCAAACAAGCTCGCGATCATCGCGAACGGCATGGGCAACCCCCAGAAGACCAAGGTCGCCCGCGAGCGCGAGCGGGTGGCGCGCAAGAAGGCAAAGAGCGACCACAAGGCAGCCACCAAGTCGGCTAAGCGCGCGTACGAGGCCATCAAGTTCAGTGACCCCAGCTCGCTCGGCTTCCTGCGTGTGGTGCAGGTGGGATTCCTCTTTAACATCGTGATGACCATCATCGGACTGTTGCTCACCTCGCGCGATACCATAAGCTACGATCCGAACACCATGCTCGACTGGATACTTGTCGTGCTACAGGCCGTTGCGTTCTATTTCTTCGTGAACCGCTACAAGCTCGGACGGCCCATGGTAATCGCCATCGCCGCCATCACCATCGTCGGCAAGTTAATCGTCCTGCAGATCGACGACACCGTCAGCGTCGGCAGCTTCGTCAACACCTTCGCCTTCAACCTGTTCCTGATCCTCTACTTCACCTTCTCGAGCCGCGTGAAGGCCGAGCTCGTCAACGACCTCTCGCACGACACGGGTGCCATCGAGGGCGACGAGCTCATCATCGACCGCAGGAGCTGGCCCTTCTGGCGCAACATCATCATTTACTTCGTGGTGTTCTCCGTCTTGGGGCACTGGCTTGAGGCGGGGTATTGCCAGCTCATCCGACTCGGCCTCGCACCGGGCGAGTTCCACGCAGAGAACACCATGCTGTGGCGCGACTGGTTCTACCCTTACCCCATGCACGGCACGGCCGTCGTGCTCATGGCCCTCATCCTCTATCCCCTGTTTGAGTGGTTCAAGAAGAGGTTCGACAACCGCTTCGTGGCGTACGCCGTGAGCTATGCCACCAACGTCCTCACAGTCACGATCATCGAGCTCGTGGGCGGCCTGCTCTTCAACGCCCAGCTGCAGAATTGGGACTACACGAACATGCCGTTCAACTTCATGGGCCAGGTGTGCCTCACGAACTCGCTGCTCTTCGGCGTGGCCGCCTCAATCGTCTCGTGGTGGATCTATCCCATGTGCGAGCGCATGATTGCCCGCGTGCGTCCCGCCACAATGAACATCGTGTGCGTCGTCATCGCCGTCATCGGCGCAATCCTCTTCTCCCTCTACGCCATCGCTCCTCCCGAAGGCATCGACCTCGGCGAGTACAGCAACCATGAAGCCAAGCGCGAGGCAGATGAGGAGTCTGAGAAGATTGCAATCGACTTGTTGTCCCTGAGCGTAGATGCGGAAAACCTCCAGCACGACCTCACCAACTCATCGAAGCTCGACGAGCAGGAAGTCAAGGAGATGGAGCAGCAGGTCGACGAGATCAAAGCCGCCATCGACGAGCTTGCCGCAAAGCTCAAGGATTACCAGAAGACGTCGGAGTAGCACCGTGGCAACGGGAATGAACGGCTTCTTTGCCCGCCATGGCAAGGCAATACGAGAAGGCATGCGCGATGGCGTCCCCATCGGTGCTGGTTACTTCGTCGTGGCCTTCTCGCTCGGCATTGCCGCACGGGACGCTGGCCTCACGCCATGGGAGGGCTTTGTCGCAAGCCTACTCAACAACGCGTCCGCAGGCGAATACGCCGCCTTCACCCTCATGGCTGCAAACGCGTCCTACTTGGAGCTTGCTGTGGTCACGCTCATCGCGAACGCCCGTTACCTCCTCATGAGCACGGCGCTCAGCCAGCGTTTCTCGCCACGCACAGGCACGCTGCACCGCGTGCTCGTCGGCTTCGACGTGACGGACGAGCTCTTTGGCATCGCCATTGCCCGACCAGGCACGGTTGACCCCTACTACTCATACGGTGCCTTCGTTCCGGCGCTTTCTGGCTGGTCGATAGGCACGGCGCTGGGCATCATCATGGGCAACGTCCTTCCCACGCGCGCAGTGAGCGCCCTCTCCGTCGCGCTGTACGGCATGTTCCTGGCCATCATCATCCCTCCGGCACGCCAGAATCGCGTAGTGCTCGGATGTGTGGTCATAAGCTTTGCGGCAAGCCTGGTCTTCTCGGTCGCACCCGCATTCGCGCAGCTCTCCGCTGGCACCCGCACCATCATCCTCACAGTCGCCATTTCCTCGGTCGCAGCGCTGCTCTTCCCAGTATCGGACGATGAGCTGAGGCACGAAGACGCAAACGCCAAGGGCGACGAGGAAGGAGACACCCATGCAGCATAGCATTCCGCTTTACATCGCCGTCATGTCGGCAGTCACGCTCTCGGTTAAGATACTGCCCCTCACCTTGATCCGCAGGCCGATACGCAGCCGCTTCGTGCGTTCGTTTCTGTATTACGTTCCCTACGTGACGCTCGCGGTCATGACCTTCCCCGCCATCGTGCAGGCAACTGACGCACCTCTCGCGGGAGCCATCGCACTCGCCGCGGGCATCGTGGCTGCATGGTTTGGGGCGAGCCTCTTCCAGGTCGCTGCCACCTGCTGCGCGCTCGTCTTCCTCATCGAACTCGTGATGCTGTAATCGTTTACGACACTAAGGGGTGCCCACAGATGGTCACCCCTTGCGGATAGCTACCTTTATGAGACAGTTCGGGGAGCATAGCGATAAAAGGCGAGCGTCTTCCGCGCGTCTGCCTTCACGCTGTCCGCGGCTGTCTTGGCCCGGACGAACCGCTCCTCGACATCTGGTTCTTGTTGGGCGTCGCTGAACACACCGAACCTCAGAGTAACCCTGCGCGCCATCGTTTGGTCAGCGAACACCCCATCCAAGAACGTCCTTAGCAGCTGCTCGTAATCATCCCTGTGCGGACAGTAGAGAAGGAACGTGTCTCCGCCTTCCCTGCAGCCGATGCCATCAATCTGACGTGCAAGCTTCCTGATGCCAGCACCCAAGTTATGCAGCACATGGTCGCCAAACTGTCGGCCGTATCGCTCGTTGATCGCATGCAGCTTGTTTACGTCGCAGACCACCGCGTCCAAAGCATCTTCTTCATGAATCCGATCGAGTCGCTCGACATAGCGATAGAAGAACTCTTTGTTCAAGAGTCCCGTCAACTTATCCCGCTCGGTGTGTCGTATCAGCTCGCGATCCTCAGAGAGCTCGATGCACTTGGCGATGCGTGCTTTTACGATCTCGATGTCCGGGTATGGCTTCGGAATGAAGTCCATGGCACCGATTCTCAGGCAATCCAGCTCGGCTTCCTGATCTACCGTTAGAAAGACCACGGGTATGGACATGAGGTCTTCGTCTATCTGCATCTCCGCGATTACCTCACGACCCGTCATCCTAGGCATGTACAGGTCGAGGAGCACCAAGGCGACCTCGTCCTTGTGCTTGCGCAGCTTCTCGAGAGTCTCGACGCCATCAGCGGCATAGATGATGTCGTAGTCATCCTCGAGGAGGTCACCCAAGATCTCGCGATTCATCTCGATGTCATCGGCAACCAAGATGTGCTTGCGCACGTTCATGGCAGGAATCTGCTCGGAGGCATCGGGCACATAGTCATCGAGCGAGCTGGACTTCTTCATGGAACGCTTCTTGCTGTACATGGCTTTGTCGGCCTCTTCGAAAACACTCGAGAGCGAGGAATGCCGCCCTCTCCTGTAATCGGCCATGCCAGCGGCTATCGTCTCGCCCGTCATTGCCTGCAAGCCTTCCTGCGGCACCGCAACGATCGTATCAAGTAGCTGTGCACGGCGTTCGTAGTCGCCCTTGGTGAGGATGACCGCAAATTCGTCTCCCCCCACCCGAAACACGGGGCTGTGCTCGTAGACGCCGCAGATTCTCGCGCACGCCTTCTTGATGCATGCATCTCCCTCGTTGTGCCCATACCGGTCGTTGACCGTCTTGAGACCATTGACGTCGCAGACTACCACCGCGAACGGTTCCTGCTCGCCCGTTTTGATCGCGGCATCGATGATCTCTTCCCATTCCGAGTAGGCATGTTTGTTCTTCACGCCAGTAAGCGAGTCGATGGTGGCGAGTTCCCGCGCCGCAGAAAGATTGCGCAGATAGTCCCGTTCCTGGCGAATCTGCGCATCCTCGTCGAGCAAGCCCACAATCATCATCTCTTTGCCGTCTTCTTCGACGAGCACGGCCTTTAGTCTCACATATGTCGGCAGATCGCCGCTCATCAGGCGGTAGTCAAGCACGAACACGCCGTTCCGGTCGATTGTGGCCAGAACGTTCTCCCTCGTGACCTGCGACCGGAACAGCACCTGGTCCTCGGGATGAATCGTCCTCAGGCCGTTCTCGTAGGAGGACTCGAAGAAGTCCGATCCTTGCTTCGCTATGCCCAAGCTCTCGAAGCTCGTTATGGCGCTGTATTCCGTGTACTCACTACTCTCTGGATCGACGTAATAAAGCACTATCAGATTGCCAGCCAAGGCGCTGAGTCGAAGGTATGACTTCCGGTCCTCCGCAGCGCGCGACGCCGCCATGTGGTCCCTCACCTGAGCATCCACATTGCTTACGCCGATAATGATGTGCCTGTCATCTCCCGAGATGCGAGTGGCCTTCATGTTGACGTAGGTGGGAGTCCCATCAATCAGCAGGCGATACTGGCAGTTGTAGGCACCATTCTTTTCCACTTCGGCAATAAGCCGCATCTTATCGAGCGCCTCTAGAATGTGCTCCAGGTCTTCGCCATAGACAAAGTCGACGGCATTCTCCCTGCATTCCGCAAAGAAATCGGTTCCGCGCCTCTCTTTAGTCCGCTCGTCTTTCTTGGTTCGAGAGCCGTACTCGACGTACTCGTCCGTAACCACATCCACATAGTACAGGTCAAAGTAGTCCTGCGAGAGTGCGGCGACGATGCTTTGGTAGACCGCACTGGCGCTCACGGCCTCCTCGTAGTCAGCCCTCGCCCGCTCACCCTCCTCCTTGGCCCGCATCATCTCCGTGACATCGATGCACGTGCCAAGGATGCATTGGCGACCAGCCTCGTCGACAAACGTTAGTCTCGCAGTTTGAAGACGACGAGGACTCCCGTTCGCATCCACTGCGTCCTCAAAGCTGATGTAGGGTTCGTCCATGGACAATGCAGCCATATCGTGGCTCACGAAACGTTCTGCAGACGCCTTCTCGTAGATGTCGTAAGCCGTCAACCCCACCACTTCTTCGGGCCACTTCTTGTTGAGAAACTCAGCAAACAACTGGTTGCAAGCCAGATACTTACCATCTTGCGCGTTCTTGGAGAACGCCATTACAGGCATGTTGTTCAGCAGGGCGTACATGGAGGCCTCAAGTGACACGACCCGTCCCTCGTCTCGCACATCCGCCGCGCTTACGTCGCTATACATCTTCATCCTTTGTTTTTGAGCACGAGTCGCTCGCACATCGGTCCTGATGTCAATTATACATCTTATCATAACTGGTCATAAGCCATCGTTCTCGGCACGACGGCGCTCGTACGCAGCGAGGGCGGCGCCTACGGCAGTCAGCGCGGCGCCGGTCAAGCCGAGGCCGGCCGATGGGTTACTATCGCCCGTTCGTGGCGTGGCATTGCGTGTGGACGTATTGTTGCTCTTGCCGTTGGTGCTGTTGCCGGCGCTGCCAGAGTTGCCGCTGTTACCGACTCCGTTGCTTGAGCCACCACCGTTGTCGGAGCCACCGCCGTCGCCAGTCGATGCCCCTCCCGTCGATGCGGGCATGAAGTACATGCCACCAGCGACACTCGGACTCACGGTGAGCGTATCCATATGGCGTTGGTCCGTATCCTGATCCGCACTCGTGCGCTGCTGCACCACCTTGTACGTTCCCGGCTCCACATGGAACTCGATAGGCCCGGGTTCGTCACCTGCACGTGTGAGGCAGAAAGGACGTGCTGATCATCGGACCCAAAGATACGCACGTCGGACGAGGGACGCACACCACTGCTCACACCGAGGGATGCGATGCCAAATTCGGTCGGCAAATCATTTGCAGTCTGCAGCCAGCTGATGGTGGGGAGCGATTCGTCCTCTGCCTGGGCCTCCATGCCCGCATCCTGAGTCGCTGCGTCTTGAGACTGCGCATTCGGGGCGTCGGCCTCCGTGACCGCCTGCGTCACGGCGTCTCCCTCCGCTTGCACCTCGACGCTCTCAATTGGGCTCTCGAGTTCATCACCTGCGATTACTGAGGACGCATCCTTAGCCGTGGCGGCACTTGCAACGACAGCAGGCTCCTCATCGACAGAATTGCTCGTAGCGACGACGATCAAATCCTCCGCGTCGGTCTCGCTCGTCGCATCAGGAGCATCTGCGGTCGCAGTCGCGGAAGTTGCATTCTCGGTCGCCGCATCGGGAGCCGTCACAGCCGTAGTAGCTGCACCGGTCGCCGCATCGGCGGCCGGCTCTTCGGTGGCCACGGCAGCCGGCGCATTCTCCACGGGCTTGCCCTCGCCCGCTACGACCGCATCTTCTTCGCCGGCCTTTGTCTCGGTATCCGGCTCCTCAACCTCGGCTTTCTGCCGCGTACTTCCCAGCTCGTACACGACAACGGTTATGCTCGTGCCATCCCCCAGATTCACGACCTCTTCGTGCGCCAGTTCGTCCCAGTTGACGAATATGCCCTGCGCGTTCGCGTCCGCCTGGGCATCCAGGCCCGAATCGGGATAGCCGTAAAGAGATGTGCCCCCCGCCTCGTCAGCCTTCTTCCCCATCTCCACCTTGTCGCCCGTGGTCGTATCGACGCTTGCGCGCGGGGTCTCCTCTCCCTCAACCCATAGCTCGACCGTCACAGATCCTTCGTTGGGTAGACCGAGCAAGCTTACACCCACTTCGTGATCGATGTCGTTCGCGGGCGTCATGAGGAAGTCATTCATGCAGTAGAGCCCATCCCACTCGTCGAACGAGGCGAGACGGGGATAGGGAGTACCTTCGCTTTCGTCGAGAGGGTGCGCCGGCACCTGCAAGCCCTCGCCGCCCTGCACCACGATGAGTGCCGTCTCGAACTTGCGCCAGCCATCCTTCTCCACCGTGACCCCACCATTGAAGTGGTAGTCGTCGAGGTTATCGACGTCCTCACCGTCCTCCACCACCGAGAGATTGCGGATGTCGAGGTTGACCACGCCGTCGTCGTCGGTGATGCCCGTAGCGGTTTGGCCATTGAAGCGCGAGGTGACGGTGACCGTGGCGCCAGAGACGGGCGGATAGCTGACGAGCCCGCTATCCAGCTTTTCGGGCTTGGTGATGTCCACCACCATGAATCCGGTTTCCCATGCCCGCACTATGTCGATGATGACATACTCGGATTCGAGACCGGCAATCTACGAGTCGTCCGTGGGGTCCGGGTCGGCGTAAGCCGGCCTCGGTCCCAGTAACACACCGCCGGCAAGCGTCGGCAGCGATACGAGCGTCCCTGTAACCAACTCCACAAACGACCTGCGCGAAACGTTAGCCATGATTGCCCCCTCACCCCGTGGGAACGGCATGCGATATTGTTTTCCAGTGCATTCGACATATCTCTGAGCATCATGAGAAACGACCGAATGGAGTGTACTAAGTGGCGAAATTGGCTGACGTTCAGAAACCGCGTGCACTAACCTCACGAAAGAAGCGCGACCGTTGGCTGGCGGGTATGACGACGTGCCAACAGGAGACAGGCCGAGGAGCGAAGGCGCAAGACCATCAGGGAATTGTCTGCGCCCTCATCGCTCATGCGCGAGTTCGAGAACGGCCCCAACAACCCTGTCATCTACGCGAAAACCGTTTGCAAGCAAAGCGTTGACAAGGGGTTTGACCTCCGGCACAATGCCACGCTCCTTCGCCCTAAGCAGCAGACCCAAAGTGCCAGTAACGGGCAACCCAAAGTACTTGGCTGTCCTTCGAGCCGCGTTGTCATCTAGAACCAAGGAGTCAGCGCCAGTGGCAAGCGCGAGAGCCATAACCTCGAGTTCGCCAATATGAAGCTTCGCGCTGATTAGACGCCGATAGTCGACTGGCATCTCTGGTGCTCGCTCAATCATGAGCCAATCTGGCCGAGACAGTAATGCACGCGATGCCGAGCCCGCCTTTGCAGTAACCTCATTGAAAACTGCTTGGGGAATTGTGACCTTCCCGTACAGTCTGGCGAGAAGGTCGAGCATGTCGATACTGGCGAGTAGGATGAGGGGCGTCGAGTTGACAATCACCCTAGGCATTGGCGAGGTCCTCCTCGAGCTCGGAGAGCTCGTCATAACGGAAGATGCTTACCCCGAAGGTGCCGAGGAAGCGCATGAAGTCCTCCTTGTGCATGCCGGCTATCTCCGAGCAGTACCCGAGGGAGACGTTCTCGGTCACGTAGAGGCCGAGGGCGGTCATGCGCCTGGCGAGGTCCTGCGCCTTAGCTACGCTGAGCCCCCTGTCGTACATGACCTCATCAGGTATCGAAACCGCAACCTGGCACATTGCATTCTCCTTCCAAACACCAAGCATCAGGAGTCAATTGTACCGCGACCGCTGGCTGGTGGGTATGACGGCGTGCCAACAGGAGACAGGCCGAGGAGCGAAGCCGGGCGGAGACGTGGGAGCTGAGGCCGAACGTCGCGGTGGGAAGCGTCAAGCAGATGGAACTACCCGTATGCTAACCCTGCAGACGCTCCCTACGGTCGCAAAGCACAATCTCGGACATGAGGGGGCACCCGCCCATACAGAATTCCCTCTTATTGCATGAGGGGCACGCGCCGCGCATATGCGATCGGAACGCCTCGAAGGGCTCGCTCTCCCATGCGCCGACGATGTCCATACCCTCGCCAAGCTGGACCTCATAGCGGTGGTCTTGGTCGAACGAGCAGGGCACCATCACGAGGTCGGGGCCTATGTAGCAGCTGAAGCGCCCGCCTTCGCAGGTGTCGAGCGACTCGGACGTGATGTTGGCGCAGTGGTTGACGGCACCGGGCACGCAGCAGGAGTCCATGCCCACCTTGAAGCGGTGCGGCCGGTCGACCTGCGCGAAGAACGCCGCAACGCGTGGGTCGTCAATGGCCAGGACGTTGCCTGCCCTCCCCAGCCCCGCCGGCTTGTGCAGCAGGAAGACGACCGCGTTGATCCCCTCGGGGAAGTCATCGTGCTCCAAGCGCTCCAGCGCCTCGTCGATGGAGCTCTTGCCCAGCACGTAGTGGATGTTGGTGCGTACGCCCGCGTCGAGCAGCATCTGGATGGCGGCGAGCGTGTAGGGGCTCCGGTACCAGCTTACGGCCACGGCTCCGCAGTACCGGCTGCAAATATCGGCGAGCTCGGGTGTGAGCCCGTAGCCCGAGGTAGTGAAGTTGGGCACCAGCAGGTTGTCTCGGCTGATGCGCAGCAGCTCTTCGAAGTGCGCATGCTGGTCAGGGTCGCCGCGTCCCCCGAGCGCCAGCTGGTTGCAGCGCCGGGAGCACTGCTCGCAAATCCAGCGGAAGTCTCCCACAGACACGTCGGGCTGCTCCACCGTTAGGCCGCTCTGGTAGCAGCCGATGCCCGCCCTGACGCAGAGCCCCGTCTTGCCATGGACGCAGCTGCCCATGACCCCTACGTCAATCAGGTGCGGAAATGATGCCATGAACGGGTCGACGCCCGTGTCGTGGCCCTCTTCGTCCAGGATGCCCGTGCGCACGTAGGCGCCCGTCTCCATGTCGAAGGCGGAACGGAAGCGGTAGCGCCTGTCCTCGATCACGTACCTCATGCTCGTCCCCCGCCCCACCTCTTGCAACTCGCGGCACTTCCGTCAGCTGAGAGGTGCGTCTTGGGAGATAACGCTGACGATGAGCCACCTGAAGGCTTACCCGCATCAATCATAGGCTGGCTTTGCATTATAGTGAAGGCAGCGCATGCAACGGCCACGGGAGACACCCATGAAGATCCGCACCGACTTCGTTACCAACTCCAGTAGCGCCAACTACGTGGTCGAGTTCCAGCTCAAAAGCACCAGTGACCAAGTGGCCTCCTACTACATCTCGACCCAAGGCTCACCGGAATACGAAGGTCAGGAGCCTTACCAGGTGCTCTTCAAGTGGGGATGGCCCATCAAGGGCCTTGACCTCTGGCATCCGTTCCTTCCCGAGGACGGGCGCTTGGAAGACATCATCTCCGCCCTGATACGATGCGTGGAGGTGACTCCTTACCCGGAGGGCTTCATCCTCGACCAGATGAGCTTCTTCATCGTCGGCGAGCCCACGAAGTACGCAAGTCGCGAGGATTTAGCAAACGTGATTGAGAGGAATGGTGGCAAGGTCACCGGCTTATGGAATGCGGACTTTGTCATCCTGTGCGGAGACGCCAAGGAGCGCTTCTGCGAGCGCTGGCCATGGGGCTACTCCTTTGACGCACTGGACGATGCCGAGCAGGATGAGCTCTACGCAGCCGAAGATGTCATAGAGAGCGAAATCTGCAAGGCGGGTCGCGCAACGGAAGGCAGCGATTTCTCCATTGTCTTCTGCCTCTACACGGGCTCACAAGAAGAGCGCGATGATTCGGCGAGGGATGGCTGGCGGGGATGGACCATCAACGATTGGCTTGGCGAACCCCTCCCCGCCCTGTCTGAGGAGGAGTTCGCGTTCTTTGACCCAAACGGGCCGGCTGGCCACGGCGGCCTCACCGCAATGCCCGGCGCGGTCGAGGCCTTCGCGAAGAAGTGTGCGGAGGCAGGCATCACGAGGGAGAACCTCCGCATCATCGGCGGCAGGTTCTCCGTGCACCCGTTTGGTGACAGCTGGCGGGAGGTCGAGCCGCGAGAATACCAGTGGTGCATGAACCTGCAGAGCCAGCAGACGAGGAGCTCAGGCGAGTGGGCATGGCAGGACACCGCCTGGTGGCCCTTCGAGGGCAAAGCCTGAGGCGTCAAAGGCGCTCACATCACGGACAAGTCCTGTCTCGTGCTAGGGCATCCTGCGCATGCGTCGTACAGAGAATATGCCAAGCGACACTGCTACCACGAAGCACAGGAGCGCCGCGGCAGGCATCCCGTGGATGCGAGGAGCCATGTCTGTACCGCACAGCAAACAGCCGCCCAAGAACATCACACAGGCGAATGCAGCAATCAGCATGCTCTGTACGGTATGCGCAATGCGCTCTGTGATTTTTTCGTAGCCAGTGAGCTCGAGGTTCACCTTCATACGACCCTTAGCAAGATTGCGAAGGACATCGTAGGTTAGCGAGGGGATCTTTGCCACGCGTATACCCGTACTGGCAAGCTCCTGCGCCTCGTTTATGAGCTCTGCTTTAAGGTCGAAGTCCGCTTGGGCGCGCTCCATCATCCGCTTGGTCAAGAAGCCAAAGACGTCTAGGTTGGGACAGAGTTCCTCTATCACGCCTTCGATTGTTACCAGGCCTCGTACGAGCATGGTGTAGTCTGCGGGCATAGAAATCTTGTGGTCGTCCATGAGTTCTGTGAGCTCACCCATGAGCGCACCCACGTCGAGTTCAGCAAGACTACCCGCAGTGGCATATCGATCTATGAGCCCGTCAACGTCCTCGACAAGACGAAACTTGTCCACCTTGCCATGAGTCTGTCCCAAGACAAGCGTCGCATCCGCAAGGGCCTCGGCATCGTGACCCACGAGCGACAAGATCATTGTTTGTAGGACGTTGACGGTGCGTTCGTCCACATGGCCCACCATACCAAAGTCGATCCAGTAGGGAACGCCTGACGACACCATAATGTTGCCTTGATGTGGGTCGCCGTGGAAGATGCCCACATCGAGTATCTGGTGAAGGTAGTTGGTAATAATCGCCTCTCCAATAGCGTCGCGATCGTAGCCGTCGGCGTCGATTCTGTCCAAATGAGAGAGCGAGTACCCATCCACGTACGTCATGGTAAGGATGCGCTCGGTGGTGAGGTCGTCTATGATTTCGGGACACGATATGACGCTGGGATCCTCGATGCAGAGTTCGCGGAACTCGCGTGTATGAGCGGCCTCGACGCGAAAGTCGAGCTCTTCGGCCGTCACACGCTCCAGCTCATTGAGAACCTCGCCAAAATCAACCGCTCCCTCACTGCCGTCCTCACTGCCACTCACCACGCTGACGGCGTCCACGAGCTTGCGCAGCACGACAAAATCTTTGCGCATCATGTCTGCGATGAGCGGTCGCTGAACCTTGGTGACCACACGCGTGCCGTCCTTGAGGATGCCGTAGTGCGCCTGCCCGATGGACGCAGAACCCAAAGGTTCGTCACGGAACTCCTGATAGATGTCATCTATCGGGCGCCCCGTCTCTGCCTCTATGACCTCGCGCGCGGTCTCTGCTGGCAGCGGCACCACCTCGGTGCGTAGTTTGGAAAGCTCAACACAGTATTCCTCGGGCAGGATATCGGTGCGACTCGAGAGAATCTGCCCGATCTTGACGTAGGTAGGTCCGAGGTCCTCAAGGGTCGTGCGCATCTCCGGAGGGGTGAACCCCGTGGCATAGAAGTTGTGCGCAGCGAGCACCGCAATAATCTCCGCCGAACGCTTGCGCTCTCGCGACGTGGTGGCCTTGTCTTCGCTCATGGATCTACTCCCTCCCCTGTGCGCGTGTTGGCCAGATCCAGGCAAGCAGGATTGCGTACACGATTGACGAGTACGAGAGCACGCTGCCAATGACGAACTGCTCGGTGCCGAGATCGAAGGGAAATGGATCCCATACAACCAGAATGCCGAATATGATGAGTAGCCCAAAGAGCACCAGAGGAACTCTCCACCCGCGCCTTCCTGATCTGCGGGCGAACACCAGCGCGTAGTAGCAGCCAAACAACCCCACCACTATGGGCACCGCTCCCACAAGGTTTCTCAGCATCCAGAGGAAGAACCCATCGAATGAAATCATCGCCAGACCCACCAGTCCGGCTCCAAGCGCAAGGAATAGCAAGATATAAGAGATGAGGACTTTGGGTCCCTCCACAAACTCGAGAGCCGTTACCATCGCCCACACCATGAGCAAGAACCCGCAGAAGGTACCTAAGAATGCAAGGTATTTTTCGGGAAGCTCAAGCAGAAGAATCCCGGCGAACATGAACAGAATCGTCATCATGATGATGTGACGACGCACCTTGTCGAGTTCTTTAAACAGCATGCTCTTACTCCATTTCCAGTTGTGCCCATGACGGACCAAACGAGGGGCATGGGCGCGCATCGGCGATAATCTTACCAAAGTGGTGTCAAACATACGGAGGGCTACGAGCTCTCCGACGAGCAGCTGGAGCAGGTATCTGGCGGCATCTTCGGCTGGGAATCTCGTTGCCCCAAGTGCAACGACATTCTCCAAATGCATGGTAACGGCCAGCTTATCTGCCAGAAATGCGGCTGGACTCAATAGTATTCGTCTTTGTTTCCGCCGCTTACCTGTTTCAAATCGCTCTCGCTCAGTTCCTCAAAGTCGGTTGCCGTGCGTTTGAGTTCTTCCGGGGTGATCTTATAGCCAAGGGAGGCGGCGGCCTTCGCCACGGCCTCCTCGCCGCATGCCGCTTCCCCGGCATCGACGATGCGTTTGATATTCGCCTCCAGTTTTTCCCGCAGTTCCGGCTGTCCGCTCAGGTCGCGCTCCATGCGTTGCAGTTCTTCACTCTTGCCCAGAGTCCCATTTCCTTACACTCGACCATTCGAGTACATCAATATGTCTCACATAATACTTAACCAAAACGTACCACAACGAGGAACTAAAGTCACTAACATGATGGCCTGCTCTGATAGGTCGATACTCGATGAGGTTCTTCTCTTTAAGTAGCCTGGAGTATTCTCTCGCTGTACCGACGGAGCACTCCAAGCAGTCAGCTAGTTCGGCAAGCCGTACGCTGGGCACCGAGGTAAAAGATGGACCTGCGAAAACAGATACAACAACGATCTCTCTCAATCACATATTCCCAAGCGATCTGCTGTCTCGTACTATGCACTCCCTCAAGTTCGTTTGTGCTGACGACTTCCCTGATGATCAGATCTCGGATGAGCGCCCCCGTAGGGTGACGAAGTAGCAGTGCTTCATTTATTGCTCCTTGATGTCAGCTATCGTCCAATGTCCGGTCTTGCGACTACCGGCCCTGTGGACAATGTCTCGCTCCTGCAGGTCGGAGACTCGAAGCGCCACCGTGCTTCGTGCGACCCCAAGCCTCTCCGCGACTTCCGATAATGTGATTGTGGGTTTCTCCGCCATCAAGCTAACAATCGAAGCCTCAAAGTCCGATAAAGTCCGATAAAGTCCGATAAAGTCCGATAAAGCCGAAATGAATCTGAGACACGCACCGCCCGTCGACGTAGAATGAGCAGAAGTTGCAAGTGTAAAGCCCACGACCTACGCTCAAAGGAGAAGATCATGACCACAGCAACAGATGACAGCATTTGCGACAAGGACATCGCCGAGCTCGATGACGACACGCTCGACAACATTGCGGGTGGCAAGTACCATCAAGTCGCATACGACATCAAGAAGCTCATGGAGGCTGGCTACCTAGACGAATACCCAGGAGACGAGTGCAAAGATTGGGACACCGTCTCGGCCAAGGTTGAAGAGGCCTGGGCACGCGCGGGCGTGAAGTGCGTCACCAGTCGCGACGGACACAATGAGTACTACTTAAGGGGCCATCGAATCAAAGACATACACGCGCATTCCTGGATTAGTTGCCACCCCGCGAAGTAACGTCGCGGGACGGTGGGGACGGGGCAAACTGTCCGAAAACGGTCCAAGAGGGAGTATCCCCCCACGGCATCCCTCCCCACGGCACAACAACACGCTCGACGGTCCACGGATTGGAATCGGCCCGCCCCTCGGGACCCGTCGACGAGCACCATCCTCGAGGTAGAAAAGTGGCAGCTTTTCGGAGTTTTGTACGGTTTGGGAATGCGGATTCGCCGCAGGGGCGATATGGCACCCCACAAAAGTGCAGGTAGATGGTGCCGTGAATAAGACCCCGTAAAACGGAGACCAAAGAACCGTACAGAACTCCCGAAAGATGGCACTTTCCGTGTCCGCATTTGGCACTTTGGAGTGGCGTCTCAGAAAGTGGCGTAAAGCTTTCTGGGACGCCACTTCAGCTTGGGCACCGACGACCCGCGACGCCACCGTCGCGGCGGCTGGTCGCCTAACATGCTACCCGCCCGGACGTGTGTCGTCATGGATAGTGTCACGCATCGTGTCACGTCGCGCGGGAGCGCATAACGGTTCAAACGAAAAAAGACCACGGCATACACCGTGGCCTCGCGTTTTCTGGTCGGGTGGACTGGATTCGAACCAGCGACCCCTTGACCCTCAGGCCTAAGCGCCCCTTAAGTACCGTTCACCCACGCACCTCTCCCAGCACTTTCACGGCTCGTCGCTTAAGGTACAACACTAACAAGCACTCTACACCACTCCCCACGTGCCAGTTTCTGCCAATCAAATCTGAAATAATCAACAGTCCTGAGGAGCGTAAGGTCATATATAGGACAGCTGTCCTCAATGTCCGCTATAATGTCCCATAGATGACCGATAGTTGTCCGATAGATAGCAGGTGGTTTACATGGACTGCGAGAGCATCAAAAAGCTCATCTCACAAGGCGAAGGGATGTCGCTCGAGTTCAAGCGCTGCGGTAACCAGCCGCAGCAGGATGTGTTTGAGACAATCTGCTCGTTTGCCAATCGACAAGGCGGCAGCATCTTGCTCGGCGTACTTGACGATGGCTCCGTCGAGGGCGTTCCCCGCGCTTCAGCTACCTCGATCGAGCGCAACATCATCAACATCACGGGCAACCCAAAGATGTTCAATGCCGCCCCCGCGCTTGAGCTCGAGCGTATTGACCTCGACGAACGGCTCGTGCTGCGTGTCTGGGTTCCCATGGGTCCAAACGTATACCGATTCAAAGGCACGGTATATGATCGTGTGTCGGACGTAGACGTTCGCGTGCATGGCGATGCGCAGCTGCACGCCCTCTATCTTAGGAAGCAGAACTATTACACCGAGCGTCGTGTCATACCATGGCTCACTCTCGCGGACCTCAGGCACGACATGATAGAACGGATTCGTGCACTCGCGTCGCTGTCCCATGGGGAGCACCCTTGGTCACACCTTGCAGATGACGAACTCCTCACATCGGCAAGACTCTACGCAAGGGACCTAGAGACCGGAGCAAGAGGCCTGACACTGGCAGCTGCCCTCCTCCTTGGAACCGACGATGTCATCGCGGACGTTGCGCCTGTCTATAGGACCGACGCGCTTGTACAGCGAGAGAACTCCGATCGCTATGACGACCGCATCACCGTGCACACCAACCTTATCGACTCCTATGATCAACTCGTTCACTTCTGCAGGCTTCGGATGCCCGATCCGTTTGTGCTGGATGGGACGCAGCGTGTGAGCGCTCGTGACATCATCATCCGTGAGCTTGTCTCCAATACGCTGATGCATCGCGAGTACTCGAGCCCGTTCCTCTCGCGGCTTGTTTTGGACGACAAAGGCATCAGGACGAGGAACCCGAGTCGTTCTATCTACACGGGCAGAATCACGCTCGATAATCTTGATCCAACGCCTAAGAACCCAATCATAGCTAACGTCTTTCACCAGATTGGCCGTGCCGAGGAGCTTGGCAGCGGAACGAGGAACCTGTACAAGTATTCCAGACTCTATGCTGGCGGTGATCCCAATCTGAAGGACGGAGACGTCTTTGAGGCGTTCGTGCCCGTTCCCTCGCTTGTGACAAACCCGGTTTCGCAGGGCGTGGCACAGGATGACACGATAGATTCTGCAATCATCGACGTGCTCTCCAAAGGCGAAAGCGTGCCAATCTCCGCGATTATGCCCCATACAGGTGTCAGCGAGCGTACCGTGAGGAGGCACCTAGCTGCACTGGCTGAAAAAGGTCTGGTAGCCATGGAAGGCAAAGGCAGATGGACAACCTATCGTATCGTATGACAGCAAGGGATTGTGAAACCATGGAAGGCAAGGGCGAGTGACGTCGCACGGGTCTTCTTCGTCACGACCAACAACAAGCTCCACGCCCTGCGGATTTACCATAGGTTGGGGTTTGATATGGTCGCGCTGCCTCGCAACGCCGTGGACAGAGCGACAGAGCCCAAGCCCAAGACAGTGATGGTCGGCATGAAGGGGATTCCCCTGCGACACGAGATAGGGCTTCAGCTGACCCTTTGAGTTTGGTGAGACCGAGGGCAGCATAACCATGAGTCCTTGAATGACACTTGACTCGAGGTCATCATGCCGCTCTGCTAGCGTTACGCCGAGCGGGATGAAACATGGGGAGATTGGTTTCGAAGCGACGAATTGCACACGTTCTTAACTGCGGAAACGTGGAACAGATTGAGCGATATCGCACAATGATGAATGCGGCTCTGGCATTCCGCAGGAGGTAACCTTCAGAAACTGTCCTCCAGTAGTGGCAAAGCTCTGCCACCTGCGCATCGTACCTAAAACAAAAGGCCAGAGAACATAGCCTCTGACCTCGGAAAATTCTGGTCGGGTGGACTGGATTCGAACCAGCGACCCCTTGACCCCCAGGCATCTGCGGCGCTCGTTTTGCGATCACCCACGGGCACTGACCAGCACTTTCAGACCTTACACAAGCTCGAAAAGCACTCATAGGCACCCTCCACAACTCTATGTCTGCCATTTTCTGCCAATAAACTCTTAAATATATTGGATACATCTCGAGACACGCTCACAAGGGTGCCATTCATATGAGTAGAATGACAAAAGGCCTACTGTTATGCGTGCCTCGTAAACTGCGACGTGTTAAAGGGGTAGCGAAGTTAGCGCTGACAGCTCGGGGTTCACTTCGCACGGAGTCGAACATCTCATACCAGAAGCAATTCGTAATGTTGACTTTGTATGATAATTTCATACAATATTGCTATGTCAAAAACGATGCACATAACAACGATAGCGGAGCTCGGTCGGAAGGCGGCGTGTTCACCGCTGCGCAGGCGGCAAGGCTTGGCGTGCCGCGCGACGCCCTCTCGCATGCGACGCGTGCGGGCACCCTCGAGCGCGTCGTGCGTGGCGCGTACAGGATGGCAAGCGCGCCAGCGGGCGAGCTCGACCTCGCGACCGCGCTCTGGAAGCTCACCCAGCCGGCGGCCTTCGCCCACGAGCGCCTAGCCAGCTGGGACGGCGTCGTTGTGGGCGGCGCCACAGCCGCCTGCGCCCTCGGGTTCGGCGACCTCCATCCCTATCCCTGCCGCATGTACGCTCCACGCGCCATCCGCTTTACGCTCCCAGAGGTGTCGGCGGAAGTCCGCAGGATCGACGAGCGTGACGTCTCTTTCGCGCTCGGCATCCCCGTCACGAGGTCGGAGCGCACCATACTCGACCTCGTGCTCGACGGCGAGGACCCCTCGCTCGTCGCCGACGCGCTCGAAGATGCCGCGCGCAACCTCGCCCAGCCCAAGGACTTCGATATCTCGCGACTCTCCAAGCTCTTCCGCGAGAGCAAAGGCAGGTGGGGCGCACCCGCAGGGACGCTCGACACCCTCCTTACGGAAGCAGGCGTCACTAACAATGGGTCTGGAGGATTCTTATGAGGTACAAGACGGCAGCGGCGCTCGAGATGGCGGTTAGGAACGCGGCAAAGGCCTCGCCGCAGGACACGAACAGGGCGATAGCCGGGTTCTACTTCCACCGCCTGCTGTGCCGCGTCTTCAGCGAGCCGGAGCCACGCTTCGTGCTTAAGGGAGGCCTGGGGATGCTCGCGAGGGTGCCCGATGCGTAGGCAATGGATCAAGCAGACTTCGTATTGAAGAGGCGTTTGCGCTCCTAGCGATGGATGTGCGCCGCATCGTGGGCGGGTCAGACGAACGCGGAGATGAAATATGGGTGACACACGATAGATTCCGCAATCATCAACGTGCTCTCCAAAGGCGAGAGCATGCCCATCTCCGCGATCACGCCGCACACCGGTGTCAGCGAGCGTACCGTAAGAAGGTATCTGGCTGCATTGGGTGAAGAGGGGCTGGTAGTCATGGAAGGCAAGGGCAGATGGACAACCTACCGCATCGTATGACGGCAAGAAATCGTAACGCCGACTCTTTGCCGAGGTCAGCCCACGCACACGCACTCAGCTTAACGGCATGATGCTGGGGTCAAGAGGTCGGAAACGGAATATGGGATGCTCGGCGCTTCTATATGCTAAATTAATGTAATCCCGCCCTCGAACGCGACTTCCCCTCTAGGAGTGCCATGGCATCCAAAAGCCACAGTGACCGGCACACAAAGCATGCCACATCGGACACGCACCATGCCCACTGGCGAACTTATTCGCCCGTTGCCTCGCGGCCGCATATACGTATTCTGCGCGTTGTCCTCCTGGTGTGCGGGTTTATTCTCGCAATCGCTAGCGTATATCAATTCGTAGTCGCTATACGGGGTTATGCTCAAAGCAGCAGACAGCCCTCAGCACCTATCGAATTCAGCGAACAGGGCGAGCAGTACAAGGTTCTCCTCCTGATGTCCTACGACGACAGTCATACTGCCCTCACGTGCCAGCGCAGCGGCGTTCTCGACACCCTCGCCCTGTCCAACATCACCACTGACGTCGAGTATCTGCGCACAAAGGTCTTCCCGCTCGGGACAGAGGCATCCGATGCCATCATCGAGGCCCTTACCCAGAAACTTGCGGTACGCGGTCCCTATGACGTGATCATTGTGGCCGACGACGACGCGCTGAGAGTGGTGGACCAACGCCACCACAACCTCTTCGGCGACTCTCCAGTTGTCTTCTTAGGCATCAATGACCATGAATACGCGCGCGAGGTAGTTGGTGAGGGTTGGGCGACGGGCGTCATCGAAGTCAACTGCTATCCAGAGATGATGGACCTCATCTTCAGGCTGAGGCCCAACACCGATCATGTCATAGTTCTTACCGACCAAACGACCACGGGAGTCGGCGACCTGGCGCAGTTCTCCCTCATTGAAGATGACTACCCCGATGTGAGGTTTGAGGTCCTCGACGCCGGATTCATGCGGTTCTACGATATGCGCGAAAGCCTTCGGAAGCTCGAAGAGGATGCCGTCGTCGTCCATCTTGACACCTACGTCGACGCCGATGGATATACGCTCGGCCTTAGCGAGAGTGCCCGATACTTCTCTGATGGCTGCCCCGTCCCCATCTTCAGGGGTAGCATGGGCGGCGATGGTGAAGGCATATGCGCCATAGCCTACCCTGACTTCTACAAGACGGGACAGAAGGCCGCCACGATGGCATCGCTCATCCTCTCGGGCACAAGCCCTTCTGACATTCCTCTTGATTCCGACAACTCACTAGGCATTACCGCTGACGCGCGCCTGCTGCAGCGTTTCGGCATTTCGGAGGCGCTCCTTCCCTCCGACGCTGTCATTTTGAACAGCCCTCAGGATGAGGAGCGACGACTCATCAGTCCCATCACCCTTCCCCTCGCGCTCATGGCCGGCTCGCTGCTGGCATTCCTCGCTTTTGCCTACATCGGTTACCGTCTCTCGATGGCGGACGCCCAGAAGCTCACCCACACCAGAGACATTCTCGATTTCGAGCTTACCCACAACCATCTCACCAAACTGCCCAACCGCAAGGCCCTCGTTGCCCACCTGGAGGGAGAGGATGCTGTATTCAAGACGAGAGCCATCATCATGGTGGACCTTGACGACTTCTCGAATATCAACGACACCTACGGTATGGCGGCAGGCGACGAGGTCATCTGCGAGGTCGCCCAGCGCTTGGGAAACATCCCCTGCACAATGCTCGCGCACGTCGGCGGAGATGAGTTCCTCCTGACCTTTGATCACCCCCTGTCGCCTGGCTCATCAGAGCTGAAGCTTGTTTCGCAGGTCTTTGACACACCCATATCGTGGCATGAGTCGCTCCTCTCCATCACCGCATCGATGGGCGTGGTGGGAAACATCGCACCAGGGGAGAACAATAATCGCATCAGGCATGCTAGTCTTGCCGTTCGCACAGCGAAGGAACAAAGCGGAAAGCATGCCATATGTTTCTACGAGAAATGGATGAGTGAAGCCTTCAGACGCAACAACGAGATTACCTCCGAGCTGCGTCATGCGATCGACAACGATGGGGTGCTGGTCGTATACCAGCCACAGATCGACACCAGCACTCACACGATATATGGCTACGAGGCTCTGGCACGTCTTACCTCAGGCTCTTACAGCCCAGGCGAGTTTATCCCCATTGCCGAGAAGAGCGGCATGATTATTGAGCTCAGCCGTGTCATCACGCGAATCGTCGTAGCGCAGCAGCGTGAGTGGCTCGACCAAGGCCTCGTCCCGCGTGTCGTCTCGCTCAACTATTCGACGGTACAGCTCAATGACACGCAATACTGCAGCTACCTGCGCGACTTGCTTGAGACATTCCACGTCCCCGCATCCCTTATCAAGGTCGAGATTACCGAGTCGATGATGTTGGGAGACAGAGTCGCGGCAGAGGAGCTGGTGACCACGCTCACGGACATGGGCGTGTCTTTGGCATTGGATGACTTTGGTACTGGCTTCTCGTCGTTTGACCGGTTGACGTTCGATGCCGTTGATTTTGTCAAGCTCGACAAGACCTTCGTCGACTCGTTCCTCGCATCCGATACGGAGACCGTAACCCGTAACCTCGTGCAGCTCATTCATGACCTCGGAAAGCGCGTCGTGATGGAGGGAGTCGAGACGCGTGATCAGATGTATGCTTGCGTGCGCCTAGGCTGTGACTTCATTCAGGGCTACTATTACTCCAAGCCCATGGCACCCGCCGACGTTCCCGCCTGGGTGCCTCAAGGCTAGCAACGTAAAGTGGAAGGTTTCTTCGGACAGAAGAATCGGATTTCATAGAGAGACCATTTGGTCGGGTGGACAGGATTCGAACCAGCGACCCCTTGACCCCCAAGCATCTGCGGCGCTCATTCTGCGAGCACTCATAGGCGCTGACCAGCACTTTCAACCTTTAAGCATTCTTAGATACCACTCGTGGGCACCCTCCGCCACTCTCCGTCTGCCAATTTCTGCCAATAAAAGTTCGAACATATGGAGAGTGCCTATAAGTGCTCCAAAATTCATAAAACACACTGCATCACATTTATAAGCGTCCATAGCGCTCAAGTCACCCCTCCTCCATTCGAGGGCCCTACACCGCAAGCGCGTAGGCCATCTTGCGGATGTTGTGGCCCATCGCGACCATGCGCATCTCGTGGTCGACCTTCTCGAGCCCGCGCAGGAGGAA
>CADBYM010000025.1 GCA_902798915.1 uncultured Coriobacteriaceae bacterium | reverse complement strand
CAACTGATCCTTCCCGACCGCGAGCGCTATGCCGAGCGTTTCCGCGATTATCGCCTTGATGCGAGCAAGGCACGCCAAGCGGGCATCGAACTTGGCACTCTTGAGGAGGACGTTGACCTCTGCTTGCGTGACTTTGGCTGGTAAAACACGAATAGACGAGGGGTTCGTGGACGATGTTGGACCTATGCACGCTTTTTCACGAAACCATCGAGTATCGGACTCGCGCGACATGTGGAAGCACGTGCCTGAAAAGTGGAAGAACTCCGAGCTTCAGGAACAACCTCATGCCACAGTGCAACGTTGGATTAACTCGCTTGCCCCCGGTGTTGCCCATCACGCCATGCGGACCTATCGTGCCGTTCTACGCGCGGCCTGGTATGACGACCTGTTGACCGACGAGCCTTTCAAGAAGCCATTTCGCTATCCTCGCAAGAAGGCATCCAAGCTCGACGTCTGGAGTGCCTATGAGGTCAGTCAGGCTATTGAAAAGCTACGCGGTGATTCCCTCTATGGCATCTTTCTGTGCATGGCTGGCGCTGGCCTTCGTCGTGAGGAAGGCCTTGCGCTCAACTGGGAGGATATCGACTTCATTCCCTTCGAACAGGACGAGAAAGGCAATGTCCTCCATTGGATGGCCCGCATCAAGGTTTTCGATGCCTTCACTGAGCTGGATGGAGAGAAGGAGACGAAGACAGCAGACAGCTTCCGTATCGTGAGCCTTGCCCCGGTGTTTGCGAATCCGCTCCATTCAATTGCCCATGAAGACGGCCCCGTATGCAAGTCCCGACACAACCGCCGCATGAGTGCGTCACAGCTCCCAAAACATTGGAAGGGCCTCTGGCGCGAGGGATACCCGCTCGAAGGTCTGACTTACATACCCATCAATCGCCTTCGCCACACCAACACGACGCTGATGCACGAGGCTGAGGTATCGGACTTCACCATCTCACGCACGCGCGGTCACAAATCACTTCAGATGGCCTACGACCATTACCTTGCTCCAAGCTCCAAACAGGCTGATATGGCAGCCTTGGCCGTCGGACAGCTCATCGAAGAGGAGTCAGTAGCATAGCTTCAGGGTCTTCATGATCCGGAAGGGTGTAAAGAGGGACACCGCACAGGCGTGGTGGCCCTCTCACTTTGCCTCTAAGATCGCTCGTGGCTGAATATTCTCGTGTATGGATGAATAAGGCTTTGGGATATCTGAGTGGTTAACTTGCAGACACCGCCTTCCGGCTCTGCCACTTCTCTGCCACTAGCTCATCAGACCCAAAACAAAAAGGCCAGAGAACATTGTCTCTGGCCTCGGAAAATTCTGGTCGGGTGGACTGGATTCGAACCAGCGACCCCTTGACCCCCAGTCAAGTGCGCTACCAAACTGCGCCACCACCCGTTTGCAGAAGCTATTATGTGCCGTTTCCCCTTCCATGTCAACAACTTTTTTCGTCTCAAACGCATTTTTGCACGGAGCGCATGCCGACTGCTGCGTGCCGGCACGTTTGAGATGAATGCGCCTCAGAGCACTCTCGTCTCGAGCGAACCGTCTGCATTGAGCACGAACAGGGTTCCACCATGCGCCACGACTCCACGAGCAAGTGCCGCAAGCCTCTCGCGCTCCTCCTTGCCCGCCCATGCAGGCAGCGCGAGCAACACGACATCGAACGCATGTCCTTCTCGCTTGGTGCGCTCGAGCCATGCGCGAGCTCCTTCGCAAATCACGCGATGACGCTTGCCGCCATAGCCATTTGCCGCAAGGCTTCGACGAATGAGCTCGGCGCGATCCTCGAAGGGCTCGACCGTTACCGTATGCACCGCACCCGCGCGCGCAGCATATACGGACGCAGCTGACGCGCCCCCTCCCACGTTGGCGAACCGAGAGCCCGCACATCGTTGTGCCACCTCCTCGCGCACCTCGCGCTGCGCCATCGGCAAGCCCGTATCAGGATGCCCCAGGAGGTCGACTTCGAACTCGAGGCCGCGCTCCCCCACCCGCAGCATCATCGGCTCGTGTGGACCCTGTGCAGACAACGCCAAGAGGTGAACGTTCACTGCGGGGATGTCGAGCACCGCGGCGACAAGAGCCCGCGCATCATACCTGCGCCGCGCGGCAAACTCAGCTTGCCCCTTCCGAGGCCGACGAGTCTCTTCGACGGTGACGTGCACCTTTCCCGCACTGTGCCCCGCGCCCAACCACAGGTCGATGGCAAACGGGTAGTCAGGCAAGTCGGCCTCGTAGAGACGAACGCAGGTGTGCCCCGCACGTTCGGCCGCACGCCGTCGATCCCGCGCGACCTTGCGAATCCGCGCCGCGAACTGACAGCTGCGCTCGTCTGCGATGGACACGAGGTGACACACCCCCGCCAACGACACCACCGCGCACGTGTGCCGATTCGCTTCGAGCTTTCGATACACACGCACGCTGACTTCGAGAGGACCGTTGTGGCAATCAATCCGTCGCTCGGGAATGCGCCCGAGCGCGCTGTCGATTCCGATCTCCGGCGCAATTATGGCCACGCCCCAACCCTCAGGCAGCGCCTCCACTGCCGTCGCGAGCGCGCCATTGCTCTTCACGAGGTCATCCTGCGTTCCGAGCCGCTCGCCGTAGGGCGGATTCGTAGCCAGCATCCCCTCGCGAGCCCCGCGCTTCAGCACGCCGCGAAGGTGCCTGCCCAGTCGCTCCGCGTCATCGCAGAAGAGCTGCACGATGCCACGCACCCCAGCGCGCTCCGCGTTCTCGCGCGCGATGGCAACGGCACCTGCGTCGATGTCCCCCGCCAAGACGCACATCTCGCACGCAGCTACGTCGCGCCTCTGCACTGCCTCCTCACGCATGTGCCTCCAAAGCCCCTCATCGTGCCCGAGCCATCCCTGAAAGCCCCAGCGCTCGCGCAGCATGCCCGGAGCGACGTCCGCCGCCATGAGCGCAGCCTCGACGGCAATGGTTCCCGAACCGCACATGGGGTCGACCAAGATACCGCCCCTCTTCGCCACCTCGGGCCAACCGGCAGCCATGAGCATCCCGGCGGCAAGCGTCTCTTTGAGCGGCGCCTCCGTCTGCACCCCTTCCTCCCGATACCCGCGCCGATGAAGCGAGGACCCGCTGAGGTTGAGATAGACCGTTGCCCTACGCTCGTGCACCGCCAGGTCCACCTCGAAGTCGGGACTCTGCGCGTCCACGTCGGGACGCTCGCCGCGCACGTCTCGGAGCCGGTCGCACAGCGCGTCCTTCGCCTTGAGCGCAGAGAAGGCCGTGTTTCTGAGGTTCGCATTGGTCCCATGTGCCCGAATGCCAATCGTCGCGTCCGGCCTCACATGAGCCTCCCAGGCGATGTCGCGCACGCCCGCATAGAGCTCGCCCGCATCCGCACAGGGTACACGACCCAGCACGAGCTGCACGCGGGTGGCCACGCGGCTCCAGAGGCAGGCACGGTATGCGTCAGTCAGCCGTCCCTCGAACGAGACGCCTCCCACCTGCGCACGCACGCGCCGCAACCCAAGACCACGCAGTTCTTCTGCCAATACTTCCTCGAAGCCGCCCGCGCAGCGCGCAAAGAGCTCAATGCCCGTCTTTGCCATGCATCCCCCTCGAATCGACCAGCAACACTATAGCGCAGGGATATGCCCAAGCCTTGTTGCACCCTCACCCTCAACTTGAGGTATGATGTGCCCCATGAAATCAATTCTTGACCTCATACGACCTTCCGAGCAATCGCCCGAAGAGAAGCGCCACGAGATGCTCGAGCGACCCATCGGGCCGCTCATCGTCTCCTTGGCCGCTCCCTCCATCTTTGCCAACGTCGTCAGCACGGTGTACAACCTCGCCGACACGTTCTTCGTCGGGCAGATGGGCTCCACCAGCGCGAGCGCCGCCGTGGGCGTGGCCTTCGTCACGTCGGCCGTCATCCAAGCCGTCGCGTTCTATCTCGCACAGGGCACGGGCATCTTCATGAGCCGCTACCTCGGCTCGGGCGACCGCGAGAAGGCCGCCATCTACGTCAACACCGGCATCGCGACCGCCATCATCATCGAGACGATCATCGCGCTCGTCGGGCACCTCTTCCTCGACCAGCTGTGCTACCTGGGCGGCGCCACCCAGACGATACTTCCCTACGCGCGTACCTACATCAGTGTCCTTCTGTTTGGGGCGCCCTTCATCGGCTGCGGCTTTCTCATGAACATGCAGCTCCGCTTCCAAGGAGAAGCCTTCTACTCGATGCTTTGCATGGTCGCAGGGGCGGTGCTCAACACCATCCTCACGCCCATCTTCATCTTCCCGCTCGGGCTGGGAATCGCCGGAAGCGCGCTTGCCACGGTAGTGAGCGAAACGACAAGCTTCCTCATGCTGCTCTTCGTCATGAACCGCGCTGGCATCACACCCTTGGGCTTGCGCTACGTGCGCAGGCCCGACCTCGAGATGGTTCGCAACGTAAACACCGGCGGAGTCCCCTCATTCGCCCGGCAGGTCATGTTCGGCGTTGCCACCAGCATCCTCAACAACGCCGCAGCGCCCTTCGGTGACGCGGCCATCGCAGGCATCGCCGTCGTGCAGCGCATCACCTGCGTCGGCAACTACTTCCAGATCGGCATCGGACAAGGCATGCAGCCCATCGCCGGCTACAACTTGGGCGCAAAGCGCTACGACCGCATCCGAGAGGCATTCTTCTATGCCGTTCGGGCCTCGTTCATCTCTGTCTCCGCCATCGGCGTGATAACCTTCGCCTTTGCGCCGCAGCTCATAGCCATCTTCCGTGACGATCCCGCCGTCGTGGCATTCAGCACCGTCACGCTGAGATGCTGCAGCGTCACCATGCCCTTTACCGGACTCGCCATGGCGACGAACTTCCTCCTGCAGATGAGTGGCAAAATGTGGCGTGCCACCTTCCTGGGGGCCTGCCGCCTAGGACTGGTACTCGGCCCCGTCGCCCTCGCGCTTCCCCCACTGCTCGGGATGCTCGGCGTGCAGATTGCCCAACCCGTGACCGACATTCTCACGACGCTCATAGCGGTGCCGCTTGCTCGAGGCTTGCTGATTGAGCTTCGCGAGGCCGAACGCGCTGCGATAGAATGAACGTTTGAATCGGTCAGTTCTCATGGGGAGTCGCACGCGCAGATGAAGAACGAGCTCACATTGGCGAACTTCACGGGATTCACCATCATCACCCTCTTCTTCATCGTGGGTGCGTCCATTCTGGTGGCGCAAAACCGCACCGTTGGGCGTCGTGCCCGCATGGTGTTCGTTGGGAGTTGTGTCGCACTCTTTTGGATTGCCCTCGTAGATTGGTTCAATTGGTCGTTCAGCAGCATGTTCCCCACGTTGGGGTGGTTCCAAAGCATCTCGACCATGCTCACGTTTGCCGTGGCGCCCGCCATACCGGTGGCCATATCCCAAACCATCTTCCCCGAACGACACGTCAAGTGGGTTGCCGTATTACTCGTGTTGCATGCACTCTTCCAGTTCGCTTCTCTTTTTGGCGGCTTCGTCTTTTGGGTGGATGCAAACAATGCATATCACCGCGGACCTCTCTACATCGTATACATGATCGCCTATACCGCTTCGGCAATCTACCTCTCGGTGGAGTCCATCCGCGCGGGCCGCACCTATCAGTCGGTAAACATCAGCTCGATTCTGGCCATTCTGGCCGTCATGTTCACAGGCGTAGGAGTCCAGGTGTTCGATGGTTCCATTCGCACCACCTGGCCTGCCGTCGCGATGGCCGTCATCCTCTACTTCCAGTTCTACACCGACATGACCTTGCGCACCGACGCGCTCACCAAGCTCCTCAATCGTCACGGCTATGACGAGTTTCTCAAGCAGCCCAGATTCCCTTGTGCCTTCGTGATGATAGACGTCAACGACTTCAAGCAAGTGAACGATACGTACGGCCACGCATACGGCGACATTTGCCTGGCAACAGTCGCCAACCTCCTGCGGAAGGCCTACGGCGAGTCCGGCCTATGCTATCGTACGGGCGGTGATGAGTTCGTCATAATCGTACACAAGCATCTCGACAAGATTGATGCCATGAACACCACGCTACAGCAACTCCTGCAGAAGCAACAGGCAGCTGACGAACGCATCCCAGGCGTCTCTGTGGGATACGCCATCGCACCTGCGGATTGTCCAAACGTCGAAGCAGTCATCGAGGAGGCCGACCAAAGGATGTACGAGGCGAAACGTGCCGCGAAGGTAGGTAGAGGAACTCAGTTGGTGAAAGCCGCGTGATAGGAATCGGCACCCTCATAAACACGGGATGCGTCGTGGCGGGGGGCGTCATCGGCGTCCTGTTCGGTCGCTTCGTGACACCCGAGCAGCAGGACGCCCTCTGCAAGGTATCCGGCGTAAGCGTCCTCTTCATCGGCATCGCCGGGGCAATGGAGCACATGCTCTCCGTCAGTGGTAGCACGCTCACCAGCGGACGGACCATGTTCATCGTCTTGTGCCTGCTGCTCGGCACCATTGTGGGCGAGCTCATGGGAATCGAAGGCGCCTTCGAACGCTTCGGCGAGTGGCTCAAGGTGAAGACCGGCAACGAAGGGGACGGCGGCTTCGTGGGCGCCTTTGTGACCTGCTCTCTCACCGTGTGCATTGGTGCCATGGCGATCGTGGGAGCGATTCAGGACGGAATCCTGGGCGACTATACCACGCTTGCCGTCAAGTCGGTGCTCGACCTCATCATCGTCGCAGCCATGACCTCCTCCATGGGCAAGGGATGCGCGTTCTCGGCAATTCCCATCTTTTTGCTGGAGGGCAGCGTCACGCTGCTCGCCTCACTGGTGGCGCCAATCATGACCGATGTCGCCGTAGCCAACCTCTCCCTCGTGGGATCCATCCTCGTCTTCTGCGTGGGGATAAACCTGGTCTGGGGAAAGACGGTACGGGTGGCCAACATGCTCCCCGCACTCGTCTTTGCCGTAGCGGCCGCATTCCTTCCATTCTGAGAAAAACACGACGATTTGGGACCCGGTACGAAATGCCTCGCCGCATTCGTACCGGGTCCCAAATTGCCCTGTTGCCGTGCTTACAGCGCGAGGCCCTCGCCAAGCGCAAGCGCATGCACACGTTCGGGATTCTTTACGGATGCCTCAAGGCGCTCAGGATCACCGTTGAAGGGCGTGTACTCAGGGGCGTCCACACAGCCCCAGTGAATCAGCAGCAATTCAGACTCGGGATAGTGGTTGGCAAGTTCGACCGCACCAGCGAAGCCGATGTGCCAGATGTTGTCCGCGAAGTCGAAGAGCATCATGTCGGGGGCCTTCTCCCACTCCAAGAACTCGGGAAGCGGACGACTGTCGCTGGGCAGCCAGATGGATCCGTCAGGAGTGTCGAACCAATAGCCGCAGTACTCCTTGCGCTCCCACGTGCGGTGCTGGTACTTCTCGCTCGTCATGTGCTCCTGCCAGTTGTGCCATGTGGGGATAAGGGTCACGTCCACGTCACCGATGCAGAAGCGCTCACCGATGTCGTGCCCCACGGCGCCGGCAACGTGTTCCTCATCGGCCGCAACTTGGGCCACGTAGCGCGTGGCATGAACCTCGCCGGCCTTGTCCTTGAGGCCCGCCAGCGTCTCGCGAGCGAAGTGGTCGTTGTCGATGTGGGTATAGAGCAATGCGTCGAACGCGGGCACGTCCTCGGGCAGGATGGGCGGCTCCACCAGCGTGGGCATGTCGAAGCCCACGAGCAGCGGATCGCACATGATGGTAGTGCCGCGGCTGTTCAGAAGGAATCCCGCGTTGCCAAGCCAGTAGACCGTGGTCTTGTCGGAAGGGCCGAAGGCCTCGCTCGGGAGTGCAACGGTCTCCCTCGGCATTGCCTGACCCTGCGCGCTGCGACGAATCTGTACACTCATGTCATCTGCCTCCTCGATTGGGTACGTAAGCCCATCGTATGAGCACTGGCATCGATGTGCAACATACGGCAGAGCGCAGAAGTCCACAAGTAGACAAACAGGGCCGATCGTCCACTCGACACGCGTCCGCGACCGGCCCCTCGATGCGCCCTTCGTCAGAGCGCGTAGGGATTGCCCGAGGTCCGCGCTCCCTCGAAGAGACGTTCCATGCCTATGCCCCGCATGCGACAGATGAGGTCGGCAAGCTCCGACTCAGGCGCAGGAAAGCCCGAGAGAATCCACGAGAGTGCCATCTGGGTAGAGGCCATGGCATGATAAATGGTTGCCAGACGCAGCTCCTCGGGCATGGGGTCGGGCCCCCACAGCTCCTGGTGCCAGTCGAGGTCGAACCTTTGCGTACGTGCCACGACGTGATCGGTGAGGTTGTTCTGGCCGCCCATCTTTACCGCCTGGCGCAAAAACGCACCGTGTTCGCGCATGCTCGCAAGGGAGCGCTCGAGCTCCGCGCGATAGGCGAACCCCGTCGACGCTCCCGTGAAGGCATGCACCATGCGCCGCTCGTATACCTGACAGATGAGGTCGTTCTTGTCGAGGAAGTGGTTGTAGAAGGTCTGCCTGCTCACACCTGAGCGCTCAAGGAGCTGCTTGACCGTCACGCGCTCAAGGGGCACGCCTTCTTGCTCTACGAGCTCGAGCAGCGCATCGATTACCAGCGCTTCCACGTCAATGGCCATCTTGCTCTCCCCCAGTCCCTCGCGCCCCGTCATAATCGCTGACGCAACCTTCGACAATGCGGCCGCATGGAGAGAATAGCACCGGATGGTAGACGATTGGGCGTCATTGTCCACAAATGGACACAGGTGCTTGCCCGTAACTTGCCAATGGAGAGCCGACGGGAGCATCATAAGGTGAGGCAACCACCACGAGGAGGGAGTTGAGCATGCAGTACGCGAAGATTGGACGCACGGACATTGAGGTGAGCAGGTTCTGCCTGGGATGCATGGGATTCGGCAAGGTGACCGACGAGGCACTGCACAAGTGGACACTCGGCCCGAGCGAAACCAAGGACATCATCAGCCAGGCACTCGATGCAGGCATCACATTCTTCGACACGGCCATGGCCTACTCCTTCGGTACCTCGGAGGAGTACGTGGGCGAGGCACTCCGTGCGCTTGCCCCGCGCGACCGATGGGTCATCGCAACCAAGTACAGTCCCCGACCAGACGGTGACGCCGATGGCGTATCGGGCAAGGATTACATCCGCACATGCATCGACAACAGCCTTCGCCGTCTGGGCGTCGACACGATCGACCTCTACTACATGCACAGCTGGGACTATCACACGCCCCTCGAGGTGAGCATGGAAGCGCTCAACGAGGCAGTGGTCGCTGGCAAGGTTCGCGCTCTGGGCGTCTCGAACTGCCATCCATACCAGCTCGCTCGCGCCAACGACCTCGCCGCCGCCCATGGATGGGCACGCTTCGAGGCGATTCAGAGCCACATGAACCTCATCTTCCGCGAGGACGAGCGAGAGCTGCTGCAGCTTTGTGCCGAGGACCAGATCTCCACGGTGCCCTACAGCGCTCTCGCCGCTGGTCGCCTCGCTCGCAAACCCGGCGAGACGAGCCGTCGTCTGGAGCTCGACACCTTCGCCAAGGGCAAGTACGACGCCACCGCCGAGCAGGACGCAATCATCATCGCCCGCGTCGCAGAGCTCGCAGAGCGCTACGAGACGTCCATGACGGCAATCAGCCTTGCCTGGCTTCTCACCAAGGTCACGAGCCCCGTGGTCGGCGCCACCAAACCGCACCACATCGCAGGCCCCGCCGCTGCTGCCAACCTCACATTGGCATCGGAAGACATCGCATACCTGGAAGAGCCCTACGTACCGCATGCGCTCGTCGGCGTCATGGCCCAAAACCACGCATAACACGCGATCCTGAAGGTTTGTCCCACGAATGGCCCATGAGGGAGCACCTCCCCCATGGGCTCCTCGTTTGTCAGAGGGAGCCGTTCATGAGCGCGCGAACCGCGGCATCGTCCATGGGCAACGATGTGCTCAGTGTGCCGCGCATGTCCGTCACGCGCTCCACCGACGAGGCCACAATCCTATACTTGCGACACTCCGACGTATCGAATATGACGTAGTTGGTGCCCTTGCGATCGAGCGAGCTGCTAAAGCTGATGCCGTCGAAGCGCAACCCCGTGGAGGCCTCGATGCGACCCTTCACATACTCGCTGATGTACTGCGTGACCAGATAGGCCGCATCACCCGAATAGTTGGGCTTTGAGAAGTAATGCGCCAAGATCTTCCTGAACATGCGCACTTCTTCGTCGGCCGACTCATCATCGGCAAAGACGTTGCGCGTGAGGTCAAACAGCGTGACCTCCTCGCACAGCACCACCTCCGCGATGCTCACCATCTGGGAAATGACCGGACGCGCCTCAAGTGCCGCGGTGCCCTTCCTGCTTGATGCATAGAGGTAGCTTATGCCTTTGGGATTGATACGCCCGTTGCCAGTGACGTCGGAAGGAGCCGCATCCGACTCCCGCTGGCCGAATCCCCACCATCCCTTCTCTTGGAAGGGTGCGAGCCGCCGCTTGAAAACGTCGAAGTCCGGCATCGGCAAACCCGCTTCCAAACGTTCGATCTCGAGCTGGATATAGGCCTCCGCAAAGCTCTCGTTATTCAGTCCGCCCTCCCGACCCAGCGCGAATGCCCCGAGCGCATCTCCGAGCGCACGGTACACGGGCACGAAGAAAGAGTCCTCCTGGGCCTTGGTGACCACACGAGCGCGATACAGCGTGGTACCGGACGCGAGGGTGCGCGAAACCATGGGCGCTATCGCATCGACCCACGTCAGTATGCTTGTTCGCGGAAAGAAGCGATTGCTCGTGCAGAGCTCATCTTGAAGCGCAGCAAGCTCCGCCCGCATCGCACGCCTCAGACGCAACTGATCTCGCAGTTGCCTCAAGCGCTCCAAGGTCTCTTGGTCGCTGGAGTCCATACCCTTCCTCCCTGAGTGACGAATTGGTGCCAGGCACCCTCCTGTCTGCGCAAGTGGGGCTTGGCACCATTATGCCACCCTACCGCTGGCGTACGTAGGCCTTGATCACCTTGATCGACTCCCCCGCGCACCCCGGCCGGACGGTGTAACGACCGCATGCGGCAGGCACGATGAAGGTCTCTGCGTAGTGGACCACGAAGGGGTCAAACAACGCATCGGGGCTCTCGACCACAGCCGAGCTTCCCTCGACCAGATTGAGCATGTTGACGCCATCCCCAGCGTCATGCATGGTGACTCCATCCCCGCTGAATCGTCGCGTCTCGATAAACTCGAGCTCGTGCAGCCCGGTGCGCTCCTCTCTGTATCCGTCCCCATCGTGAAGGACCCGCACGGCATTCACAAGGTTCTCCCTCACCCATTCCGTCGTGCGATTCCACTGTATGTTCTGCAATCCTTCGTCTATGTGGATGGGGCGCGGCAAGCCGTCTAGACCCAGCCGACCCCAGTCCCAGAGCTTGTAGGTGAAGTTGTACGGCGTGGCCGAAATCTCGAGCACCATCGCACCGGCGCCCGAGCAATGGACGGTGCCCGCCGGAATCAGGAAGTGGTCGTGCTTGTGTGCCGGGAACTGGTTCACGTAGTGTTGTGCCTCGAACGCGGGGCCGCCGCTTTGCGCAGCACGCAGGTCACGCGCAAACGCGTCACGATCTATTCCGTCCTTCAGGCCGAGGAACACCACGCCGCCATCATCAGCATCCAAGATGTAGTAACTCTCGTCTTGCGTGTAGGTCATGCCGTGCCGACTGCGGATGTACTCCGTCATGGGATGCACCTGCAAGCTCAAGTTCTGGCCGCCCATGGTATCAAGGAAGTCGAAGCGTATGGGAAACTCCGCCCCAAATCGGCAGTAGTTCCTCATGCCAAGCAGCTCAACCGGATGCAACAGCACCAAATCCTGCGCGGGTACCTCAATGCGCACGTCGCCAAACCTCAGGTAGAGGCTGTTCTCCTCGGGAACCCCGTCAAATGACCATGCGTAGTTCTCCGCCTCCGGATCCAGCCCGCACACCTGCTTCATCCACTGTCCGCCCCAGACGCCTGGGTCGAAGTACGGCACGAGCCTGAACGGGGTGTGTGCGACCTGACGCAAACCATCGCGGAGTGCCTCACCCCTCACCAGCTTCGGATTGCCTGCCTCGTTCGAGTCGAGAAGGTAGTCGATTTGCCCAATAATCTCCAGCTTGCGCTTGTCCGCAATGCGCCACTCCACGAAGTAGCCGCGCTTTACCTTGCGCAGCACATCCTCGTCCTCATTGTGGACACGGAAGTTCGGCATGCCCGCGCGATACCTCAGTTGAATCTCCCAGCGCGCAAGGTCGCAGTACACCAGAACGTCACCATCCGCGACGAGACCCGCCCCCACGCCATACACAAGCGTCCGTCCCTCCCTTGGAACTGCGGCCCGTGCAGCACGCAACGCCTCCGGATTGACGAAGTCCTCCATGCGGCCATAGCACATCACGCCTCGCACGCGGTCATCCGTGAGGAACGGCCGCATGCGGCGGTCCATCTCGGCACCCGCATAGAAGACCTCGTCAGAACGTATGGTCACATCTGGACGAAAGGCCTCTTGCACCAATTCCAAGTCCTCATCACTCACACCTGGGTAGCACTCAACCACCAAGGTAAGGTCACCCACCTTGGCCATCTCCGCAAAGCGTGCGTGCAGGGCTCCACATCCCTCCCACACTTCACCATCATGCCCGGAAACCACTGTCTGGGGAAAACGATCGTAGCTCATACCGCACCTCCTAGGGCTCGTGTCAGCATGACGAGAAAAACGAAGAGATGTCCCGTGCGCGGGAACGCACGGGACATATCGGAAAGGAAGGGCTTGTTATGGACTACTGGTTGCCTTCGAGCACGTCAAGCATGGCATTCACGTTCTTCCGGCCATTGTTGATGCCGATGCGCAACACCATGACCACGATGAACGACACAATGCCAAACACGACTCCCAACACACCGGCAACGATGCCACCCCCTTCGGAGAAGCCCCAGTAGCCAAGCAGGAACGAGGCGGCAAGCAACGCGTACCCGAGCCTCAGCCAGACTTGCAGACGCTGAATCGCCAAGGTCTGTGCGCGGGCCTCATCCACGAGCGGATCGTTCGTCTGCGTCCACTCGCGACGGTAGAGCCTTTGCGCCTTGCCAGGGCTCTTCGTGCCAGCCGCCATCGTCGTCGCTCCTTCTTAGTAGGAGAGGCCGGGGTTGAAGAAGCCCACGAGAACGCCTACCAGAGCCACTACCACGAGCAGGCCCATCACGACGGTCGGCGACATCTTGCGCTTGGTCATGAGCCACCAGCAGAACCACACAAAGACGAAGTTCAGCAGCTTGGGATAGATGGAGTCAAGCGTATCCTGCAGCACCAGGCTGCTGTCGGCCGAGAAGGGCACGACGAGAGCGGTGGTGATGTTGATCCACGTCGCCGCGACGGCGCCGATGACCATGGTGCCGACCATGACGATGGAGGAGCGAAGGGCTGCCGACTGCGGGCCGACAAGCGCCTCGACGGCCGAGCCACCGAGCTCGTAACCCTGATCGAAGGCAAACTTCATGCCGAAGTACATGGCCACATTCCACACCACGATGTAGAACAGCGGGCCAAGCGCGTTACCGCCATTGGAGAGACCGAGTGCGATGCCGAGCAGAATGGGGATGAAGGTGCCGACGATGATGGAGTCACCCAAACCGGCAAGCGGGCCCATGAGGCCGGCGCGGATGCCGTTGATGGTGTCGTCATCCAGGGGCTCGCCGTTGGCGCGCGCCTCCTCAAGACCGACGGTCAGGCCCACGACCATGGTACCAATCTGCGGCTCGGTGTTGAAGAACGTGCGGTACGTGGAGAGCGCAGCGACCTTCTCCTGCTCCGAGTCGTACAACTCGTCTACCACGGGCAGCATTGCGGCCAGATAGCCGAACGTCTGCATGTGCTCCTGGGAGAAGCAGGTGAGGTTGCCGTAAATCCAGCGAAGGAACGCGCTGTTACGCGCCTTCTGCGAAACCTTCTTGAGGTCAGCCATTATATGTCCTCCTCTTCCTCGTCGTCGAACGATGCCGCACCCTCTGCCGCGATCGCGGGACGGGCGGTCTTGAGCTGCTCGACCTTGAAGTTAAGAAGCGCGAAGAAGACCGCGATGAGGGCGGAGGCGATAAGGTTGCAGCCCATGACGGCCGCAAGGGTGAAGCCGAGACCGAAGGTCACCCAGTCGAGCGGCTTCTGCACGACCTGCTTGCACAGGATGGCAACACCGACGGCGGGAAGCAGCGAGCCCACGGTAAAGAGGGTCTTCATGGCAATGCCGTCCATGGGCAGGTAGTCCTTCATAAGACCGACCATGGACTCACCAGCCATGCAGATGATGACGGTTGGGATGAACGAGAATGCGATATGGCTGATCCAGGGGAACACAAAGTCGACCAGCGGGATGGTCTTTTTGATGCTGTCCCACTTGCCGGAGTCCATGGCCTTCCAGCCAATGCCCTGCCACACGAGGTTGAGGGTAGCGGTGCCATAGAAGAGGACGGTGCCGAGCGTACCGACGGCAGCGCCGAGGGAGGCGGCCAGACCAGCGGCGGCCTCAGAGTTGGGATCGAGTCCCTGGGCGCGAATGGCCAACATGGCAAGGGGGATGCCGATGTAGGTGACGGCGCGCACGTCAGCAGAGACGGTGCCGCCGGGCGTCACGAGCGCGATGTAGACGAGTTGGATGGAGGCGCCAACGATGATACCGGTTTGGATGTCACCAAGGATGAGGCCGACGATAAGACCACCGACCAAGGGACGGCCAAGCGTATAGTTACCAACGGTAGTGCCGCCCATGCCGGGCAGTGATGCCAGGCAGGCAAAGAGACCCAGAAGGATCGCCTGTATCATGCTGATTCCCATGGCTCCTCCTTACTTGACGTCAAACTGACCGCGGAACTTGGGCCATTCGCCAATGGACGCTTCCTTGATGAGCGCGAACTCGACGGTGTAGCCGGCCTTGGTCATGTCCTCGAAGGCCTGGGCCTCCTCGGCGGTGATGGACTGGTTGTTGCCGAGCTTTACGGTGTTGGGACGATCGTTGCACGGACCAACGATCACTCGCTTCACGTCGGAGGGCTTGAAGCCGAAGTCCACGAGGATGTGCTTCATGTCGAGCGGGTTCTTGGTGATCAGGAAATAGCGCGTCTTGCTCGCCAGGACCTTGTCGGCGCTCTCCTTGAAGTGGTCCATGGTCCACACAAAGATCTTCTTGTCGGGGGCAGCGCCCTTGTAGGCAGCCTTCAGAACCGGGTTGCTTGCCGCAACGTCGTTCACGGCGATGATGCCATCGCACGGATACTCCAAGCTCCAGCGCGTCACGGTCTGCCCGTGAATCATGCGGTCATCAATACGCACGAATGAAATCATAGTTCCTTCCTTCCTTCTTTGTTACTTCCTAGAGGTCTTCCTCGTCCTCGTCGTCGTCGAGTGCCAGCTCGACCTTGCGCGCGCCTTCCTTGGCCTCGTTGATTACGCTGTCGACGAGAGCGGCGTCATCCAGGCCATCCTCGATGGCCATGAGCGCGGCGATCGCCATAGGCAGCGAGAGACCACCGAACGCGAGCGTCTGCGGCAAGAGACCCTTCTGCGTGATCGTGTTCAACGCGTTCGTGAGCGGAGAACCCCCGACGATGTCTCCCAAGACAACCAGGGAATCTCCCGCACCGACCGGCTCGAGAACACTACTGAGCCCCACCACGAAGTCATCGGCGGAAACGCCATCCTCCATGGAGTAGCTCAGCACGTTGTCCCGATCGCCCAAAAGCATCTTTATGACACTGTGGACACCTGGGGCCATGGTTCCGTGACTTACCAAGAGCAGATACTTCATAGGCATAACTCCTTCCTTTCCTTGCGGACTTGACTACTTTGCGGTATGACTAACCTGCAATGTACAAGGGCATTGCAGGTTATCCACACCTTTGTGGAACCTATGGATATTATGCGAAGAGAATTTGGACCATAATACCAACGTTGTAACCTTTTTTTGCAGATTTGAGTGAACTTGGAGCGGTTTTTGGTGGAGGGACTATGGAAGAACTCGACGACCAGATGACTTCCCTGCTTACCACGCAAGAGATTGTGGATGCCATTCGCTTCGTCAACGAAGGCGGTGCCGAGGACGACCTGGCCCAGATCGTCACGTACTCAAAGCGCATGGTCTTTATCGCGGTGAACACCCACGTATCGTCGCGCGAGATCGCAGAACAATACGAGGGATTTGGGTCGTTCATATCCATGGGCGACTCTGACGGCTTGCTCAAATTCATTCGAACGAACATGCCTTTGATGGAACTCCGCACGTCGGAGGACCCCCTGCTTCAGGGACGCACCGCCGTCGCCTTCCTCGCGAGCACATGCGCGCTGTCTGCACGCCAGGGCGGCCTGCCCGTCGCTCGCTGCTACGCCATAACACAGGACTACATCAAGCTGGCAAACGAGTCCACCAACGAGGAGCTGGTGCACTTCCTCATGCTGCCCATGATGCTTGAGCTCACCAAGGCGGTGGGCACGGAGGCGCAGTCGTATGCGCATCCCATCTCTCACCATGCCATCACGTATGTGCGCAGCCATCTCAACGAGCCCCTCGACGGCGATTCGGTTGCCGAAGCATGCGGCGTGAGCCGCAAGACCCTGTGCACCCGCTTCAAGCAGGAGACGGGAGAGACGTTTGCGTCATACGTGCGTCGCGTACGCATCGAACGCGCACGTCGCCTGCTCGACACCACCGACTTCGAAATCTCGCAGATAGCCTACCAAACAGGCTTCTCATCCCAAAGCCACCTGCAGACGATGTTCAAGCGAGCGACAGGCTACACGCCACGCGAATGGCGCATGCGCGAGATCAACGAAATCTAGCACACTGTGGCGCCATGGCACTTGGTACCAATGCGCCACAACCAGAGATTGGTAAGAGCATGGCGACAGAGCATCAAGCATCTCATAGCAAGATTCGCGACTGGAGGGGGCTTCTGCAGGAAGAGCCACGCGTCACGAAGACCAAGGTGTTCATCGCGCTGCTCATATTGTCGGCGTCCATGACGTTCACACAGCTCGGCTTCATCGGCATCGGATACACCGGGCATTATGTAGGTTACGCTTTGGGTCTGCTCGCTCCCGTAGCCGTCGCATCGCTCCTTCTGGGAAAGGGTGCCGGCGCGCTCTTTGGGCTCTTGAGTGGTGGCATACTCTACGCGCATGCGCTCCTGCAGCCCCTCGACCTCTTCGAGCGCTTCTTTGTTTCCCTGCCCAACTCAGTGGGTCTCTACACTGTCTGCGGCCTCGTCATGGGAACCCTCTTTTCCGTTGCGCTACACGGCGGGCCAAAGGGATGCCGTCGGCACTGCTACTTGGCGCTTGCGTGTCTTGTGGCGTCCATCATCGCGGTTGGCCTGTTCTACCTCAACGCCACACATATAATCGCGACGTCACCAACCCCCACAGGCGTGCAAATCGACGCCGACCAAACGCTTTCGGTCGAACGGAGGGGGGCGACCGCCGTCATTGGCGGCATCACACTGGCCACACCCCTCGACTTCGGGCTCGTGTGCGCTATATGTCACTTCGCGGATTACGCCGTTCGGCGTCGAGCACAGGGGATGGGCACCATAAGCCTTCGCACGGCATTCAGGACACAGCTCATCGCGTTACTCGCCCTCGTTTTCGCCGTCTCCCAGGCAATAATCTTCGTGGCAATCACGGCCCAGACGGAGCGTGACGCGTGGAATCACATGAAGACCGAGCTCAATTACCTTGACGACCAGCTCGCACGATCCCTCAGGCTCGCACAAGGAGTCCTCGACGCTCACAGCGACGGCAATCTTTCGGACGAAGAATTCAATCGCCTCATAACCACCGCAGATCCCGAGGAAGTATTGAAGGGATACAACCTCGACGATGGCACCATCGTCGTGTTTTACAAAGACACGGTGAGCTTCAGTTACAACCCGGCGTTCCCCACCGGGGCAGCCGTAGACGAGCTCTTCGACACGTGGAGGTCAGGCACGCTTGACGAACTGGCCCGCGCCGAGAATCCCGTGCTTATGGTCTACCAGACGAGTCCGAATGATAGCGAATCGTTTGCGGATTCCGAATTAGGGTACATGCGCGTCATTCGATTCGCCGAGTATCACCTCATGATGGCCATGCCTTTCTCTTTGGTGTATGCCAACCGGCAGGCAAGCATGGCATGGGCAACCGGACTCGCGCTCATTCTCTTGGCGGCCGTATACTTCATCGCCGCACGCCTGCTGGGCCGCAACGTGATGGATCCCATCGACAACACCAACGCATCGCTTGCCCGAATTACGGCAGGTGACCTCGATGTGACGATTTCGGAATACGAGAACGTGGAATTCGCCTCGCTCACCGCGGGCATCAATGACACGGTAAGCGCGCTCAAGGCCCACATCGCAGAGGCGGAGCGACGCAATGAGGAGGATCTGGCAACCGCAAGGGCCATTCAGGAGTCAACCCTCCCACGCACGTTTCCGCCATTCCCCGAAATAAGGATCTTCGACATATTCGCCTCGATGAACGCTGCAAAGGTAGTGGGGGGAGACTTCTTTGACTACTTCCTCATCGACGACCACACACTTGGATTCCTCATTGCCGACGTGAGCGGCAAGGGGATTCCCGGCGCGCTCTTTATGATGACGGCAAAGACGGAGCTTCAAAACGCATTGTCGACAGGCATGGATCCCGCCACGGCAATCGGTGCCGTAAACAAGGCCCTGTGCGCAAACAACGACGCGGGAATGTTCGTGACGGTGTGGGCCGCCACGCTGAACTGGGAGACAGGATTGCTCACGTATGTGAACGCCGGTCACAACTACCCCCTGCTTCGTCGTGGAATGGCAGGACGCTGGAAATGGCTCAAGAAAAAATGCGGCCCCTTTCTCGGTGCCTTCGATGCTGCCCGACACCGTCAAGAGACGCTCACGCTCGAGCCGGGTGACACGATTCTGCTCTACACCGACGGCGTCAACGAGGCCTTCAACACAAACGACGACGAGTATGGCAACGAACGCTTTATGGACTACCTGGTCACACACAGCAACCTCCACCCGCGCGGACTTGTGCGAGGAGTGCGTGGCAGTGTGGCTCAATGGGCGACAGGCGCCGAGCAGTCAGACGACGTCACGATTCTCGCTTTGGAATACGGCGTGGAGCCGGAATCCGTACGTTCCTTGACCGCACCTGCTACCTCGGACTCCTTCGACACGGCCAACGCGCTCCTACAGGATGAGCTAGAGCGACACGATTGCCCGATGGACCTGCAGTACGCGATCGTGATTGCCTTCGAAGAACTCTTCATCAATGTATGCAACTATGCCTATGCGGATGCCGACGAGCCGGGAAACATATGCGTAAACTATTCCTTCGGCACAACTCCCTCCTCGGTTACCATAGAGTTCATTGACTGGGGCGCTCCCTTTAATCCGCTACATCGCGAAGATCCCGCCACGCCATCCACCCTAGCGGAGGTCAAGATCGGTGGATTGGGCATCTACATCGTCAAACAGACCATGGACGACTTCACGTATACGCGCATCGATGATACCAACATTGTGACGTTTACTAAGACTTGGTAGGTGCGCTCAGCTTCCAACTGATGCCTTCATGCATGCTCTCACTCCAGTTTTAAGCTTACCAAGAGCGTTGTTTCACTCTTGTGCAACCGGACCGGAGACGATGAGGGCGGTGCCATTCGCGGGTACATCAAGGGATGTACGCAACTAAGAGAAAGGCAAGGACATGAAGGACACCCGCAAGAACACCCGTCAACCACAGACCACGCACACCCACACCACCTTGGCCGGCGTCGTGGGAGGAGCCGTGGCGGGAGCCGCAGTCTCAGCAGCGCTCGTGGCCGCACTGCTCGGCAGCAACGTCGCGGCTAAGCCAGCCGCCAACCAGCAGACCGAGCCACAGAGCTTCTCGAGCAAGGAGCTCAACGTCAGCACCGCCAGCGAGAACACCACCATCTCGGAAGCCGTGGCGAAGAAGTGCCTTCCCTCCGTCGTCTCGGTCAATGTGGAGACACCGCAAGGCGCCGGCATAGGCTCGGGCGTGATACTAGACACCGAAGGCAACATCATTACCAACTGGCACGTGGCGGGTGACGCCACCGAAATCTCGGTCGTCATCGACGGCATCACCTACGACGCGACGCTCGTGGGGGGCGACGCGTCGAGCGACGTCGCCGTGATCCGCGCCGATCTCAACGGCGCCTTAGTCACACCCATCGAGGTCGGCGACTCCTCCGCGCTTGTGGTGGGCGACTGGGTCATGACGCTGGGCAGCCCCTTAGGCCTCGACCAGTCAGTCTCCACCGGCATCGTGAGCGCCCTGTACCGCAACGAGCTGATGCCCGGGACGAACGGGAACACGCTCTACACCAACCTCATCCAGGTCGATGCGGCCATCAACGGCGGCAACTCGGGCGGGGCGTTGGTAAATGACCAGGGACAGCTCGTCGGCATCAACTCGCTTCTGGCAGATGCTTCGGGTACCGGTTCGTTCTCGGGCATTGGATTCGCAATACCGGGCAACTACGCCGTCGAGATCGCCAACAAGGTGATCGCGGGTGAGCAGGTGACGCACGCCTACATTGGCCTCTCTTGCGCCACCGTCAACGAACAGAACGCGCAGGGCAACAACCTGCCAACGGACCAAGGCGCCTACGTCGCCGAACTCGCAGCCGGAGGCCCGGCCGAAGCGGCTGGCATTCAGGTGGGAGACATCATAACGAGGGTCGGCGACCTGGAGGTCACCTCCGCCGACAGCCTCCTGCTCGCCGTGCGGTCCAACTCCGTGGGCGACGTAGTCGAGGTCACATACCTGCGCAATGGCGAGGAGGGCACCGCCAAGGTCACGCTTGGCTCTGACGAGCGACTCCAAGAGCAGCAGGAGCAGGCACGTCAGCAACAAGAGGAGCTTGAGAAGCAGCAGATGGACGAGTATCAGCAGTATCAGCAGTTCCTCGAGCAATTCATGGGCCGGTAAGCGGCACGGTTGCAGCGGGGCGTTTGGGAGCACCAAACGCCCCGCCGCACGTACTATGCCGTGGTACTCCTGAAGGCATCGCGCATCGTCTGCAGGGCATCCTCATCGAATGCCGTCAGTATGATGCGCATGCCGTCGCCATCCTCGTCGAGGAGGAAGTATACGTCACGGTAGACGGGATTCCCCTCCGAGGTACTCTCTACGTGGAGCCCGGCAACGGGCAGGTCGCCGATAGTCACCGCAGTGCTCTCCACCTCGATGTCCGTATCCCCATTCTCCGCAAGCGCGTTCTGGAACGAAGCGCCCCAAGCCTCTGCCCACGAGTCCTCGTCCGTTATGCCTTCGAGCTGGGTGACGCCGTTGGTGAGGACGAACTTCACGTCGTTGCCGTCGGAGTCCGAGGCGTAATAGTCGATTTCTTCCCCCTGCACGTCGGTCTGCACCGAGGAGCTCTCGAAGCCCTCGGGCAGAACGAACGCGACGCCATAGTAGTCGTTCTCGTAGTAATGCCCGGGCTCTTCCCCGTTGCCTTCGGCCTCCCCCGCGTCTTGCGTGCCAGTTCCCGACGTGACCGTGGTGGTCTCAGTCGTCGTAGTGGTATTGCCGTCTTCGTCGGTGACCGTGCTCTCGACCGTAGTAGTGGTGCTTGACTCTGAGCTAAATGAACAGCCCGCCACACCGAGAGCGAGCACCCCCGTAAGCCCTGCAACGATGACGGGATTCTTGCTGACAATCCTCATGAGCGGCTCCTTTCAGCCGTTCCATATAACATATGTGCACTCTGTGCTCGTTCTATTATATCCGCGGAATAGCCGCTGGCAGACCCTCGAACCCAGAAAAGCCATCACCCTATGACCCCGCACAGGGTAAGATGCTTATCGTCGTTCATTGGGGGTATCAAGTCATGTCCGTGCTACGCAACGTCATCCGTCACCTGCGCTTCGCGGCCGTGCTTGCCGCAATTATTAGCGCCCTAGTGGCCATAGCGACGTTCGGCATGAGCATCGCCACATCACCCTGGGGTGCCGTCGACATCGTCGGTCCCACGGCCGCCGACTCAAACGGCGAGATGACGGCCATCGTCGACTCCGAGTCGCGGCACGTACTCATTCTGAACGCACGGAATGAACTCTCGGGCATAGTCGATTGCGAACAACTCAACTCCCCCATCGAGGCTGTGACCGACGTCTGCGTTGCGGGCGACACCATATACGTAGCAGGCTTGCAATACCAGCAGGACAGCGACATCATCGTGCGCGAGCGCGTGGTGGCCTACGACAAGCACGGATCCAGGGAGGAGGTGCTCTACGACCTTGAGGTGGACAACAACTGGATGCCCGAGATGAAGACTATGGACAGTGCGGGAGACGGCGTCTTCGTGGTGCTCTTCCACGAGAGCTACTCAAGCAAGCAGTTGTCAAAACTCAGCATCATGCGCATAAGCCGCGAGGGCGCAGAAGAGGTTGATGTGACGCCCATGGCTCTAGAATCCATATACGACATCGGGTACAGCTCCAAGGCAAACGCCTGCAAGTCACTCAACATGCTCGGCATGCTTAACGACATGTCCTCCGATCCCCAAGAGCCCAGCGCTCTTGACGGGCACGTCTTCACCTCACTTGACCTGGCGGAAGACGGATCCATATACCTTGTAGACGACACCACGGAGTCCGTCTGTCGCATAGGTCCGGAAGCAGTAGGTCAGCTCACGACGATTGTTTCCGGAGGTAGCTACTCCAACCTGCACGTAAACGGCAACGTCCTCACACTTTGCGACCTGGGGCGAGGCATGGTCAGCATCTCGAGGCTGGACGGCTCTCACCTTCAGGAGATTGACGCCGTGCCGCCCACCAAATCCCTCTCTTTTGCATGGAGCGCAATCCTCGCCTGCCGCCTCTACTTGGCCGCCTTTCTCGTAGTCGCACTTATCCTCAAGATTCGGGCGCTCGTCGCCAGCGGATCGACGGAAGGGTTTGGCCCCATGTTTGCCTCCGCCGTCATCGTGGGAGTCGTCGCCTTGGCGATAGGCTATCTGTCCTACGGCTCCTATAAGGTCATGAAGACCGTTCGAGAGAACGAAATCAACCTCTTGGCGGACTATCTGAATATCATATCCTTTGACCTCGTCGACGACATAGAGGCATGCACCAACCGCGAGGCATTCCGCAACGAGGGCCAGCCGACGGACAAGATCATGGACAGCATAGAGTCCACAACCATACGCATAGCAGGTCTTTCGGCGGTCGCCACCAGCAACTCCATCGGCATGTATACCACGGTATATGGCAAGGATGACGCAGGAATCTTCTACCTCTGCGAGAGCTCGTCGAGCCACATGCTGGGGAGCAGCATTGAGCAATCTGCGGACATGCAGGAAGTGGAGGCGATCTTCTCCGCGGGAAGCGCAAGCGAGCAGATGTCGTATGGCGGGACCACGCGCAGGTCTACGATGAGACGCTTCGTATGCGTCCCAAGCTCAGACGGCAAGGGCATATGCGCCGTCATAGAGATCGGCAGCCGCCTGAAGAGCTTTGAGGCATCTGTGGCGAGCACCCAGATCGAGCGCACCATCGCGCTACTGGTGATGATGCTTGTGGTGTACCTCACCTACGTCGAGTTGAGGGAATGCGCACGCTGTTTCGTGTCATACGGCCAACTGCGACACCACCACGACGCGGTTGCTATCCTGACGCGTCCATTCTCGTTCTTCATCACCCTTCTATCCAGCATCGACGCCGTCATGACCACCCTCATCGCCCGTTCACTCCTATCGGCCGCAAATCTTGGCAGCTCAAGCATGCTGCTCGCGCTCCCTTCCGTCATGCTCGGTGTCGGACTCGCACTCGGCCAGGCAATCTATGGGCTTCTTGGTTCGCGCGTGCTCATACAGAAGCTCATGGTGCGCGGCGCCTTCGCAATGGTATGCGGCGCCATTGTCGCCTTCGTCGTGGTGTTGCAGCAGAACTACTGGCTGTACTGTGCCGCCAAGCTGCTCATGGCCATACCCTTCGGGTTGCTCTATACCTTGAGCTACTCCCTCCCGCGCAGGGCCGACACCGACGAGGTGCGCGCACTCGCCGCTAGCGACATCAAGCGCACCGACACGTCAGCCGCGGCACTCGGCACGGTGCTCGGCGGCTACGCGGCCCAGGCGCTCGGGAACGCATGGGTGTATGTGATCGTGGCCCTCGCCGGCATGATCGTGCTGGTGCTCGCCCGTAGCGTGCTCCCCCAGACCAACCATCCCCTGGAGCACGAGGCAAACGCCACGTCTCGGCACGAAGCCGTAATCAGACTGCTCGCCAACAAGAGCACCCTCTCGATCGTCCTCTTTCTCATGCTGCCGGCAATTCTCGCAACGGGGTACAACTCCTTCCTCTTCCCGCTCTTCTCCGCACATCTGGGGGTAAGCACCTCGTTCATCAACAACCTCTTCGTCTGTGGGCAGCTCGTGGTCTTCGTCAGCATCTCCGTCATCGAATACCTTGAGGGACGCTACGACAAGTGGCGTGTGACAATCGCCGCCATAGCGCTGCTGGGCGTCGTCTTCCTGCTGTTCTCGTTCAATACCACCTTGGTGTGGGCAGTCGTAACCATCGCCCTCGTGGGCGTCCTTTGCAAGGCGGCCGACGGTTGGAAGGCGCTGTGGCCAAGGTCGGCCCATGCCATAGAGCTCACCACCGGCCTTGCCACTGGCGTCATGTTCTCTGTGCGCAGCGTGCTCCTCATCGTGCAGCCACTCGTCCTTGGCACGCTCCTCTCTGTCAATGGCAGTGTGGCCGTCATGGCACTTGGCATCGTGTGCGCAGTGTCCTCGGCAGCGTTTTACCTCATTACTCGGCGCACTGCACTCGCCCCCCAAACCACCTGACGCCACACCCAAGTGATATGATGTGATAGCGTAATCGCGACGAGCTGACCCAATACGAGCATTGTTCTTCCACCGACTGCGGGCCGCAAGAGAAAGAGGTACCCCATGGCAGACACGCAAGGCGAGGGAGCGAGCATCTTCCGACAATCCGCGATGAGCCGCATCGCAAGCGCCGAAGATCTTGACAAGTACATAAAGGTCACCAACCCAAGCGCGTGGGCGGTGCTGCTCGCCTCCATACTCCTCATAGGCGGTCTCGCCATCTGGGCAATGACCGCAGTCATCCCCACCACGGTCCAGGTATCAGGGATCGTGACGGGAACCGATGTGTTGTGCTGGGTGGACATGGAAACCGAGGAAAAGATCATGGAGGGCGGTGCCTACGCAACGGTAATGGGCGTCGAGGCATCCGAAATCGGCATAGATGACATCCCTTATTCCAGGGCAGAGGTCCAAAAGGAGTTCGATAGCGACTACCTCCTAGACTCGGTGTCCCTCTACGACTGGAACTACCAGCTCGTGATGAAGCTGCCACACAAGCTTGAGGGCCTCGGCGATGGCTCTCGACCCGTCCCAGTATCCATCACGGTATCCGAGACGCACCCGCTGAATCTCGTGCTCGGCAATCAGTAGGCGGTGACCATGTCAGAAAAGAACAAACCGAGCCGCGCACGGGCCAAGAAGGTGCCTGTCGTCATGCAGATGGAGGCCACCGAGTGTGGCGCCGCATGCCTGTGCATGATACTCGCATACTACGGCCGCTGGGAGCCGCTGGAGAAGGTTCGCACGGAGTGTGGCGTTTCGCGCGACGGTTCAAAGGCCTCAAACGTGCTCAAGGCAGCCCGAGCCTACGGGATGGAAGCCCATGGGTACACCTTCTCCCTGAACGGAATCCAAGAGAAGGTCAACTACCCCTGCATCCTCTTCTGGAACTTCAACCACTTTGTGGTACTCAACGGGTTCCGTGGCAAATGGGCCTACCTCAACGATCCCGCGCGCGGGGAGATACGCGTCTCCATGGAGGAGTTCGACCGCTCGTTCACGGGCGTCGCGCTCACCTTGGAACCCACCGCAGACTTCAAGCAGGGTGGCGCCCCAAAGAGCATGCTTGTATTCGTGCGCAAGCGGCTCGCGGGACTGTTTGCCCCCATTGCCTTCGTGGCGATTGCGTCCACCATAGCCACCCTCACCTCCGTGCTCGGCACCTCGCTCTCGTCCGTGTTCATGGACCACGTGCTCTCGGGAGAAAGCCCCGATTGGCTGGTTCCCCTGCTCGCCATCATGGGCGCGACGATTCTCGTGCAAGCTGCGGTGGGCGTTGGGGAAGCGGTCTACCTCAACCGCATACGAGGCAAATTTGCGGTGGTGAGCTCGTCGCACTTCATGTGGCATCTGTTGCACCTCCCCGTAGGCTTCTATTCGCAACGTATGGTCGGCGACCTGCAGCAACGTCAAGAGTCAAACGAGACCATCGCGTCCTCGCTCATCGAGGGGCTCGCGCCGTCGCTGCTCAACGCAGCGCTGCTCGTTCTGTACCTGGTAGTCATGCTCACCTACAGCTGGAAGCTCACGCTCGTCGGCGTCGCCACAGTCCTCATCAACTCATTTCTGGCCAACTTCATCTCTCAGAAGCGCATAAACGTCACGCGACAGCAGTTACGCGATTCCGGCATGTTCTACGCCGCGACCATCGCGGGCATCGAGTCCATCGAGACGATCAAGGCCTCCGGCGCCGAGGACGGCTACTTCGAGCGTTGGTCCGGCCTTCAAGCACTCTCAAACGACGTCAGCGTACGCTTCTCGAAGACGAACCTCTACCTGGGAGCGCTGCCGGGGCTGCTCGTCGAGGTGGCCAACGTGGCGGTGCTGCTCCTCGGCACGTACCTCATCATGCAGGACCAGTTCACCGCTGGCTCCCTGCTCGCCTTCCAAGGCTTCCTCTCGAGCTTTATGGGACCCGTCCAGTCGCTCATCGGACTGGGACAGGAGGTCCAGGAGATGCGCACCTCCATGGAGCGAGTGCAGGACGTGTTGGAGTATCCCGCTGACGTTCCCGAAACGGACGAGGAGTACGACGAGAGCGCCGACCACAGCAAGCTCTCTGGCGTCGTAGAACTCGATCACGTGAGCTTCGGGTACTCCCCGCTCGAGCCACCGCTCATAGACGACTTCTCGCTCACGTTGCAGCCCGGGCAGTGGGTCGCCCTGGTGGGATCGTCCGGGTCGGGCAAGTCGACCATCGCCAAGCTGTTGAGCGGCCTTTACGAGCCATGGGAAGGCGAGGTGCGCTTTGACGGCACGCCCATCTCGCAAATCGACCGGTACCGCCTGCGCGAGTCGCTCGCCGTGGTAGACCAGGACATCGTGACCTTCGAGGATACCGTCAGCGCCAACATTCGCCTGTGGGACCGCACGATTGAGGACTTCGAGGTCATCATGGCCGCCAGTGACGCCGACATCCACACCGACATCATGAACCGCGACGAGGGATACCGCGAGCGCCTCATCTCGGGCGGGCGCAACTTCAGCGGCGGACAGCTGCAACGTTTGGAGATTGCGCGCGTCCTCGCCCAGGACCCCACGATCATCGTCTTGGACGAAGCGACCAGCGCGCTCGACGCCAAGACCGAGGGCCACGTCATCGAGGCAATTCGCAAACGAGAGATAACGTGCGTCGTCGTAGCGCACCGGCTTTCCACCATACGCGACTGCGACGAGATAATCGTACTCGATGGGGGCAAGGTGACCGAACGCGGCACCCATCAGGAGCTGATGGCTGCCAACGGTGCCTACGCAGAGCTGGTGCGGAGCAACTAGAGCCACTGCGGTACCGAGGGAAGCAATTCTCCGGCACCGAGCGAAGGGGTGCATGACATGGGTCTGTTGGAAGAACAAGAACGAGCGCGCCGCGATTTCGATCAGAGGGAGCTTGAGGACGCCTATGCTCGCCTCGCCGCCTCAGTGGTCACTTCGAAGAAGGCGCCGCACATCACGCCAGACAAAGCGACCGCCGCAGATTCTGCGATTGCCGCCGTTCTTGCCTACTACGGCGCAAAGCCTTCATACGTTCCCGACAGCATCACCGATCCCATGGACCGTGTGGATTGGGCCGTACGGCCTACCGGCGTCATGCGCCGTACCGTGCTTCTTGAGGGCAACTGGTGGCGCGATGCCACCGGTGCCTTCCTCGCGCTTACGACGGGCGGCACGCCCGTCGCGCTCGTTCCGCGCGGACCACGTGGGTACACCTATATCGAGCCCATGGGGCACAAACGGGTGAGGGTCAACAAGCAAACGGTCACAGACCTCAAGCCCGAAGCGCTGTGCTTCTATCGACCCCTTCCGCAGCGCGAGCTCTCCGTACGCGATGTCGGCGTCTTTATGATGCGATCTCTTGATGCCTACGACTACGTGCTCATGGTGGTCGCAATGCTCGTCTCCACGCTCATCGGCACCCTACCAGCCATGGCAAGCAAGTTGCTCTTCTCTCGAGTCATACCATCAGGAATGACCTCGCTCATCATGCCGATTGCGTCACTGCTGCTGGGGATGACGTTCTCGCAGGCCCTCATTCGCATTACGAGTTCGGTTGTCTCGCAGCGCCTCACCACGAAGCTTCAAATCCAGATGGAGGCGGCAACCTATGCGCGCGTCCTCCTCCTGCCACCCGCATTCTTTAGGGACTATGCCGCCGGAGACCTGGCCCGGCGAACCTCGGGGATGATGCAGCTCGTCAGCATCCTTTCGCAGAGCGTCTTTGGCACCGGCCTTTCGAGCCTCTTCTCGCTCATCTACGTAGCACAAATCCTTGCGTTTGCCCCACAGCTGGCGCTCCCCGCACTCATCATCACCATCATCGAAGTGGTCGCCTCTACGCTCGTCACGCTGCACAGCACGCGCTATGCGCGCATGCAGATGGAGACGGCCTCCAAGCTCAGCGGCCTCACACCCTCCTTGCTGCATGGCATACAGAAGATCAAGCTCGCGGGTGCCGAGAAGCGCTCGTTCGCGCACTGGGCGCGCTCGTATGCGGAGGCAACCGAGGCGACGTACGGCCTGCCAGCCCTGTTGATCTCCGCACCGGCGCTCATACCGCTCATCGGGTCATTCGGCACCATCATCCTCTACTGGATTTCTGCAACAACGCACGTCTCCATGGCCGACTACATGGCCTTCAACACGGCGTTTGGCTCGGTTTCTGGAACGATAGCGGCACTCGCGGGCATGGCCACCACCGCCGCGACCATGCGTCCCTTGCTCGAGATGATTGAGCCTGTGATGAAGGCCGTACCGGAGTCCCAGCAAAGCCAGCGCCAAATCGAGTCCGTCGACGGATCCATTGAGGTGAGCAACCTCTCCTTCCGTTACAAGGAAGATGCACCACTCGTGCTCGACAACGTGTCGCTTCGCATCCGTCCCGGTGAGTACGTAGCGATTGTCGGCCGCACGGGATGCGGAAAGTCCACCCTCATGCGCCTCCTTCTCGGCTTCGAGCATCCCACCAGGGGCGCCATCTACTACAGCAGGCAGGATATCTCCGGGGTAGACATTCGCTCGCTACGACGCAACATCGGCGTAGTCCTGCAGGGAGGCAGCCTCTTCCAGGGGGACCTACTCATGAACATCACGGTGGCAAACCCAAAGGCAGGTCTCGACGAAGCATGGGCAGCAGCCGAGATGGCCGGAATCGCCGACGACATACGCAAGATGCCCATGGGCATGCAGACGCTCGTCTCTGAGGGCGGCGGTGGCCTCTCGGGCGGACAGCGACAACGCATCCTCATCGCTCGCGCCGTGTGTGGAAAGCCGAAGATTCTCATGCTTGACGAGGCGACCTCTGCGCTGGACAACATCACGCAGCGCCATGTAAGCGATGCCCTCGACGGACTCGCCTGCACGCGCGTGGTGATCGCTCATCGCCTCTCGACCATCCGCAACGCAGACCGCATCATCATGCTTGACGGTGGCAAAGTCGTGGAGGACGGGACCTACGACGAGCTCGTCGCAAAGAACGGTGCATTCGCCGACCTTGTCGCCCGACAGAGACTCGAGGACGAATAGTTATAGAATCTCCCATTCGCAACGTGAGCGGAGCATGCTAGTCGGAGGTCGAGACCGCGTATTTCCCCGCGCCCTTGGACTCGATGACGATGGTGCCGTCGGAACTCGTACGGTACACGTCGACACCAGATTGCTTCAACAACTTCAGAACCTTCTTTTCGGCGGGATCCTTACTCGAGTCGGTGATGACGGCAATCTGGGGACGCACCTCCTCAAGGAGATCGGCGGTGTTCGACGAGCGACGCCCATGGTGCGGCATCTTGATGACGTCAAACTTGCCGCGCTTTGCCTTGAGGAACGCATCGACACCCTCTTCCTCCAGGTCCCCGGCAAAGAGATAGGAGTCGCGACCGTTGGCAACCGTCACGACAAGAGAGGCATCGTTGTCGTTGCCCTCGTCGCCACCGGCGCCAGGAACGTATGGAACTCCCGAAGGCAAGATGGTGAGGTGCGCACCACCCAAGTCAAAAGCGACCTCCTCCTTGACCGATTTGGTCGGCACACCCAACCCTCGAACGGCTGCGACACATGAGCGATAGTTCTCGTCAGATCCCACATACGCGGGAAGGTATACGGTCCCGATGTCCACTCCTCGCCCCATCTTTCCGACGCCACCAACGTGATCTCGGTCATAATGCGTGAGGACGAGGGCATCAAGGCGCTTCACGCTTTGGCCTTCCAAATAGCCGAGCACATCAGCTGCGGTCTTCTCGTAACCTGCGTCGATGAGTGCACACGAATCACCCGCCCGTACGAGGATGCAGTCCCCTTTGCCCACGTCGATGACGGAGACTCGCAACGTTGATGACGAGGTGCTGGCGGCGTCTGACGCTAGCGACGCTCGTCCAAAGGCAGCAAGCCCAAGAACGCAGGCTATGAGCGTGGCAAAGACAGTGTACGCGAGACGCTTATGCATGGTGTGACCTCCTTGGCTGCGCCCTCATAAACGAAGGGCGTTTTGGCACGGCATCCCCTCTGGCTTTGCAGCCATCCCCGAACCAACGTTTTCATGCTATGATGCCATAATGGGAAAGGGGTGGGAATGTGGGACTTTAGCTTTATGACGCCGTGTGCGCTCATGTTGCTTACCATACTGAGTTTCTATTTCAGCGAGCCACATTTGCCCATACGCGCGAACAGAGTCTTCCTGACCCTGCTCGTAGTCGAGCTGTGCGTCATGGCATTGGAAATCATCTCCACGTTGGCCGAGCAGAATTACCAAGACCTGAGCCAAGGCGTTCTTTACGTCGCGAACACACTCTACTTCATGTTCTTCTTCGCACGGTCCTACTACTTCTACCACTTTTCTCTTCGTGTTGCGATCGTAGCCTCAGAAGTCCAACGATGGATCGAGGCGGCGCTTTCGACTCCCTTCTGGCTTGCTGAGGCACTCTGCATCTCCAGCTTCTTTACTGGTGCCATCTTCCGCATAGACGCTACCGGTTACCATAGCGGTCCGCTGTATCAGATGCTCTACGTGTGCTCGTTTTTTTTACATCGCTCTCTCGATCGTGCTTCTGCTGAGACGCAGGCAAGGGCTCCTCCGCCACGAACGCAATGGCGTCTTGGCCTACAACGCCGCGCTGCTCGCAGGCAACACCATGCGGTTGCTCTTGCCCCGAGTGCTGGTCATGGACACCTTCTGCACCATTGCCATCACCATAATCTTTTTTGTCTACATGAACCCCCATCTGTTCATTGACCAACGACGCATAGGCTACAACAAGCGTGGCCTCCGGCTTCTGCTCTCTGAGGCTTTGGAGAAGGATGACCTCCATGTGATGGGCATGGCCATCAAAAACTACCAGCAAGAACGCGTCGTCGTAGGCGGCACACGAGTCGACCGCACCATCGAGAGCATATACGCGTGGATTACGCAGAGCTTCTCCCACATCGTGTTGTTCTACCTTGGCTCGGGTCGCTTTGCGATGACTGGTGGGGGGAACATAGATTGGGAAGACATCCACCAGAGGATTCGCGAACGCTTCGAGAAGCCTTGGCAAACCGAAGGCAGCACGCTCCACCTAGGCGTACGCTTCGTGAACATCAACGAGACCTCGGGCCTCGACTCTGCGAACAGCATCATAAACACGCTGCTGCTTGCTCTCGAACGTGCCGGACAGGATAGCTCGACCACCTTCGGCGCATGCCAGGACACCCTCAGCATAGGCGAGGTGTACGAGCAGGTCATGATGACGCACATGCTCGAGCGCGTGCTCAAGAACCATGAGGTCGAGGTGTTTCTTCAGCCCATCGTGCAAGGGGCGTCACGTGAGCTGGTCGGCGCCGAGGCATTGGCACGCATTCGCGACGAACATGGCAGCCTCGTGCCACCCTCACTATTCATCCCCATCGCCGAACACACGGGGCTCATCGACGAGCTGGGCGCACAAGTGCTCAGCAACGTGTGCGCGTTCATCTCCGCCCATGACCTGCACAGCATGGGACTGAAATGGATCAACATAAACCTCTCCCCTCTCCAATGCGTCCAGCACGACATGGCGGAGCGCTTTGCGCGCATCCTCGAACAACACGGCGTCACGCCGGACATGATTCATCTGGAGATTACCGAGCAGAGCATCATCGATTACTCCCTGGTAGAGAACCAAATCCTCCAGCTACAGGAGATGGGCTTCAAGTTCTCCCTCGATGACTACGGAACAGGCTATTCCAACCTCGTTCGTCTCTCTGATTACCCATTTGCCAACATCAAGTTGGACATGTCACTCGTCCGCAGCTATTGCAATGGCAAGGGACGCTTGTTGCCGGTTACGGTAAGCGGACTGAAGAGCGTTGGCTACACCATAACGGCAGAGGGTATCGAAACCGAAGAGATGGCAGAGAACCTCATCGACATAGGGGCCGACTACCTGCAAGGCTACCTGTTTTCGCGACCCCTGCCCATTGACGAGTTTGTTCGCACGTACACCACGGGATAAGCATCCGCCGACCGGCTGTACTTCTCGATTAAGAACTACGTGGGGCGTTCGGGAACCGCTCCCGAACGCCCCAGAACGCCACAAAGGCCTAGTCCAAATCAGCCCCGTTGGACTTAATGACCTTCTGATAATAGAAGAACGAGTCCTTTCTGGCTCGGTGCAAATCACCCGTACCATCATCGTGCTTGTCCACGTAAATGAAGCCGTAGCGCTTGCGCATCTCGCCAGTGCCGGCCGATACGACATCAATCGGACCCCACCAGGTGTAGCCGATGAGGTCAACGCCATCGTCGATGGCCCTGCCCATGTCAGCCACATGCGCACGCAGGTAGTCGATGCGATACGGATCGTGGATGCGCTCGACACCGTCCTCGATGACGACCTCGTCCAGTGCGCCGAAGCCGTTCTCGACAACCATCAGGGGAATCTCGTAACGGTCGTAGATATCGTTGAGGGCGATGCGCAGACCGGTCGAGTCGATCTGCCAGCCCCAGTCGCTCGCCTTGAGATAGGGGTTCTTGCCGCCGAAGCTCATGTTGCCGGCGGTCTGCTCGGCGCCCTCGTGCGTGGTCACGGTGTTGGACATGTAATAGGAGAAGCTATAGAAGTCAATCTTGCCCTCGGCAAGAATCTCCTCGTCGCCCGGTTGGATGTCGGGAGCGGCACCCCACTCCTTCCACAGCGCCTTGGCGTAGCGCGGATACTTTCCACGCGCCTGAACGTCGGAGGCGTACCAGTTGGACTTGCGCATGTTCTGCTGGTTGAGCAGAACATCGGCAGGATCGCACGTCGCGGGATAGCTCAGGATGAAGCAATCCATGTTGCCCATCTTCACATCGGGGTAGTTCTCGTGAACGTACTTGATAGTCTTTGCCGCAGCCACAAACTGGTAGTGCAACGCATTCACACGGTCCTGTGCAGAGGTCTTGATCTCTGCGCTCGTACCGGTGAAGCCCTTGAGCATGCTCGTGGATAGCATGGTGCCCATGTCGGACCAACCGAGGTTATTCTCGTTGAAGGTGAGCCAATACTTCACGCGGTCGTGATAACGATCGATGACGGTCTTTGCATAGTTGAAGAAGATGTCAATGAGCTCACGACTCGCCCAGCCGTTGAAGCGCTCTACCAAGCTGTAGGGGATTTCGTAATGGCTCAAGGTCACGAGTGGCTGGATGCCATGCTTGACGCAGCAGTCAAAGACCTTGTCGTAAAACGCGAGGCCAGCCTCAAGCGGCTCACCATCGCCGTTGGCAAAGATGCGGGACCAATTGATGGACATGCGGAACACGTTCCAGCCCATCTCGGCGAAGAGGGCGATGTCCTCCTCGTAATGGTGGTAGAAGTCCGTTGCCTCCCAGCTGGGGTACAGCGCGTCGGGATCGAACTCGGCGTCGATTTGGCGCGGAATGCCATGGATGCCGTCACCACCACGCAAGTGGTCATCAATGCTGGCACCCTTGCCATCCACGTCCCACGCGCCCTCATACTGATTCGCTGCCGTCGCACCGCCCCACAGGAAGCCCTCAGGAAAGCTCATTGTCCCGTCTCCTCTCATTCGTACACACCATGGCTTAAGAGTAAGTGATTGCTAACTAATAATGCATTCCAAATCGGCGAAAGGCCGCCCTGAGCGTTACAATAGAACCATTGCAGACGACAGCAAAGGTTTGTGCCATGTCCATATCAAAAATCGTTATCACGGGCGGTCCTTGCGGAGGAAAGACCACGGCACTCAGCCGCATCCAGCGTGACCTCTCTCACCTCGGCTACACCGTTCTCATCGTCCCCGAAACGGCCACATCCCTCATCTCGGGCGGAGTTGCGCCATGGACCTGTGCCAGCAACGTGGAATACCAGAAGTGCCAGATGACGTTGCAGCAACAGAAGGAGCGAATCTTCGAGCAAGCGGCGCGGACGATGTCCCACGACAAGATTCTCATCGTCTGTGACCGCGGCGAGATGGACAACAAGGTATACATGAGCGACGATGAATTCGAGCACGTCCTCGATTATCTGGAGACCAACGAGGCCGAGCTGCGCGACAGCTACGACGCCGTGTTCCACCTCATCACCGCCGCGAAGGGCGCCGAGGAGTACTACACGCTCGAGAACAACAGCGCACGCTATGAGTCAATCGATGAGGCCGCCGCGCTTGACGACAAGTTCATCGCCGCTTGGACAGGACACCCCTACTTTCGCGTGATCGACAACTCCACCGACTTCGAGGGCAAGATGCGCCGCCTCATCCGCGAGATTGCCCATTACCTAGGTGAGCTGCACCCCTACGAAATCGAGCGCAAGTTCCTCGTTAGGTTCCCCGATCTTGCTTGGCTCGAGGGACTCGACGCATGCGAGCGCGTGGAGATTTCGCAACACTACCTGCGTTCCGACCCCGACGAGGAGATTCGCATCCGCAGGCGTGGAAGCGGGGAGAGCAGCCTGTACTATCTTACCGAGAAGCGCATCTCTGACGGGCATACCGTCCTTCGGATGCAGCGCCGCCTTACGGAAGGCGAGTATCACATGCTTCTGGTCCAGGCCGACCCCAAACGCCGGGAGATTTGCAAGACTCGCTACTGCCTCACCTACGAGAACCAGTACTTCGAAATCGACATCTTCCCCTGCTGGGACGACCAAGCGCTCGTCGAGATCGAGCTTTCGAGCGAGGACACCCCGGTGCACTTCCCGCCGGAGCTCCAGATTCTGCGCGAGGTCACGGGAGACCCGCGCTACCGCAATGCCGCCATCGCCTCCCTACCCAGAGGCGCCACGCACTGACCACCCGGGCTCCAAGGCCAACAATGTGGATTGCTGAGGGTGGTCGATGGCGGCCACCCTTCGTAGCTTCGACACATCGACAATTTGGGAATCGAGGACCGCATGCACTCATTTACCAGCACGGTGCGCTACAGCGAATGCGACCAGAACTCGCAGCTCACCATCCCCGCAGCCATCAATTACCTACAGGACTGCTCGATGTTCCATTGCGAGCATGTGGGACACGGGCTGGCCTATGCCCGCGAGCACGGCATCGCATGGTTTGCCGTCGCCTGGCAGATCCAAATCGTACGCCTTCCCCGCTTCTGCGAGCCCATACGCATGTGCACCTGGTGCAACGAGATGGGCAGCACCCTCGCCAGACGCTCCTATACCATCGAGGATGCCGACGGGAGCTTTCTCGTAAAGGCAGAGGCGCTGTGTGCACTGGTTAATACCAGCACTGGACGCGCCATGAGGATTCCCGAGGACGAGTCTCTCTTCCTGAGCGACGAGCCATCCCTTGACATGCCGAAGACCATGCGCAAGGTGAACCTCTCTGGGAACGGGGAGCGAGCGCTACAACTCGAGGTCACCGAACGTCTCATAGACTCCAACGGCCACGTCAACAACGTGCAGTACATCGCCATCGCTGAGGATGTGGTACGCGCCCGCGACGAGGCCTTCGAGATTGGCCGCATACTCGTTCAGTACAGGGTCTCCGCGCATCTCGGCGACACCATAGTGGCTAATCTGCATCAGGAGGATGACGGATACGGCATCGACCTCGCAGACCTCGAAGGGAAGAGCTTCGCCGTCGTCAAGCTGCTCCGGCACTAGAACTGTTACTTGCGGCGCCGCTTCGCGGTCTTCTTCTCTTGCTGAGCGGGATGCTCGCTAAACCACTCGTCCATATCGGGCACCTCGGGTAGCTCCGCAAGCCTCTTCCTTACGGTGCTCTGGGCACGCCTATAGCTGTTGAGCATGCCTGTTGCATACATCACGATGGCCGCCACGAACGCCAGGACCGAGATGCCCACAATAGACGGACTCGAAGCTGCGCGACCATCCATGACCATGAGCATCGCATTCCACATGGCAAGGCCTCCCATGGCAATCATCGCCTTACCAGGAAGGTCCTCGCTCGCGCGCTTTTCCTTGGGGACGGCGTCGAGCTCACGCTTGAAGAGCAGCAGGAACATGTGCTCATCCGAGATGCCGCACTCCTTCTTGTATCGGTTTATCTGTCGGCGCGCCATCGGCGACGCCATCTGATACTCGAGCGTATCGTGATAGTCGCCTCCGAGCTGACTGCTGTAGTCCTTGCCGGGCATGTTCTCCCCTTTCGTCACAAACAGTGACCTTACCACACTTCTACTCCATTGTTGTCCATGGAAGTACGCATCGTTAAGGTTGATTTACGCTTGATGGGCTATCATGATGCAGTCTATTGCGAAACTGGAGGTGCACATCATGAGCACAAACGATGGAAAGAAGCCCTTCGAGACGGCAAGCGCAACCACCGACCCGGACAACTCGAATTCCGGCCCCTTTGCCTTCATCATCACGGGCGTTTGCCTTACCGTCCTCTTGGGACTTGGTCTGCTGGCTTCGGGAATTGTCTCGATCGCCCTCGCCTCTGCCGGCAGTGCAATTTCGAATAACCACGCCTCACCAAGCATGCCCCTCGACGAAGACTTCGGCCTCGACGACCTCGATGACTTCCTAAACCAGTACTACCCACAGGACAACAGTCACGACACTGGCAATGGTACCTCCCCCCAACAAAACTCAAGCTCGATGGTTACGGTCGATGAGGCGCTCGACTTCGATTTGGCACCCTACGGCGCCTGCATCGACGACGAAGTCAGCGCGAGCGCGTATGCCGGTGTGCCCGAGGAGGTGCGCAGCTACGTACGGGCAGTCATCAGCGCGGACCGCGATCACACACAAAAGGTAGTCGCCGCCCTCAACGAGGCCGCGCTCAACGAGAAGTCATGCGAAGCGAAGGTGAAGGAGGCCATCGAGTTGTGCGACGTGGGCGCTCAAGCCATCAACGACGTTGCCCTGCCCTCCCTCAAGAGCGACGAGGGCGGCGCGGTGGCAGATGCCCTGGGCTCGGCAAAGACCAAGGCGGTTGAGCGCTGGAACCAAATGGGCCGCGAACTACGCCTTCTCGACACGAAGGACAAAATCGAGACGCGCAAGCTCTGGAACTATGACGAGGATGTGGCTGATGCCACCGAGGAGGCCGGCGACCTCATCGAGGACGCCATGGACAAGGCGGCCAATCTCTAGGATTGCTACGGAGGGTCCACCATGAGCAAGGCAGACGATCTGTTCGTGGCCATGTGCCAGGACATTCTAGACAGGGGTACCACGACCGAGGGTCAGCGTGTACGCCCTACCTGGGACGACGGCACGAAGGCATACACCATAAAGCGGTTCGGCGTTTGCAACCGCTACGACCTACGCGAGGAATTCCCTGCGCTCACCTTGCGGCGCACGGCGCTCAAGAGCTGCATGGACGAGATCCTGTGGATATACCAAAAGAAGTCAAACAACGTCTGCGACCTCAACTCTCACATCTGGGACGCTTGGGCAGATGCGGACGGCTCGATAGGGCGTGCCTATGGCTACCAAGTCGGCAAGGTCTCGCGCTATCCTGACGGAGAGTTCGACCAAATGGACCGCGTGCTCAAAGACCTGCGCGAGGAGCCCTTCTCGCGGCGCATCCTCACCAACCTCTACAACTTCGACGACCTTCACGCCATGTCACTGTACCCCTGCGCCTACAGCTGCACCTACAACGTCACAGACGATCGTCGGCCGGACGGCAGGCTCACGCTCAACATGGTGCTCAACCAACGCAGCCAGGACGTCCTTACGGCCAACAACTGGAATGTCTGCCAATATGCCATCCTGCTCATGATGGTCGCGCAGAGCTGCGGAATGGTCGCCGGAGAGCTCGTGCACATGATTGCGGATGCGCACATTTACGACCGGCACGTAGACATCGTGCGTGAGCTCATCGCACGCCCGCGCCTTGCAGCCCCAAGCGTGCGACTCAATCCCTATGTAACGGACTTCTACGCGTTCACCACCGACGACCTCATCGTAGAGAACTACGTGCACGGTCCCCAAGTACGCAACATCCCCGTTGCGGTCTGAGGCAGCGCGCATGAACGCCATCGTTTCTGTCACCAACAACTGGGGCATCGGGCTCAACGGTCAGCTCGTGGTGCGCAACCGCGCCGACATGCGCATGTTCCGGGAGCAAACCATGGGAGGTACCGTGGTGTGTGGTCGCACGACGTTTGAGGGGTTCCCAGGAGGAGCGCTCAAGGGCCGACGCAACATCGTGCTTACACACGACCCAAACTACACAGCCCAAGGCGCCGAGGTCGTCCACAGTACCGCCGAGGCGCTACGCACCATCGAACACGACGACCCCGACCACGTGTGGCTCATCGGTGGTCAGAGCGTATACGAAGCGCTTCTCGGCGCGTGCACCAAGGCATACGTGACCAAGAATGACGTCACCGTTGCTGCCGACGCGTTCTTCCCTAACCTCGACGCACTCCCCACATGGACCTGCGCCGAGTCCTTGGAATCGGGCACGACCGACACCGGCATCGGGTACGAGTTTCTCATTTACGAGCAGCATCGTTAGGAAGCTATACTACCTGCACAGTCATTGACTGGCCGCCCGTGTGGGTCACTAACGTCTAATACTCGAGACCGGCATAGGCTGCGGCCACGAACTGCTCCAACGATGACTCGTCCAGCGTCCACTCGTTCTCGCGCTTCGTGTATCGAAGCGTGACGTCGGTCTCCACCACGTCCTCGCACTCGTCCACATGCCCGTAGAGAACGTCCAAGAAGGCGTCAGTGAGCTCCTCGTCCGTGCCCTCTCTATAAAGCTCGCCCAGCGACGAGATGATGTCCTCATTGTCCGAGAACTCACCCAATGCCTCGCTCAACGCAGTGGGAAGGTCAGCGTTCGAGACATGAGCCTCCAAGGTTGCCCGGTTGCCCTCAACGTCAACTTCCCCGAGCTCGCACTCAAAGCGCGCAAGCAAGTGCTCCTCGAGCTCTGTCTCCACTTCGATGCCCGCGATTGCCTCTTCCGTCGCCTCAAGGATAGCCTTCTCGTCCTCTTCCGTCGACGGCGGCTCTTCTACCGGATGCTCCTCTGGTTGTGATTGCGGCTGAGAGCAGCACGACAGCATCAGCGCGCAAAGCAAAAGGAGGAAGAAGGGCAAGGCCCCTCTTCCCCATAGGCGTCCCTCACGCACGCGCAGTTCCTACACGTCGTTGAAGACCGACTCGACCTGTTGCCAGAGGAACTTCTCGCCAGCCTGACGGCCGCGCGCGAGCTCGGCCGCCGCCACGACGGGTACCCAGTGAATAATGAGCTGCTTGGGCGTGTCGCTCATACGTGAGTAGAGGTCCAGATACAGCTCCGCCCGCTCAGGGTGCTTTACCTTCAGGAGCAAATACGTCTGCGCCGCATCGACCTCAGGCACGCCGGCAGTGACGTGAGCCCAGTCACATACGTACGGGTCGCCGCCGTCCTCAGGCACGATGATGTTGGAGGCAACGAAGTCGCCATGGCACACCTTCGTGCCGCCCTTGAGCCCGTCCAAGCGCATCTGCAAATCGTAGCGCACCGAGGGGTCAATTGCCTTGCAGCCATTGATCATACGGCGCAGCTTGTCCTTCTGACGGTTGAGCAGTGGTGCGTCAGCCGTCTGGATGTCGATCTGCAGCTGGGCAAACTGCTCCATATAGCTGCGCAGATTGTCCTCGTCCTCAACGATGAGGTCCTCGAGCGTGCGACCAGGGATGAACTTGAGCGCAAGGGCCCAACTGCCCTCCCACTCGCCGTCCTTTATCTGGCTCACCTCGAGCACCCGTGGCACGCGTCCGCCAGCCTCGGCCACGCGGGCGTCGTTGAGCGCCTCGTTAAAGACGTCCGAACCAGGCTTCTGCTCGTTGAAGACCTTCACCAAGCGGTTCCCGTCTTGGTATACCACCTTGTTGTTGCGCCGTACAAGCTCGACCTTGCTATTTGAGAGAATCATCTTTCCTCCTTATGCACACCACAGATGCGTCCCTGTGGGAGCAGCCCCCTTCGGAACGCATGCCCGAGGGGGACCGTCCCCCTCGGGCATCTTCCAACCTCTAGTCCTCGTAGCTCTTTGCCTCGCGGTCATAGTACGCGTCCAGATAGAGCTCGCGAATCTCGCTGATCAGAGGATAGCGCGGGTTGGCGCCGGTGCACTGGTCGTTGAAGGCCTGCTCGCTCATCTCGTCAAGCGTGTCGAGGAAGTACTGCTCGTCCACGCCGAAGTCCTTGATGGTCGGCTTGACACCCACATGGGCCTTGAGCTCCTCGATGGCCACGATGAAATTCTCGAAGACCTCGTCGTCCGTGGCGCCCTGGATGCCGCAGGCACGGCCGAACTCCGCATAGCGCGCCTTGGCATGCGGGTACTGGTACTGCGGGAAGGTGCCCATCTTCGTCGGGCGCTCGGCGGCGTTGTAGCGCATCACGCGCGTAAGGATGACGGCATTGGCCCAGCCGTGCGGGATGTGGTGGAAGGCGCCGAGCTTGTGGGCCATGGAGTGGTTGACGCCGAGGAAGGCGTTGGCGAAGGCCATGCCGGCAAGGCAGCTCGCGTTGGCCATGTGATCGCGGGCCTCGAGGTCATCGGGGTTGTCGTAGGCGCGCGCGAGGTAATTGAAGACTAGAGATCCTGCCTTGAGGGCAAGGCTATCGGTATAGTCGGACGCCATGATGGAGACGTACGCCTCGAGCGAGTGGGTAAGCACGTCCACACCGGACGCCGAGGTGAGTCCCTTGGGCTGGCTCATCATGTTGTTTGTATCGACGATGGCCATGTTGGGCATGAGGGCGTAGTCGGCGAGCGGCCACTTGATGCCCGTCTCGGCATCAGTGATGATGGCGAACGGCGTGACCTCGGAACCCGTGCCCGAGCTAGTTGGGATGGCAACGAAGTAGCACTTGGACCCAAGCTGTGGGAAGGTGTAGACGCGCTTGCGGATGTCCATGAAGTCCATGGCCATGTCCTCGAACTTCGCCTCGGGATGCTCGTACATGAGCCACATGATCTTTGCTGCGTCCATGGCCGAGCCACCGCCCACGGCGATGATGGTGTCTGGGTCGAACGCGGAAAGCTGCTGAACGCCACGCTGAGCGCACTGAAGCGTGGGATCGGGCTCGACGTCATAGAAGCACGCGTGCACGATGCCCATCTGGTCGAGCTTGGCCTCAATCTGCTTGGTGAAGCCACTCTTGTACAGGAATTGGTCGGTCACGATGAAGGCGCGACGTTTGCCCATGATGGTGCCGAGCTCATCAAGCGCGACGGGCATGCAGCCCTTCTTGAAGTAGACCTTCTCGGGCACGCGGTACCACAGCATGTTCTCCTGCCTCTCTGCGACCGTCTTGATGTTGAGCAGATGCATGACGCCGACGTTGCCGGAGACCGAGTTGCCGCCCCAAGAGCCGCAGCCCAGCGTGAGGGACGGAGCAAGCTCGAAGTTGTAGAGGTCACCGATGCCACCCTGCGAGGAAGGCGTGTTGATGAGGATGCGGCAGGTCTTCATGGCCTCTGCATGCTTGGCCATCTTCTCCTTCTGGCTGAGGTCGATGTAGAGCGACGAGGTGTGACCATAGCCTCCGTCAGCGACCAGACGCTCTGCCTTGGCGATGGCGTCATCGAAGTCCGCTGCCTTGTACATACCCAACACCGGGCTGAGCTTCTCGTGGGCCATCTCCTCGGATGGATCCACCGACTCGACCTCGCCAATGAGGATCTTCGTGCTCTTGGGTACCTCGACGCCTGCGATCTCGGCGATGTGGAAGGCACTCTGCCCGACGATGCGCGCGTTGACCGATCCGTTGATGATGACCGTCTTGCGCACCTTGTCGAGCTCGTCACCCTTGAGGAAGTAGCAGCCACGGCGCTCGAACTCGGCCTTCGCGGCTGCATAGGCCTCGTCGCCCACCACGGTGACGGACTGTTCGGAGGCACAGATCATGCCATTGTCGAAGGTCTTGGAGTGGATGATGGAGTTGACGGCCATGCGAATGTCTGCGGTGTCGTCAATGATGACGGGCGTGTTGCCGGGACCAACGCCAAGAGCAGGCTTGCCGGAGCTGTAGGCAGCCGTCACCATACCAGGGCCACCAGTGGCCAAGATGATGTCGGACTCGCGCATGAGGGTGTTGGTCATCTCGAGCGAGGGAACGTCAATCCACCCGATGATGCCCTCGGGTGCGCCTGCCGCAATCGCAGCCTCGAGGATGATGCGCGCCGCCTCGATGGTGCAGCCCTTCGCGCGTGGGTGTGGACTGATGATGATGGCGTTGCGCGTCTTGAGTGCGATGAGACACTTGAAGATGGCCGTCGAGGTCGGGTTGGTCGTGGGAATGACCGCCGCGACGATGCCCATGGGCTCGGCAAGCTGCTTGACGCCGGCAACAGGATCCTCAGAGATGACACCACACGTCTTGGTAGCACGATACTTGTTGTAGATGTACTCGGAGGCGTAGTGGTTCTTGATCACCTTGTCTTCGACCACGCCCATGCCCGTCTCTTCCACGGCCATCTTGGCCAGCGGGATGCGCGCCTTGTTGGCCGCCATCGCCGCCTCGTAGAAGATCTGGTCGACCTGCTCCTGCGAGTACGTGGCGAACTTCGCCTGCGCCACCCGCATCCTGCCGATGAGGGCGTTCAGGTCGTCAACGCTCGCGATGACCTGCTCCTGATCTGCCATTGTTCCTCCTTGGTCAATAAAACCGAACGGCACAATGGTATAGGATGCACACACGACGGTCACGCAGAATATGCGTTGACAAGAGAATTAGCGGATTTCCAGCGGCTTGAGGGCATCCATGCCCACGGACCAGGCCCGTGGGCATGAAGACTTGATGCCAGGCTAGCCCCACTGAATGAACGTCCCGCCAATCTCCATTTCGCGCGTCCGACGCGGAAGGTACGAGGCGATGCGGTCTATCTTCGAGAAGATGGCCGGCTCGGCCTCCTCGTACTCTTCGATTCGTTGGCGCAGCTCGGCGCGAATCTCCTCCGGCAGCGACTCGTTGCAGGCGAGGGAGGCAGCCAGGGCGTTGTGCTGGTTCTCACGCTTCTCGGCAAGGAAGCGGCGGTGATCGTGCTCGCTCTCCGACCACATGTTGTCGATGCGCTCCGTGAGCTCCTGGACCTTGTCGTACAGCTGCGACTCTCGTGCGGTAAACGCCTGCGGATACTCCGCATGTACGCGCTTGGTCAAGTCGTAGAGATTGTTGACGGCCACGCCATACACGCCCATCTGCTGCTCGAGCGCGTCGAAGCCATCGCTCATTTTTTGGTCGAGCTTTTCGAACGCGCGGTCGAACAGGTTGGGCTTGCGCTCGCTCTTCTTCGCCCGCATCTCGTCATAGTTGAACGACTGCTTGATCTTCTTGAACAATCCCATCGTAAGCCTCCATTGCTCGCGTGAATGACGCCTCATTGCGTTTCGACCAGTGATACGCCATTCACGTGGCACGCGTCTCAAACAATTGCTTGTCGCTGGAGGCTTTATGGCAAACTATCTGTTGGGGCGAGGGCTCGCTCCAATCGCATCACCGCCGCACGCGGGTCTTCGGGAACGCATACCAGCGAGTGCCACTCTCCCGCCACCCGATACATCACCACGGGGCCAAAGCCCCGCTCAAGCGTCGTCGCCGCCCGTGAAAACAGCGGATCGGACTTCAGACCGGCATACCGCACCTCTTCCACCTTCGGATGGCAGCAAAGATACGAGGCGACCACCTGGGCCACGTCCGAGACCTCACGCCATCGGTCGCGACCCAAGGTGGCCGACATCTCTTTGAGCGCATCCAGCGAGGGATACGCCTGCTTATCCACGACGTTCGGCAATCTCGGCCGTGACGCTCGCGATGAACTCGTCAAGGGAGGCCTCGTGCGTCTGGTTGCTGCGGTCGCGCACGCTGATGTTGCCAGCCTCCTTCTCCTTCTCGCCCAATATGAGCATGTAGGGCACGCGGTCGATGGAGCGTGCCTCGCGAATCTTGTAGCCGATCTTCTCGTCGCGCTCGTCCACCTTCACACGGATGCCAGCTGCACGAAGGGCGGCGCCCACCTCGCTTGCGTAATCGCGCGTCTTTTGGCTGACGGGCAGCACCTTGACCTGGCAGGGGCTGAGCCACGTGGGGAACTTGCCGGCATACTGCTCGGTGAGCATGCCGATGAAGCGCTCGAACGAGCCAAAGCCCGCACGATGGATCATTATGGGCTGATGCTTCTCTCCGTCCGCGCCGGTATACTCGAGCTGGAAGTTGTGCGGCAGCTGGAAGTCGAGCTGGATGGTGCCACACTGCCACGTACGTCCGAGGCAGTCCTGCAGGTGGAAGTCGATCTTTGGTCCGTAGAACGCACCGTCGCCCTCGTTCACGATGTAGTCAACGCCCATCGAGTCGAGCGCCTCCTTGAGGCCCGCCTCAGCACGCGCCCAATCCTCGTCGGAACCCATGGAGTTGTCTGGGCGGGTGGAGAGCTCCACATGATACGGGAAGCCGAACTGCTCGTAGTAGGCCGTAATGAGATGCGCGGTATCGGTCACCTGCTCGGTAATCTGCTCGGGCGTGATGAAGAGGTGCGCGTCATCCTGCGTGAAGCTGCGCACGCGGAAGAGACCATGCAAGGCGCCGCGCATCTCGTGCCGATGGTCGAGACCAGCCTCGGCGAGCTTGAGCGGAAGGTCACGGTAGCTGCGCGGACGACTCTTGTAGATGAGGCACGCGCCGGGGCAGTTCATCGGCTTTACCGCGTAGTCTTCCTCGTCGATGAGGGTCGTGTACATGTTCTCCTTGTAGTGGTCCCAATGACCGGAGGTCTCCCACAGCTTGCGTGAGAGGATGATGGGCGTGTTGACCTCGTCGTAGTTGTACCGCTCCTGCATCTCGTGCCAGTAGTCCATGAGCGCGTTGCGCAGGCGCATGCCGTTGGGAAGCCAGAAGGGAAAGCCCGGGCCCTCGTCGGCAAACATGAAGAGCTCCATCTCCTGGCCGATGCGGCGATGGTCACGCTTCTTGGCCTCCTCCAGCAAGCGCTCATACTCATCGAGCTCCGCCTTCGATCCGAATGCCACGCCGTTGATGCGGGTGAGCATCTTGTTGTTGGCATCGTTCTTCCAATAGGCGCCCGAGACGGCCGTCAGCTTGAAGGCCTTGAGCGCCTTGGTGTACATGAGGTGCGGCCCCACGCACATGTCCACGTACTCGCCCTGCTTGTAGAAGGTGATGCGCGCGTCCTCGGGCAGGTCGCCGATGTGCTCGACCTTGTACTTCTCGCCACGCTCCTGCATGTGGGCGATGGCCTCCTCGCGCGGGAGCTCGTACGTCTGGAACTTGAGGTTCTCTTTGCAGATCTTGCGCATCTCGGCCTCGATTGCGGGGAAGTCATCCTCGCTGAGCTTCACGCCCTCGGGCAGGTCCACGTCGTAGTAGAAGCCGTTGTCGGTGGCGGGACCGTAACCGAAGTCAGCCTCGGGATATAGACGCTTGATGGCCTGCGCCAAGATGTGCGACGCACTGTGCCGGATGACATGGAGCGCCTCGTCGGACTCGACCTCGCCCACGTGACCGTCGTTGTAAAGAACCTTCATGGTACCTCTCCTCAAAGTTCGCGGAAACTGCTATAGCTTACACCAACGGGCAGGCCAACGCCGTGAGGATGTTGGACACTTCATCCACGGCATGGAGTATGATTCGATACGCCCAGCATCACCCGTGCGCAGGCTTACAAGACCTTGTGCCATCGAGCCGGCAGACAGGACAGGAGCCGAGATGATAGACCGCATGCGCGCACGACGCTCGTTTGACGAGTATGTGGCCGCCTACGATCCGGCGAACCCTCGCATCGCGCTCAAGGTGGACCACACGCTGCGTGTGGCGGAGCTCTGCGATCGGATAGCGACCGCCGAGGGCCTGAGCGGTGACGTCGCATGGCTCTGCGGCCTGTTGCATGACGTGGGGCGCTTCGAGCAGGTGCGTCGGTTCGACACCTTCAACGACGCCGCCTCGCTCCCCCATGCCGCCCTTGGTTCTGATGTGCTCTTTGGCGACGCCGACCCCCGCGGTCCCCAGATACGAGCCTATATTGACGAAGAATGCGACCTCGACGGGCTGCTTCGCGTCGCCGTCGCCACGCATAGCGCCTATCGGCTGCCCGACGGACTTGACGAGATGACGCGCGCCTACTGCCACGTCCTGCGCGATGCGGACAAAATCGACATACTCAAGGTCAATTGCATCTGTCCCATCGAGGACATCTACGGCGTCAGCGAGGCGAGCATGCGCGTAAGCAGGCTCTCTCCTGAGGTCGTGGACGTCTTTTATCAGCATCGCACGATTCCCCGCGGCATCCGTCGCTTTCCTGCCGACGTGCTTGTGGGGCATATCTGCTTCGCATGGGAGCTCGTGTATCCCACGAGTCATGCCATACTCATCGAGCAGGGCTACCTAGATCGCATGCTGTCGCGTCGCTTCGAGCGTGCCGACACACAGCGGCAGTTCGCACAGATGTCTGCGCACCTTCGAGCCCGGCTGCTCGAAGAGACCCCGTCAACATAGACCCCCCACAAGCGAAAGGAGTCCCCATGGACGACCGACTGCAGCGCCAGATGGCCTTCGCGCTCGAAATCGACAAGGAGAAGAACATCCTCCGCCAGACGCACCTCTCGGGTCACGGGAGGCGCGAAAACGACGCCGAGCATGCCTGGCACATGGCCATAATGGCATGGCTCATGCGCGAGTACGCCAACGAGGAGGTCGACATCGCGCGCGTCATGCTCATGTGCCTCATCCATGACGTGGTGGAGATTGACGCAGGCGACACGTATGCCTATGACGCCGAGGGAAAGAAGACGCAGGCGGCACGCGAGGATGCAGCGAAACAGCGAATCTTTGGGCTTCTGCCACAGGACCAGGCCACCCAACTCATGGCGCTCTTCGACGAGTTCGAGGCATACGAGACGCCGGAGTCCAAGTACGCGCACGCAATGGACAACTTGCAGCCCGTCACGCTCAACGCCAGCAACGGCGGTAGCGACTGGCGCGAACACGGCGTGAGCGCCGATCAGGTGTACGGCCGCCAGCGCAAGACCGCACTGGGGTCACAGCTCCTCTACGACGAGGTGATTGCGCCCATCATAGAGCACCATATCGACACCGGAGAGATTCGTCCCTCATAAGGTGTCCCACGAGGGATGATCCCTCGTGGGACGCACCACTTCCGAATTCCGAAGGCAGCCAGCTCGCCGCGCTACTGAATGTGGGTACGGCAGTACGGGCAAACCTTCCAGTCCGCGTTTAGAGGACGATGGCACGTCGGGCATACATTGCGCACCTGCGTGTTGCACATCGGACACACCACGAAGTCTCTGTCAATCGCGGCACCGCACTTCGGGCAGATGCCGTAATGCGAGAGCTGATGCTCGCGGAGCGCGATGTCGAGGTCCTGCTCCTCACGATCGATGAGGTACGAACTCGGCCGCAATATGACATAGGCCAAAATCCCCACGATGGGAACAACCGAGATTATCGCCCACACGGCACGCGGCTCAGCACCACGACGCGCGGAGTCACGAATGACGTATACGATGGAGAGCAGATATACCGAGACAACGCAGACGACCATCAGAATGAGGACCATGGTGATCTCGGGAGTGAGTAGCTGCCTGAATAATTCGCCCATATGAGGTGACCCTCCTACTGTACGTTCGTTCTACATGTAATCTGCAGTCATGGTTTCATGGAATTATAGCAGGTCTGGAAGTGCGGCGGGAGGGCTATATTTGCGCAGCCCTCAGCGGGATGAGACTCACCCGTGGGTGGTTGAGTTGTGAGCTCATCCGAACATCTTCCTCTTTTTTCAATTGACAGCCGTACGTGTTCGGATGAGTCCTGCGCGCAAGCGCATCCTTTCGCGA
>CADBYM010000024.1 GCA_902798915.1 uncultured Coriobacteriaceae bacterium | reverse complement strand
CGCATCCCGGTCCAATCCATTTATCACCATATTCCGTTATCAAAGATCAATCGAACTTTTTTCCGTTTCCCACTTGACAGAACTTAGCTGGTCTTTCGGGTTGTCAAGAAGTGCGTCGATGGCTAACCTATATAAGGTTCCGCGACCGTAATACTGATGGGATGTTTACCAATGACACTATTCGAATTGATTGGACTGCTGCGCAAACACTTGGCGCTGCTGTTCATTCTACCCGTGCTGACCGGAGCCATCGCGTTCGCCTACGCGAGCACGCTGCCCAATGAGTACAACACCACTACCACCATGTACGTGCTCTCGCGCAACAACGATTTGGAGCAGGAGGCGGCATCTCCTTCTTCGGGTGCCGTCACGCCACAGGAACTCAGCTTTAGCTCCATGCTCACCGGTGACGTAGAGACCATCATCAATTCGGTGCGTGTCAAAGAGAACGTTGCGGCACGTCTGGGGCTCAGTAATCTGGGTGGATACCAATTTGCTGTTGCGAGGGGTGCCAGTTCGCGCGTCATCAGCCTCACCATCTCGGGGCGTGATCCCGAGATGTGCGCGACCATCGCGAACGCCGTGGTTGAGGAGGCCAATTCGATTGCCTCTCAGATCATGCAGATTCAGGCGATCAATGTCATCGATGTGGCAAAGATACCAACCAATCCGTCCGGCCCCAACCGCCAGCGCTACATCATGATTGGCGCTGCGGCAGGACTCTTTGCCGCCATCGCCATCATCATCGTGCGTGACCTGCTCGATACTCGCGTGCGCAACGGCAAGGAGGCCGAGGAGATCATCGGCGTGCCTGTTGTGGGGCACTATCCTGAGTTCGACTAGCGCGAAGGAGGCATCTCGTGGCTCATTTGGATACCGGAAGGGATATCGAAAGGCGTCGTGGCATCGACAACACGTCGAAGACGCTCCTTGCGAACATTCGCTTCTTGAGCGTAGACAACCCCATTCGTACCATCGTCATTACGAGCGCGATTCCCAACGAGGGCAAGACCTTCATTGCGGCGAGCCTTGCGCGGGCGATGGCATCCTCGGGCATGCGTACGCTTATCGTGGAATGCGACATGCGTCGTCGTTCGATGTCCCACGAGCTCGATATTCACGCACAGCATGGATTGTACTCGGTCATCTCGGGAGAGACGCCGCTGGCTGAGGCGGTCGTGCAAGTGAGTCCGCGCCTTGAGTTTCTCGACGCGGAACCGCACATTCCGAATCCATCGGACCTTCTCAACACGCGGCGCTTCGCGGATTTGGTCGCGGCGTTGCGCCAGAGCTATAACTTTGTGGTGTTTGATACGCCGCCTGTGGGTACGTTCGTCGATGCGGCCGTGCTGGGAGCGCGCTGTGACGCCGTGTTTATGGTGGTGCGCGAGCGCTATACGCACCATGCCGAAATTGCCCGTGCGGCCGAGCAGCTCAGAACGGCCAACGTTACCCTTACCGGCATCATCATGAACTTCTGCGAGCGGCAGTCCAACGAGTACTACTACGACTATTACTACAGTGAGGATACGGACGGTCGCAGACGCAGGAGGCGTCGCAAGAAGGACGAGCAGAAGGAACTGCTTCCCATCGTCGAGTCGGTGCGCCCGGATGAGTCCGATGAGGAATCTGGGCGTCATATGGCGTCGAGCTCCTCCTCGACTCTTGACTTTGGCGTCGAGTCGAGCGGCTCGTCGGGCTTGGATTCTCTGCCGAGCGTGGGGAAGTCCGCTCGTCGGAAGAGATGGGATAACGCGCCTGACCTTAAGCCCTAGGGTTCGTCCTGTATGCGTGACTTGCACTGCCACATATTGCCTGGTGTCGATGATGGTGCGCGCAACATGGAGGAATCCCTGGCGATGTTTCATGCTGCGAGGGAGGCGGGCATCACGAGCATCACGTGCACGCCACACTGCCGTGACCCATACTTCGACTATCTGGCTATGTGGCGTGCGTTCCGTGCGTTCGAGAGTGCCGCACGTCGCATCGACGAAACCTTCTCGCTGCAGATGGGCTTCGAGGTCAATTATGCGAAGCTCGTCGAGCTCGGATTGGGTTGGGCAGAGAAGCTGCACTACAATGGCAGCAACGAGTTTCTCCTCGAGCTGGAGGTAGGGGCACAGTCGTCGCGGTACGGCGACTACGAGCGCACCATCTGGGAGTTGCAGGGCATGGGCTATGACGTGATTATCGCCCATCCCGAGCGTTACCTTGCCATACAGCGCGACGTGGGCCTTGCGCATGAGCTTGTCCATATGGGCTGCAAGTTGCAAGCGTCCACGGATTTCCTCAAGGGCGGGCGACTGGGGCAAGAGAGACGGCCTGCATTGCGTATGCTCAAAGAAGGTCTGTATACTTACTTCGCTAGCGACGCGCATCGGGTGGAACACTACGAATACTTCATGAGGGTTGCAAGACGCTGGACGTAGCGTTCTGCCGTGCGAACGAGAGGTCCAAGACGCCATTGGCGAGACGAAGATGGTGAGGAATGCATGAACTGTAAATCATGTGGTGCCGAGATTGCGGACGGGGCGGAGGTCTGTGCCGTCTGTGGGATGACTCAGCAAAGTGCTGCTGGCATGCGGCACAAGACACTGCTCGTGTGCGTCACTGCGTTTGCGGCTTTGTGCGTGGTGGGGGCGGCATATGCGTTCAATGCGTTCCGCACGCAGGATGCTGCGCAAACAAAGAAGAGCGTTGCGGTGGAGCAGGATGTGTCGCCAAGCGTGGGCGTGGTGTCGGTCGTGCCTGCGGCATCGGCGCAGACGCACGAGGTTGTCGTTCCGATTGTGGCAGAGGGTCTCACGGACGCGGGGGGTAGGATTCCCATACATGTCCAGGGCACTACGGACAGAGGAGAGTCGCTTGCCCAAGAGTCGTATCTTTCATATGACGGCACTGGCCTCTCGCTCCCTGCGGGAACGTATGCGATTCGCATCCTCGAGTCGCCCATCTCGTACGACGGCGCTCTATATCGCGTGTCTGGCGATACGAGATCCGTCAAGGTAGAGGCGAGCGGTGCGTTTGCGGTGACACCGGAAGGGCCCCTCACCTGCGTTCCGATGTCTGCTCTCGACGTCACAAACGAACAGATTGAGGCGGCCGTGACATGGATTCTCAGAGATTCTGAGCGGGTGAGCGCTGCTTCGATGCTAAGGGACGCGGCGTATGGTCGCCGCGAGCACAGTCTTGGTGCTAGCGCAGGGCCGAGCGCAGAAGAGTACGGGGATGACGGCTATTCCGAGTTCGCGTTGGAGGAAGGCTATGACGCCGTTGGAATGATGCCTGATGCTAGCTATGACGACGCGTCCTATTACGCGGATGAGTACAACGATGGCACCGTCTCCTACGAGTACGATCAGGCCTACGGGTATAGCGTTGACGAAGGCTCCGGTGGCGACAGCTCCGACGTCGATGACTCCTACGATTCGGACGCCGATTCGGATGTTGCCGATGCCGGTGATGGTTTTGACGTCGACGGCTCGCAGACGACGGTGGATGATTGGGGCGACGGCACCACAGATGTGGGTGACGCCGGCGATTCAGCCGATGTCATCGCAGATGCAGATTCAGCTGTGGAATAGGTCCAGCAACTACGGGTACTCCGCGGGTTCTGGACGTGGCGACTTCATTCGTGGCAGGAGGGTGACGTGCGCACGGTGGGTGCGCCTACGCCTGCGGGCATCGTGAGGGTATACGAGATGGTCGCATCCTCGCCCTGCAGTATTTGGATGCGCGAGTGCCAAGTGTCTCGCCCATATAGTGCCAAGTGCTGGTCGGGCAGCAGGGCGTCTGGGGCAAGCTCGGAGGGGCGGCTCACCACGTAGTCAGTGATGGTTGCCCCTATCGGTGCCATGAGGTAGACGGTCTCTATCATGTCGCTCTTGTCGCGTTTGAGTGGGTTGTAGCCCGTCACATAATCGGGGTCTTGAGCCGCTGCCTCAGGGCTGATGGTGTTGCGGAAGTGCGAGGTCACGTGGTAGGTGGTCGTGCCGTCGGCATTCTGTTGCGCGGGGCCGAGGTCAGTGCTGACGTCGAGGTACCAGCAAATCTTCGACCAAGTGTTGTCGTTCACGTAGACACCCAACTCGGGGGCGGCGATGTCCCTCTGAATCGCGCCCGAGACGGTCATTTCCTGCATGAAGGCCTCCTGCTCTTCATTGGCCATCCACACCTGGAAGCGTCGGTCGGCTCCTGACTGGCGGATGGTGTTCCACAGCCGCGAGAACGCCTCAAGCTCGAAGTCACCCATGGTGTCGAGCAGGTTGGAGAAGGACTTGTGCGCGACGTCGTTGAAGAAGAGGTCCTCCTCGTCGCCGCCATACTCGTCGTACCCATAGCGCAGGTAGACGTTGTGGAGCAGCTCGGATGCGGCATTCTCGCCGTTGACCTCCATGCCGTCAAAGGCGACGATGCCGCCCGTGAGGGCGAGGATGCGCTGTAGGAAGACGGGGTCCATCGCTACGAGGCCGTCGATGGAGGTGCCGTAGGCGGCGCTCCATTGCTGTTGGGCTATCTGTCCGGAGCGCACGAAGTCGGGTGTGTACGTGACGCTCGCCGCATCGTTGGAGAGGCCCTCACCAAAGGCCTGCATCTCGTCCTCCGAAATCTGAGCGCCGAGTCCGTTGTCGCGAACGATGCTTTGGATGGTGCCGACAGAGTGGAACTCGCTGAGCTCTGCGTAGCCATTCGTGACGTTTACCATGCCCACTGAGCCGGGGAAACCACCACCGGCACGAGCCTCCGCGTTCGTCTGTGCCAGAAGTACGTACGTACGCGTCTGACCACCGTCGCCGAGCATGTCGAGCACCATGCCAAAGAGGTGGTCGGCGTCTTTCAGCAGTTCGGACGCATCGCTCAGGGGTTCGCGCAGCAGGGTGAGCTTGTCGTTGATGGGTCCTATGATGCCCGGTTGCAGTGATGCGATCGTCTGCGCGTTCGTCACGAGGACGGGAGAGACGGCCACAACCGACGAGCGCATCGAGCCGAGCATCTCTGTGTTGACGGAGTGCTCCACGACGAGGTCGGCAAGGCGTATGCCGGCGATGTTGTCGACCAAGGGGACCAGCGCGTTTTGTGAGAGGTCGTAGGCGCAGTCCGCAAGCGTCTGGGCGTTGGACACATCGCGGCCGAACAAGGGGAAGAATGATGCGATGTTCCAGATGGTGCCGTGCACGCTGTCGCGCATCGAAGCGAGCGTCCCCACGAGCTCGGATGTCTGCGCGCGTGCCTGGTCCGCCTCGCCATTGAGGAGGCTTTGCTCCAAGTCTGCAGCCTGGGCCTTGGCGGTATCCACCTTGCCGAGGACGCGAAAGACAAAGACGGAGAAGACGACGGCAAAGACGAGCAGGCAACCCGCGATCACTTTGAGGGTGGTGATGGCGGGGCGGGGAAGCGTGAACTTTGGCTTGGAATCCGGAAGGTCGGGGGTATCGACGTCGTCCGACGGCCTGAAGTGTGCGGGCATAAATGGTACCTTTCCGAGGCGATGCTGCTGCGTTTATGGCTTCCCAGACGATAACACAGCCAATGGGACACGAAGGGGACTGATTCCTTCAAGACAAAATGTCCCGAAGGGACGAGACCCCTTACATGGAGGGAGCGTCCCTTTGTGTCAAACTGTGGCGTCAGTTTGGTAGGCATTTGCCATTCACGGCCTTTTTTACCGCCGCTTGGAGGATAATAGCAGCTAGTCACGTTTAGAAGTTGGTTTCAGCAAAGGAGAGCACGGCATGTGCAACGACCTCTTGAGCATTGCGCGGGAGATGCGTGTCCACATCGTGGAGATGCTTGCGGCCGCCGGTTCCGGTCATCCCGGTGGTTCGCTTTCTGCGACGGACATCATTGCCGACCTGTACTTCCAGCATATGCGACTCGATCCCGAAAACCCCGCTTGGGAAGACCGGGACCGCTTCGTGCTTGCTAAGGGTCACGCGGCGCCAGCGCTCTATGCGGCGCTTGCCCTGCGTGGGTACTTTCCCGTGGAGGACCTACAGGGCCTACGCAAGATTGGCTCGCACCTGCAGGGTCACCCCTGCATGAGCTCCACGCCTGGCGTGGATATGAGCACGGGGTCGCTTGGCCAAGGCCTCTCGGTGGCCAATGGCATGGCGCTTGCCGGTCGCATTGACGGGCGCTCGTACTATGTGTACTGCCTGATGGGCGACGGCGAGCTACAGGAAGGTCAGGTGTGGGAGGCTGCCATGAGCGCCGCCCATTACGGCCTGGATCACGTCATTGCCTTTGTCGACCACAACGGCCTGCAGATTGATGGTCACAACGACGAGGTCATGACGGTGACCCCCATTGACGAGAAGTTCCGTGCCTTTGGCTGGGATGTCGTCTGCATTGATGGCCACGACTTCAAGCAGATTGATGACGCCATCGCACATGCGAAGGCGACGAAGGGCAAGCCAACGCTTGTGGTGTGCGAGACGGTCAAGGGCAAGGGAGTCTCGTTCATGGAGAACCAGGTGGACTGGCATGGCGTTGCACCTACGCCCGAGCAGGCAACGGCGGCCGTGGCCGAGATTCGCGGCCTTTAGGCATCTAACGGAGGGACGGACATGAACTCTGCGACACGCGAAGCATACGGCGCGGCACTCAGGGACCTCGGTAGGGTCAACCCAAACATCGTGGCGCTCGATGCCGACTTGGCTGGCTCCACCAAATCGGCGATGTTCGGCAAGGAGCATCCCGACCGCTTCTTTGACATGGGCATATCTGAGGCAGACATGATTGGCACGGCTGCAGGCCTTGCGACCTGCGGAAAGATTCCCTTTGCCTCCTCGTTCTCGGTCTTTGTCACAGGCCGTGCGTTCGAGCAGATCCGCAACTCGGTGTGCAATGCCAACGTTAATGTCAAGGTGGTGGGAAGCCATGCCGGTCCTAGCTGCGGCGAGGACGGCAGTTCGCACCAGGCCGTCGAGGACATCGCCATCATGCGGGCGCTGCCGCACATGACGGTGGTCGTGCCCGCCGACGACGTGGAGGCGTATGCCGCTACGGTTGCGCTGGCAGACCACACTGGTCCGGCATACCTGCGCGTCGCCCGACTTGCCAGTCCTACCATCCACGAGGAGGAGGGCTACAAGTTCGTGCTGGGTAAGGGTGAGGTTCTGCGTGAGGGTACCGACATCACGGTGGTGGCATGCGGCATGATGGTTCCGCGTGCGCTGCATGCTGCCGAGCTGCTCGCTGACGAGGGCATCTCTGCCGAAGTCATCAACATGGCGACCGTCAAGCCCATCGACGCCGACCTTCTTGTTGAGTGCGCCAAGAAGACGGGCAAGATAATCACTATCGAGGAAGGCAGCATGGTCGGCGGGCTGGGCACGGCCGTTGCTGAGGTGCTCTCTGAGCGTTGTCCCGTGCCGGTGCGCCGCATTGGCCTTCCCGACGTGTTCGGCATCTCCGGACCCGGCGATCAGCTACTCGACTATTACCGGCTCAATGCGGGCCACATCATCGAGGTGGCTCACGAGCTTCTGGCGTAATCGAGCGGCTTTGCGCAGCTAAGCGGCCCACGGGACCCGCAGGTGACGACCTCCTGCGGGTCCCGTGGGCGTTTTGGTATCCCGCGCTTGTCGACTCATCTTTGCCGTGCCCTACGTACCCTGCCCTACGCAAACATGTTGCGCTCGGCAAATTCGGCCTGGACGGTGCGAAACATCAGCTCCACGTCGTCGAGTCCGAGATGGCGCTCCTTCTCGTTGGCTTTGAGCGTCTTTCGGCGACGCGCCCACGTCTCCAGCGCGGCCGGATGCGCGTCGTGCGGCAGCGTGCGCACCTCTGGATCGATGCGTCTGCAGATGTCGCGTGTGTCGACCACGATGATGCGTCCGGCCTTGCGACCCTCCGCATAGCCGTCGAGCTGCAGCATGAACCACGAGTCCTCGAACGCGGCGTTGTGGGCGAGGTAGGGGAACGTCTCGAGTGCGGCGAGCAGTGCGTGCTGCAGCTCTCGGTTCTGACGGAAGGGGGCCTTGCCATCGAGGTCCTTCCATGCGATGTGGTGGATGTTGGCGAGCGGCACGCCTGTCTGCGCGTACTGCTCTGGCATACCGCAGTACGAGTAGTAGCTATTCTTTGCGCGTGCCTTGGGGCCGAGCCGTACGAACTGCAGACCTACGTTGATGATGTAGCCGCGGTCGGGATAGCGACTTGTGGTCTCGATGTCCACGCCGCCCACCATGCCCGAGACGGGCGCCTGCACGTAGGCAACACCCATGTCGCGCAAGGCCGGTCCGGCCGCACGACGCACCTCGGCCACGTCTCGGTGTTGCAGGGCGGCTGCCGAGCGCACGATGTCGTCGTCAGACAGGCGCTGCGCGAGGCTCGACCCACGCGCATCGCGCAGTCGCTCCTCTCCTATGAGGTCACACAGCTCGCGATTGCGGTCGGCCAGCGCACGTACGAGGTCGAAGGAGAACGGCTCGCCGCCGAGTGGCGCCGCCATCCATGCGTCGCGGAGGAGTCCGATGGCCTCCTCGTTCTTCTCGCGCTCCGTTGTCCACGCGAGGTCATCGGCAAGAAACGCCGGAAGCACAAAGGTGTTGGCATGCTCTATGGCTTGTTGGAGGTTCATGCCACGCCTCCGTCATCGCTCAACGCGTGTTGTCTGCGTTCTGTCGCGGCTTGGCAGTACGGGAGAAGCAGCGGCGTGAGCGTGCCTTGTGCGAGTACCGTGACCTCATGCATCGCGCGCGAGAGTGCCGTGTAGAGCCTGCGCCGCGAGAGGTCATCCGTGCCGTATACCGAGTCTTGCGCATCAGCGATAACCACATGGTCGAACTCAAGACCCTTTGCGAGCGAGAGGTCGAGTAGCACGACGCCTGTTGCCGGCAGCGCATCACCGCGACCGATGGTCGTAACGCAGTTGCCGAGTTGTTTGGAGAGCCATGCCACGCGTCTGCGATCGGCGACCACGATGGCGCAAAGCCCCGCCCGATCGCGCTCGTCCTGGGCGATTGTGCGCAACCGCGTCAAATACTCCTGTGTGTCGTCGAACGTGGCAATGGCCGGCTCCACGCCCGCACGTCGTACGGACGAGAGCGTGCCGCGCTCCTCGTCCCCCAAGAGGCTGCTAAAGAGCTCGGTAATTTCGGGAGACGAGCGATAGCTTGTACGCAGGGCACATTCCTCAACACCGCCGTGGGAAGCGTCAAACACCTCGCGCATATCGTCCCACGTTGCCGTGCCCTCGCGAATCGCCTGGTGCTCGTCTCCAAGAAGCAGGAAGTGCGCGCGCCCGAAGAGGCGCGAGAGGAGCATGAGCTGTGCCAACGAGTAGTCCTGCACCTCGTCAACCATCACGTAACGAGCATCCTTGACGCCCTCGCCGGTGAGCAACAGGCGCAGCCAAAGCCATTCCGTGGCGTTGAGCGAGCGTCCGCCCAAGATGCGCGAGCCCATGCGATCGATGCGCAGCCAGGCAAGGTCGTCTATGAGGTCATGTGCGGCGGCGAAGCGATGGGTCACGTAACGGCGGGTGAGCTCGACGGTCTCGCGTTCGTCCTCGGGCGAGACCGTCTCGCCGAAGACCTCCACCTGCGCGTCTACGTCGAGACTGAGCATCTCCTCCTGCCATTCGTCGTTGCGCGAGAGCTGGCCGAAGCGCCGCTCAAGTCGCTCATGCAGTTCGTCGCGCGCGAGTGCGAGGCGGCGCGGTCCCAGGGGGAATTGCGCGAACTTGTCGAGGGCGCTCTTTGTCTGTGCTGCCTTAAGCAGCGTCGTGTCGCCGATGCGGATGTCACGCATGTCCTGTTGTTCGGCATTTAGGTTGGGTATGTCTGCCTCAAGGTCGCGCAGCGCCTGCGCAGAGGCGTGCGCACCGTCGTCGCGGTCTGCGAGGCCCTGCGCGGCAACGAACGTGCGCCAAGTGAAGACCTGTGGGTTCGCCTCCCCCATGCTGGGAAGCACCGAGTCGATGTAGCGGCCAAATACGCCATTGGGTGTGAAGAGATACACCTGGTCGGGTCGCAGGCTCTTGCGCTCCCGATAGAAGAGGTATGCGACGCGCTGGAGCATGACGGAGGTCTTCCCGCTGCCGGCAACTCCGCTCACGAGCAGGGCACCAACGTCCGCATGGCGAACGACCTCGTTCTGCTCGCGCTGGATGGTGGAGGTGATGGCTTGGAGCTTCTCGGAGTGGTGGCGCTTGAGGGCGCTGAGCAGGAGCGAGTCTTCAATGGCTACGGTGGTGTCGAAGTACATGCGCAGCACGTCTCGCTCGATGTCGAACTGACGGCGAAGCTCGAGTTCCACGTTGCGCACGCGTCCGTCCACGGTGAAGGACGTGGGGCCGTTCTCTTGCTTGTAGTAGGTTTCGGCCACCGGACTGCGCCAGTCGACGATCAGGGGCGTTCGGTCGCGGTCGGTCAGGCCCACGGCACCTATATATACGTCACGTGCGGGTCGACCAGGCCGCATCTTGAGGCGAACCTTGGCAAAGTAGGGCTGCCGAAGGAGTACGAGCACGCGGCTCAGGCGCTCGAGGGCGAAGTCATGGCGTTGGTTGTAGGCGTCAATGACGGCGTTGAGTGTTTCGATCGCCGCAAGCGTCTCCATCGCCTCGTCTGCCTCGATGCCCGCCGTGTCGGGACGAATCTCCTCACTTAGGTCTTTGAGGTCTTGGGCGGCGGTAGCGTGGTGCCGTTCCAGCTCGGCGGTCAGTTCGTCGTGCAGGGAGCGAATCGTCGCGTACACCTCGCTCAGATGCCGCTGCTCTTCCTCGTGCGTCTTGTCCATGTTCCCTCTCAATTGTCCCGCAGGGGGACCGCCCTTCGGGAGGTTGTCCCCCACGGGATGCCTTGGTCTAATTGCCCTGTATACGGTAGCAGGTAGCGCTCATGCGCGCCACCAACGTATCCAAATCGTCTCGCACGTCCACGGTGTAGAAGCAAAGGCTGCGCCCTGACTTGCTGGCGTCGCATGTGGCAATGAGGCGCTGTCCGCGCGTGCTTGACAAAAACTCGATGGTGTTGCTTACCGAGACCGCCGTGGAGTCGTCCACATTGGATGCCACGGCGAGCGCGAAGTCAGCGAGGGTGAAGATTGCCCCTCCCATCACGGCGCCCAGTGCGTTGCGATGTACGGGCGTGATGTCGAATGCGCACACGGCATGGCCGCGCCACGCCTCGAGCACCGTGCACCCACAGGCGTTGGTGGCGAAGCGGTCGCGAGAGAAGCGTGCGCGCACCTCCTCGATGGGGGTGCCGCTCGTCGTGGGCGTCTTCTTTTGGCCAGACATCCATTCCTCCCTTGCATCGGGTCAAAGAGGGCGGGCGCGCGACCACAGCGATCGCGCGCCCGCCCTTCTCACCGTTTGTCGGCACAGCGGGTTGCGAACCCTACTGCTCTTGCCAGGCCGTTGCCTCGTCCTCGCTGAGGGGACGCACATCCTCGCCTGCGGCGTAGGGAGACTCGTCGCCGCCTCTGCCGGCGACGAAGTAGAAGCCTTGGCGGTTCTGGTAAAGGGTCTCCTCGTAGCCCGCAGGGTCGCCAAACGCGCCGAAAGAACGAGTGCCCAGCTCGGTGGACTTCGTGGTGTCGTACACGTGACGTTTGCCGTCGAACTGCTTAACCTTACGCATTACACATCCAATCGAATCGGTGAACGTACAGTAAAACTCGGGAGATTCTACCCGAACGCAGGATTTCTGCCAGCATCTTAACGGAGCGTTCACATGTTTCCTATGCTGCCTCTGCAGTTTGCTCGGCAGTTGCGGCCTCAATATCCTCCTCATCCACGAACTTCGAGCCGAAGCGCAAGAAGTCCATGAGCGACATGTCGCGATATGTCGTGTCGAGATAGGGCTCAGTGCCGGGGATGTGCCAGCGGCCGTCAGTGCCTGCATAGCCGATGCCTGTTATGGATTGCAGACGTTGGTGCACGGCGAGTTGGGCTGCCTGGAAGTCTTCGAGTGGCGCGCCGGCAAGGTCGAGCGTCCGTGTTCCCAGCAAGTCGGTGCCGCAGTTGTCCACGTTGCCCTCTTGGCTGGTACCGGCGACTTCGTAGTTCGCCCAAACGAAGTATTCGGTCTGATACACGCGTGCCTGGTGCTGCAGCTCCTCCTCGCCGGGGAAGTATGCGTCGTTGGCGACGTTGGAGCAGCTGGGATGGTGGTCACCAAAGAACGCGAGAACGACAGGACGGTCGAGCTTGCGCAGCTGGCCGATGAACCACTCGAGGTCTTCGTCAGACGCCTGGATGCACGAGAGGTACTCGTTGAGCTGGTGGGTATACTCGGCGTCGATGCCTGGGAAGACGTAGTTGGTCATGCGCTCGGGTGGGATGTTGTTGGTGGAGTAACCACCGTGGTTCTGCATGGTGACGTCAAAGACGAACTGCGGGTCGTTACTCGAGTTGAGCACTTCAAGGACCTTCTCGTAGGTGGCCTTGTCGGTGATGCCAGAATGGAACGACGGTGCGTCCGCAAAGCTGTTGTTGGTGTTATAGAACTCGTCGAAGCCCATGGCGTTGTAGGTGACGCGACGGTTCCAGTTGTCCTTGTCGTTGGGATGGATGGCCGACGTGGTGTAGCCAAGTGCGGAGAGCTGTCGTGCCAGGTTGGGCACCTCTTCGAAGTTGAACATCTGGTAAGGATACTTGCCCGTGCCAACGAACGCGAGGGAGTTGCCCGTAAGGCATTCGAACTCGCTGTTGCACGTGCCGGCACCGTACACCGACATGCCCAGCTGACCGCGCATCAAGGCGTCATCCAGACCATTTTGGAAGAACTGCGGACCCTCATAGCCACATTGCAGCTGGTCAAGGCGCGAGAGGTCGGCGAATGTCTCGTTCATGACGATTACGATGGAAGGCTGAATCTGTGCGAACTGCTTGGTGGATTCCGCTCGTCGCTCGCTGCGGCCCGGGAGTTGGTCCGCCTGCGTTGCGTAAGCCTTGGTGATCTCTTCTGCATGCTTCTCGTCATAGTCCTTGGGCACGGCGATGGGCAAGTCCTCGAGTGCGGTCATGAAGGATGGTAGGAACCCCTGTGCCTTGTAGCTCTTCTCGGTGTTCCAGTAATACATGTCCAACCCGAAGTCCTCGCGATAGTTGGGGACGGCGATCCACCAACTGAGGGCCAGGGCGAAGACCAGTGCAAGCGGCAGGTTCCAGCAGAGGTCGGTCACGAAGCGCTTCAGGCCCGTCGACTGGTTCGGACGGATGAAGCTTGCGCACATGAGGGCAAGTCCCCCATATATTAGTGCGCGAATGTCGTCGGTATAGAGGAGGTAGGTGTACTGGTTGCCAACCTCGGCGGCGGTGCCTAAGGCAAGTATGTCCATGGGAAGGATGGCCGCCCGACGGAACTCAAAGATGAAGTGCTCCACAATGCCCAGACCGATGCAGACGGTGAACACGATGGCGGGGCCGACCGCCCTCCTCTGGCAAAGGAAGTAGGCGATGAAGGCGACGATGCTGATGAGTGTGAGCTCGATGGCGACGTGTTCTGGCGCGATGTCGTCGATGGTCGTGTTCCAAGGGATTTCGAGCGCGCGGCGCGACATCTCGCTGCCGACGAGGATGAGCGCGACGTCACGTACCGTGCGCAGTATTTGGCTGGCCGTGCGCTGTGCGGGGCCCGACTCATCGAGTGAGACGAGCGCACGGAAGACCTTCTCGCGCCGCGTAAGAACCGCGCCGGTGGCGGTGAGTATGACTGTGGCCTGAATCCAGTACAGCTCATCTGCCTCGACGAGCTGTATGTTGCACCAGACGGCCAGGAAGATGAGGATGGCCGTGATAAGGACGGACCACACGATCGACCCGACGCCGAGACGCTCTCCGTCTTCGCGTGAGCGAATGACATGCCAGATGGTGCAGATGATTACGACGAGTGCGCCCACGATGGGGAAGAGCATGAACTCCGGTGGTGTCGTGCCTATGAGTATTTGGCTTTCTTCCATGTATAATCATCTCCCGATGTAGGGGTTGGCATATGAAGGGGCCGATGTGCGACCGACCTCATGGTCGTCGGGGCCACGAGCACAACGTATGATAGTAACCGATGAATGGCGCGCAACCGTTCATCCACGAAACGTTACATAAACTTGGATTATGCTTGTGGGGGGAGTATTCTTATCTCGCATTAAGCATGTTCCATCTACCAGACGGGGCGCCATGTTGATGTCTGAAATGCTAGAGGAGAACAGAGCGTATCAGGAGGGGAGGCTCGACGAGGCGGAACGTCGGCTCTCTGCGGTCGTTATTGATGGCGATGACTCTGCCGGACTCATATCCGTGTTGGTTTCTCGCTTGGCGATCTGCGTCGCCATGGGGAAGTCCGATGCGGCATACGAGGCCTTGGTGGAGGTCTTGCCGTTGTGTTCGCACGCACTGTATGGGGATGTCGACCATTGGACCCGTCGGGTTGGGATTATTGCTGCCGTGAGCGTCGAGACCGTTCTGATGGCTTCGGTGTTCGACATCCCCATCATCGATGCGGGCATCGAAGATTTGCCCGTCGAGCTTAAGGCGCATTACGGGTATTTGTTGGCGCATCGCTACCTTCGCCTGGGGCAACCCGAACAGGCGGAAGGTGTGGCATTCTCGTTCTTGAACATCATCGGAAGCGCGCATCCGCGCTCGGAGGTAGAGCTCTTGCTTACGATGGCGTGTGCTACCGTCGTGACAGGAAGGGTCGATGAGGCGAGTTCATGGTTCATGAGCGCGTGGGAGCTCAGCACAAGCACGGGCGTCGTGATGCCGTTCGTGGAGCTTAACTATGCACTGCATGGCCTTCAGCGACGGTGCCTCGACATGCGTCGTGACGAGCGAGGAAAGCGCATTGCGGCGCTGGTGCGACGCTACCACAAGGGTTGGTTTGGGCTGCGGCAACGTTGCAATCTGTACGACGCGGGCCATTCCCTTACGCCGCTCGAGATGCACACGCTCATGCTCGTTGCACGTGGATGGCGCAACAAAGAGATAGCGTTGCAGCTCAGGATTAGCGAGAACACCGTGAAGCACTATCTGTCCAATGCGTACACCAAGATTGGTGTAAGCGGCAGGGCAGGTGCACGCGAGCACATGGACGCGTCGATTCGCTATGCGGAGTTCAGGTATCCGCGTAATGCGTGATTCACGAGGTCCCGTAGGCAGATGCGCCATCTCCGGATCAATGTAAATGCCACGGTTGAGTAACGCTTTGCCCAAGTCGCTCAAAGCGATATCTCTTGACGTTCGTATACTTTGAGAAGCCAAAAAGTGCCTAGTTTAGTAACCCCCAATGATGGTAGTCTAGAACAGACTACGAATGGAGAATTATGGCTCAATTAGGCAGCTCGAGTGGCAACGAAACTGGAGGTCAGAGATGAGAACAACTCTAACTCCAAAGCAACCTCCCCTATCGCATAGGATCCTCAGCGTCATCCTGACGATAGCGCTTGTGGTATCGCTCTGTCCAACGTACAGTGCGCGAGCGGTCGAGATAGGCTCCGCGAACGGCTTGCGTGAGGATTCCGATGTGGCTCAGACTGCCGAGGAGCAATCTGGCGTCGACGAGCTGCCGAAGGATGAGGGAGGCGACCAGCATCAGGGTGGCCAGGACGATCCTGTGGGCAGTGACGATGCGGCAGGCTCCACTAAGGCCAACGGAACTGAGGTGGACGCCTCAGCGAAGAAGGATGATTCCGCAGGCATATCTTCCGAGGATGGGCAGGATGTCACCAACGATATGCCTGCCGAGTCGAGCGAGCCCGAGGTCACCATCGATGAGTCGGCCGTTGCAGAGCGGCTTTCCGAGCAGGTCGAAGAAGGCGTTGCAGAAGTCGAATCACCCCTTCAGGAGGCCGCTGACGTCGAAGACGCAGTCGAGGAGGTAGAGGAGGTCGAGAAGTCCAAAGAGGCCGAAGACCAGCCCGCCCTTTCTGAGGAGGCCATACAGGTCCAGGGCGAAGACCAGACGCTTATATATGAGTCGGACGGTCTCAAGGTGACGGTTAGCGCGGCGATTGGCGTGCTTCCCGATGGCGCAACCCTCGAGGTCGAGGAGATTCATCCCGTCACGGAAGAGAAGGCGGACGCCTATGGCGAGGCGCTCGCGAGCCTTTCCGAGGCGTTGCGCAAGGAGGACAAGGTCTACTCCGCGGCCAAGGTCTACGACATTCGCATTCTCGACGAGAAGGGCACGGAGATCGAGCCGAACGACAAGGTCTCGGTGAGCATCGACTACCAGAAGGCACAGCCCATGGGCGAGGCGAAGGATTCTGTGGACGTTGCGCACCTTACTGATGCCGGCGAACTCCAGATGATGGACGCCGAGGTTGACACCACCAAGTCAGGCGCCGTCAAGTCGGCCGAGTTTACGACGGACTCGTTCTCGTACTATATTGTATTCTCTTCGGATGGGATGACCCCTGGAGGAGAGCATGAGGTTGGATTGGGCTCCGACAATTGGCTTCGCTTTTACACTCCTGCGCAAAGCTCGTACCATGTTGGCAACCAAGACGTATACTACGACACGTGGGGTCACGGAACAAATCTGGACAATATCATCTCTGATGCGGGTCGTTCCGAGGAAAGCATTCAGAACGAGGGTAGCCACAGATATCTTCGTGTGTTCCAAGCGGAATTGATTAACGCGCAGACTGGTAGTAGTCTTGGAAAGTCTGAGTATTTTTGGACATGGGAAAACAACGTACGAGTCGTGGATTTCAACCTCGATGGATATGTATTTGTCGAGGCCAAGATGGAGACTGCCTGGGCAGATTCTGCTACTACGTACAATGGGGTCATCGGCTCCTATCAAGTGAGAGGCTACGAAAGCTCTACGGGGACTGAGGGGCAAGTCAACACCCTCAAAATCTACGTGAATCCGGCGCCTTCGAACGCGGCGTCTGACATGAGATACATCATCCGCTACGTGCATGCTGATGGTTCTGTTAGCGATGGTGGAGTGCGGTATTTGGAATCGGGGCAGTCCGTCTCCTTTAACGCTCAGAATTATCTGAAGGATGGCGAAGAAGCATATTCGGGCACGTCAATCGTGACGGGTGCCGATGCGATAGCGGATCTCAATGATGAGGCCGGTACAGGTAGGATTACCTATAACGCCAATGTCGACATCGCGAAGGTATACATATATTACAAGCGGGCTTCCGTCGACGATGGATCACAGGACAATAGTCGCTATGACAAGGAAGACGGCAAATACCGTACCGATTCAAAAACACTGTATACAGAGAAGAATGCCGAGAAGGTCAGCGATCGACAGTTCCTGGTCAACTTGGAAACATGGTATGTAGATTCTCCGACGAGCGTTGGTATGGTGTTGGATGCCTCTGGTTCCATGGCTTGGACCGCTGGTGTACCAGCCGAAATAACACACACGAATGCAGAGTGGAATAGTATTTTTGGTGATTCTAATTGGAGAAACAAGAATTCGGCGACCAATCCCTTGTCTGCAGCTGAAGTGGCAAAAGTGCTGCACAACGACATGACCGACAACACAACGATGGGATATAACGGATTTCACTACTACATTTACGATGTGCGGTCTAGCATTAAAGAATACGTTGCGTTGGGGTATTCGGGCGATACAACAAGCCGTCCCAACAGCAAGGGTGGACTCATCCAGTTGCCCTTGGGACCGGTATATTCCAAACGTTATAACGGTGCGGGCTGGTACTTCGTCAACAGCCAGCATAATGACCTCAGCGTGACAGGTAAGTCGTATGAAGGCTTGGATGGCAACAAGGGGCCATGCAAATTCTACATCGTGAACGGCAAATTGATGTGCCAGTTCTGGGATGGCGAGAATGACAGTTCGAACAATCCGATAGTCAAAACCAGCGTGGTTTACGAGAAGCGAGACTCGATGTTCACAAAGAACGAGACGCTGCAGGATGCCGTTGCGCAGTTTGGCTCGATTCTTTTGGGCAACTCTCCCGAGAGCGAGGTCTCGATGACTCGCTTTAGTACTGGAAGCACCGAGCAGCTCCCGGACAATAAGCACGTCCTCCTCAATTGGTCGAGCAGCACTGTTCAAATTGCGAGTTCGCTGGATCAGCTTCAAGGGTCAGATTTCACCTCAACAAAAGCGTCGATTCCCGCTGGTGGTAATGGTAGGCCCGCATTCAGTGAACACTTGTATGGACTGACGGCGCAAACCAACACCTATAGAGGTATCAGTGCGTTTCAGACCTACTTGGAAAACAGGGCGAACGACAATAATCACAAGTATTTGATCATCTTCACTGATGGTAAAGACACGCGTGGTGATGCGGAGAAACAGGGATGGGGCGATGCGGGAGCAGCCATTCAGCAGCTCAAGAACGATGGCTACACCATTATGACGGTTCTGATGAAGTCACTCGCAATGGAAGACAATGGCGATTACGCGTCTGCCTCGGCGTTTCTGCAAGGTCTTGCTTCCGGTGGTAAGAACGGTAATTCGGACGAGCCCCTCTACTTTGAGGCCGATTCCGATAGTGCCTTCGACATGGTCGAGGAGTTCAGAAAGATTGCAAGCCACATCACGACTGCCTTCAGGGGCTATAGTGTTCGCGATTACATTGACCCGAGATTTGACGTCGTCAATGAGGCCGGAGTTGTTTTGTCGGTATTGAACTCTCAAGGTGAGTTCACCGATGGAGTGGACGCTAACGGCCTCCGCGTCTTCACGACGCCGGACGGCAAGCAGGCGAAGCTTGGATACGACAAGTCAAAGAAGCAGTTCTACGTGCTGTGGCAGAATCAAGATATTCCTTTGACGGATTACATGTCGGTCAGCAATGTGAATCCTTGGCAGAGTCGTATTCGTATCCAGGCCAAGGAAGACTTCCTTGGCGGCAACGACATACTCACCAACGGCGATGGCCTCAATCAGAACCTGGTATACCGGCCCCAAATTGACAGGTTCGACAATAACGGGAATCCTATACCGAAATACGATGCCAACGGACTCGAACTCATCGACAACAGCACTGATGGTAGCGGTAACAAGAAGTATCCCAACAAGACCTTCCCCTACGCGTCGGTAAATCCCGGGTTGCTTGATGTGAAGCTGAGCAACTACGAGGACACCGTCTTCCTGGGCGAGGAGGTGACCCCGGGTGAGCTGCTGAGCAACATGATGGAAACGAACATGGGCAAGGCAAGCGATCGCTCCGATGCGAATCATCGGGTGGCCGACACGGTGTACAACGCAGAGGCGATGGCGGCACTCGGCGACGAGGACCTTTCCAGCAAGTGGTATGTGGAGTATTTGGAGCGCTTGGGCAAGAAGTTGCACAACAATCCCAAGTACTACTATACGCTGCTGCGGCATGTGAACCTTACGGGCAACACCGGTGTGACGGCGCTCATCACTGCGCTCAAGAATGATTCCCAGAAGTACACGGTGCAGGAATCGGCGGGTCAGGTGACCGTCACATCATCGCAGACGGGCGAGAAGATAACCATCATCAAGACCGGCGACGACGCCGCATCGGTCAAGCTTGAGCTGCCGTACTACTATCTTACGAGTCCGACGGACCCGACCATCTACGCGGGACCCACGACTAACGATGTCGACCCTCAAGAGGACCAGGTTGGCACGCTCACCTATGAGTGGAAGCTCATTGACTTTGCTGAAAACGTTCCAGGCAAGGATGGGAAGGACGAGGACAACAGCTTCGTAGGGTTCGGCACCTATGTGGACCAAAGCAACCACATGAATACCGCGAAGACGCTGAGGTACCAGTTCTCCATGGACTATGTGCCACTTGCTCCTACGACAGATGCCACGTCTGGCGACAACGGTTCCGAGCGCACGCGTGCGTTGACCGGTCTCGACAATGATGCGTTGATTCGCAATACGGTGGGCCGGCCATGGGCGGCGACCGCCGATCAAAGCGCGACTGGCCTGGCTGCCATTCATGCCGTTGATGGGCGCATCCTCGTCGAGAAGCGGATGCTTGCGACGGATTTGCAGAAGATGAAGACGAAGTATCCGAACGCCCAGCTCACGCTCAAGCTGACGGGCGCACAGAGTGGTGAGGTCTGGACGAAGACGCTGAGCATCTCGGGTGCGACCGCCTTGCGGACCGAGGGCACCGATGTCTTCATCGTAAGCGAGTGGGCTACCGGCCTTCCGCAGGACGACTATACCCTCACCGAGGAGCTTACCGACGAGTTTGGAGTGGCGGATCTTAAGGCAAGCGAGAATGTGATCTTCCATCCCGAAGGGGATTCGGCCGAGCCGTACGATGGCATGGCCGCGAAGTGGAAGGCTCTCCATGACGGCGTGACATGGCACATCGGCAAGCAGAACCCGGGCCAGCTGAGCTACGTGGAAACCACCTTCGCCTACAGCGACGAGAGTGGCGCACAGAACACCGTCAACGATTCCGTCAAGAACGTCGACCCGCAGCTTGCCGCGCAGGGAGGCAAGAACTACCTCAATGCGCAGCTCGGTCGTGCGCTCGTCACCAACGTTCCGGCAACTACGAGCATCGATGTCAGCAAGACTTGGAGCGGAGCTGTGCCCACTGAGCACATAGTCGTCAAGCTTGTCGGTAGCGATGGTTCGGAACGTTACAAGAAGCTCGAGCCCAATGCGTGGACAGCGACATTTGATGGCCTCGACGTGGATGGCACCCGTTACACGGCCGTCGAGGGCGCGGGCACCGTTGACAACGAAGGCAAGTGCGCGGACTTCTCGGCGTTTGATCTTGCGGCAGCTCACTACGAGTTCGATGGCAAGACCTATCGGCAGACGTCGCTCACCTATAGTGACATCGCGCCCGCTGGTGGTGTGGCGGCGAACGACGCGGTTGTCGCGAACGTCAAGAACAAGGCCGGTTCCATCGCCTTCGCAAACGAGTGTGTTACCAAGGTCACGGTCGTCAAGCATTGGGAGGGCATCACGCCTGCGCAACCTACGCAGCAAGGCGAGAAGCCGCTGGTCATCAAGCTCCATCCGAGTACGGGGAGCGACCGCTTCGTTGAGCTGAACCCGACCAATGAGTGGACACATACCTTTGAGGATGTCCCGGTGATGGCAGGTCTTGTCTATACCATCGTCGAGGGTAGGGGCACCGTCGGGCAAGACGGCTCATGCACCGACTTCGAAGCGCTTACCACGACCGGTACGTATACCTTTGATGGCAAGACCTATCGTCAAAAGGCCCATTCGCTCCTGTACACGCCTGCAGGCACGAATGCCCAGTCCAACACTGCCGGGCTTGACGGCTCCGTCAGTCCGGACGCCGGCACGGCCGAGGTCACCAATGAGGCCCTGACCAGCGTGAAGGTCGAGAAGGTCTGGGAGGAAGATGCCGATCCAGGCAACAAGTCCATCTATGTGCAGCTGTATAAACATGCGGGTGGAAACGAGAGCGCTGTCGGCGACGCGGTAGAGCTCAAGAAGAACGCGTGGTCGCACACTTGGGAGGACCTCAAGGTCGAGCAGGGTTCGACGTACGCGGTCAAGGAGGGCAAGCTTGATGGTGGGGCCTTCGAGCCCTACGAGGGCGTGTTTACCCTCAATGGGCAGCGCATGAAGCAAATCAGCGTTGAGCTCTTCTCGGATGAGGGCAAGACAACGGCGGCCCAGGCTCTCGACGGCAGCGTGAGTCCCTTTGGTGGCGTGGCCGTGATCACGAACGGCCTGGTGAAGGCGCACGTGGAGCTCGAGAAGGTCGACGCCACCGAATCCGAACGCAAGCTGTCGGGCGCGGTCTTCGAGCTGTATAGAGATGCAGACACGCCGGCGGAGGGTGATCCCACCTACGATGCGCAGACGGACACCCAGAAGGTGAAGGATGCAAATGACGCGACGTCCTTCACGACCAACGCGAGTGGTCACCTCACGCTACCCGACCTTTTGCCCGGTGCATATTGGCTCAAGGAGGCTGTGGCGCCGACGGGCTATATGCTGCGCGACGAGGGGCATCCCACGGGCATCGTCGTTGACGATGAGGGCGTGGTGACGCTCGTGGATGACGAGGCCCTTGCACAGGAGATGCGCCCGAGGCTCTCTGGGCCGACGACCGGCGTCTACACCATCACGATGCCCAACTTACGTACGTATCTTCTTCCCGCCACGGGTGGGCCAGGGGTGTACCCCTTCCTGTTCGTTGGCGCGTTCATTGCGGTCTACGCCCTCGGTGGCGACGAGATCGATGTAAGGCGGCTGTGCGGTCGGCGTGCCCGGAAGGGGAGCCGAGGAGCATTCGGTCCGTTAGGTGGTGATTGATTGGGGGAGGATGACGGGCCGTAGCATGGCTACGCCAAACAACAAAAGTGGTAATAATTGCAAGATTATAGGTCGAAAGGAGCTATGAATGAGAACAGGTTGGAAAGAGAGGCTGCTGAGTGCAGTGGCCACCAGTGCGTTGGTCCTGGGGCTGGTGCCCGCAGGCGCACTCGCTGATGCGGGGGATCTTACCTTCGACAAGGACGTCACGACGCCTTCGCATGCACTTACGGTGTCGGGCTTGGAGGAAGGCGACAGCGCGAAGTACTACAAGATCATCGAACAGGACGCCACTACCAAGGCTTGGAAGCTGACCGCAGCGGTGGACAGCAACAATGACCACATGGTCGATGGCACGGAAGAGACGAGCTTCGGTCACAAAGATGCCGACGATAACGATGTCAATGGCCTCTGGATTGACGAGCTTGTGATCTCGAGCTACGAGACTGACGAGGAGGGCAAGGAAGTTACCTCCGACACCCGCAAGCTCACAGCCGCTATGGTGAACGCGATTGCCGCTGCCGTGACGGCGAACAAGGCGACCGAAACCGGAACCGCAAATGCCGCAGACGGTGTCGTTACGGTGACTGACTACACGCCCGGCATGTATATGTTCGTGGCGGTGCCGGGCCCGAAGAACATCGACAACATCTACAAGCCGGTCTTCGTCTCGGCGGACTTCTACAACAACGAGAGCACGCCCGAGGACGGCACGCATGCCATCGCGATCGTTGAGGATGCGACGGATTATAGTGATGACGCAGGCGTCTTCAAGAAGTCCAAGATCAGCATCGACAAGAAGTCCGGTACGGATGAAGACTGGCAGAACGACGTGGCCGTGGGTGACATCGTTGACTTCACCATCACCGTGCCCATCCCCACCTACACGAAGAACTACGTTGCGCCCATGTTCTACGTTACCGACGTCCTCACCGAGGGGTTGAAGCTCAAGGCGGATTCCATCAACGTCAAGGTCATGAACGGTGAGGATGAGGTTGCCGTGACCAAAGATGAGGACTACCGCGTATTCGTCAAGGACAGCACCGAGAACAACAAGTACTTCAACTTCAAGAACACTGAGGCCAAGGACAGCACCCTCGACGGATTCGTCGTACAGTTCCTTAACGATGATCCGACGACCGAGAATGTGGCGCAGGACGGCTTCCTCTACACGGTAGTTGGTGCCCCCAAGGCTGTCATTACCTACAAGGCAACGGTGACCGAGACCGCCAAGCAGCACTTTGCTCAGCAGGTCAACCAGATGGACAACACCGCGAGGCTTACCTACTCGAACAATCCTAACTACCAGTCCGAGAATGAGGACACCAACGAGCCTGACGACGAAGAGCCCACCGGCGAGCTCGAGGACAAGACCCGCCACTACACCTTCGACATCGACGCCGACGTCCTTGGCGAGGACCAGCTCGAGTATGACGACGAGGGTGAGCCCGATTACTCTCACGAGGAGGATGAGGATCGCACCTCCGAAATCCGCAAGACTTGGCTTGAGGCCAACGGCACGGTGACCCAGACGGAGACCACGACCAAGGTCGTCAAGGGCGGCGAATATGAGGACGGCAAGGAGAACACCTACAGCTGGCTCGAGGGCGCTGAGTTCTCGTTGACGAGGGAGAAGAAGCATGTGGCCACGGGTGCTGGCGAAGGCTCCATGGTAGATCTTGAGGATGGCGACTACACCGAGGTCAAGTTCGATTCCGCGTCTCACATCCGTGTGACCGAAGGCGGCAGCAATCCCGTCTCCGATGGCAAGGGCTACATCGCGATGAAGGGTCTCGACGCAGGCGTCTACGTTCTCAAGGAGGTCAGCGCTCCGCTCGGCTACGCCTTCAATCCCAACATCCAGTATCAGATCACCATCACCCCCAACTATGTGCTTGAGGCGGCTGATGCTACCGATGGAACCAAACCACAGAACGGCACGGGCGGTGGCGATGACCTCATCCTCGAGTCCTACAAGGTGGAGATCGAGACCCAAACGCTCGATGACGATTTGAACATCGTGGGCACCGAGACGGTGAATACCATCTCCATCTACAACATCGCCAAGGACGAGGAGGGGAATCCCGAGTCCATCCTCGATGCGGATGGCGAGCAGGATCCGGAGGTCACCATCGATACCACGGTTACGACCTTTGGCAATAACACGACCGCTCTGGTCGTCAACAAGAAGCTCGGCATCCTGCCGGCTACCGGTGGCTCGGGCATCTTCTTCTACCTGTTTGTTGGCGGCGCTGTTGCGGCAGTCGCACTTGTCCTCATAAAGAAGGTCAAGCAGACGGGTGCGGCGGCAGCGTAGTCTGTTGCCTTCGGGCCGCGTGGCGCTCCGTATGCATGGCAGCGGTGCGCCACCGGCTCGCTCCTGTACGGCAATCTGGGCACATCCGTACGTACGAGATGTGTCCACGTGGCCGCACAACTGGCACGGCGGGACCACACGCGAGAAAGGCACATGATGTACACGCGTCTGGAACACACAAGGCAGGGGCAGGTGTCCTCCTGCGCGCATCGGAATATCCTGACAATCGCGCTGAGCTTCGCGCTTGCGACGATGGTAGCGCTCGTCTCGGTGGCAACGGTTGCTCGAGCCGAGGAGTCGACGAGAGGCTCGCTGACCTTGGAGCTCGCTCATACGGCACATGGCCAGACGACCTACTTCTCGGGCGTTACTGCCACCGCACATCAGGTAGCGAGCGTCGACGGGGAAGCGAATCGATACGTTCTGACCGAGCAGTTCGCCACGTTGAACGGCGACTTCAACCAGCCGATGAAGGCGTCCACGGCGGAGCAGTTGGCCAAGGATGCGAAGCATCTCCTGAGCGATGACGCGCCAGGAATCACGAGCACCACCTCAGGTGATGACGGCGTCCTCTCGTTCGTGTCGCTTGACGACGGGGTGTATCTCATCACGATGGAGCATGCCGCAGCAGAGGGGGAGGAGTGGTACGCGTTTGACCCGTTCCTCGTCTATGTGCCCATGCCAGGTGACGGGGGCACCTCATATGCGGTGACGTGCCTCCCGAAGATGGTTACCACCGAGGGCGAAGGATCGAGAGATAACGAGGATCCAAACGCCGAGCAGGATTCCTCAGACGATGAGGAGCCAGAGAATCCCGACGACGAGAACCCCGATGATGAGAATCCCGACGACGATGACGAAGACAACCCTGACGACGAGGGCGACTCAGACAATCCCGATGACGACGGTGATTCCGACGAGCCAGACGAGGATGACGACGACGAAGATGATGACGAAGACGACGACGAGGATAAGGATAAGGACAAGGACGGCTCGAAGAATCGCAACGGGTCTGGCGAATCCACTCCCCCTAGCAGCTCGACCGTAACGCGTGGCGCTACGAGCACGCCTGCGGGCGCAGGTACGCAGGCGTCGACGACCGTCGGGACCCGCTCGCCGCTCAGCAAGACGAGTGACGTCACGGACGGACGTCTCGCGCTCGCTGCCCTCGTCGCTGGAGGGTCCCTCGCGCTTCTGGGCGTAACGGCTCGTCGTCGCATAAGCCATGGCTAACGAGGGCGCAGATCAGCAGATTCGGGAAGGGGGGTCGGCCAAGCGCATTCGCCTGCGCTTGGTTGCCCTGCGTCTCCTCTTCCTCGTGGGGATTGGCATCATGGCGTATCCCTATGCGAGCAACGCCTTGTATCAGCTGCGAGCCAACGAGCAGATTGGAGCGCTCGACGCTGCGGTCTCGAAGGGCAACAGCAAGGAATATGCGAAGGAGCTCAAGCGAGCCCACGCATACAACAAGCGTCTGGTGGGAGAGACCGTTCCCGACGTCTTTGCCCTGCGAGAGGGTAGCGCAAACAAGGAGTACGAGAGCTTTCTCAACGTGGGTGGCAATCTGATGATGGGTTCGGTTGACATTCCCGTCATCCGTGCCCACCTGCCCATCTACCACTACTCGACGGAGGAATCGCTGCTCAAGGGGTGCGGACACATCTTTGGAAGCAGCCTGCCTGTGGGCGGCAAGAGCAGTCATGCGGTCGTGACGGCGCATCGCGGTCTCCCTACGGCCAAGCTATTCACCGACTTGGATCAGGTCGAGTTGGGGGACAAGTTCTACGTCAGCGTTCTCGATCAGACGCTCGCCTACGAGGTGGACAACATCGAGGTCGTCGCGCCGGAAGAGACGCGCTCGCTTGCCATAAAGAAGGGCAAGGACTTGGTGACCCTCGTTACCTGTACCCCTTACGGAATCAACACCGACCGCCTGCTCGTACGTGGCCACCGCGTGCCCTATGAGGAAGCAGAGGAGGAGCGGGCCGTGGCGCCGCATGCTTCCTTCGTGATGACGATTCTGGTTCAGGTGGGCTGCATCGTTGCGGGTGTGGCGGCCGCCGTTGGCCTGCGGCGCTTCTTTGAGTGGTGGCGTAACCGTGGCTAGGAAGCGTGTGGCTCCTAAGGGACCGTCCTCAGACGTCCCACGCGCCGTGCCCACCCTCTGGGGGTCTGCCCTTGCCTACAAGATGGTGCTCGGCAGCCTTGTCCTTGTCTGTGTCGGAGGCTTGGGCTTCATGCTGTACCCGTTCCTCCAGCGGGCATGGTTCGCATTCCAGAGCGTGCTGAAGGCGACGGAGTACGAGCAGGTCATGGCGTCAACGGATGAGGGGGCGCTCGAGGAGGAGTGGCGCCTGGCGCAGGAATACAACCGCGCACGTGCCTACAACTTGGCGCACGACGTCAACACCATCGATGACCCGTTTGCGGGTGGCGCGACGACCAAGCGCTCCAACGACGAGTACTGGTCGTTGGTGAACCCAATGGGTGACGGCATGATGGGATACCTCGACATTCCGAAGATCAACCAACGCCTGGGTGTGTATCACGGCACCGACGAGGACGCGTTGCTCAGGGGTATCGGGCACATACAGGGCACGAGTCTGCCCGTGGGTGGCAAGAGCACCCACTGTGTGCTCAGCGGACATCGCGGAATGGCGAGCGCCAAGCTCTTCACCGACCTCGACCAGGTGGAGGTCGGTGACTCGGTCTTGCTCCACGTGCTCAACCACGACCTCATGTACGAGGTGGACCAGATTACGGTGGTCGAGCCCAGGGAGATATCTGCCATCGAGATCGTGCCTGACGAAGACCTGCTCACGCTCGTCACCTGCACGCCGTACGCCATCAACACGCATCGCCTGCTTGTGCGCGGTCACCGCGTGCCCTACGTCGAGACCCCTATGCCGGTGGTGGACCTGTACGGGTGGCTTCCGATTATCGTCGTCGGGTTGATTGTGCTGCTGGTCGTCCTGCTGCTCGTGCGAAGGAAGCTCGCCCGGCGGAAGGCCGCTTCGCAAACGACGCACGAGGACGAGGAGTAGCTCGCGCGTATCCCACGGGGTACCGCGTGGGTCCCATCCCCGTGGGCTATTCAAGCGGCAGTCGTACGGTGAAGGTACTGCCGTTGCCCGGCTCGCTTGATAGCTCGATGCTTCCGCCAGCGCGCATGACGGCATGGCGCACGAGCGAGAGCCCCAGTCCCGTGCCGCCGCTTTCGCGCGAGCGTGCCGTGTCCACCCGATAGAAGCGCTCAAACACGCGCTCTTGGTCTGCGTACGCGATGCCGATGCCCGTATCTGCGACCCCTAGTACCGCGAAGTTTCCCTCTTGGGCCAATGTGACATTGACCGAGCCTTCTTCGGTATAGGCCAAGGCGTTGGAGATGAGGTTGTCGCACACAACCGTCGCGTCGGTGACCGATATTGCGGCTCGCACGCCGACGGGTAGCTGGTCGCTCAGGGTAAGTGCGATGTCTGACGCCTCGGCCTGCGCTCGGTGCGCCTCGACCGAGGTCCCCACGACGGATCCGAAGTCGCACCCCACGCTTGCCGTCGATGCGCGTTCCTTGTCCTCTATGCGAGAGAGGTCCATGAGGTCGCCCATCAGGCTTTGCAGGCGCTCGGACTCCCTGCCAAGGCGTTCGGAGAGTGCTGCCACCATCTGCATGTCTTGGTCGGCCGATGCCTGAGCGATGGAGTCCGCGAGGAGTCGGATGCCGGCGACGGGGGTCTTGAGTTCGTGACTGGCGTTTGCGACAAAGTCAGTGCGCATGTTCTCCAGACGCTTGACAGGCAAACCAGCGCGCTTTGAGGCGAACCAGGCCGCTGCGACGGCGACCGCAAGGGCAGAGGCGAGCAAACCCAGACTCATCCACAGGTAGTTGGTCGTGAGTTCGTTGACCTGCTTCATCGTGCGCGAGACACGCACCACCGTCGTATCGCCCGTATAGGCGCAGGGCACGGTGACGTAGAGGTACTCCACGCCGTCCGTCTCCGAGACGCGACGGTCGTATCCCACCTCCCCGGCCAGTGCGGCGATGACCTCTGGTCGGTCCGCATGGTTCTTCATGGCCCCGTCGTCCTCGGCACTCTCGGCGAGTACGGTGCCGTCGGAGGCGATGAGCGTCAAGCGGAGGTCATCGGTCGCGGCGATGCGCCCGAGCACGTCCGAGGCGGGGAGGTCGCTGGATTGGAGAGCCACGGCCGCCGCGTTCGCCACCGCGACCATGCCCTCCTGCATGCGCTCCTCGATGAGGTTCTTTATGGGAACGATGAGGGAGAATCCCCAAACGGTGACAAGTACGGCGGCTACGAGCACGTAGCCGCCAAACAGCCAGCGTCGCCATCCATGAACATGCGTTGCCTCGGACGTCACGAACGGTCGCCGCCCTCGCGCACGGCTTCGAAGCGGTAACCCATTCCGCGCTCCGTATGAATATAGGTCCATCCGTCGCCGTCGATGGCACGACGCACGCGACGCACGTGGGTGTCGAGCGTGCGTGAGGTGGGAAGGAAGGTCTCGCCCCACACGCGTTCGGAGAGCCAGGGCCTGGTGCAGAGCGAACCTTCGCGGCTTGCTAGGGCGACGAGCAGGTCGTATTCCTTGTTGCGTAGTCGCACCGGCTGACCCGACTTGAGCACCCGGGCGGCGCGCGTGTCGATGCTCAGCGCACCGGTCTCGATGATGGGTGGCGGGTCGTCCTTTATGCGTGCCCGTCGCAGGTGAGCGCGCACGCGTGCCAAGAGCTCGGCGGTCGAGAAGGGCTTCGTCACGTAGTCGTCCGCACCGGCGTCGAGACCAGCTATCTTGTCGGCTTCTTGGTCGAGCGCCGTGAGCATGATGATGGGGGTGCTAGAGTCGCCGGCGCGCAGGGTACGTGCGATATCGAGCCCGGAGCGCTTGGGGAGCAGCACGTCGAGGAGGATGAGGTCCGGGTCGCAGGTCTTGGCGGCCTCGAGGCCCGCATCGCCATCCGACGCGACGCTCACCTCATAGCCGGCCCGTGTGAGGGCGAACTCAAGGGCCATCTGGATGGTCCGGTCGTCTTCGATCAGCAGTATGCTCGCCATTCCAGCTCCTCCTCCTCGCCTCGAACGGGCATTTCGCACTATTGTAGGAGGGATGCTGTGACGCCGTGCGTGGCCATCGGCGAGCTGCCACGCCTCTGGAAGAGTTCACGTTCGCGTAACGTGACGTCTCCACGTCCGCTCCTTCGCAAGCGACCCGACCGGGCGGCTGTGCCGCGTGTGCTACATTGGACGGGGACGGGTTGCGAGGAGGCGCACATGGGACGCTACGTAAATCCTGGGAACGAGGGGTTCGCGCGGATATTGCGGGGGAGAGTATGTGGACAAGACGGGTCTAGTCTCGACGTTCGACTCGACGCTTGACTCGCCAAAAGGCCTCGTGATGGTGAGTCGTCCGAGGCGCTTCGGTAAGAGCTTTGCCGCCCAATCACTCGTGGCATTCTATAGTTGTGGCTGCGATTCGAGGATCCTGTTCGAGGGGCGCGAAGTCTCCCAGTGCCGGGGATGGGACGCGCACCTCAATCGCTACAACGTTATCACTCTCGATATGTCAGGAGTGATTCAAGCGTTGGGTGTCGACAATGTGGTGCCGGGAATTGCATCGTGGCTGCTCCCTGAGCTGCGAAAGATCGCGCCTGACGCGGGCTTGCTCCACGAGGGTGAGGGCATAGAGCTCAAGGCGGCGATCCAAGACGTCGTTGACACCACGGGACGCAAGTTCGTATTTGTCATCGACGAATGGGACGCTCCCTACCGTCTCGCACAGGAGGACACTGTCGCGCAGGACGCGTATGCCGAGTGGCTGAGAGCGCTGTTCAAGGATAGCGTCTTCACGCCCAACGCCGTTGCCGGTGCCTACCTAACGGGGATACTCCCCATCAAGAAGTATAGCCACCAGTCGGCGGTTTCGGACTTCTGGGAGTATACGATGGTCGGTGCGGGTGACTATGCACCCTACATAGGCTTCTCGGAGTCGGACGTCAAGGCGCTGTGTTGTGAGCATGGCCTCGACCTCGATGACGTAAGGCGCTGGTACGATGGCTACGGGGTGCTCGGCAACGGGACGCAGACCTACGACGTATACGCGCCGTACTCGGTCATGCGTGCCTGTGCGATTGGGCGGACCGGATCCTATTGGCCGTCTACCGAGACGTACCGGCTACTGATCCATTACATCGACATGAACTTCGACGGCTTGCAGGATGACCTTGTGCGAGCGATTGGTGGTGACCCCATAGACGTCAATCCTGACGGGTTTCAGAACGACATGGTAAGCATCGAGAGTAGGGATGACGTGCTCACCCTGCTTGTCCACCTAGGCTACCTCGCCTACAACGCGGTAGCGCGCGCCGCCCGCGTGCCCAACGGTGAGGTGCGCCGCGAGCTTGTCCGTACGGTGAGGCATAGTCGGCACCCCCGGCTCCAAAAGCTCGTTCGTGAGTCCTCGGACCTGCTGCGGTCCATCGTCGACATGGACGAGAAGGCAGTGGCCGATGGCTTCGCGCGCGTGCATCAGCGCGATTGCCACCCGCTCTTTTACAACGACGAGCAGGCTCTGCGCGCAGTGGTCAAGACTGCGCTCGTGGCCGCAATCGACGAGTATGCGCGTGTGGAAGAGCTGCCTGGCGGGAGAGGCTATGCCGACGTTGTCTACCTGCCTCGCCGGGGGTCGCGCATGCCCGCTCTCGTCGTCGAACTCAAGTGGAACAAGCACGTCGAAGAGGCCGTGAATCAGATTCGGCAGCGTGGCTACCAAGAGGTGCTTGAGGGTCTCGGTGTGCCGATGCTCTTGGTGGGAATTACCTACGACCCGAAGACCCGCGAACACACCTCTCGTGTCGAGCTGGCGTGACGACGGGAAGGGTGTTGTCACGCGTCGTCACTGCGCCATCAGCCGACGCACACGCGATTGCGCCCGCCTTCCTTGGCGTCGTACAGTGCCTTGTCCACGCGCGAGAAGAGCGATTCGAGCGTGTCGTCCTTGCGGGCGCGCACCACGCCCAAGCTGATGGTCACCCGGCCGACCGTGGTGAAGTCGTGCGCGGCCACTCGGGAACGGATGCGCTCGGCGACCATGCTTCCGTTGGCGAGGGATGTGCCGGTGAGCAGGCAAAGGAACTCCTCGCCACCCCAGCGTCCGAGGCTGTCGCCCGAGCGAATGGTCGCATCAACGAGTCTCGTAAGGTCATACAACACACGGTCGCCCGCATTGTGGCCATAGGTGTCGTTGATTCGCTTGAAGTGGTCGATGTCGTACATGATGAGCACCAAGTCATCGCCGGTGCGTCGCTTGGAAAGCTCGTAGCGAATCAACTCGTCCATCCGCCTGCGGTTGTAGACACCGGTGAGCTGGTCGTGGGTCGCCATGTGCGCCAAGTCGCCGATGGTGCTGCTCAATTCGGAAGTGGTCGCCTCCAGGAAGGTGACGAGTCGGTCCTCGAGCGGCACGAAGGTCTTCTCCTCCTGCAGGAGGGGGTCTTCAAAGGAAACCGCTGTGTAGTCTGTCGGTATTGCACCCTCGCGGATGCCGACGGCAACGATGGAGTTGTTCAGTATTCCGCCGCCATCCGTGGTATGCAGTATCTCTCCGTAGCCAGATGCCCAAATTGCAGTGGGGCAGACACGCTGGAAATACGAGAGTTCGCGGTCGGCCAGCTTGTTTCCTAGGAACTCCCTCCGGCCGAGGCACGCGAAGAGCAGAATGCCCTGCGGCGCAAAGCGGAGCATCGCGTTGGCCGAGGTCATTGTCTCGGAGAGCAGGTACTCGGGCTTGGTGTAGGAGAGTCGCAGCACGGCACCCTTCCTGAGGTCCATCCCAAACTGCAGCTTGCCGTCAGGTAAGTAACCTAGCGGAATGCGCGCGACCTGATATTTGCCGTCCTGCATGATGAGCGGGAAGGCGCACGTGTTCTCGATGAAGCGTTCGTTGAGGCCGACGTCCAAGTAATGGCGATAGATGGCGCTAGCGACGTCGTCGTCAATCCTCGACACGACGCCGTTTCCCTCGTACCCCGTGATGGTGAGCTCCCTGCCGATGGGGCGCCATCCCAGATTGTAGTTGCACATCACCTGGAGGTCCTCGCCACACAGAGCAACGGCGACAATGCCGAAATCGAGAATGCGATTGCCATGAAAGATGGCCGACCGTGTGCCCAGAACGGTGCTCGCTCCCGCCATCGAACCAAAGATGGGGAGATCGGGGTATGTGGAGATGAGCGTTTCCAAGAATGGCGTTGGAGAGGTTGTGCTGCCTGCCGTGAAGCACAGGATTCCCTTGATGTCTGCGAGGTTGGTAAGCTCGTTGCAGAAGCGTTTGCCCGCCTCGGTGGGACTCATCTCATGGCAGTCGTAGGAGCGTGCATGCACGGTGCCGTGCTCAAAGAGGAGAAAGGTGCAGCGCGTGTGCGCGGGGACTTGCATCGTGGCGTTGAGCGGACCAGAGAGGGTCATGCCCACGCATGTGGTGCCGGGAAGCTCTGCGCGCGCATCGAGCAGGTTCTGGCGCATGGCCTCGTGGTTGTCGTGGTTTGGCTCGAGGACGATCTGCAGCCTTGACGAAGCCCGTTGGTAGGCGGGCAGCGCTCTGACATCGCTGGCCATCTCTTGGCCAGAGTGGTTCTCGTCAATGGTATACACAAGCTGTTGCATGCAACGCCCCCTCTTGAGATTTCGAAATAACAGTCTAGCAAAGCAGGCGGGGGAATCAACGTGATTGAGAAGGAGAAGTCACGCTATCTCTGGACGGTCCGTTTCTGCCGATTATTGTGTACAGTGGTTACGGAGAGAAGTGCTCTGGCTTAGAGCGTGGGCGTGAGGATGGAGGTATGCGTGGCGATTGAGAACACGGCATTTGCGAGCGACTTTGACGGCACCTTGTGTCAGAGCAACTGGGAGACGGGCGAGACGCACTTTGTCCCGGCGAACCTCGAGGCCATACGGAGCTATCAGGCGGCGGGCGGGCTCTTTGGCATCTGCACGGGCCGTCCGCTTACGTCGGTGCTCGAATCGCTTGACGGCATTCTTACGCTCGACTTCTACATCGTGGTGACGGGCGCGCAAGTGCTCGACCGAGACCTTGGCAAGCTGTGGGAGCGCACGATTCGGCGTGACGTGGCCGAGGAGATCTACGAGCGCTACGCCTCGCCCGAGGCGGTGATGGTTGCCGTTACGGAGGGGAAGTTCGTATCGATTCGCGACTCGATGGACAACATGCTTCCCGTTGTCGGCTCGCTTGCCGAGATAGACGGGGACTTGCTGGATGTCTCGCTCGAGTGCCGAGGGAACGAGAAGGTCGCTCGTGCCATATGTGAGGAACTCAACCGACGATACGGCGAGGTGGTTACCGGGTTCCAGAACCTCGGGAGTGTCGACATCGTTCCCGTGGGATGCTCGAAGGGGACAGGCGTGCAGATTGTGCGAGAGGCCCTGGGCGTGCGGTCGATCGCGGGCATCGGGGACTCGTACAACGATCTGCCGCTGCTCGCTGCCGCAGACGTCTCGTATACGTTCGACACCTCGCCCGAGGTGGTGCGGCGTGGCGCGGATGTGGTCGTCCACACGCTCGCCGACGCGCTGCGCGACTTCTCGGCAAAAGGTTAGGACCTACGAGGAATTATTTCTCGTAGGTCCGGAAGCGCGCTCGGCGCTGGCCAAGCTGATGCGATTTGAGCTTACAGGGTGGAGAACCGGTATGTCGTGCGGCTGTGGAAGGGGTGCTCGGGCGTGAAGAGAGGCTGCTTGAAGACCTCGTTGTGCACCGCGTCAGGCACGAACTGGGTCTCGAGGGCGACACCGCCGTACGGGCGGTATACCGCTCCCTCCTTGGCGCCTTCTGCCATCAATGCTTGGGCGGTGTAGACCTGTATTGACGGCATATCGGTGAGAACGTCCATGACGATGCCTGACTTCTCGCCCGTGAGTGTCGCCACATGACGGAAGCGCCCGTCGTTGCCCAAGAGGAGCGTGTGGTCGTAATTGGTGATTCTGCCCACAAGGTCACGGCCGATGGCCTTCGGCAGCCTGAAGTCGAAGGGCGTGCCACCCACATTGACCACGCGCCCGTTGGGTATGCGCACGGAGTTTGTGGGGGCATAGCATTCGGCGGCCACGCGCAGGAGATGTCCGAGGACCTCTCCGCTATCGTGCCCGTTGAGGTTCCAGTAGGCGTGGTTCGTGAGGTTGACGATGGTCGGGAGACTCGGCTGGGCGTCGTAGATAATCTTGAGCTCGTTGTCGTCGGTGAGCTTGTACGTGACGCGTACGTCGAGGTCGCCGGGGAACCCTTGGTCGCCGTCGGGGGAGAAGAGGCCAAAGATGACCGTATCCGCATTGGCCCCGCGACGACGGTCGCCCTTGCGGCCCACCATTGCGCCCTCCCACAGGCGCTCGTACCACATGTCGCAGCCGCCGTTCAGAGCGTTCTCGCCATCATTCGCCGTGAGCTCGAAGGTGCGCCCGTCGAGTTCGAAGGAGGCACCTGCGATGCGGTTCGCGAAGCGGCCTACGGTTCCGCCCATGGCATGCGCGTTGTGCTCGTAGCGAACCGGGTCATCGAAGCCGAGCGCAACGTCGAGAAGTTCGCCATCTTCGCTGGGCACGCGCACCGAGACGATTGAGGCGCCCAAGTCACACACGTCGACTTCCATGCCCGCAGCGTTCTTCAGGCGGTAGAGGTGTGTGGGCTGACCGGCGCCGGTCGTACCAAAGTCGAGGGCGTGCACAGACATGATGGCCTCCTCGCGGCGTGTATGGAAATACGTTTGACAACGTATAGTTTAGCGCAGTTTTCCATGGTCGGCATTCCTCGTGTGCGGCGAAGAAGCCGCTCCACGCCGCCACCCCACGCGGCAGGACATTTTGCGGGAACCACTTTTTTATAATTGGTGTGAACGATTCCACCCATACGCCGAGATACCGCGAACGGCCCTGCAAAACTCGCTACAATGTATCCCGCCCTGACGGTCGATGTGGAGGTATGGCGATGCCCGAGGGAGACGTCCAGCTGACGGACAAGTACCGTGCGATTCTCGAGAAGCTGCTATGCAGTGATGTGGTACGCACCAAGAAGGAGTGTTCCCGCTATGGCAAGTCGCTACGTCGGGCTGTGCCGCGCGACGTTTTTGCTGCCTGGCGCCCCCATGTTTCGCGACCAAGTGCTACCGAGCTCATCCGGAGTCAGGACGCGGAGCGCGTGAGCGACCTTGTGCCCGTCCGTCACGAGCGCATGGGCGTCTCCGCATTCACGTTCTTTCGGGGTGCTGCCTTGGTGATGGCAGAGGACCTCTCGATCGTGCCCACGACGGGTATTGAGGTGCAGCTGTGCGGCGACGCGCACATCTCCAACTTTGGCCTGTTTCTCTCGCCCGAGCGGAGGGTCGTCTTTGACATCAACGACTTCGACGAGACGATGCGTGGTCCTTGGGAATGGGACGTCGCCCGCCTGGCCGCCAGCGTGGAGATCTGCGGACGCGACCGCGACTTCTCGCCCAAGAAGCGACGGCGCGCCGTCCTTGAGGCCGTGGCTGGCTATCATGAGGCCATGCGCACGCTTGCGGGCATGGGCAACCTGGATGCGTGGTACGCGCACGCCGACGTTGACACGCTGCTCGCATCGCTTGGCGGGGACTTGGGCAAAGAGGGACGCAAAGCAGTAAAGAAGCGCGTCGACAAGGCAAAGAACAAGAACAGTTCCCGAGCGGTGAGCAAGCTCACCGAGGTCGTTGACGGCAAGATGCGCGTGGTGAGCAATCCCCCCTTTGTGGTGCCTTTGCGCGACTTGGCCGAGGAAGAGGGGTTGAAGGTCCCCGAAGACCTCGACATGGCGCGGGTGGTCTCCATCGTGTTGGCCCAGTATCGCAAGACGCTTCCGCCCGAACGCGCCGCCCTGGTGAGTAGCTATCGTGGGGTGGACATTGCGCGCAAAGTCGTGGGTGTGGGCAGCGTGGGCACCCGTGCGTGGATTGTGGTGCTCGAGGGCGCTGACGTCAACGATCCGCTCGTGCTGCAGGTCAAGGAGGCGGGTGCCTCAGTGCTGGAGCGCTATGTGGGCAAGGCATCGCAACGCAACCATGGTCAGCGGGTCGTCGAGGGCCAGCATGCGATTCAGACGGTGAGCGACATGCTGCTTGGTTGGACGACCTTGCCCGGTAACGACGGGAAGACCCACGACTATTACGTGCGACAGTTGTGGGACGGCAAGGGTTCCTTCGACCTTGACGCCATCACCCCTAAGCAGCTGTGCTACCTGGCCAAGGCGTGCGGGTGGACGCTCGCGCACGCGCATGCGCGCACGGGCGACCGCTTTTCGATTGCGGCGTATCTGGGCAAGTCGGACGTGTTTGACGAGGCGATGGCAACGTTCGCCTCGTCGTACGCGGACCAGAACGAGCGCGACTACGCTGAGTTCATGGCGCGATCGTAGGAACGGTCTCTGCTCGGTGGAGCCGGTTCCCGGCGATTCGCTCCTTTCGCCTTAACCAAGCTTGGGCGGCTTGCCAAAGAGGCGCACGTGCGCGGCGAGTGCCTGCTGTGCGGGTCCGGATGGCAACTCCGAATCGGGACCGAAGGCGGCACGACACATGAGGTATAGGTAGCGGATGAGGTCTGCCGACTCGCGCTCGCTGATGCTACCGTCGGCGCTCACCAGCGCGCTGCCCATCAACGCATAGAGGTTTATGAGGTCCACGCTGAAGGCTGCGGCCAAGTTCGTGTCCATGGCATCGCCCGAGGCGCACATCTCGCGCTGCAGGGTGGATCCGAGCTCCATGAGCATAAGGATCGAGGGTGGGATGGCACGCTCAAAGAGGCGGCTGCTCACATCGGAGCGGAACAGCTCGAAGTCGACGTGGTCAAGCGTGATGTCGAAGAGGTTGTTGACGATCTTGATTTCGCGCTTGTCGACGCCTCGAGAGATGCCAGCAAGATACAGCACGAAGGCAAGGAGGTCTCCGCGAATGCGACCCTCGAGGCTGATGACGAGGGAGTCGTCGTTCGCCATGAGCTTGTCGTAGCTGGCAGCAACGCTGAGCACCGACTCGAGCTCTCGCTTGATGACGTTGACGGAGCTGGGGTCAAGTGCCCGGACGGATCTCCTTCGCTCAAACAATGCCATGGTCTTCCTCCTTGCCTTGGGGGCACGTCGTTGGGGGATTGCCTCGCCTCTTGCGCCGCGGTGGGGCGCGAGTGCTGCTCCCTTCTTCCTTAGGAGCGCTTGCTCCCTTAGGTGAGAAGCAATACTGCGATGATGGCGAAGAGCACCGAGATGGCGGCGAGGGAGGCGACGACGGCAACGCCTATCTTGGTGTTGCGCGCCAGCTCTCCTGCGTCGTTGGCGCGCAGGGCGTTCGTGTGCCTCGATGTCGCGAGCTCCGTCGTGCCGGGCTCGGGTGCGAGCGTGATGTCGGCTCCGCACTCACCGCAGAAGCGTGCGTCGTCGGGAAGCTCAGCTCCACAATGCGGGCAAAGCATCGGTTCCTCCTTGCTTCGTTGTGTCCGTGTCTCCATGGTACACTCTTTGGCGGATGCATGACTGAGCAAAGGCGAGGAGGTCCTCATGCAGTACAGAAACGACCGTGCCGGGAACCCCTTGTCGGTGCTTGGCTATGGGTGCATGCGCTTCTCTCGAAGGGGCGCGGGCATCGACTACGAGAAGGCCGAGGCGGAACTGCTGCGCGCCATGGAGCTGGGCGTCACCTACTTCGACACGGCGTATCTGTATCCGGGGAGCGAGGAGCTTCTGGGTGAGGTGCTCGAGCGCAACGACTGCCGCGACGACGTGCTCATCGCCACCAAGCTGCCCCAATACCTCGTGCGAAAGAGCTCCGCCATTGACCGCTTCTTCGAGGAGGAGCTCCGTCGGCTGCGCACCGACCACATAGACTACTACCTCATGCATCTGGTCACCGACGTGCGGCAGTGGCACAACCTATGTGCGCTGGGCATTGAGGATTGGATTGCGCGCAAGAAGGCATCCGGAGAGATTCGCAACATCGGGTTCTCGTTCCATGGAAGCACCGAGCTCTTCCTTGAGGTGCTCGCCGCCTACGACTGGGACTTCTGCCAGATACAGTACAACTACGTAGACGAGCACACGCAGGCCGGACGGCGCGGTCTGGAGGCCGCCGCCGAGCGTGGCATCCCCGTGATCATCATGGAGCCGCTGCGTGGGGGCAAGCTCGTGAGCAGCCTGCCGCGCGATGCGCGCGATGCCTTTGCGGCGAGTGGTCGTGACTGGAGTCCGGCCGAGTGGGCGCTTCGGTGGCTGTGGGATCAGCCGGCCGTCACTTGCGTGCTCAGCGGTATGAACTCGCTCGAGATGGTTGAGGAGAACTGTCGCGTGGCGAGCGAGGCACATGCCGGCGAGCTTGACGAGCGTGACTTCGCCACGCTCCAGAAGGTCAAGGAGGCGATTGGCGCGACCGAGCGTGTGGGGTGCACGGGGTGCGGGTATTGCATGCCGTGCCCGAAGGGCGTGGACATCCCGGCGCTCTTTCGTTGCTACAACCACATGTACACCGAGGGCAAGAATGCCGGGCGCCAGGAGTACTGGCAGACGGTGTCGCTGCGCAAGCAGAAGGCGTACGCACGCCAGTGCGTGGGGTGCGGCAAGTGCGAGCAGCATTGTCCGCAGGGGATCGAGATTCGCAAGATGATAAAGGTCGCCGACCGCGAGTTGCGGCCGCTGCCGTGGCGCATTGCAGGCGACGTCGCTCGCATCTGGGCCGTACGGTAGGACACCCTTTCCGTAGAACACCCTTCCGGGAGCGGCGTTCTTGTGGAACCCCGCTCCCGGAAGGGTGTTCTACGCCAGTGCGGCTAACGAGAGACCTTGCCAGCCTTCTTTAGCGGGCTGTAGTCAATTGCGCTTGATCCGTTCTTTATCAATCGGTATTCGCGCAGCTTCGTTCCGGGGCTGGACACCATGCCCGCATCTGCGTAGGTGTAGTGTGCCACCTCGGTGGTCGTGACCTCGCCGCCCGACAGGCCGACGCGCCATTGCACCACGTGACCCTGTCCGCTGTACTGTTCATACAGCTTCTTGCCGCTCTTGTAGTATTTGTAATATAAACCGGCACCTATGTTTCCGAGCTGCTTCACCTCCAGTTTGCCACCATTCTTCACGATGGTGAACGCGCCGCCTCTGCTTTGGCCTAGGGATCTATCTAGTACCATCAGTTCCTTGACGCCATTGCCGTCTATGTCAAAGAGGAAATAGTAGACGTTGACGCGATTCGAGGCGTCGTAGCCTCTTTGGAGCCTGTACACGAGGTTGCGCAGGTGTGGGGCATACACAGAATAGTATGACTTGGTGATCTTCTTCGGCGCGCTCTTGAATTTGGCCTTGGTGTTGCGTCGTGCGCCTTTGTACGATGCTGACGGCGCCTTCGAGCCCTTGGCCTTGAGAACCACCTGCATGGCTTCCAGGCGATAGGCATATCCGGTGGTGCCGGCGCTCTGGCCGTTCTTTGCCCAGCCCATCCAGCCGAAATGCTGCGCGTGGACACGATACCAGACGTCGTACTTCTTGGCCATGCTGCCGGTGAGCTTGATTTGGATGGCTTCCAGGCGCTTGCCCTCGTCGGTGGTGCCGCTGAGCTTGCCGTCCTTGCGCCAGCCCTGCCAGCCGATGCCTTGGACGTGGGCACGGTACTTGATGCCGCCCGAAACGGGCTTGCTGGCCAGCTTGATCTTGATGGCCTCGAGCCGCTTTGCTTCGCCGGTGGTGCCGCTGAGCTTGCCGTCCTTGCGCCAGCCCTGCCAGCCATAGCTCTGGCGATACGCGCGATAGGTGACCGAAGCCTTCCTTGCGGCCTGTGCCTCGAGGCCGTCAGACTGCGCGGAGAGGGCCGTACCGCTCGCGGGGGCATGAGCCTCGTCCGTCTTCTCGTCGACGGGCTCGATTGCCTCGGGCTCCACGGCGTCCGTTTCGATCTCCACCGCGTTGCTCTCGTCTGCGGGCTTGGGCTCAGCGTACTCGACCGAAATGGACTCTTCGGGTTCCACGTCATCTGCGGCGGCCTCGTCTGCGGCGGGGTCAGCGGTTTCGTCTGCAGCGGCCTCGTCTGCGGCGGGGTCAGTGGCGACGTCTTCCACGGAGATCTTGTCGAGGAGGTCCTCCTCCGCGACTTCGTCGTCGGTGGTAACTTCCTCCAGCTCGACGTCGCCAACCGCCTCTTCTGCGCGTGCGGGCATTCCGCCGAACGCGAGCGTCGCAGCGAGCAACGCGGCAAGCACCGTCCGCCATGTCGTCGGCTTTCTTCTCTGTGTGACCATGATTTCTCCCTTCACGAGCTTTCCATTGGGTTTCAGGTAATGATACACGCAATGCGCGTGGGAGGCAGACAATTCTTGGGGTCTGGACGTACTTGTAAATGCTGCTTGCGAGAAGGCTGTGACTGAATTAGCATTTCAGGTCGTGTGCCATATAGCTTAAGAACAAAAAGGAGATGGAGCATGAAGAGGCCTAAACACATATTACGGACAGGTCTTTCGCTGGGCCTTGCCTGTGTGATGGCGCTGTCCTCGGTGCCAGGCGCGGCGCTGGCCGAGGCGATCGAGGGGGTCGGTGCCGCACAGGAAGTCGCTCCGGACGACGGGGCCGCAGCGGGCGACGAGCAAGGCGCCTCGGGTGACCTTCTTGCAATTGGTGACGAAGAGGGTGCCGACGAGCAAGACATTCTCGACGTGGAGCCTGAACTCGGCGAGGGCGAAGACCTGACGGCGGACGAAGCCGCGATTCCAGAGCTAGACGTAGAGGAAGCCGTCTCGGACGAGGTCGAGAGTGCTGCGCAGGATGAGGTCGAGGGCGCCGCGCAGGACGGCATCGAGGTGGCGGAGTCGGCGGGGACCACAGACGAGTCTGCGCCCGTTGAGGAGCCCATCGAGCAAGCCGTCGAGCCGACCGTCGAGCCGACCGTCTCGGCCGACGACGACAAGAACGCCGGAATCGCGGCTCAGGCTGACGTGACGGACCTCTCCAAGGCGACCATTGCCGCAATCGCCAAGCAGGCGTATACGGGCAAGGCGCTGAAGCCCGCGCTCACGGTGACCCTTGGTGGCAAAACGCTCAAGTCCGGCACGGACTACGCTGTCACCTACGCCAACAACACCAAGGCGGGCACTGCCACTGCGACCATTACGGGAATGGGCGGTTACACCGGCACGAAGAAGGCGACCTTCAAGATTGTTGCTCCCGGTGTGGCGTATAGGGTTCACGTCCAGTCGACGGGCAATCAGGCTTGGAAGAAGAACGGCGCCCTTGCGGGGACCATGGGCATGGGCAGGCGCCTTGAGGCCATCTGGCTCAAGCTGGGCGCGAGCTTCCCCGTGTCGGGTGGCATCACCTATCGCACCCACGTTCAGACGTATGGTTGGCAGGCGTGGAAGAAGGACGGCGCGCTCAGCGGCACCACGGGTGAGGGGAAGCGCCTGGAGGCGATCCAGATCAAGCTTACCGGCAACATGGCAAAGAAGTACGACGTCTACTATCGCGTCCACGCGCAAAAGGTGGGCTGGATGGCATGGGCAAAGAACGGTGAGGCGTCGGGCACCTCTGGTATGGCCTTCCGCCTTGAGGCAATTCAGGTTGTCATCGTTCCGTCAGGCGCTGCAGCACCTGGTGACATTGCGGGCATCGCTTCCGACACGACGCATGCCCACATCTCGAACCCGGGAGTTACGTACCAGAGCCATGTGCAGTCCTACGGCTGGCAGGGCTGGGTGAAGAACGGTGAGAACTCCGGTACCACAGGCGAGGGCAAGCGCCTGGAGGCTTTGAAGGTCAAGCTCGGTTCCGGTTTTGTCGGCGGTGGCATTCGCTATCGCACGCACGTGCAGTCCTACGGCTGGCAGGGCTGGAAGAAGAACGGTGCGTTGTCGGGAACCGAGGGCGAGGGCAAGCGCCTGGAGGCCATCAAGATTCAGTTGACGGGCGATGCCTCCAAGTACTTTGACGTGTGGTATCGCACGCATGTGCAGTCGTTCGGATGGCTCGGCTGGGCAAAGAACGGCCAGAACGCTGGTACGGCCAATCTCGCAAAGCGCATGGAGACCCTGCAGATCAAGATTCTGCCCAAGGGCGCGGATGCGCCGGGCAGCACGGAGCAGGCGTTCGTCGACAAGGACCCCACGCTTAGCGGCGACGGCGAGCTTGACGCGATAATCGGAGAGTTCATTAAGCAGACGGGCACCGGGTACGCGGGTCTGCGTAGGGCGTACGAGATCATCAGCAGCTATCCATACTCTCAGGGTAACCGCTGGCCTGGGTCCGACTGGGAGAATTGGTCGATTCCGTACGCAAAAGAGATGTATTACAACCAAACCGGCAACTGCTACCGCTACGCCTCGCTCATGTGTTGGACGGCGCGCAGGCTCGGCTACGACGCCAAGGTGGTTCCCGGCTGGATTCCGGGCAGGGTGAACCCGCACTGCGACCATGGCTGGGTGGAGGTCAACCTCAACGGCGAGATATATATCATCGATGCCGAGATGAATGGCGATGACGGATATCCCGAGTACAACTGGTTCATGATCAAGTACGCAGACGCGCATCTGCGCTACTACGACCTCAACGACAACAGACTGCTGTATTAGGAGAGAAGGCCATGCTAAAGAAGACCGCTTCTCTTGTCTCTGCCCTGATGCTCTCGGTAACGCTCGTCGCGTGCGGCGGGTCGGAGGCGAGCGTCGAAGCTCCTTCGGAAGAGACGCCGGTGGAGGCCGCTGCACAGAGCGATGCCATGCAGGAGGAGGCGAAGGTGGAGGAGGTCAAGGAGGCTGCCGAGCCGGTGGCGGCGACCCTCATTGGCGAGACCTCGCCCGATGCGCTGCGAGTCAAGGTGACCAACGACCTGGGCGTTGACATCACCGGGTTTGCCCTGAGGCGCGTTGGCGGGACCGAGTGGGGAACGAACCTTCTCAAGGAGAACGAGGTCGTGAAGATTGGTGCCAGCGTGGAGCTCGGCATCGCCCGTGACGACATTGCCACTTACGATTTGCAGCTCGCCGACGCACAGGGCAACGAAGCCGAGGTCACGGGTCTTGCGCTCGCGACCATGACCGAGCTTACGTTGCACACCGAAGATGGCGCAGCATATGCGACCTTCGTGGACCTCGACGGCGTCGAGGGCACAACGAAGCAGGAGGAAGAGGCGCAGGTGGCCGACGACGCGATGGACGGTGCGGCGCCCGATGAGCTGCTAGCGCCACAGGACGAAGAATACTACGAGGAGCCGGCCTACGAGGAGCCTGCCTACTACGAGGAGGCTGCCTACGAGGAAGCTGCCTACGAGGAGGCGCCCGAGCAGTCCGCCGACGATTGCACGCGCGACAACATCATCCTGGATTGATGTGGTATCTGGCGTTCTGAGGCGGCCTCGACTTCTTAGAATGCCTGTCCCAAGATGCCCAAGCACCCCGGCAGCGGTCTTCCCGTTGTCGGGGTGCTGCCGTTCATTCGTGCGTGGGGACCTTGGGCACTGTCGAGCGTCATCCGTGCCTTGCGTAAGTATATAAGAGTGATAGAGTCCAAAGCGGGAGTTGTCAGTTCGGCAAATTCGTTGGCTCTGGCGCAAAAGCGACGCCAAAGGCAGCGCATGAGGTATATGCGTTTTATGCATAAGTGCAAAAAATCGTTACGTGCAATAGGGGCTAACTGGGAATTTACCGAATTTGATAACGATTTTCCGCACTGGCTAAAATAGCCACTGTGGAAAATCGTTATCAAAAGTGGTAAAACACCAGTTGGCACGGAATCGCCTCGACGATTTTGTGCGTTTCTGGCTGCGGGGAACGCACCAATTGGTATATTCTTGCGCAATGATGTCGATCTTGTTCTCGAGGGTGTATGGCCTGTGGCACAGCAACTCTTGGTTGACCTGTATGGGTGCGACTGCGACGCGCTCGACGACGCGGAACGAGTTACGTCCGTGGCGCGAGACATCGTGCGCCGCGTTGGTTCGAGCATCGTTGAGGAGCTCGTGCATCAGTTCGACCCCATCGGTGTCACGTACATTGCCGTCATAACTACCTCTCATATTTCCATCCACACGTGGCCAGAGTTTGGGTACGTGGCTCTTGACGTCTTTTCGTGTTCCAAAGACGTTCCGGAGGCGATTGCGATGGCAGCTGTTCGGGCATTCGGCGCCTCGGAGCGTCGCGTACGTAGCGTGGAAAGAACCGTAGGAAGGACTCCAAATGCACTTTGATGTTGGGAACGACCTCTCCATCCAGGGCGTCAGGTATTTGATTCTCGGCTCGATTCTGTACGAGGACCGTGCCCAAGGCGATGAGTGGGAAGAGTACAGGCTTCGTAATCACGAGAACAAGACCGAATCGTGGCTCTCGTACGACACGGGCAACGAAGAGTACGAGATGTCGTTTGCGGTTTCGACGTCAACGCCGCCAGAGGGATTCACGTTAGTGGATTCTGGCACACAGGTGGTCCGAGGATGTGGGGGTGACGTCGACGTCGACCCGGGCGAGACGGCACAGTACGAGACCTGGGAGGACGCGGAGGGCGAGCATACCTATTCTGTGGAACGCTGGAGTGACGAGACGGAATACTCGCGCGGGATGTACGTGCAGCTCACAGACATCATGGACCTTGGTCCATCGCCCGATGCCAAGCGACCAAAAACGGGCATAGGAGGGTTTGTGGTGGCGTGCGTGCTCGGCCTCGTTCTGCTCTTCTCCTCGTTGCACGGGAACAGCAACGACACCGATGTGAACAAGCTCCTCTCTGGAGATTCCTCGAACTATACGCTCGTGACAGATGACGGTTCTGCTTCGAGCTCCACTGCAGTTTCTGGGTTGAACGATGTGACGGTGTATACGACTCCGAAGAGCGTGGATGCGGCCAGCAAGGACATCATCAACAAGCTGGAGGGCAACGTGACCTCCGCGAAGGAAGATGACGACAAAAAGACGGTGGCGATTCTGACCAACAACGAATACGTGTTGGTCTATGACGATGCCGGAGAGGATGGCTCGGCGGTTGACGAAGCCGAGGACCCAGAAGCCAACAAAGATGCTGGTGCTGGTGTCGAATCCCAAGCGTCGGCGTCTGCCGATGCGGCTGCCGCCGATACGAAAGCCGCCCTCGGGAGGACCTTGGTGCAAGTGTCGTCACGGAGGTATGCCTATTCCAACGATCGTCGTCCTTATCATTCGCGGTATCACTCATACCTTTGGTATCGCAGGTTTTACCGTGCTCTTGCGTTTGACGACGACAACAAGAAGTATGCAGGCACCGAATCCTCGTATAGCAGCTACAACGGCGAGACGACCGTAGACAGCTCGTCGAGTTCCTACGAGACCTACGCCAACAGCATCCGGCAAGAGAGCGCTGCTGCAAAGAAGTCGTCGGGTGGCGGAACCTCGCATGGCAAATAGGGATACGGGTGCGGGCGACGAGGAGGGGCTTCTGGAGTATCGCCCGCTCCTCTTCGTCGTGCTCATCATATCTGGCTGCTCCATGTGCTACGAGCTTATCATCAGCGCGGTGAGCACGTACTTGCTGGGCAACAGCGTCCTGCAATACTCGGTGACCATAGGCCTGTACATGGCGGCGATGGGCTTGGGCGCCTATCTCTCGAAGTTCGTGACCAACCGACTGTTTCGGCGCTTCGCGCAGATCGAGCTTGGGGTAGGTCTGCTGGGTGGTACGAGCTCGCTGCTGCTGTTCGTATCGAATCTCCACCTGGCGGGATTCCGTGCAGTCATGTACGCCGAGGTGATTCTGATTGGTGTGCTGGTGGGTGCCGAGATACCCATCCTCACGCGCATCGTCGAGGAAGACCAGCGTCACTTGCGGCTGACGCTCTCGTCGATATTCTCCATCGACTACATAGGTGGCCTGATCGGTTCGATTGCCTTTCCGCTGCTGCTGTTGCCGCAGCTGGGCTTCTTTGCGACTTCGTTCTTGTGTGGACTTGTCAATGCGATGGCGGCCTCCATCGTCTTGTGGCGATACGGAAGGCGCATCGAGGGCGTGCGGGCGCTTCGGGTGATGGCGGTGTGCCTCGTGGCGTCCATGGCCGCAGGCATCGTCGTGTCAGACAATGTGGCGCATATGGTTGAGGGCGGCCTGTACCGAGACTCGGTCATCTACTCGGAGCAGACCGCATATCAACGAATCGTACTCACGCGGCGCGACGATGACGTGCGCCTCTTTTTGGATGGAAACATCCAATTCTGCTCGCGAGACGAGTACCGATATCATGAGGCGCTTGTCCACGTTCCCATGGCGCTGGCGAGGGGCCACGAGCACGTGTTGGTGCTGGGTGGCGGCGATGGTCTTGCGGCGCGAGAGATTCTCAAGTATCCGGACGTGCATGACGTTACCATCGTGGACATCGACCCCCAGATGACACGCCTGTGCGCGAGCAACGATGTCATCCGGGCTTTGAACGGCGGCTCGCTCGATGACGATCGCGTGTTCGTGCGCAACGAAGACGCGAAGCGCTTTTTGCAGCAGAGCGACACCGTGTACGATGTAATCATCATCGACCTGCCCGACCCCAACAGCGAATCGCTCAATCAGCTGTACACGAGTGCCTTCTATCGACTGGTGGGCAACCACCTGTCGGATGGGGGCGCGTTCGTGACGCAGTCAACCAGCCCCTACTTTGCCCGCGAGGCATTCTGGTGCATCAACAAGACGATCGCGGCGGAGGGATTCGATGTGCTGCCCTACCATCTGCAGGTGCCCTCATTCGGTGAGTGGGGGTTCAACGTGGCATCACGGCGTAAGCTGGCAGTTGGTGCGGACGGCGTGCCAAACATACGTGTGGGCGTGGAGACCTCGTATCTTACAAACGAGAACGTTCCGGCCCTGTTTGAGTTCGGCAAGGACGAGGCGTCGCCCTCCGACGTGCGCACGAACACCATGAATCGTCCCGTGCTCGTTGAATACTACGATAAGGCACTGGTGAGTTGGGGCTAGCCTGGTGGCATTTGGGAAGTTGTCGAAGCACGCGGACTCCCTGTCGAGCGCCTGATGCGGAAGGCGTTCTTCACGTGTAATTTGGTTGGCTTTAAGTTAAAATCATGAAGTGTATTCGAGCCGTTGATGGATCGTCCCTCGCGCTGAGGGACGGCCTCTGTGCAATCGACCAAGGAGGCATGACATGGGAGGCAAGCTAAACAGAATCGTTGTGGCGCTGCTTTGCGCCACGATGGCGTTGTGCGGCGTACCTGCGACCGCGCTTGCGGAGGCGGTGGATGAGATTGAGGTACTCTCGTCCGACAGTGCGCTCGTCGATGGGCAGGCGATAGAGGCCGGCGAACCCACGGAGGCCGGCGAACCCACGGAGGCCAACGACGTAGAAGAAGGCATCGACGACCTGATCCTGGACGTCACTCAGGAGCCCTTGGACGAGATGGACCTTGAAGCGTCGGAGCCTGATGCGAATCCGGACATAGTTGAGGAGCAAGTACAAGACATCGAGAATGTCGAGGCAACTGACCCGAGCATCGATGAGGTTCGATCGGGAGATTCTGCTGACGACCTTGCGGAGGATGAGGACGACGAGGAGGATGAGTCTGCCGTCGCGCAGGATGACGGGCTGCTCCTCGAGACGATGTCTGCGGGAGGGGTCTCGCTCAACGCGACGAAGGTCGACCTGTATGGCCTGGACGGTTCGGCGCTCGAGAAGCTGGGAAGCGTCCCTTCCAGCAAGAGAACCTCCTTCCAGATTAAGGTGACCGGAGGACAGAACCCCTCGTACTGGGTGAGCGAGGGAGATTCCGTCACGGTGACCGATAAGGGTCTCGTGAAGCCGAACTACGTGACGTGGTATTCGGCTGGCTCGAGCGGCTCGTATTCGGCTTGGAGCACCTTCAAGCCCGAGGACATGACGGGTGTCATGACTCAGACCGAACTGCAAACGGGAAAGTCGACGGTCACCGTGTACACCGATTCGGGGACGGCAACCATTGAGTTCAACGTGCTGGACTACGGCATGGAGTACATGGAAGAGGCTCTCGACGAGTATATACGCCAGAACGTGACAGCGGGGATGTCGGTATATGACAAGGTCGTGCTTGCCTGCAGATACGTCGTCCAGTACCCCTACAGCACAGAGGCGTCGTCCGCCTATGGCATGTTCTACACGGGCGGCGGCGACTGCTGGGCGAGCACCGATATGGTCATCAAGCTCTGCGAGCACATGGGCCTCAAGGCGTGGTCGCGCAATGGCAACCGAGATGCCGGAGCGGGCTCTGGCCATATGAATGCGATGGTCGATGCGGGTGACGGCACCTACTATGAGGTCGAGGCCGGTTACTCGGGCACGGAGACTCCGCGTCCCTACACCATCAGCAAGCGAACCACCCTGTGGACCTACACGTATGACGAGAATGACGGAGTCACGCTCATCCAATACGACGGCGCTGAGTGGCCGAAGAGTCTCTCCATTCCGTCTACCATTGAAGGTCACCCGGTGACCACCTTGGGATATTCCTGCTTGATCGGCGGAGGATTTAAGGCCGTGAGCATTCCAGCCAGCGTCACACGCATTGAGCCGTTTGCCTTCAGTGGCTGCGAGAGCCTCGAGTCTCTTACCATCGGGGCGCAGGTGACCTCGATTGGCGACAGTGCGTTTGTTCAGTGCCCCTCGCTCAAGCTGAGCGTGTCGCAGCAGAATCCGTACTACTCCGTGCGTGGAAACGCCCTGTACGACAAGGGACAAACGACGTTGTTGAGTGCGCAAAACGTATCCAGCATTCAGATACCAAATACCGTGCGGACCATAGGGATGGGGGCATTCTATTATAACTACAATATCCAAAAAGTCATTATACCGCCTTCCGTGACGAAGATTGAGAACTATGCGTTTGAGGCGACGTCCTTGTCCGACCTGTGGGTCGACGCTTCCAAGGCGCCGGAGGTTGTCGAATACGGGCTAGGTGACAACTACGACGCGATGACCATACATGTGCCTCTGGGCGCAAAGGGCTACGACGTCGAGCCTTGGTCCAGCTTTACCGTGGTCGGTCCGAGGGTATCCGACGCGACGGTGACGTTGGGCCAGACCACCTATACCTACGACGGAGGCGCAAAGAAGCCTGCGGTGACGGTAAAGCACAGACAAACGACGCTGCGGGCGGGCACAGACTTTGACGTTGTGTATGCGGGCAATGTCAATGCCGGGCAGGCGTCGGTTACCGTAAAGGGCAAGAACGGCTACACAGGCTCGAAGACCGTCAAGTTCAGCGTCGCCCGCGCGAGCGTCGCCGTGCCGAAGGCCACGAACCGTACCTACAACGGCAAGGCGCAGGTCGGCGTCGCGGCGGGCGCCGGCTACAAGCTCTCCGGGACCGCGAAGGCGACCGCCGCCGGGACGTACACGGCGAAGGCCACA
>CADBYM010000023.1 GCA_902798915.1 uncultured Coriobacteriaceae bacterium | reverse complement strand
GTGAGGCGTTAAGTCCGGGAACCGCCGTGTACCGAACGGTACGCACGGTGGTGTGGGAGGACGGTGCGCCAACTAATGGCGCACCTCCTACCCGATTCGATGTGGCTTGACATGCTGGTGAATACCCTCTGTTGACAGACGAAGAAATCGCTAAACTGTAATAGGTGTGTATCAAACTGTATGGCTGAAGGGAGCGGGGATGGTCAGAGAAATGCTGCCGAAGGGGAGGGCCTTACGCAGAGGCAGAGCATTGCTGAGCATGTTGCTTGCGATCTCGATGGTGTGTTCTACTGTGCCCGCCTTTGCCGTGGAGGAAGTCATCGAGCAGGTGTCGGTTGCCGAGGTACGGCCCGAGATTGAGGAGAATGGTGGCAGCCGGGATGATGGCCCCTTCGATGACGGTCCGGCCGACGAGGTGGAGAACGTACCGACGGACCCGCAGTCGGAAACCGTGGTAGAGGTTGTGGTTTCTGCAGCATCAGATGTGGAGACGTACGTACCCGATGTTGAGCTGCCCAGCAACGAAGAGTTGCTTGAGGGCTATGCGGAGCTGCAGCTCGAGGCAGCGCTTCCGAAAGGCGAGATCGAACGCTCGTTACAGTCAAAACGCTCGCTACGTTCAAATGTGTCGAATAGGCTCAGCGAGGATGAGCTGAGCGTTTACAGTTTTCTCAAAGAGAATATCGTCAATGTGGCAAATACTACCGTCAACACCTCTACGCAGTTCACGGTGAGCGGGTCAGATCAGTATGGAGGCTCCACTTTCTCGTGGACCGAGGACGAGTTGGGCACCGAAATCGTAGTGGATGGTGCAATTGCAAATGAGGCAATGGATGCCGCAATTGCAAAGATTAAGTCCCGTTCGTTTGATCCGTTCGATGTGTCGTTGGATACAGTAATGGGTGCGCTGACGGCGGATTGTCCTTACGATCTGTATTGGTATGACAAGACAGATGGCGTATCGTTAGAATCCGCAGGCGGCTTCTCATTTGGCGCCCATGGTTCGAATGGTGAATGGGTGTTGGACGTAGACCTATCAGAGCTGACGTATACGTACTCATTTGCGGTTGCAGGCGAGTATAGCGCGGGTGAGTATATGCTTGACACCACTGCTTCACGAACCATTGCCGGTGCTGTTGCGATGGCCCAGCAGATCGTCGATGATAATGCGGGACTCGGCATGTATGGGCGCATGGAAGCGTATAAGAATGCGATTTGCAATGAGGTTTCCTATAACTTTAACGCTGCTTCGGATGAATACGCGGGTGGCTATGGTAACCCATGGCAGCTCATCTGGGTATTCGACGGCGACTCCACGACGAACGTAGTCTGCGAAGGGTATTCCAAAGCGTTCAAGTATCTAATGGACTTGACGCCCGAGTTCGATGATCGGTGCATACTTGCCACGGGCAGCATGGCCGGCGGCACAGGTGCAGGTCCTCACATGTGGAACATTGTGAGGATGGATGACGAGCGAAGCTACCTGGTGGACGTCACCAATTGCGACGAGGGCAGCATTGGCGCACCAGACCAACTCTTTGTCGCGATTCCAGATTCGGGTAGTGTTGCCGACGGTTATGTGGTCAACACGACCAATGGCTATGAGATTTCGCCGATAACGTATCAATATGATGCGGGCACGACGTCACTGTATGGCAAAGAGGCGATCACGCTTTCGGACACCGCATATGTGGAGCCTGCACCGAAGCAGGACATCTCTGCTGCGAGCGTCTCCGTGTCTGGGGAGGCCATTGTCTACTCGGGTGAGGAGTGGGAGCCTGCGGTGACGGTAAACCTCGGTGGCGTCGAGCTGGTCGGGGGAGTTGACTACTCCGTTTCGTATGCCGACAACGTGAATGCCGGAACCGCAACCGTCGTGGTAACGGGTGCAGGCAATTACGTCGGAAGCGCTTCGGTGACCTTCGAGATAGCGGAAGCCGACAGTTCTCTTGCACTCACGAATCAAACTTCGACCTATACGAGCGCGCCAATTGCCTATACGGGCGAGGTTACGCGGACCGGATCGGATGGGGCCCTGACCATTAGCTACTTCAGTGACAGCGCCTGCTCCAAGCAGATTGCCGCTTCCGATGTGGTTGATGCGGACACCTACTACGTCAAGGCCACCCTTGCCGCCGACCAGAACCATGAGTCCGCAGAGAGTAACGTCGCGACGTTCACGATTAACCCGGCCGCGATCACCTCGATCGCCCCCATCGACGGCGCGTTCGAGCCCGTCCCCGTCGTGAGGGCGGGGGAGCTGGACGTGCCGGAGGGCGGCTACGACGTCTCCTACGAGGACAACCTGAACGCGGGCACCGCGACCGTCACGGTCGCCGGGAAGGGCAACTTCCAGGGCACCAGGACCGCCACGTTCTCCATCGCCAAGGCCCCGCGCGCCGTCGAGCTGACCGAGCCGTCGTTCTCGAAGGCGCTCGGCGACGAGCCGTTCCCGCTCGGAGCGAGCCTCTCCGCGGGCGATGGAACCCTCTCGTACGCGTCGAGCGACGAGGCCGTGGCGACGGTCGGGGCGGACGGCACGGTCTCCGTCGTGGGCGCCGGCGAGGCGACGGTCACGGCCGGCGTCCCCGAGACGGCAAACTACGAGGCCGCGAGCGCCCAGGCCGTCGTCACGGTGGCGAAGGCAGCGCCGGCGGCCCTCACGGGGGTGTCGCTCGACGCCTCCTCGTTCACGTACGACGGGCGGGCCCACGTCCCTGCGGTCGCGGTCACGGCGGGCGGCGTCGAGGTGCCGGAGGGCGGCTACGGCGTGAGGTACCTGCGCGGCGGCGAGGAGACGACCGACTTGACGTCGGCGGGCACCGTCACCGTCGAGGTGACGGGGAGGGGCGACTACGCGGGCGTCCTGAGCGAGGACTTCGCCATCGCGCCTGCCGCGATCACCTCGATCGCCCCCATCGACGGCGTGGTCGTTCGAGCCCGTCCCCGTCGTGAGGGCGGGGGAGCTGGACGTGCCGGAGGGCGGCTACGACGTCTCCTACGAGGACAACCTGAACGCGGGCACCGCGAAGGTGACGGTCGCCGGGAAGGGCAACTTCACCGGCACCGCGAGTTGCGAGTTCACCATCATCGCAGCGTCCATTGCCAGCGCAACAGTGACGTCGGCTGACAAGACCTATGCAGGCAGGGCAATCGAGTCGGCGCCCACGGTAAAGCTTGGGTCCGTGACGCTCAGGGCCGGTACGGACTACACGGTCTCCTACGAGAACACCACCAACGCGGGTACGGCCAGTGTCATCGTGAGGGGCAGGGGCAACTACAACGGTATCGCATGCGGTGGGTTTGCCATTAAAAAGCTGACACTTTCGGGCGGCATGATAGCGGCGATTGCCGACGTCACCTACACGAGCGCGGCCATCGAGCCGACGGTTGCGGTAAAGACCGGAGGTGTTACCCTTTCGAGGGACAACTACACCGTCTCCTACGAGAACAACACCAACGCGGGTACCGCTACCGTCATCGTGAAGGGCACGGGCAATTGCAGTGGCAGCGCGACCGGCACGTTTGAGATCACGAAGGCTCCCTCTAGCGTCAGCATTGTGGACTGCACCAAGACCTACACGGGCAATCTCGAGTACTCCGGCAAGGTGACCAGGTCCGGTTCGGCTGGTTCCGTGAGCTACAAGTACTACTCCGACGACGCCTGCACCAAGGAGGTTACTGTGAGGGCCGCTGGCACCTATTACGTGAAGGCCACCCTTGCGGGTGATGCCAATCACAAAGGCGCGTCATCTGCCGCTGCAATGTTCACGGTCAACAAGGCAACCTTGTCGACAGTGGCGCTCAAGGCGGCGTCTGCGGCCTATGACGGCAATGCGCACAAGCCAGTGGTGTCATCCGCGAAGGCAGGTGCGCTTGCCGCCACCTACTCCGTGAGCTACCTGCGCGGGACCTCCGCGACGACCGACTTCACGTCGGCGGGCAACGTCAGCGTGCGCGTGACGGGTACGGGCAACTTCCAGGGCTCCAAGACGGTAGGCTTTACGATTGCGCGTGCGGCGATTGGCGTTCCCAAGGCCGCGAACCGCACATATAACGGCAAGGCGCAGGTGGGCGTCGCGGTGGGTGCGGGCTACAAGCTCTCCGGCATCACGAAGGCCACCAACGCGGGTAGCCACGAGGCCACGGCGACCCCGGACGCCAACCACAGGTGGACCGACGGCACGATCAAAGCAAAGACCATCTCGTGGAGTATCGCCAAGGCGGCCTCGTCCATCAAACTCAGCGCGCAGACCAAGACCTACACCGGCAAGGCGCTGGTCTACTCTGGCAAGGTGACCAGGTCCGGCTCCGCAGGCAAGGTGACCTACGCGTACTACAGCGACGCGAAGTGCACCAAGGCCGTCAATGCCGCGAACGTGAAGGCCGCAAAGACTTATTACGTCAAGGCATCTCTCGCCGCCGACACCAACCACAAGGTGGTGACCAGCGCCGCGGTCAGCTTCGTCGTCGCCAAGGCGAAGAACGGCATCACAGCCAAGGCCGTTGCGCGCACCGCGAGCGCGAAGACGCTCAAGGCCAAGGCTGTCACCGTTGCCGCGCCTCTCTCGGTCACCAAGGCACAGGGTAAGGTGACCTACGCCGTGGCGAAGTGGACCACCGCGGCCGCCAAGAAGTACCTCACCGTGAGCAAGGCCAACGGCAAGGTCACCGTGAAAAAGGGGACCCCCAAGGGAACCTACAAGTTCCAAGTGAAGGCCTCCGCCGCCGGAGACACCAACCACAAGGCTGGTTCCAAGACCGTGGCCTGCACCGTTACCGTCAAGTAGCATACGCGCCGCGAAGGTGACCACAAAGGGGACTGCCCTCCGTGTGTCAAAATGACACACGGAGGGCAGTCCCCTTTGTGGTAGTCCCTTTTGTGGCGTGTGAGGTTTACAGCACTTGCAGGGTCAGTGCGATGAGCAGTTGGGCGAGGTAGTAGAGCGAGATGTTCGCGATGCGCATCTCGAGGCGCTCGCGCGGTCCGAAGGTGTTCAGAACGAGCACGACGTCACTCGCTAGGAATAGGAGTGATCCAAGCACGAAGATTGCCGAGAAGGTCGTGGGCTGGGCGAGCATCGTGCCGATGGCAACGGTGTTGAGCATGGTAACGACGCCCATGTAAACGATGCCGAACACCTTGAAGATCTGCTCTGCGTTTATGCGGCCAAAGATCCAATACATGAGCAGGGCGGTAGCACCAATGCCCACAAGCACGCACGCGAGAAGAACGGGACAGCGGGGTACCATCGTTGCCAGATACATGATGTGCCCGAGTAGGAAAACGAGGATGCCGGAGAGGAACGCCGGTTGCTTCTGCTTGGGAAAGACATAACGAAGCGCAAGCAGAACGTCAGCAACCGCGCCGAGTATGAGGCCAAACACGATGAAGCGCGCTGGTATCGGCTCGCTTGCCAATCCTGCCGAGAGAAACCCCAGCACGACGAAGCATACGGACGCAGCGCCTTTGAGCGCCGTCGCAACGACGAATTGCTTGCGCATCTCTACGTAGAGGAAAGCTGCTACCAGCACAAGACACAGAAGGCAGATGGGCAGATACGACATGGCGACCTCCTCAAATCTCTGATGCTTCATGGGTTCGATACTCTCTTACCACAGCAACGCGAAGGCGATTCACCTTCATCGGCAGACGGTGTGGTTCTTGTCTTCTTGCTCCATGCGCTTGTTATGCCGCGTCCGAAGGACTAGGCTCTTTGTTGCAAGATTTCAAACCATAGGAGGAACGTTATGCGCATCGTGATTCCCTGCGAGACCGACGAACTACTGGCGGCGCCACGGTCGGGCCACTTCGGGCACGCGCCTTGGCTCACGGTGGTGGAGCTGGACGAGTCTGGCGAGGTGACTGGCGTCGAGGCAGTCAAGAACGTAGAGCATGGTGCGGGAGGTTGTGGCAACGTTATCATGCACGTCCTTGGCCTCGGAGCTGACGTCATCATCACAGCGGGGATGGGCATGCCACCTCTTATGCGCTTCACTGAGGGTGGCATCAAGGTGTATGCGGACCGTTCCGTTCTGACCGCAGGTGAGGTGCTGGCCCTCTTCCAAGAGGGTAGGCTGGCTCGCATGTCGCCTGAGGATGCGTGCAGGCACTGATCGACAATCACCAACCGTTAGGTGGCCCTCCGAGAGTCGTCTCCGGAGGGCCACTGGCATAAAGGGGCTCAGTTCGCAGGAGGCCATGCCTTTTGCGGGCTTAGTCCAGATTTTCTCCGTTGCTCGCGATGACCTTCTTGTATCTTTTCCAACTCAGAAACCCTTTGCAAGTGAAAGAAGTGATTCGTTACCAAAATCGGTGCAGGTAGACTAGGCTTTCTTCCCAATTTTGGCGGAATGGTTCGGAATGGCTCGAAGGGATTAGAACAGGCTTATTCGAACTACTTTTTAGAACCACCCCCGAACCGTTGGGGGAACTTCCAGATATGGCTACAGCCGAAGGTGGAAAGAACAATGTTTGATAAGGACAAGATGCTTGAGCTCGTGCAGGCGGAGAACTACGCATACTACAAGGGCGAACTCGTCCTCAGCCTCCCGAGGGAATCCTACGTCACGGAGGAAATGTGGGACACCCTGATGGACATGTTCAAGACGTCCATCGCCATCGAGCGCGAGATGAGAAGACACTTTGAGAGCCTTCCCGGCCTCGACCAGATCCACTTGTTCGACGCATTGTGCGAGTCAGGCGTTCGCACCCCGGAATGGTGGCTCAATGTCCTTCTGGCAGACCAGGAGCCCCTGCCCGAGGGCATCTTCGATTAGCCTTCTGATTTGTCGTTAGTGTGCTCAGTTGTAGAATGTCGCCATGCCCGACGCGCCCGATGCCAGCGCCCACGTGGAGTCAACGTATATGGTCACCAGGTTCGAGCACCCCGCGAACGCGTACGCGTAGTCAAGCAGCGCCGACGGGTCCAGCCCAGAGAGGTCCAACGACGCGAGCCCCGTGCACCCGTTGAACGCCTGCTTGAGCGATGCCAGCGCGCCCACGTTCGCCCACCCGGACACGCCCGCGAGCGCAGTCATCCCGTAGAACCAGCAGTCGAGGTTCCACGAAAGAATCGTCGCCACGTCGGCCAGGAAAACGCACGTCCTCAGCTGCACCCTCTGGTCGTACCGGGGCATCGCGCCGGCCGTCAGGTAGTTCGCGTTGGCGCACACGCGCCCGGTGGCGAGAACGGTCCTGTTCGCGTCCGGCGTGGCACTCGCGGAGACCTCGAGCGCCCCCGTGTCGTAGAGGTGCCCCCAGACCCACGTGCGCTGGTCCTGGCTCGGGTTGGTGAGCACGCCGCTGGTCCCGAACGATAACGCCGTCTTGCCCGTGCTGTCAGGTGTGATGTAGCCCGCCTGCCCCACAAGCTTCCTGCACCCGTTCAGCGGGTAGGTAGCCGTGCTGATGGTCATGTAGTTGAACGATGTGGCCCAGATGCTCTCCAGGCGGTTGCAAGACGTAAACATGTGGCTGACGTTGGTGAGGCCCGCGAGGTGCTGAAACCCGCCACCTCCGTCATGTTCTGCATCGAGTGGAAAAAGTAGGCGAAGTTGGTCATCCTGGCGTTTGCGAAGTCGCCGTCGAAGACCGCGCGCGTCACCTGCATGCGCGACGAGTGCCACGGCCTCGCCGAGTCAGAGCCGTACCCGTTCGGGTCCACCCTCCCAGCACTGGGAGATTGTGCCCACGTCCGAGCTCCTGCCGTTGCGGTAGTTGAACTCCAGCGTCCCGTCGGTCAGCAGCATCGCGCGGATCTTGAGCCCGGTGTCCCATGTCAGGTCGAGGATCGCCTGCGCCATGTCGCCCGGCTGGTACTGGGCCTGGCTCCCGTTCTGTGCCTGTATCGCGTCCGCGATGTCGTCGAAGACAGACGAGGACACCACCCCGTTCTCAAGCTGCTTGTACTGCTGCGGTACGTAGCCGCCCTCGTCGGTGCCGTCCAAAGCGGCGACGGCGGCAGCCATCTGTGAGGGCCGGTAGGTCGTGGCCACGCATGCCTGGTAGCGAATTGCGTTGACGATGTCGGTCAGTATCGATATCTCGATGATTCCCGCGCTCATCAGAAGCTCACTCCGCTCAGGTCGTCCAGCGCCGAGATGGCGTCGTCCACGTACTTCTTGGTGGCGAAGTTGGCGTCCGCCGTCGGTGCCACGCCGCTCACCGCGCCGGTAAACGTCGCCCCGGTCAGCGTCGCATAGGCCGAGAGATCTACCGAGATCACGTCGTTCGCGTATATCGAGAGAGGCGACTGCACCGTGTAGGACGCACCTCCCGAGTACACGTTTCCCACGCCCAGTACGCTCACACTCTCGTACGACCCCGCCCTCGGCGCGTCGCAGCCCGACATTACCCGCATCAGGTTGCCGCTGGTCACGTTCAGCAGCAGCGTCCCGGCCGATATCGCGCGCCCCCGCGTATCCGTGGAGCACCGGGTCGCAGTACCGGGCGCGGCATCGAGGGTGGTCTCCATGAGACCCCTCAGCCGCGACAGCTCGAGTATGCCCTGGACGTCCGCCCCTCCAGAGTTCACGGAGAACACCCCGCCTGAGCTTGTCCGTGCTCTTGTCCCAGAAGATGTCGCCCTCCGTCACGCCGTCGAACCAGCGCGTAATCCGCTGATTCGACGCCTCGGCGGGGAGTCCGTAGTAGGTGTCGAACCGCACGCGCGCCAGGTCGTTGCTCTGCTGCATGTAGGCCGAGAGGTCGACCGAGAGCTCGCCGTTGGACAAAGAGAGGGGCGACACGGGCGTGAACACTGTCCCGTCAGCGCCGTCGGCACCAGCCGGTCCCTGCGGTCCCGTGGCCCCGGTCGCGCCGGTCGGCCCCTGGGGACCGACAAGGTCTGCGGAGCTCGTGCCAGACGCGCTGGTCACCGACAGCACCGTGCCGCTCCAGCTGTGCGTGCAGGACACGCCGTCGCTGCCGCCGGCACCCGCCGTGCCCGTATCGCCCTTCGGGCCCTGCGACCCGGTTGCGTCGATGGCACCCGTCACCCCTTGGGGGCCTTGCGGTCCGGCGGGACCGGTGTCTCCCTTGTAGCCCTTTGGGCCGGTCTCGCCTAGATGACCTGCGGTCCACGATCCCCGGTGTCTTCCTTCGGGCCCTGCGCACCCGTGTCGCCCTTCGCGCCGTTGACGACGCTGGCAATGGTGGTACCGTCCTTGTCCGTGACGATGATGGTCGCACCGCCCGCCGTCTGCGTGACTCTGGCAGATGGGGAGAACCCGTCCGCCCCGTCGAAGTCACCGGCCTGCGCGGCGGCAAGCAGCTCGATTCTCGCCTGGTCAGCGAGCCCCGCCGCCGCGTTGGCGGCAATAGCCGCGTCGGTCGCGATCTCCTCCGCGTGCTCGTATGCGTCAATCGCACCCACGAGCAGCGTGAAGCCGTCCTCCTCCTGCGCCCCTCCGCTCACGAGCGCCGGCTCCACGCGAATCGTGAACACGCGCGAACTCACGTACTTGCCGCCGCCAAGCGACAACATAATCTGTGCGTCCACGGCACCGGAGGTGCCGCACATCGGATCGGGATAGTAGACGACGAACGTGCCAACCGAGGCGTCCACCTCCTCGAAGGCGACGGTGCCCCGCTTGCCCGAGACGCGATGCCTCCGCACGAGGTAGGCGACGGTCCCCGTGAGGTCTGCTGCCGCGCCGCCTTGCCTCACCATGAGCGAGATCCCGCGCCCCACGGCATCCGCTGCGGATGCGACAAGCGCCTCCTCGAAGCGCTCGTCCACCCTGTTCCAAACTATGTCGTGAAGCCCGTATCCGTCGAGCATGCGCATACCTCCATATTCCCCGACATCTAACAGCCTAGGAGTACGTCACAACCGTGTTCTTGGAACGAAGGTGAGAACAGTGAGAGATATCGTCTCCACTTCCAATCGACAATAAACCGGCCGATACTGGTCTCAAGCAATCGAAAGGAGGCCGGATGGAACAGAGGGCTACGAAGACCTATCTGGACGGAGGCATACGCAAGAGTTTCTACCACCCTTATTTCAAGAGCTTGTTCGAAAAGAAAGCCGATGAGTTGGGAGGTAGGCGAAAGGTCGGCGACTTGACGGACAAGCTTTGTGAAGCACTGGTTGTCAGCCCAGACACGGTCAAGGCTTGGAGATATGGGAGGAATGCTCCCGTCGATCTGGAGACGGTGTCTAAGATCGCCGAGTTCTTCGAAGTTGACGTCGAGCCGTTATTGACTGATGAGGAGGAGGAAAAGATGGACAGGCTCGTAGGCGGCCAGCTGGATGCGGTGTCGAGGGTCTACAAGGAGATAGAGGACTACGCGGACCTCTTCAACCACATCGACTTCTATATGTGGGAGAGCAACAAGAAGATTAAGGTCAAGAACGGCACCCCGTTCGCTCAGTATGCGACCTTCTGGTTCGACTACACGGGCGAGATGAACGACTACGAGTTCGACGACCTCTATGATTTGGCAGACAGAGGGCAACGCTGGGTGTGCCATGCTCTCGAGCGCGAGTGGGTTCACCTCGGATCCCATCAGGTGTTCGGAGAGCTTGCCGAATTCATAGACGAGTCGCTCTGGAGACTCTGGGATATAGAGCATGATTCCGAAGTTGAAGACGGAGAGAGCAAATACATGTCACCTGAGCTCGTCGTGAAGGAAGCTCGAGAAATCATCTGCAAGTATCTGTAACGTCGGTTTCATGAGTGTTTGTCTGCTCTTGCAAGGGTTCTCCCAAGCTACGGTCCTCGCGTTATGCGCATTGCCTTAATCCTACGGTCATAAGGCTGAGATAATGCGCGTATCGTGAGGATCACGTCAAATGCGTAGCTACGCATTTGACGTGATCGTTGCCGTCCGGAATGTCATCGATCCAGTTCCTCTCCTTGTCGCGCTCGGACCCCTTGAGCGTGAACCCAGAGAAGGCCAGAGGGCATCGGTTGGAGTCGATCGCGATCTCGTGAAGGCCGGCTAGCCATTCGTAAGACACGTGCCTTATGCGTGCCTTGCGTGCCGGATGCACGCGAATGGCAAGCTCGCGTCTCCACGTGTTCATCCGCACCTTCGAGTCCGACATGTCGTCGCAGTAGACAATCTGGTCATGGTAATATGGGTCCCGCCCTGCTCGTCCGCATAGGTGAGAGAATCAACCACGGTCTTGCCCGTGTCTACGGGCATCATCTTGTTCGCGCCGTGCTCCACGAAGATGAGAAGCCTGCAGGCCGAAGGCTCCCACCCACAACGGACAAAGCACCAGGAATCCGGGAACCTCCCAGTCAACGCCGTTGCGCGCTCGCTCGACCCGCGTATGCGCCCGTCGGTCAGCTTGCGGTCGTGCACGTTGTCGAACACCGCGCCAGCGATCCCGTGATCTCGCCCAGGTACTACCACCTCCAAGCCTTCTCGTTCGTGTCGCGCAGGTACTCGGCCTCCTCGATGAACGGAGCGCCCACCCAATCGGGGTGGCTCTCTATCACATCCAGGTAAGAAGAACCGCGCACCAGCGTGTCGTCCCTGCGGAGACGTTCGAGTCGTTCGACGTTCACCCAGCTCCACATGGTCTTGGGAGGGTTATAGCTGTAGAAGATCCAGAACCTATCGCCGCCACGCCGAAGGGAGTTGAGGATGGACCTCACGGTCTCGATGCCCTCGAACTGGTCCAGCTCCTCGAACCACACGACGGAGCAGTAGCCCTTGGTGAACTTCACGCCGAGAGCTTGAGAGGATCGTCGGCACCGCGGAAGACGATTCTCTGCCCCGTGGGCGTGTACGTGATCTCCATGGGAGAAACCTTGGACCTGAACACGCATTCGAGCCCCAGCACCTCGATGGCCCACAGGAGTTGCTGATAGACGCTGTCGCGCAAGGTGCTCGAGAACCTTCTCACTACTGCGTTAGCCCTCGTGCTGGCGATGATGAGAAGGGCAATGGCTATGGAGATGAACGAGCTCTTGGTGGATCCGCGCCCACCCGGCAGCCAGTAGTGCGTGTGGCCGTGCGCAATCACATCGCCCAGCACCGGGTGGAAGCACGGAATCTCGTAGTCGGAGACGGTTATCACTGGGCAACGCCCTCGCCGTCGGAGTCGTCGGCCATGGGCTCGATCACGAGTCCGAGGGTGAGCTGCACCGGCGCGTTGTCGGCCTCCTCAGCCTTGCGCTCCATCTTGCCGTACTCCATCGGGTACTTGCGCTCGAGCAGCCAGGCCGCCGCCGTCCAGTACTGAGCCCGGCTCATCGCCGCGTCCTTGATGGTCGTGAGCAGGGACTTCTTGTAGTAGGCCTCGGCCTTTTTTATCTCTTCGTATAACGCGCGCTTCACACCGGACTTTGTGCCTTCGCCCTCCTTGAGCCAGCGGTAGAACGTGGACGGATTCACACCGATGGCAGCGATGATGTCCGCGTCGCACAGGCCGTCGCGCTTGAGCTCCACGATCTGGTCCACGAGCTTGTTTGTCCGTTTCAGCTTCGCAGGCATGGCTGCCACCCCCTCAAGGTGGCATGATGCCCGCACGTCACAAACTGGCCCTGCAGAGGGTGAAAGGGTGCAAGGTTTTCGCCCCTGCACCCCTTCACATCACTTGTTCCTGCGCTCGCGCCTGGTCTTGAGCCCGTGCTTCCTGCACAGGCGGCTGTTTCGCTTGCGCATGCGGTCGCGCTCGCGGCGGATGGCCGTGACCTCCGCGTCGCCGGCCTTCTCCTCGGCCTCGCGCCGCAGGATCTCGTTGAACGCGACCTCCTCGGCGAGGTGCATCCTCTCGGTGCATGCCGGGCAGAGCCCGGTCTGCCTGTTGAGCCGGATCCCGACCACGCCGCAGTCGGGGCAGACGCGCTGGACCTTGAGGCTCACGTGGCACCTGCTCGCCTGGCTCTCGATGGATCGGATGGAACGCTCGGATTCGCAATCGCGAGGATCGCTCCCTACACGGCAGCCGCGCCAAGTGCCCACGTAAAACGAATTGGGTGTCAACGACTTCTGAAGCAGTTGAAGTTGCATTGAAGTGCTATTGAAGTATATAGTGAAGTCTCATTGAAGTGTCATTGAACCAGCGTCAAGTGAGGTAGCCCATGTACTTGGAAGAAATCATAGGGCGGGACATATTGGAGAATGCCGAACTGGAGTGCAAGGCCAGACTCAATCGAAATGACGTCGAAGGGTGGCTCAAGAGCGTAGCCGGATTCGCAAACGCACAAGGTGGACATTTCTATATTGGCGTTGAGGATAAGACGAACAAGCTTATAGGCTTTACTAGGGAACAGGCCGACTCGGAGCGCAACTTCTTCAACGGTCAAATTAACCAGCATGTATCACCACGACCGCCGTACAAGGTTGACTTCGTGCGTTATCACAACGGTGAAAGGGAACTGTACATACTCGATGTCGCTATATCTGAGTCGCCGGTCAGACCCGTCATCTTGAGGTTCAGAAACGTCCCTTCCATCTATGTTCGTAGAGAGGGATTCACAAACGGGGCCACCTATGAAGAGATCATTTCGATGAGCATCGCAAGTCACAACGCCTCCTACGACACTCTACCCTCCGATCAGGAGTACAGGCGGGAGGACTTCGGGAGCATCCTCGAGTTTCACCGCACGCATAGCCATGGCAGGGAACTAACCGATAAGGCTCTGCGCTCGCTCGGGTTTTTTGACGCGGACGGTTGCCTTGTCAACGGAGCCGTCCTCTTCCGCGACGGGTGCGTCGACCCAAAGACGTCTGTGCAGTGCTCTGTATTCTCGGGACTTACCAAGGGTAGTGAGCGCATCGTTACCGTGAATCGCTACAAAGGACCGTTAACCACGACAATTGACTATATGCTCGAATTCGTGCAGCAGCGGATGAACCATGGCATGATTAAGCTGCCGTCATCGCGCGTCGACACAGACGCCTTTCCCCAGAGGGCCCTGTTCGAAGGTATAATCAACGCGGTGGCACATCGCGACTATTTCCTTGACGGCACCCAGATTCAGGTCGACATGTTTGCCGACCGGCTTGAAATCTCGTCACCTGGAAGTTTCTTTGAGGGCGAAAGCCTCAAGAAGACGTATGACCTCTCGTCTATCATTTCGAAGCGGCGTAACGAGCTCATATGCGGCGTGCTCGTAAGCTGCGGCGTGATGGAGGCCGCGGGAACGGGATTCGACAAGGTCGCCGAGGATTACCGCAACGCAGACGAGACGCACCGACCGTTCATTTTCTCGTCGTCAGACCACTTCACGCTCGTTCTTCCCGACCTGACGTACGGCAACGGAGTGGCGAGTTCCGATCTGCCGGCCTTGTTGTTTGCCCCCGTCCCAAGTGGAGGCGCCCATGACGAGGCAATCCTTTCCGTGTGCTATGCGACGGCGCGCACAGCCAAAGACATCGCGCAAACGATTGGGCTAAGCGACTCGAGCTACTTCCGCAAACGAATACTTGGCAATCTTGTCGAACATGGCTATTTGGAGAAGAGCACTGCTGGACGAACGGCATATTACAAGACGAACAGGGGCATGGTGATACTCGCTTAGCAGGATGCCAAGTTGCCAAACACCCATCCAATGCCTCTACGACATAGGAAGGGGCCGTGGTATTCTTGGCTGTACGATTTGTGCCGCATTCGTACCAGCCACGGAATACCACGGCCCGAAGCTCAGCGTTTCCGCAGGTCAGAGAGCCTAGTCCAAATCCTCTCCGTTACTCGCGATGACCTTCTGGTACCAGTAGAACGAGTCCTTGCGCACGCGGCGCAGGTCGAGCAGGTCGAACTCCTCGCGGTTGACGAAGATGAAGCCATAGCGCTTGACGAAGCCCTCGTGCGTGGAGATGAGGTCCACGGCGCTCCAGGGGCAGTAGCCCATCATCTCGACGCCGTCGCTGATGGCCAGATGCATCTGCTCGATGTGGGCGCGGAGGTAGTCGATGCGATAGGGGTCATGCACGACGTCGTTGCCGTTCTCGTCCTGCTCGAGCTTGTCATAGGCGCCAAGGCCGTTTTCCGTGATGATGATGGGCAGGTGATAGCGGCTGTACACCTCACGCAACGTGTTGCGGAAGCCGATGGGGTCAATCTCCCAGCCGAACTCGGTCTTCTGGAAGTTGGGGTTGCTGACGCCCTGAGAGAAGCCGGCGATGGTGGCGCCGCGCTGCTGGTCGCCCTTCGTGGACTGTGCGTCGGCGTCGGGCATGCGCACGGTCGCCGTGCTGTAGTAGTTGAAGGCGATGAAGTCGGGCTTGGCAGAGGCCATGACCTCCATGTCACCGGGCAGGATGTTCTCGGGCAGGGCGTCAATCTCGGCAAGGTAGCTCCACGCGATGTTGTTGTAGATGCCATAGACGGCCATGTCGAGGTAGAGCCAGTTGCGCAGTGCGTTCATGTTCTGGGCGGCGAGCACGTCCTCCGGCTTGCACGAATCGGGATACACCAGCGCGATGTTCGGAGCGGGTCCAATCTTTGCCTCGGGCAGCATCTCGTGGCAGAGGTTCATGGACTTTGCCTGGGCGAGCAGCATGTGATGGTTCATCTCGTAGATGCGCTTCTGTGCGCCGGGAGCGGAGGTGTCGACGCCGAGGACGGCGCCGGCCGCAAGGGTCATCATGTTCTGCTCGTTGATGGTGAGCCAGTACTTCACGCGGTCACCATAGCTGCGGAACATGAGCTCAGAGAATTCCACGAAGGCGTCCACGGTAGCGCGGTTCGCCCAGCCGCCCTTCTCGTCAAGCGCCGCTGGAAGGTCGAAGTGGTACATCGTCACGAGCGGCTGGATGCCGTACTTGAGGCACTCGTCGATGAGGTCGCTGTAGTACCGCACGCCCTCATCGTTCACACGGCCGGTGCCTTCGGGCAGCAGGCGCGCCCAGCTGATGGAGAAGCGATACGTCTTGAAACCCATCTCTGCCATGAGGGCGACATCCTGCTTGTAGCAGTGGTATTGGTCAGCCGCGACCTCGAAGCCGGACGTGCCCGCAGGCGGCTCTTTGACGTCTTGGACCGACGGACCCTTGCCGTTGGTGAGCGCTGCCCCCTCCACTTGGTAGGCGCTGGTGGAGGCACCCCACAGGAAGTCGTTGGGGAAGGGCTTGAGCGTCTTGTGTAGCATGCGGTTCTCCTCTCCGATTGACAACACTTGAATATTGCATGTTTGTGCCGTCACGCTCAACGATGTGATGGGCGAACGTCGCAAAAGACGCCCGGCATCGTGTGCGAGCACATGTACAAACGATTACGACGGCAAGAATTGAACGTTACACACGGATGGTTCTGCCCTCACTGTCGCGAATGGGGCCGTATCCTTTGGAACGTCCGAAAGGCATACCGAGAGGAGTAACCATGTCCTATTCGCAGAGGGTACTGGCAGAGCTCAAGGAGCGCTACGCCGACCAGCCTGAGTTCGTGCAAGCAGCGACCGAGGTTCTCGAGACCATCCAGCCCGCCCTTGATGCTCATCCCGAGTATGAGGAAGCCGGCCTTCTCGAGCGTCTTGTCGAGCCCGAGCGCATCATCATGTTCCGCGTTCCTTGGACCGACGACAACAACAAGGTGCACGTCAACCGTGGCTACCGAGTAGAGTACAACAGCGCCATCGGCCCCTACAAGGGCGGCATCCGCTTCAACCCGACCGTCACGCTGGGCATGCTCAAGTTCCTGGGCTTCGAGCAGACCTTCAAGAACAGCCTGACCACGCTGCCGATGGGCGGTGGCAAGGGCGGATCGGACTTCGACCCCAAGGGCAAGTCCAACATGGAGATCATGCGCTTCTGCCAGTCCTTCATGACCGAGCTCTCCCGCCACATCGGCCCCGACACCGATGTGCCCGCTGGCGACCTCGGCGTCGGTGGCCGTGAGGTCGCCTACATGTTCGGCCAGTACAAGCGCCTGCGCAACGAGTTCACCGGCACCCTCACCGGCAAGGGCCTCACCTTCGGCGGCTCCCTCGCACGCACCGAGGCGACCGGCTATGGCTTGGTCTACATGGTCGACGAGTACCTCAAGTGCCATGACGACTCCTTCGAGGGCAAGACCGTCGTGGTTCACGGCTCGGGCAACGTGGCGACCTATGCCGTCCAGAAGGCCGAGCAGCTCGGTGCGACCGTCGTGTGCGTCAGCGACACCAAGGGCTGGATCTATGACGCCGAGGGCATCTCCGTCGAGGCCCTCGAGGGCATCTACGCTGCCAAGCGTTCCGGTAACGACCGCGGCGTGAGCCTCGCCAAGTACCTCGAGTACCGTCCCAACGCCGAGTGGCACGAGGAAGACGGTCGTGGCGTCTGGGGCGTCAAGTGCGACATCGCGCTTCCCTGCGCACGCGAGAACACCCTGCACCTCGAGGATGCAAAGAAGCTCGTGGCCAACGGCTGCAAGATCGTGGGCGAGGGTGCCAACATGCCCACCACGCTCGAGGCGACCAAGTACCTGCAGGAGAACGGCGTCGCGTTCTTCCCGGGCAAGGCTGCCAACGCAGGCGGCGTCGCCACCTCGGGTCTTGAGATGAGCCAGAACGCTGGCCACATCTCCTGGACCTTCGAAGAGGTCGACAGCCGTCTGGAGGCCATCATGCGTGGCATCTACCATGCCTGCGATGACGCGGCGCGTGAGTACGCCACCGAGGGCGACTACGTCGCAGGTGCCAACATCGCCGGCTTCCTCAAGGTTGCCGAGGCCATGATGGCACAGGGCATCGTGTAAGCGGCTGCCTCCCATAGGATGTGAAGGGCAGCGGCCCTCTGGGATGTATCCAGAGGGCTGCTGCCCCTTACAAAGGGAATCGTCTGCAAAAGCCAGATGCCAGCGCTACCAACGGCGATCGAGCCACAGGAACGACATCATGCGAGGAACCTGGCGCTCCCAGTCCGCCTCGCGACTCCGCCCGCCGCGTACGAAATGCTCCATGACGGCGGCACCTCGTTCCTCGAAGGCCTGCGCGAGGTCATCGGTCGCGCGCGATTCCGCTGTGGTGCCGTCATCGTAGACGCGACCGGCCTCATACTCACCCCACGACACGAAGACGCGCGTGTCGGGAGATATCTCGCAGCCTCGCAGGTCTCGCAGGAGGTTGCGGCTGTTGAAGCGCACGCCGGTGGAGAGTGCCCCCGCCTTGCCAAAGACGCGATTATGGCAGATGGCACCGTAGAGGCTCATGAGTCCGCCCATGCCCGAACCTATAATCCCGGTTGCCTCGCGATGCGCCCACGTGCGGAACTGGGCATCTATGCTAGGCTTTACGTCCTTCTCGAGCCAGAGAAAGGTCTGCTCGCCAAGCCCAGGCACCGTCTGGCCGGCTATGCGGGCAGTGTAGGGGTTGTACTCGACGAGGCGACTCTCGCCCTCATGGCTGCACTCTATGCCTACGACGATCATGGGCTTCTCCCAATGGTCGAGGAAACGCAGGAGACGCCAGCTCCTGCCGTAGGTGGCGTGCTCGTCATAGAAGAGGTTGTGCCCATCAAAGAAGTAGGTGACGGGGAGGCGCTCGTCAGAGTCGTAGTACCAGTCGGGAAGGTAGATGTGCAGCGTGCGATTGCTGCCGTGTGGCCAGTACCAAGAGTCTTGCCAAACGATCATGCTACGCACATCCGCTCTCTTGCCGGCGAAGCTCCCCGCGAACCACCTCCTGCAGCTCCTTCTCCGCCTGGGCAATTCGCTTCGGATCGCCAAGCTCCCTTGCCTGGCGGAACTTCCGCATTGCTGCCATGAAGGCAAGCTCGTCGCCTAGACTCTCGTCTGTGGGGTAGCCTGCGCTGGGGTTTTCGTTTGCCATGTGGGGCCTCCTTTGCACGATTAGGAAAGAGGGGCACAAATGAGATGCGCCCCTTCGCCATTACGATGGCAGAAGGGGCGCGAGATTCTATGGGCGGAGACTAGATCTTGCGCTTGATCTCGTCTATGTCGTCCTTCAGCCCGTCGAGGCGCTGCTCATTCTCCTCAATCCAACGCTTGATCTGAGCGACCTTCTCGGGATTGAGCGTGGACTCAAGGCGCGTGGTGAGGGTCTCGTTCTGGTCCTTGAGGTGCTCGATTTGACCTGACTTGCGCTCGACGGCCTCGGTGAGGCGCTCGGTGCGCTCGCGACGCTGCTGGTCGCGGTGCGCGGAATTGCCATCCCAATAGGAGTTCTGTGCGGCGCGGAACTCCTGCCAGAGAGTGTCGTTGGCAGGCTTGCCCGCATATCCAGCTGCCTTGTAGTCGTCGTTGAGCTGACGCATGCGCTCGCTGTTCTCGCGGGTGTATTCCTGGGCGTCGGCGATGGCCTTTGCCTCGTCCACGATGGCGCGCTTGGCCTCTGCACAGGCACGCTCCTTTGCACGGCGCTCTGCCAGGTCGGCCTTGCGGCGGTTGCGGAAGTCGCGGCGGATGCCGTTGAACTCCTCCCACAGCGCATGCTCGTTGTCGCGTCCCGCGTTGCCGGCCGCCTTCCAGCGATCCATCAGGCCATTGAGCGCATCGGACGTCCTCACCCAGTTCTGGACTTCAGCGGTGAGCTCCTTTGCCTCCTCGATAATCTGCTTCTTGGCCTCAACGACCTTTGCTTGCTCGGCACGCAGCTCGGTGTAATGCTCGTCGCGGCGCGTGAAGAACGTATCGCGGGCGGCGCGGAACTCGTCCCACAGCTTGTCGTTGAGCTCTTTGCCGGCGTAGCCCGCAGCGCGCCACTGCTCCATGAGCGCGCGCTGCTCATCCGTGGTCTTGCGCCAATCGGCGGAGTCGGCAAGCTCCTTGGCGCGCTCGATGAGGGCCTCCTTGGCAATGCGGGCAATCTCGATCTTTGATTGTGCCGGGGCCACGTCCTCAGTGGCCACGACGGTGCCCTCGGTAGCTTCCTCTACGGGTGCCGCATCCGCGGCGTCGGACTCCGCTGCCTCCTCGACAGCAGCTTCTGCAGGTGCCTCGGCCTCGGCGGCTTCCTCGGCCACAACCTCGACTCCGGCAGCTTCTGTGGCGGGCGCCTCCACTTCGGCGGCTTCCTCGACCGTGGCCTCGACGGCTTCCTCTGCCTCCTCGGCGGCGGCTTCGGCCTCAGGCTCCTCGACCGCGCCCGCCTCTACGGCATCTTCCGCTGCAACCTCTGCGGCAGGCTCTTCCTCTGCGGTGGCCTCCTCGACGATCTCGGAGTTGGGGGCCAGGTGCTTGGGTGCCCAAGCCTCCTCCTCAGCCTGCGAGATAACCTCGTCGGTGTTGGGGTCCTGCGGGATGTTCGTATCGAGCTCCATTGCACTTCCTTTCGTATACGTGGGCGGACCACGTTCAATGTCAATCAATGGGCATACATTCTACATCTTACGGGAAAAAAGAGAACCCAAAGACGGTAGACGGCGTACCAATGGGCAAGGTCAATATCGAGACTCGTGCCTAGAGGAGCTGGATGCCTGCCGCCGCGCACGCATCCACGGTCTGCTGGTCCCATACGGAGGCCTGCACCTCTCCCACGTGCGCCTTGCCGAGGAGCAGCATGCACAGGCGGCTCTGGCCAATGCCGCCACCTATGGTCGAGGGCAGCTCTCCGCCAAGAAGCATCTTGTGGAAGGGGAGGACACGACGGTCGTCGCAGCCGGCGATGGTGAGCTGACGGTCAAGAGACTCCGGGCTCACGCGGATGCCCATGCTGCTCGCCTCGAGGGCGCAACCGAGCACATCGTCCCAGAAGAGCAGGTCTCCGTTGAGGTCCCAGTCGTCGTAGTCGGGGGAGCGGCCGTCGTGAGGGCTTCCCGAGGCGAGCGCGCCGCCGATGCCCTGTATGAAGGTCGTGCGGTGGACCGATACGAAGCGGTCCTCGCGCTCCTTGGGCGAGAGGGTGGGATAGAGGTCCTCGAGCTCCTGGGCGGTGATGAAGGTCACTTCGCGGTCGAGCGCGACCTCGAGCTGCGGATAGTACCACTTGAGCTCGTCGAGCGTGCCGCAGATGGCCGTGACGATGCGATTGACCACCTCGCGAAGGTACTCGGGCGTGCGTTGTTCGGGTTCGATCACCTTCTCCCAGTCCCATTGGTCAACGTAGAGGGAGTGCAGGTTGTCGAGCTCCTCATCGCGACGGATGGCGTTCATGTCACACACGATGCCCTTGCCCACGTTGAAGTCATAGCGCTTGAGTGCGTAGCGCTTCCACTTGGCGAGCGACTGCACCACCTCGGCATCGGCACCGACGGCGGGTACGTCGAAGCTCACGGGTCGCTCGACCCCGTTGAGGTTGTCGTTGATGCCGGTCTTCGGGTCCACGACGAGCGGGGCAGTCACGCGCACGAGGTGCAGCGCCGCGCAGAGCTTGGTGAGGAACACGTGCTTTATGCGCTCGATGGCACGCTGGGTGTCGTAGAGCGAGAGCTGCGGCTCGTACGCCTCTGGTATCACAGCCATTACGCCTCCTTTGTTGCTAGGCATTGCAGAGGAACACAATAGCGCCTGCGCATCGCATCGGGACCCTGAATCCCTCCTAATTCTCAAGTTAGAAAAGAAGTGCCGCAGGAGCGATGGTTGTCATGCGCCCTTGTACCATGGCCACTGGGGTAGGTTCCCTGCGGAATTCGCCACAAAGCACGACAAGGATGCGCCAAAGTGCATTTTCGTCTGGTAGTATTCTTCTTTGACTGTCGGTCGCGAGAGAGGGGATTGATAACGATTTGACAATACTGCATTATGGGGGTTCAGTTTCAATGCGGTTGTTGAACAAGGGAGTTTCGCACAATGAAGAAGAAGATTAGCAACCTTCCGTTTAAGGGGACGGCGGAGCAGGAGGCACAGCTCAAGGCCGTCATCGCTGAGAACTGCCACGACAAGAGCAACGTTATGGTCGTCATGCAGAAGGCTCAGGACATCTACGGCTACCTGCCCATCGAGGTCCAGGAGATGATTGCCGAGGGCATGGGCGTGCCTCTGGAGAAGGTCTATGGCGTGGCGACTTTCTATGCGCAGTTCGCGCTTTCGCCCAAGGGCCAGTACAACATCTCCGTCTGCCTGGGCACGGCTTGCTACGTCAAGGGTTCGGGCGAGGTCCTAGAGAAGCTCAAGGAGAAGCTCGGGATCGACGTGGGCGAGTGCACGCCGGACGAGAAGTTCTCGCTTGAGGCCTGCCGTTGCATCGGCGCGTGCGGTCTCGCTCCGGTCCTCACCGTGAATGAGGAGGTCTACGGTCGCCTTGTTCCCGATGACGTGGACGACATCCTGGCAAAGTATGCCGACTAGCCGTCCAACCGAAGTCGAGTGCCGAGCATAGAGAGACAGAGAATATGAAGATCTCGATGATTAGGGACCTGTTGGACGCCGACGTGCTGTGCTGCGAGGAGAGCCTCGAGAGCGATGTCTACTCCGCGTGCGGAAGTGACATGATGAGCGACGTTCTTGCCTACGTGAAGGACCAGGCTGTGCTGCTCACGGGTCTCGTGAATCCGCAGGTGATCAGGACGGCCGAGATGATGGACATGAAGTGCATCGTGTTCGTTCGCTCCAAGAGGCCGAGTGCTGCCATGGTGTCCATGGCCGAGGATGACGGAATCGTCATGATGGCTACGGAGAAGCGGATGTATGACGCGTGCGGCACGCTCTACATCAACGGGCTCATTGGGACGAAGGCCGTCCATGTCTGAAGCACTCGTCTTTCACTTTGACGTAGACGGCGACAACTTCACTTCGGCCGGCCAGGCGTCCACACAGGTAAAGAAGAACCTTCGGCAGCTCGGACTGTCTCCCGCCATCATCCGCAGGGTCTCCATCGCCATGTACGAAGGCGAGATCAACATGGTGATCCATGCGAACGGCGGAACCGCGGACGTATACGTGACCGAAGACCACATCGACATCGTTCTTGCGGACCAAGGGCCTGGAATCGAGAACGTCGAGCAGGCGATGCAGGAAGGGTTTTCCACCGCAACGGACAGCATACGTTCCCTGGGATTCGGTGCGGGCATGGGATTGCCCAACATGAAGCGCTATACCGATTCCTTGGACATCGATACTGTGGTCGGGGAGGGCACGACCATCACCATGCGTGTGAACCTTGCGTGATGAGTGACGACCCATTGCTATAGGTGGGGGGTGTGATGACGAGCAGCGAATATGAACACTCGGTACGGCTGGACGTGAGCAGGTGCACCGGCTGTACGAACTGCCTCAGAAGGTGTCCCACGGAGGCCATCCGGATACATGACGGGCATGCGGTCATCAATGACGCGCGCTGCATCGATTGCGGCGAGTGCATTCGTGCATGCGACAACAAGGCAAAGAAGGCGGTCGTCGGCAAGCTCGACAGGATGGAGCTCTATCGCTACAAGATTGCCCTGCCCGCTCCGTCGCTGTACGGTCAGTTCGACAATCTTGACGACGTCGACTACGTGCTCGACGGCTTGCTGAGGATAGGGTTTGATGACGTCTTCGAGGTATCGAAGGCTGCCGAGCTCGTGTCTGCATACACGAGGCTCTATCTCAAGACCGAAGGCGTGAAGACGCCCATCATAAGCTCGGCCTGTCCCGTGATCGTACGCCTCATAGCTCTGCGATTCCCCTCGCTCAACGACAACGTGATGCATATGCTCCCGCCCATGGAGGTGGCCGCGAAGCTGGCCCGAAAGCGGGCGAAGGAGAAGCACCCAACGCTAAAGGACGAAGACATCGGCGTGTTCTTCATATCGCCGTGCCCCGCGAAGTCAAGCTACGTCAAGAACGGCTTCGCGGACTACAAGAGCCAGGTTGACGAGGTCGTCTCGATGAGTGACGTGTACTTTGCGCTCATCAGCAAGATGACCCGAGACGACGAGATCGTCTCCATGACCGAGTCCGGGATGGTGGGGATTGGCTGGGCGAGCTCTGGTGGAGAGGCCACGGCCCTCTTCAACGACGAGTACCTCGCGGCCGACGGCATCGAGAACGTCATCAACGTGCTGGAGCAGATCGAGAACGGAAACATCCCTCCAGTGAAGTTCATTGAGCTGGACGCCTGCACGGGCGGCTGCGTGGGAGGCGTGCTCACCGTTCAGAATCCCTTCATCGCAAAGACGAGGTTGCAGACGCTCAGGCGCTATCTGCCGGTCTCAAAGAACTTCCTGGGACCCGACGAGCAGGAGTACATCCCCGACATGTACCTGTTCAACGAGCTTCCCGAGTACAAGCCCATCACGCGTCTCTCCGACAGCATGGTGGAGTCCATGCGGATGATGGCCGACATCCAGAAGCTGCGCGCCACCCTGCCGGGGATAGACTGCGGCGCCTGCGGCGCTCCCACCTGCAGGGCACTGGCAGAGGATGTCGTGAGGGGGAAGGCGCACCTCGAAGACTGCAAGATTCGTACAAATCCCAACAAGTGAGGTGATCGGGTGAAGGTCAAGGAGCTTCTTGCGCATGGGTTTGTGGCCAAGGCACTGCCCGACGGCGAGCGGGAGATCGATGGCGTCTACATAGGAGATCTGCTGAGCTGGGTCATGGGCCGCGCGCAGATGGACAACGCATGGATTACCATCATGACGAACATGAACGTGGTGGCGGTCGCGAGTCTTACGGACACTTCCTGCGTGGTTCTGGCGGAGGGGGTGGACGTCCCCGCTGACGTGGTCGCCACGGCCGAGGCAAAGGACGTGAACCTCGTCGTCAGCGACCAGCCGATCTACGAGACGGCGGTGAGACTCGCCGGCCTCCTGTCCTCAGACGCCGCGTGATGACCCGCTACTACTACGACCTGCATGTGCACTCTTGTTTGTCGCCGTGCGGGGACGCGGACAACACGCCGAACAGCATCGCCGGCATGGCATACCTCAATGGCGTGGGCATCATGGCGTTGACCGACCACAACACGTCGAGGAACTGCCCGGCGTTCTTTGAGGCGGCCGAGCGCTATGGTGTGGTGCCCATCGCGGGTATGGAGCTGACCACGTCGGAGGACATCCATGCGGTATGCCTGTTCGAGACGCTCGAGGAGGCCCTCGCGTTCAACGACGAGGTCGATGCGAGGCGGGTGCGCGTGAAGAACCGCGAGGATATCTTTGGCGAGCAGCTCATACTTGACGCTGAGGACAACGTCATCGGACGGGAGGAGGACCTCCTCATCAACGCGACCACCATCTCGCTGGACGAGGCGCCGCTCATTGTCGCCAAGTACCGTGGCGTGTGCTACCCGGCGCACATCGACCGTCCGGCCAACGGAGCGATAGAGATCCTGGGCGACTTCCCGCACTACGCAGGGTTTCGCATTGCCGAGCTTCACGACAGGGCGAACAGGGACTCCTATGTCAGCAGGTACGGACTTCAGGACATGCGGCTGCTGTTCAGCTCGGATGCCCACTACCTCGACCAGCTGAGGGACGGAGACGAGAACGACTGGCTGGAGCTGGAGACGGGAGATGACGGGGCGTGTGACGGCGCGTTGGTGCGCAAGAAGCTGTTCGAAGACCTGAGGTCTTCCTAGACGCAGGGGCAAGGGATGAAGGAACTATCGCTTAACATACTGGACGTGGCGGAGAATTCTGTGAAGGCAGGCGCCTCGCTCACGCAGATTCTTATCACCGAGCGCAACGACGTGCTGACGCTCGAGATCGTCGATGACGGCTGCGGCATGAGCCAGGACGTGGTGAGGAGCGTGACGGACCCCTTCTACACCACAAGGACCACGAGGAGCGTGGGGATGGGCGTACCACTGCTCAAGCTTGCCTGCGAACAGACAGGAGGTGAGCTCGCAATCGAGTCCGTCACGCAGGAGGCAGACCCCAACAACCACGGGACGCATCTGACGGCAACCTTTCGCATGGATCACATCGACTTCACACCGCTCGGCGACGTGAGCTCGACGGTGCTCACTCTGATTCAGGGACATCCGGACACAGATTTTCTGTTCCAGCACGAGACCGATTCCGGTGTTGTGAAGCTCGACACGAGGGAACTGCGAGAGGTGCTAGAAGATGTACCGCTGAACAGCTATGATGTTATGGAGTGGGTGGGGGCGTACCTGCGCGAGCAGTACGAAGAACTATCGTAGGTTTTCGCCAATTACGGAGAGGATTGTGTATGAAATCATTGGCTGAACTGCAAGCAATCAAGAACAGGATGAAGGACAAAGTCGTCCTGCGTGACGGGATGGAGGGCACCCGCGTGGTCGTCGGCATGGCGACGTGCGGCATCGCGGCCGGCGCTCGTCCCGTGCTGAACAGCTTCGTCGAGGGCGTCAGCAAGGCCGGCATCGACGACAAGGTCAGCGTGACTCAGACCGGCTGCATCGGCCTGTGCCAATACGAGCCGATCGTCGAGGTCTTCGAGGCAGGCAAAGAGAAGGTCACGTATGTGAAGATGACCCCCGAGAAGGCTGATGAGGTTGTTCAGAAGCACCTCAAGAATGGGCAGGTCGTCTCTGACTACACAATTGGCGCCATCACGGCATAAGTTTGGAGGTATAGAGTGATTCGTTCACAAGTCCTTATCTGTGGCGGTACCGGTTGTACTTCCTCGGGCAGCCAGAAAATTCAGGACACATTCGAGGCGAAGCTCGCGAAGTATCAGCTTGAGAGCGAGATCAAGCTCGTTCGTACGGGCTGCTTCGGCCTGTGCGAGCTTGGTCCGGTCGTCATCGTCTACCCCGACGGCACGTTCTACAGCCGCGTCACCGTTGACGACGTCGAGGAGATCGTATCCGAGCATCTGCTCAAGGGTCGCCGTGTGGAGCGTCTCGTTTACGACGATCACGGCAAGGCCGAGGCCGACGAGTTCGGCAACGTCGCCCTGACCGACACCACCTTCTACAAGACGCAGAACCGCGTCGTGCTGCGCAACTGCGGCGTCATCAACCCCGAGGACATCGACGAGTACATCGCCATGGACGGCTATGCGGCGCTGGGCAAGGTCCTCACCGAGATGACTCCGGACGAGGTCATCAAGGTCGTGAGCGACTCCGGTCTGCGCGGTCGTGGCGGCGGCGGCTTCCCCACGGGACGCAAGTGGGCCCTCTGCGCTCCCAACAAGGCCCCGCAGAAGTACGTCGTGTGCAATGCGGACGAGGGTGACCCCGGCGCGTTCATGGACCGTTCCGTCCTCGAGGGCGATCCCCACAGCGTCATCGAGGCCATGGCCATCTGTGGCTATGCCTGCGGCTGCACCAAGGGTTTCGTGTATGTCCGTGCCGAGTATCCCATCGCGGTCAAGAGGCTTGGCATCGCCATCGAGCAGGCTCGCGAGTATGGCCTCCTCGGCGAGAACATCTTCGATTCCGGCTTCGACTTCGACATCGAGATTCGACTCGGCGCCGGTGCGTTCGTCTGCGGCGAGGAGACGGCCCTCATGACCTCCATCGAGGGCAACCGCGGCGAGCCGCGTCCGCGTCCGCCGTTCCCGGCTGTCAAGGGCCTCTTTGGCATGCCGACCGTCGAGAACAACGTCGAGACCTTCGCCAACATCCCGCAGATCATCCTGCGTGGTGCTGAGTGGTTCGCCTCCATGGGCACCGAGAAGTCCAAGGGAACCAAGGTCTTCGCGCTCGGTGGCAAGATCAACCATACCGGCCTCGTCGAGATTCCGATGGGCACGACGCTCGAGCACATCATCTACGAGATTGGTGGCGGCATCCCCAACGGCAAGAAGTTCAAGGCCGCTCAGACCGGCGGTCCTTCCGGCGGCTGCATCCCCGCGAGCCTCATCGATACCGAGGTCGACTACGACAACCTCACGGCCATTGGCTGCATGATGGGCTCCGGCGGCCTCATCGTCATGGACGAGGACACCTGCATGGTCGACATGGCGAAGTTCTTCTTGGAGTTCACCGTCGACGAGTCCTGCGGCAAGTGCACGCCCTGCCGCGTGGGCACCAAGAGGATCCTCGAGCTCTTGGAGAAGATTACCTCCGGCAAGGGCACGATGGAGGACATCGACCGGATCGAGGAGCTCTGCAACTACGTCAAGACCAACTCGCTGTGCGGCCTCGGCCAGACGGCTCCCAACCCGGTGTTGGCGACGTTGAAGTTCTTCCGCGATGAGTACATCGCCCACGTCGAGGAGAAGAAGTGCCCCGCTGGCGTGTGCAAGGACCTCCTGACGTTCACGATCGACCGCGAGAAGTGCATCGGCTGCGGTCTCTGCGCCCGCAATTGCCCGGTGAGCTGCATCGAGCAGACCGATTACGTGGCACCTCGTCACAAGCGTCCCTCTTACCGCATCAACGCGGACAAGTGCATCAAGTGCGGTGCCTGCATGAGCAACTGTAAGTTCAAAGCTATTAGCAAGCAGTAAAAGGAGCCTTGTAGGTATGAATATGGTGAATGTTAAAGTTAACGGTATCGCTGTGAGCGTACCGGAGGGCTCCACGATCCTCGAGGCAGCCCGCACGGCAGGCGTCGAGATACCGACCCTGTGCTTCATGAAGGAAAAGAACGAGATCGGCGCTTGCCGCATCTGCATCGTCGAGGCAACCGGCACGAGGGGACTCGTAACGGCCTGCGTGTATCCCGTAGCCGAAGGCATGGAGATTCAGACCAACTCCGAGAAGGTCCGTCAGTACCGCAAGACCACCTTGGAGCTCATGCTCTCCACGCACGAGAAGAAGTGCCTCTCCTGTCCGCGTTCCACGGACTGCGAGCTGCAGAAGCTCTGCCTGGAGTACGGTGTCGATGAGGACGCGTTTGACGGCTTCAAGCCCACCTACGAGGTCGATTACTCGGTGCCCCACCTCGTGCGCGACAACAACAAGTGCATCCTGTGCCGTCGCTGCGTTGCCGCATGCAACGAGCAGTTCGTGGGCGTCATTGGTGCCAACGACCGCGGCATCGACACCAACATCGGCTCGCCGTTCGACCGCCTGCTGAGGGACGTGCCCTGCATCTCCTGTGGCCAGTGCACGGTCGTGTGTCCCACGGGTGCCCTCACCGTCAAGGACGACACCGACAAGGTCATGGCTGCCATCGCCGATCCCTCCAAGTATGTGGTGGTTCAGACCGCACCGTCCGTGCGCGCTCAGCTTGGCGAGAGCTTCGGGATGCCCATCGGCACCAACGTCGAGGGCAAGATGGTCGCCGCGCTCCGTCGTCTTGGCTTCGACAAGGTCTTCGACACCGACTTTGGCGCCGACCTCACCATCGTCGAGGAGGCAAACGAGCTCGTTCAACGCATCCAGAATGGTGGCGTGCTGCCCATGGTCACGTCCTGCAGCCCCGGCTGGGTGAAGTTCTGCGAGTACTACTATCCCGGCCTGCTCCCGCACCTTTCCACCTGCAAGTCGCCGCAGCAGATGCAGGGTGCAGTCACCAAGACCTACTTCGCCGAGAAGATGGGCATCGACCCCAAGGACATCGTCTCCGTCTCCGTCATGCCCTGCACGGCCAAGAAGTTCGAGATCGGGCGTGACGACCAGTCCGCCGCAGGCCCGGGCATGCCAGACCTCGACATCTCGATCACGACGCGCGAGCTTGGTTACCTCATCAAGAAGTCGGGCCTCAAGTTCGAGATGCTGCCGGATGAGGACTTCGACGATCCTCTGGGCGACGACACCGGCGCAGCCGTCATCTTCGGCGCCACCGGCGGCGTCATGGAGGCCGCGGTCCGTACTGCCAATGCCTGGCTGAACGGTGCCACCGAGCCGCTCGAGCTCACTGCCGTCCGTGGCACCGAGAGCATCAAGGAAGCCACCGTCAATGTGGCTGGCACCGACCTCAAAGTATGCGTCGCCTCCGGTGCGAGTGCTGCCGCAGAGGTCATGGAGAAGGTCAAGGCCGGCAATCCCGAGGGCTGGGGCTTCATCGAGATCATGGGTTGCCCGGGTGGCTGCGTCAACGGCGGCGGTCAGGTAATCCAGCCGCAGTACGTGCGTGACACGGTCGACATCAAGGCTCTGCGCGCCAAGGCGCTCTACGACGCTGACGCCGCCATGGAGCTGCGCATGTCGCACGAGAACCCGTCAATCATCAAGCTCTACGACGAGTGGTACACCGAGGGCTATGGCAAGGGCAAGGCACATCAGGCCCTGCACACGAGCTACGTCGCCCGCGAGAAGTATCCGAAGAACTAATTCTTTGCGCTAGGGGGGCAGCCCCTGGCAATGCCCCAAGAGGGTGTTACCTCTTGGGGCATTGCCGAAGACACTGTTTCGATGCAAGGGGGGCACATCGTGTGCCTCCCTCTTTGGTTTATGTTTTGCTATTGCCGGGCGTCACGGTAGTTATGAAGGTCCTCCCGTCTTGTGATGTGACGCTGACGTCATAATGTTCTTGCAAATACTTGTTGCTCATTTGAATTGCTTGTAGCAAAATGGGGTACAGTTCCAAAGTGTTGCTCCATCTGGTAAGATGAAGCGCTGTGCGTGAATGCGGGCGTGGCGAAACTGGCAGACGCGCTGGATTTAGGTTCCAGTGGGGGAGACCCCGTGAAGGTTCGAGTCCTTTCGCCCGCACCAACACGCTCCTATGGGCAATGGCCCGGTAACAACAGCACGAGTACACTGGAGGAACGTTGAACATCACCGTCACCACCGAGAAGCCCGAGAGCGGGCAGCTGGTCGCAACCATCACAATCGGCAAGAAGGACGTCGACGCGGCCATCGCCAAGACTTACCGCGAGATCGCACGCAGGTATGCGTTCCAGGGCTTCCGTCGCGGTCGTGCACCTCGCCCCGTGATTGACGGCATCGTCGGGCGCGATGCGGTGCTTGCCGACGCCACAAACAGCCTTCTGAACGAGGCAGAACCACTGATGATCGAGCAACTCGATATCGTACCCCTCGGCCAGATTGACTATGGCGAGGATCCTGCGCTGGCCAAGGAGAAGCAGGACTACACCATCGAGGCAAAGATTGCGGTGCGTCCTGACGTGGAGCTCGATTCTTACGATGCTCCCTCCATCGAGATGCCGCCCGAGGAGGTCACCGAGGCAGAGATCGATCGTCAGATTGAGGTGCTTCTCTCGTACCGCACGACCTTCCAGGATGTCGAGGAGGATCGCGGTGCCGAGGAGACCGACATCATTCTCGCGGACGTGGAGAACATCAACAACCTGCGCGAGTACGAGGGCGAGAATCGCATGTTCGCCCTCAACGACCAGCGCCTTCAACAGGAGTGGCGCGACGCCCTTCTCGGCATGAAGAAGGACGAGGAGAAGGAGATCAGCTGGACCCGCGAGCATGAGCGCGAGGACGACGAGCCCCTCAAGGTCGAGTTTGCCGCAAAGGTTAAGGTGAATGCCATTCGCCAGGCCGTCACGCCCGAGCTTACCGAAGAGAACGTCAAGGAGGACTTCGGCTTCGACACCATCGACGAGCTGCGCGCGGCCGTGAAGGAAGAGGTCGAGGTCGACAAGAAGTCCACGCTGCCTCAGCTCAAGGAGGATCGTGTGGTCGAGGCAATCGGTGCTCACCTCACGCTTGAGGAGGTTCCTGCGGCGTATTCCGAGCAAGTCTTCCAGGAGATTGCCAACCAGTTCCTCTCGCAACTCCAGAACCAAGGGATGTCGCTCGACGGCTACCTGCAGACGCGTGGCATTCCCGCAGATGACTTTATCGCCGACATGCATGCGCAGGCGGACGAGCGTGCGCGTCAGTCGCTGGCGCTCGACGCCTTGGTCGCCCATCTTGGCATTGGGGTGAGCGATGAGGACCTGCGCGCGGAGTTCGAGCGTGCCGGCGTACCCAACGTAAAGAATGCCATGGATGAGTTCTATGCGGATGGTCGTATGCCTGCCGTCCGCGAGTCCATCCGTCGCACCAAGGCGGTCAAGTGGCTGGTCGACAACGCCGACGTTACCATAGTTGACGAAATTGCCCGTAGCCGCGAGGATGCCGACGAGGGAGCGGACGAGTAGCCGCATTCCTCAATCGGCCAAGCGGGCTGGGCCCGCTTCCATAGCATGGTAAAGAGTGGGCGCGGAAGAAGGTCACAATCCTTTTCCGCGCCCGAGTCAAATAGAAGGAGGGACACATGAACAACCCCACGAACATTCCCCTCATCCCGTATGTGATAGAGCAGACGCCACGGGGCGAGCGAAGCTACGACATCTACTCGCGTCTTCTTAACGATCGCATCGTGTTCTTGGGTGAGCCCATCACACGCGAGAGTGCCAACCTGGTGATTGCGCAGCTCCTACATCTGGAGAGCCAGGATCCCGACAAGGACATTTCGCTCTACATCGACTCTCCTGGCGGCGAGGTCTATGCAGGCCTTGGCATCTTGGACACCATGAACTTCATCAAGCCTGAGGTCTCGACCATCTGCGTGGGAATGGCGGCGTCCATGGCGGCCGTCCTGCTTGCCTGCGGTGCGAAGGGGAAGCGCATGGCACTGCCGAACTCGATGGTCCTCATCCACCAACCAAGCTCAGGCGTGCAAGGTCAGCAGACGGACATTCAGATCGTGGCGGACGAGACCAAGTACATTCGTGAGCACCTGAACAGGATTCTCTCGGATGCGACTGGCCAGCCGATCGAGAAGATCCAGGCCGACACCGAACGCGACAACTACTTGCGTGCGGACGCAGCCTTGGAGTATGGCTTGGTGGACCGCGTGATTCGCTCGCGCGCTGAGCAGGCCGAGGAGGAGTAGACGTATGGCCACACGCGAGGACATGAGATGCTCGTTCTGCGGTAAGCGCCGGAACCAAGTGAAGAGGCTCATTCAAGGAAGCGGGGGCATCTTTATCTGCGACGAGTGCGTAACTGCATGCTCCGACATGATTGCCGAAGCCGAGGCGGAGGCGGGAGACGCGAAGGTACAGGACTCGGCTCCTGACGAGCCGGAGTTCGGCAGCATTCCGACCCCTCACGAGATTTACGACGAACTGTCGCGCTACGTCGTGGGACAGGAGCGCGCGAAGCGCGCCATGAGCGTCGCCGTGTACAACCACTATCGGCGCATTGAGTCGGGTGACGACACCGTATCGGAGGACGAGGAGCGCGTCGAGCTGGCAAAGAGCAACATCTTGCTTTTAGGCCCGACCGGCACGGGCAAGACCCTGCTTGCGCAGACGCTTGCGCGGTTCCTTGAGGTGCCCTTCGCCATCGCGGACGCCACGACCCTCACCGAGGCGGGATATGTGGGCGAGGATGCCGAGAACATCCTGCTCAAGCTCATAAATGCCGCCGACGGTGACGTTGCGCGCGCGGAGCAGGGCATCGTGTACGTGGACGAGATCGACAAGATTGCCCGCAAGGCAGAGAACCTCTCGATCACGCGCGACGTGAGTGGCGAGGGCGTGCAGCAGGCGCTCTTGAAGATTCTTGAGGGCACGGACGCAAGCGTCCCCCCACAAGGTGGCCGCAAGCATCCCCAGCAGGAGCTCATCCACATCAATACCAAGAACATCCTCTTCATCTGTGCAGGCGCATTCGTCGGTTTGGACAAGATCGTCGCGGATCGCATCGGCAAGCGTGGCGTAGGCTTCTCGGGCGAGCTCAGGCGTAAGGTTGACGAGATGACAGACGAGCTCAATGCCTCAGTCATGCCGCATGACCTGCAGAAGTTCGGCATGATCCCCGAGTTCATTGGGCGCATACCGGTGATCACCGCGACCTGCGAGCTGACGGAGGATGACCTCGTCCGCATTCTTACCGAGCCTCGCAACGCCATCATCAAGCAGTACAAGCGCATGTTCCAGATCGAGGGCGTCAAGCTCGAGTTCGAGGAGGACGCACTGCGAGAGATTGCGAAGCGTGCCATCAAGCGCGAGACAGGTGCGCGTGGCTTGCGGTCCATCTGTGAGGACGTGCTGCAAGACGTCATGTTCGACCTGCCGAGCAACACGGGAATCACGCGCGTGCTGGTCACCAGCGCCTCCGTGCGGGGAGAGGAGTTGCCACAGATCTTCTACGGCAACTGAGTCTAAAGAGCCGGCAAATGGTTACCGGGTGCCAATGCGTTTCGCGACACTTTGGCACCCGGTAACCATTTGCTGTGCCGTGCCGTTATAAACGTTTCAGACTAACAAAATGCGAAGGTTGTTTGCCACATTGCAAACGCCACATGCTATCCTTGTGTGACTGTGAGTAACGCTGCTGCCAAGCAGCTTTGGCTGTGAAATCATCGGCTTGTTTGGGGGCTATATGAGCATGACCTTGGAAGAGGCGCGCCGCAAAGAGGAAGAGGCGCGTGCGATCGTGACGGAGAAAGCTGCTGCACGGGCGGCCGCACAGGCGGCACTCATTGAGGCGCGCGATTCCCTGGAAGCTGCGGACACGCAGCGTAAGGAGGCTCGACATGCCCTCGAGAGGCTTCAGACGAAGCTGCGTTACACGCGTGAGGAGATAATGCCCAGCGAGGCTGCGGACAAGCGCGCGCAGCTTGAGCTCAAGGCGGCGCAGGAAGAGCTGCGTAAGGCGGTTGAGGCGCGTGAAGCAGCGGAGGCGGCCATCAGTGCGGCTGAGCAGGCGCGCGACGAGGCGGAGGCAATGCTCGACAACGCACAGAACCGTGCGGAGAACGCCGGTGCGGAGGAGACCACCTCACGTGTGGAGCTTGACGAGAAGGTGCAACGCGCCACCGACGCGCAGCGATCCTTGGATAGCGCCCGTGCGGCATTCGAGAACGCACAGAAGCAGCTCGAGGTTGCACAGCAGGAACTTGAGCAGGCAGAGCTGGATGCGGGTGCGCTGCCCGACGACGAAGACCCGCTGGCGCAGGTCATTGCGACATGCGAGGAGCGCTTGGGGCAGGCCGTGAGCAAGGCAGAGGCGTGTGCGCAGGCACTTGCCGACGACCGAGAGAGGCTCGAGGCGGCGGAGCAAGAGGCGATCGCCGCAAAGCAGGCCTACGACAAGGCGCAAGAGAACCTGCGGACGGCCATTGCTGCGGCAGACCGCGCGGAGAACCGGGCGGACGAACTCCGTGAGATGAGCCTGGGTACGGACGAGGACGATGAGGCAGAACGTCGTGCCATCTTTGAGTACACGTCCGCAACGGAGGTTCGCAAGGCCGCCATGGAGGTGAACGCACAGGCGCTCACGACACTCGCGGACGCGGATGTGGAGGCGATTCGGATTCGCATCGCATGCGATGCAGCCGCCGTCGCGCTCGATGACGCCAATGCTGAGCGGGCACGGGCCGAGCGCGAGCTCAGTGAGGCCAAGGCAGCAGCTGCCCGCTCTAAGGAGCGTCGTACGGAGTCGGACGAGAAGGTGCTGGGCGCTCAGAGGCGCCAAGAGGAGATGCAGAAGAACCTCGAGGAGTTCGAGCGCATCCTCGAAGAGTCGATTGAGGAGAACGAGGCTGCCCAGAATGAGTTGAAGAGCGTCCAAGACGCTACGATTCGCAGCGGTCGCGACAGCATTGATGCCGCCAGCTCGGTTGATGAGTGTCGACACGCGCTTTCCACTGCGGTTACGGCCGTGGAAGAGGCGCGGAAGGCGCTGGAGGAGGCGCGTAGGCAAGAGGACGAGTGCGCCATCAACGTGGATCTTGCCTTTACGTCCGCAGAAGAGACATCGCGTACGCTCAACGAGGCGAAGAGCTTCATTGATGAGGCCGAAGACAGAATCGAACAATCTCGTGAGGACCTCCAGACGGCAGAGCAGCGTGCGGTGGACCTCGCCGCAGCGTTCCGCAGGGCGGACGAGGCGGTTGCGCATGCACAGCGCGAGTTGAACGTGGCGAACGCGGACCTTACAGAGGCCGAGGTCTCGGTCTTCATGGCCGAGATTGAGCAGCGGCTCTCGTAAGCTCGTACTGAGAGTCGTCGCGGCGCGTTTGGGACAGCCCCCTTTGCTGCATCTCCACAAAGTGGAGGCGCCGCAAAGGGGGCTGTCCCAAACGCGTCATCGGGGTCGTGTGTTATCCTATACCGCATTGTTGTCTAGAGAAGGTGGCGATCGTGAAAGAGATGCCAAAGACGTATGACCCTCAGATGAGCGAGCCTGAGCTCGTCGAGCGGTGGATTGAGGCGGGCTGCTATGAGCGCAGCGAGGGCAACGAGGACTGTACCGTGGTCATTCCGCCGCCAAACGTGACGGGCGTCCTGCACATGGGTCACGCCATGGACGACACCATCCAGGACACCTACGTGCGCTTCTCACGCATGCGCGGCAAGTCGACACGCTGGATTCTGGGCACCGACCATGCGGGTATCGCCACCCAGACAAAGGTAGACAAGAAGCTCAAGGAGGAGGGCATCTCCCGCCTGGAGATCGGGCGCGAGAAGTTTCTCGAGGCGTGTCAGGATTGGCGCCGAGAGTACGGCGGCATCATCGTGCAGCAGATCAAGCGCATGGGCTGCTCCATCGACTTCGCGGACGAGAAGTTCACCATGAGCGAGGAGTACGCCAAGGCGGTGCGCAAGGTGTTCGTGGACTGGTACCATGACGGCCTTATCTATCGCGGCAAGCGCATCGTCAACTGGTGCCCGAGTTGCTGTACCGCCATCAGCGACGACGAGGCGGAGTATCAGGACGAGAAGGGCCACCTCTGGCACCTGCGTTACCCGCTCACCGAGCCGGTCGATGGCGTGGAGTACATCGAGGTGGCAACCACACGACCCGAGACCATGCTCGGTGACACCGGCATCGCCGTGAGCCCCGAGGACCCCGAGAAGGCAAAGTTCGTGGGCAAGACGGTCATGCTACCCATCGTCAATCGCGAGATTCCCATCTTCAGCGACTGGCATGTAGACGCGGGCTTTGGTACGGGCTTCGTCAAGGTAACGCCCGCGCATGACCCCAACGACTACGCCATGGGTCAGGCACATGAGCTTGAGCAGATCAACATCTTTGACGAGCACGCGGTAGTCGTCGATGGCTACGGCGAGTTCAGCGGCATGAATCGCGACGAGTGCCGCATCGCCGTGGTCAACTGGTTCGAGGAACACGGCCTCCTTGGTGACGTCGACGAGCACCAGCACTCCGTCATGCACTGCTACCGCTGCGACTCTACGCTCGAGCCGTGGCTTTCCGAGCAATGGTTCGTGGCCGTAGACAAGCTCAAGGAACGCGCGACCGAGGTCGTCAACACCGGCGAGGTCAAGTTCCATCCCGCGCGCTGGACACAGACCTACCTCACGTGGATGGAGAACCTCAAGGACTGGTGCATCAGTCGCCAGCTCTGGTGGGGCCATCGCATTCCCGTCTTCACGTGTGAGGAGTGCGGTTGGGAGGACGCCCTCATGGAGGACGTCGACGTGTGCCCGCACTGCGGAGCCAAGGTCCGCCAAGACGAGGATGTGCTCGACACTTGGTTCTCTTCGCAGCTGTGGACCTTTGCGACGCAGGGATGGCCCGAACATCCGGAGCAGATGGAGGGGCACCATCCCACCAAGGTGCTCGTGACGGCGCGCGACATCATCGCGCTTTGGGTGGCGCGCATGATCATGAGTTCGCTGTACTTCTGCGACGAGGTACCATTCCATGACGTGTACATCTATGCGACAATCCTCGCCAAAGACGGCAGCCGCATGAGCAAGTCGAAGGGCAACGGCGTCGATCCGATGGACCTCATGGCCAAGTACGGCGCCGACGCGATGCGCTTCGGGCTCCTCACGCTCGTGACGGGCAACCAGGACGTCAAGTTTGACGCGAACATCGACAAGAAGACCCACGAGCTCATCGACTCCCCGCGTACCGAGCAGGCGCGCTCCTTCGTGACGAAGATCTGGAACGCAAGCCGCTTCGTCCAGATGAACCTCGAAGGCTACGAGCCGGGAGCTCCCGTTGCCGAGACGCCGGAGGATCAATGGATGCTGAGCCGTCTCGCACGCGTGTGCGCGGAGGCGACCGAACAGCTTGAGGCCTATGCCTTCGGGGACTACGCCCGCTCCATCCAGGCGTTCTTCTGGAACGAGGTATGCGACTGGTACATCGAGCTGTGCAAGGGCCGCTTGCTCGACGGTACGCCCGAGGAGCGTCTGCAGGTGCAGCGCAACCTCGTCTATGTGCTCGACGTCAGCATGCGACTGCTCCACCCGGTCATGCCCTTCGTCACAGAGAGCGTATGGGATGCCTTGCCCGCGAGCGGGCTTGACGCGCATGACGCGGAGTTCCTCATGCTTGCTTCGTGGCCGAACCCCAACGATCTACGCGGCTTCGTCAACGAGGATGCCGAGCGCGTCTTCGATCTCGCGCGTCGTGTGATCTCGGCCGTGCGCTCCACGAGGGCACGTTACCGTCTGTCGCCGAAGACCGTGCTTGACGTGACGGTGAGGACAAGTGCCGCGGATGCGAAGGCGCTCGCGAGCCAGCGCGACTTCGTGCGAAGCGTCGGTCGCGCCGGAGAGCTTATGGTCGGCGCGGATGTGCAGAAGCCCAAGGCCTCCATTTCCATCGTGGATGGCGACCTGCAGGTGTTCGTCTCGCTCGGTGGCCTCGTAGACCTTGAGGCCGAGGCGAAGCGTCTGCTCAAGGAGGTCGCGAAGGCAGAGAAGCAGCTCGGCGGCATCGTGCGCACGCTTGGCAACCCCGGCTTCGTCGCGAAGGCCTCGGCCGACGTCATCGCAAAGAAGCGCGAGCAGCGCGCAGAGCTAGAGCGCGCGATGGAGCAGCTCAAGGAGCAGCTCAAGGACCTGTCGTAGCGGTGATTCCTTGCCGACTTTGAATCGGGGGCGTCGACCAGTTCGGTCGACGCCCCTAGGTCGCAAGGGGATGAGGTCATGTGTCACACGAGGGTCTAGGTCAATGACTCTTTCTCCTCGCTGCGGCAAGCCTTGTGGCAGGCGATGCGGGAAAGCGTTACCATATCCTTCGTGGTGAGGAGAGAACATGCATACAGAGTTCTTAATGGGTAACGAGGCAATCGCGTTGGGGGCACTTGCCGCTGGCGTCCAGGTGGTGGCGGGGTATCCCGGCACACCATCAACCGAGGTGCTCGAGGGGGTAGCCAAGCACAGGGCGGATGCACCCGGGCGCGTGTACGTCGAGTGGTCCGTCAACGAGAAGGCCGCCATGGAGGTTGCGGCGGGCGCGGCGTATGCGGGTGCGCGGACACTCGTAACCTGCAAGCAGGTCGGCCTTAACGTGGCGTCGGACCCACTGATGAGCTTGGAGTATATCGGTGTCAAGGGTGGCATGGTCATTCTGGTGGCCGACGACCCAGGTCCCATATCGAGCCAGACGGAGCAGGACACGCGAACGTTCGCGGGATTCTCGAAGGTTCCCGTGCTCGATCCTTCGACCCCGAACGAGGCCTATGCCATGATTCAAGATGCCTTCGAGATTTCGGAGCAATATGGCACACCCGTCATATTGCGGCCCACCACGCGCGTGGACCATGGCTACGAGTCCATGGAGGTGCTCGATCCCGAGGAATGGCGTGTCCACGCAGCCGATGGATTCGTCAAGGATCCCTTGCGCTGGGTCATCTTCCCGCGCCTCTCGGTGGCCGCCCATGCATGCATAGAGGAGCGCAACGCCGGTTTGGCAGACGAGCTTTCTGACTCGCCATACAACTTCGTGGCAACCGAGACGGGGGAGTGCGCGACCGCGAAACGTCGTGTTGGCATAGCAACGCAGGGAATCAGCTATACCTATGTGCGCGACTGCCTCGACGCGGAGAACCGTCCGCGCCTGCTGCGCGTGGGGACGCCGTATCCCTTCCCCGAGCGCCAGGCAGTCGAGTTCCTGCGGGGGCTCGATGAGGTTCTCTGTGTGGAAGAGCTCGACCCCGTCATCGAGCATGCGCTCATTGAGGTTTGCGGCAAGCACAGCCTCGACGTGCGGATACGAGGCAAACTCACGGGCGACATCGCTCCGTCGGGCGAGAATACTCCCGATACCGTGGCGGATGCAATCTCCCGCTTCTTGCAAGCGCATGGGCCGGCGGCCTCTGCGGAGCAGAGCGACCCAAAGGGGACTATCCCCGAGGAAGCATCCCCGCAGCTGCCGGTGAGGCCACCGGTGCTGTGCGCCGGATGTCCGCATCGCGCGAGCTTCTATGCCGTCAAGCGTGCCATGCGTGGGCGAAAGACCATCTTTTGCGGTGACATCGGTTGCTATACGCTCGGCAATGCCGCTCCGCTCGACATGGTTGACACGTGCCTGTGCATGGGTGCTGGCATCGGCATCGCTCAGGGTGTGTTCCACGTCGAGCCCGATACCACGTGCTTTGCCTTTGTGGGTGACTCGACGTTCTTTGCCAGTGGCATCACCGGTGTGATCAATGCCTACTACAATCAGGCCAACCTCACGCTCGTCGTACTCGACAACTCGACGACCGCCATGACGGGCCACCAGCCGCATCCGGGTACGGGGCGCACCATGATGGGCGAGATGGTTCAGGCGGTGAGCATCGAGGGAGTTCTACGTGGCATTGGCCTCACCACGGTGGAGACGGTCAATCCTCTGGAGCACGAGCTCGCGGTGCAGACGGTACGACGCGTGGCATCCGAGCCGGGCGTCAAGGCCATCATCTTCAAGAGTCCCTGCGTGGTTCTCGCACGACCCCACGCACGAAGCGCCGTTGACCATACCACCTGCGTCGGTTGCCTGCGCTGCGTTCGTGAGCTGGGATGCCCGGCGCTCGTACCGGCGGACGGGAAGGTGCGCATCGACCCGTCGCTCTGCACGGGCTGCACACTCTGCGAGCAGGTGTGTCCGACTGGTGCGATTTCGGGAGGTGAGCGCCTGTGAGCGCAAACAAGGGCACGAACGTCATTCTCTGTGGCGTTGGTGGGCAGGGCACCATCCTGGCCTCCAAGCTCATCGCCACCGCTGCCATGGAGCGCGGCCTGGCAGTAAAGACGGCCGAGACCATCGGCATGGCCCAGCGCGGCGGGAGCGTCTTCTCCCACGTTCGTCTGGGCCAGGCCTCGGCAAGCCCCCTCATGGCGCGTGGGTCTGCCGACCTCATCATCGCCTTCGAGCCGGCTGAGGCCGTGCGACAGCTGTCGTTCCTCAGGCGAGGCGGCTGTGTGGTGGTGAGCACGCGCCCCGTGGTTCCGGTGAGCGCCATGACGGGCGGTCCCGCATACGACCTCGACGCCATCTTGGGTCATCTTCGTGCGCGAGTGGATAACCTCGTGGAGGTGGACGCCGATCGTGCCACCGAGGATCTTGGATTCGCGAAGTGCCTGAACGTCGTGTTGCTGGGCGCGGCCGCTCGTGCGGGCGGCCTCGGACTCTCGGTTGAGGACCTGCGGACGGCCATTCATAAGCGTCTTCCCCAGAAGCTGTGGGAACTCAACGAGCGTGCGCTCACCTATGCGTGATGAACCCTCGGGTCGCATGTATAGTCGAACCTGCATGCAAGCCTACGCAGAGGGGAATCGATGAACAAAGGAATCTGGCGTCGCTTTTGGGTCCTGTTGCCGGTACTCGTGATTCTCGTCATTGCGTCGCGCGTCTACATCCGGTCGGTTGCCGATACGTACGAGGCACGTGGCTTCCTGCCACACGTGGGACAAGTGCTCTCTTCCTCCGATGTCACACTTAGTAAGCCGGGCGTGGTGGAAGTCATCTCCGTTTCCCAGGACGAGGCGGGCCACATGCGAGTGACCTTCCATGCCGTTGGTGACGGAGAGGTGGAAGCGTCGGCAGGCACACCGGACGCCCTCGACATGTGGGTGCTGCGCGTGCGGGACAACGCCATCTTCGAGGGTGGCGTGAACTTCAGCGGTTGGGAAGCCATCCATGTAAGTGCTTGCATCTTCGTCGCCGTGCTCATCGTGCTCTTCGCGAGTGTGATGATTCACTTGTGGCGCAATGCGTGGTACGGGTACGAGATGGTTGCCAGTGGCGGCGCTCTGCTCTTCTGCCTGTATGAGTTTGCCATACTGGTATTCCTTCTCGTACGGGGAAGCCTCTTTACCTTTTCTCACCTTGCATCAGGGCTGACGGATACCGTGCAATACTTCGCGCTTCTCACGCTCTTTCCCATGGCATTGCTTTGCTTGCTGGTTTCCGCGAGCAACGTCTCGCTCATCCGTCATGAGGGTCTGAGGCCCGTGAACCTCTTGGGCATTGCCGTAAGCGTATTCTTTGCGGCGGTATGCATGCTGTGGTTCAGCTTCACGAGCATACTTGCGGGATTCTTCGAGTCCTTCGAAGTCATCCGCATTGTCGACAGCATATTCGCCGTGGGATTATCGTATGGCGAGTGCCTGTTGCTCTCCACGATGGCATGCGCGTGGCTTGCTTCGCGTCATACGCCGCGTCATGCGGTCGACTACCTCGTGATTCTCGGATGTGGCATACGACCCGATGGTACGCCAAGTCCGCTTCTGGCCGGTCGTGTGGATCGGGCCTGGGAGTTTGACGAGGTCCGGGTGTCTGGGGGGGATCCCCCTGCGACGTTTGTGCCAAGTGGCGGGCAAGGTCCCGACGAGGTGATGAGCGAAGCGCAGAGCATGCGCAACTACTTGGTCGAGAAGGGTGTCGCCCCCGAGCGCATCGTCCTCGAGGACCGCTCAGAGACCACGAGGCAGAACATGGCATTCTCGCGCGAGGTAATCGAGCGTCATGCGGGATGTGACGTGGACGAGGTGCGCGTGGGCTTCTCGACTACCAACTACCACGTGTTCCGTGGCTATGTGTGTGCGCATGAGGCGGGCATGGTCGTGGAGGGCATGGGCAGCAAGACCAAGGCCTACTTCTGGCCAAACGCATTTCTGCGCGAGTTCATCGGCCTGCTTGCGGCGCAATGGCGCGCCATCCTACAGACGTTCGTCATTCTGGCCGCTGGCTACGTGCTGGCGGAATATGTGCTGCTGTTCGTGTAGCGCATGGCTCGCATAACGTGCCGGTTACGTGACGAGCACTTGCGTAAGACAATCGCCAGACTTGGCGTATGATGCTAGGACGCTGGGGCACCGCTCCAGCGTTCGAATGCTTGAGGAAAGGGTTTTTCATGCAGATAAGCGATGCTCAGCTTCAGCAGGTCAACACTCAGGTTCAGCGTCTGATTTCGTCCGACAACTTCTATGGGAGGCGGCTCAGGGAGGCCGGCATCACTGGCGTCTCGTCCGTCGAGGACTTTCTTGCCTTGCCCTTCTCAGAGAAGCAGGACCTGCGCGATGCGTATCCCCTGGGTCTGTCTGCGGTGACGGAGAGCGAGATCGTGCGCATCCACTCGTCATCGGGTACCACCGGCACGCCCGTGATCATTCCCTATACGCAAAAGGACGTGGAGGATTGGGCCATCCAGTTTGCCCGTTGTTACGAGTATGCGGGCGTGACGCCTGAGGACCGCGTGCAGATCACGCCGGGCTACGGCTTGTGGACGGCGGGAATCGGCTTCCAGGCCGGCTGTGAGCGCCTTGGCGCGATGGCCATCCCCATGGGTCCTGGCAACACCGAGAAGCAGCTACAGTTCATGATAGACATGAAGGCGACCGTCCTTACGGCGACCGCAAGCTACGCGTTGCTGCTCGCAGAGGAAATCGAGCGGCGCGGCATCAAGGACCAGATTCACCTGCGGAAGCTCATCACCGGTTCCGAGCGATCGGGCGAGAAGATTCGGCAGCGCATCATCGACTCGCTGGGCGTCGAGTACTACGACATCTACGGCCTCACCGAGGTGTACGGGCCAGGTATCGGCATCAACTGCGCGCACGGTCACGGCATGCACGTGTGGAGCGACTACGTCTATCTGGAGATCATCGATCCCGTTACGGGCGAGGTGCTGCCCGACGGCGAACCCGGCGAGATCGTGCTCACGACGCTGGTGAAGGAGGGTGCGCCGCTCATCCGCTTCCGCACCCACGACCTTTCGCGCATCATCCCCGGCGACTGTCCGTGCGGACACAACGAGCATCCGCGCATCGACACCATCACCGGACGCTCGGACGACATGATGAAGATCCATGGCGTCAACGTCTTCCCGGCGCAGATCGAGGAAATCTTGGGCACGTTCCCCGAGCTCTCGAGCGAATACCAGATTCGTCTCTCGCATCTGGACGGCCGCGACACGATGCGCATCTACGTGGAGACCAACGGCTCGGTCGACTGGGAGGATCTGCGTGGAAGGGTCGCGCGCCGAGTCAAGCATCGCATTGGCTTCACACCGCTCGTAAAGATCGTCGAACTGGGCGTGTTGCCACGCAGCGAGAAGAAGACCAAGCGCGTCTTTGACGAGCGCTACGACTAGGGGTGGGTACGCGGTCGTGCGAGCAAGGCGCGGCCGCGTGACTTTGGGTCCCGAGAGGAGACGGCATATGGATGCCATGGAGATGGATCCCGCGCGGAACGACCAACTCGTCTTGGTGGATGCCTTGGGTCGGCAAGTCGGCGTCGCCTCAAAGGAGCAGGTGCATCGTGAGGGTATGCTGCATCGGGCCTTCTCCCTGCAGTTTGTGCGGATGGGTTCGGCGGGGCTTGAGTTCCTGTTGGCGCGCAGGGCATCGGGGAAGTATCACTGCGCAGGCCTGTGGGGCAACTCCTGTTGCTCGCATCCACGTGCTGGGGAGACTCCTGCGGATGCGTTCGCGCGTCGTGCATGGGAGGAGCTTGGTGCGCGGGTGGTGTCGCTCCAAGAGGTGGCGCGGTTCGTCTATCGCGCGGAGCTCGACGGGGGACTCGTGGAGTTTGAGTACGACCAAGTGATGGTCGGTGCGTGCGAGGGGGAGCTGCACCCCTCCTTGGATGAGGTTGACTGCCTGTGGTGGGTTTCGGTGGAGAAGCTCGCCCGCCTCATCGCCACACATTCGGAACTGTTTGCGCCTTGGGCGCTCACCGTGCTGCCCATGGTGCTGGCGCACGTCCGCAGCGGCGGTCTGTTTGAAGACGTCTGCTGGGGGGCTGCCCTCTGAGCGAAGCTGGTCCGATGGAGATGGAGGCAAGATTTCGATGCAGGCTCTGCAGCCCACGGCAATTGTCCCGTTCAGCATTGACCGCGATACTGCCACGAACATCCTCCGCAAACACTATGCACGGCATAAGGATTTGCCTTCTTCCTTTGCTGATGACCAGAGCATCTCATGCGTCAGGTCGGCGTATGTTCCCTTTTGGCACTACGAATTATCGGTCTTGGGTGACGTTGAATTGGATGGCGAGACTGAGCAGCTGTGGGAGGACGCTTCGTATAGATACAAGCGCATCAATTACTACGAGCTTCGTCGCGCTGGCGTCATGAGCTTTGCGCATCTGCCGGTCTGTGCCTGTTCATCCATTGAACGTGAATATCTTGAGGCAGTTGAACCTTATGACTATGCCGGCCTCCAATCAATAGAATCAGCAGACGGACTCGATTGCCCTGTGCTGATTGCCGACTTGGACGCAAAGACCTGTCGCGAGATAGCACAGAGTCGTGCAGAGAAATCATTCGATGCGGCCATACGGCAGTCCGTTAGTAGTGCCTTCCTTCGCGTTCGTGCGCGAGAGCAACGCCACGGGTTTGAGTGGCAAGAGGCATGCTTGGTGCTGCAACCCGTATGGCTGCATGTCACGAAGTGGGATGGCAAAGAGTTCGTGACTGCGATCAATGGGCAGACAGGCGCGGTATGGGGCGATTTGCCAATCGACCGCAAGAAGCTGGCGCGAAGATCGATGAAGATTAGCGCCGTGCTTCTGGCTGCGTTGTTGCTGATGCTGTGGGTCTTCTGAAGTGGAGGATGATCTTGGATGCCTGTTTTTCGAAGGGTAATCATGTCGATGGTCACTTGTTTCGTGGTGCTCACGACTCTGACGTTGCCCAGCGTTGTGCAAGCCGCTCAAGGTGAGTATGTATTGGACGAAGCTGGCGTGCTCAGCGGCGGTGGGAGGAGAGAATGCGAGGCAAAAGCGAGGTCGCTTGTCGAAGTCTACGACACGAGCGTGTTCCTGCTCCTTACCGAAGAAGATGATGCGGTTGCACGATGCAAGACCGAGACCTTGGAGACCTGCTGCCATGAGCATGGACTAACGCTTGACAAAGAGGATGACGTGTTGCTTATTGCTGCGTCCACAAAAAACGCATACGTAGAATGCATCATGTCGGCAAACCATATAGATAACGCGAAGTCTTCAACCACTGGGTCTATGGACGCGCTGAATCAAGCCGTGCGGCAGGCGTTGGCCAATGATGATTGGGATGCGTTTGCGCGGACATGCTATCAGGAAGCGCATGAGGTCCTAGAGAGACAGCGAAAGGCCGAATTAGATGCCGCAAAATCTCCCCACGTAAAAGACGGCTTTCAGGGAAAATGGTACCACGCTCTTGGAGCAATTATCTTCTTGCTTTACGTTGTGCTGAGTTTTGTTCGCCTCGTAACCGTAGATAATCGTTTGGCAAGTGAGAGTCGCACAAGCTGGGATGCAGACCGGTATGTGATTGGGCAGGGTTTGCAGTTGAATAGTTGCTCAGACGAGTTCGTGCGCACAAAAGTTCACAAAACCAGCAAAGACTAGGACGGGAACTAGAGCATCGCCCTCGGAGCTCGCAACCATTCTCACAAACGACCGAGCTGCCCGCGCCATGGCGCGAGGCGCGTGGTCATTTATACCGGCCCGTACTTGGTGCTTCCTGTTGAATAAAGGTAGAATGTTCACAGGTCAGACACATACATTGGGGACCTAAAGGGGAGGTGGTTTGATGGCGAACGACCAATTTGACGTTGTCATCGTAGGTGCGGGTGTCTCGGGGTGCGCCGTCGCACGGGAGCTCTCTCGCTATGAGGCTCGGGTTTGTGTGGTGGAGCGTGCGGATGACGTGTGTTGCGGCACCTCTAAGGCGAACTCTGCCATCGTGCACGCGGGATTCGACGCGCAGCCGGGCTCAATGATGGCGCGCCTCAACGTGGAGGGCAACAAGCTCATGCGAGAGCTTGCCAAGGAGTTGAACTTCGCGCTCGTGCCCTGCGGGTCGCTCGTGGTGTGTACCGACGCACAGGCTCGTCCGGCACTGGAGTCGCTCCTCGAGCGTGGTGTGGCCAACGGCGTAGAGGGGCTGCGCATCGTCGAGCGTGACGAGCTCGTGAGCATGGAGCCCAACGTCACCGATGAGGCGGTGTGCGCGCTCTGGGCGCCCACGGGGGCCATCGTCGACCCGTTCGGGCTCTGCGTCGCCATGGCCGAGAACGCCGCGACCAACGGAGCCGAGTTTATCTTCAACACCAACGTCGAGGGCATTGAGCGCGTTGAGGACGAATGGCTGGTACGCACAACGGCAGGGACGCTGCGCACGCGCTGCGTGGTGAACGCAGCCGGCGTGTACGCGGACGAACTGCACAACATGGTCGCGGACGAGAAGATGCGCATTGTGGCACGCAAGGGCGAATACTACCTGCTCGACACCACGGCCTTTGGGCATGTGAGGCACACGGTGTTCACCTTGCCCACAAAGATGGGCAAGGGCGTACTCGTCTCGCCCACAGTTCATGGCAACGTGATCGTCGGACCAACGGCCACCGACGTGGAAGACAAGGAAGGCGTGGACACCACCGCTGCGGGTCTTGCTGAGGTAGTGACAAAGTGTGGCATCGCCGTGCGCGACGTCCCGCTGCGCGAGGTGATAACGACCTTCGCGGGGTTGCGTGCGCATGAGGAGAGGCACGACTTCATCATCGGTGAGGTCGAAGGCGCGCCAGGATTCGTGGACTGCGCCGCCATCGAGAGCCCGGGACTCACGTCATGCCCGGCAATTGGACGTATGGTGTCCACCGTCGTTCGCGACATACTCGACCTGAGGGAGAAGCCTTCGGAAGATGTCGTGCACACGAGACCGGGCGTGGTGAATCTCGTGACCACGAGTCGCGAGGACTGGAACGAACTCGTGGCGAAGGACCCAGCTTACGGCCACGTGGTCTGCCGGTGCTGTCGTGTGAGCGAGGCGCAGATCGTGGACGTGTTGCATCGTCCGATTCCGGCGACGAGTGTCGATGCCATCAAGCGGCGGACGGGCTGCACGATGGGACGTTGCCAAGGTGGCTTCTGCACGCCAAAGATCATGGCCATCATGGAGCGCGAGCTTGGGTTGGCACCCACCCAGATCACGAAGTGTGGTCCCGGGTCCGAGCTCCTCGCTCAAGAGGGAGGCGAGTGACATGCTGAGCTATGAAGTCGTGATCATCGGTGGTGGCCCCGCGGGGTTAGCGGCGGCCATTGCCGCACGAGAGAGCGGATGCGAGCGCGTGCTCGTGATCGAGCGAGACGACCGGCTCGGGGGCATCCTCAACCAATGCATCCACAACGGCTTTGGGCTGCACACGTTCAAGGAGGAGCTCACGGGTCCAGAGTATGCGGCGCGCTATGAGGACCGTGCGCAGGAGCTGGGCGTCGAGTTTTGCTTGGGGTCCATGGTAATTGACGTGTCTTCGGACCTTGTGGTGCATGCCGTGAGTCCGGAACGGGGGGTCTATGGCGTACAAGCTGGAGCCGTCGTGCTAGCGATGGGCTGTCGCGAGCGCCCGCGCGGTGCCCTCGGCATTCCAGGCTACCGACCCGCAGGCATCTATACGGCCGGCACCGCCCAGCGGCTCGTAAACATGGAGGGCCAGATGCCGGGACGCGAGGTCGTGATTCTGGGTTCCGGTGACATTGGGCTGATAATGGCGCGCCGCATGACGCTCGAGGGCGCTCACGTCGCGTGCGTCGCAGAGCTCATGCCATATTCGGGCGGGCTGAAGCGCAATATCGTGCAGTGCCTGGACGACTACGGCATACCGCTGCTCCTCTCGCATACCGTGACGCGCATCGAGGGTCGCAAGCGCGTCGAGGCCGTGTGGATAGCGAAGGTCGACGAGCAAAGGCGCCCCATCCCCGGCACTGAGGTGCGCTATGCCTGTGACACGTTGATGCTCTCGGTGGGCCTGCTTCCCGAGAACGAACTCTCGCGCGAGGCGGGCGTGGAACTGAGCCCCGTGACGCGGGGGCCCGTGGTTGACGAAAGCCTGCAAACGAGCGTGCCGGGCATCTTTGCGTGTGGCAACGTCCTTCACGTCCACGATCTTGTGGACTATGTGAGCCAAGAGGCCGATGCGGCAGGTCGTTGTGCGGCGCACTATGCGTTAGGGCAACGGTCGGCAGACGTGCAGGCTGACGAGGCGGCCGAGGCACAGCGTGCGCTCTGCCTCGAGGCGGGAAATGGTGTGCGCTACACCGTTCCGTCGACGATTGCTCCTGCGCGCATGGATGAGCGCCTCACCGTTCGGTTCCGCGTGGACAACGTGTACCGCGACCGGTTTGTGAGCGTGTTCGTAGGGGACGAGCGCATCATGCATCGCAAGAAGCGCGTGTTAGCCCCGGGCGAGATGGAGGAGGTCGTGCTGAGGCGGGCAGACCTTCTCGAACGTGTTGACGCCGGGCACATCGTCATAAGGCTTGAGGAGGAATAACATGGCACGCGAAGAGCGCGAGCTTATCTGCATCAACTGCCCGCTGGGATGCCCGCTCGTCGTCACGCTGGAGGACGGTGTGGTGCAATCGGTCACGGGCAACACCTGCAAGCGCGGGGACGCCTATGGTCGCAAGGAAGTGACGAGTCCCACGCGCATCGTCACGAGTTCCGTTCCCGTGGACGGTAGCGCGCGAGATAGGATGGTATCGGTCAAGACCGCAACCGATATCCCAAAGGACAAGATCTTTGACGTGATGAGTGCACTCGAGGGCGTTCGGCTGAGCGCCCCGGTGGCCATCGGCGACGTTGTCGTGGCTAACGTGGCAGGCACGGGGGTCGACGTCGTCGCAACGCGGCGTGCATGAACGAGGCGAAGGGAGAATCGCATGGACATCAATGTGCAGACGAGCGCCGTCCTTGTCGTAGACGTGCTCGTGACGGCCAACACCGACACGCTGTACCAACCCAGTCCCGAAGAGGCGCGCATGGTCCGCAACGCCAAGCGGGTCGTCGACGCCGCGCGTGAGGCGGGCATGCCGATCATCTTCTGCGATGACGCGCACATTCCGGGGCTGGACAAAGAACTCGAGTTGTGGGGCGAGCATGGCATCAAGGGCATAGCCGTTCCCAACCCTGTTCTGCGTGCCGGAACGGGCAATCGCGACTTCATCATCACGAAGCGCAGATACTCGGGCTTCTTCGGCACTGAGCTCGACCTGCTCCTGCGCGAGTTGGGCGTGAAGACGGTCATCGCGGTCGGTGAGGATACGAACATCTGCGTTCTGCACACACTGGCAGATGCCTATTACCTGGGGTACGATTCGATAGTTGTTGAGGACGCAACGCGAACGTTCCTCTGTGGCACGCAGGAAGGGGCGCTCGAGCACTTCGAGAAGTGCTATGGCTCCACAATCACCACAGCACAGGAGTTTGTTAACGCCCTCAGCTAGGCGACTCCAGAACTGCAAGGTACCACGTTTCTTGAGGGGATTTCGCAAAAGGGGCCGTCCCTTTTGCGAAATCCCCTCGCGTATGCCTGCTTCTGGAGTTATCGCGTGACGAGATAGTTGACGGTGACCTCGCCCATGGGATACCACGTCTGGCTGGAAGCCTTGAGGTCATGACTGATCACGAGCTCGTCGGATTCCTCGTAGAAGCGCGTGCCAAACACATACATGCCGTCATTCACGAAAATCTCGAGCACGGAAGTGTCCACGAGGATGCGTACGTTGCGCACCTCGTCGATGGGCGCCTGACGCAGCTTGCGGTCGCCGCTCTTGGACATGTCGGAGAACTCCAGCTTGGCGACGTCGTCCTCGAAGCGAAGCTCAAGGAACTCGCCGAACCTGATGGTGCCCTTGCCCTCGATGCCCTCGATTACGACGTCGGAGGGCTTGGGAAGCGTCGCAGAGCCGTCGAACGCCTGCGCCTCGCCGCGCAGGGTGTCAATCTCTGCGGGAGGTGCCTGAAGGATGCGTCCGCACTTCTCGCAGTAGGTGAGGACGCGGGGAATGGTGAGGCAGCCACGCCAGGTTTGCGTGGGGTTGTCGTAGGCACGGACGTCAGCCTCGTCGTGCGGCAGGCTCATCCAACCCACGAGCAGGGTGCGACCCTTGTCGTCCACGAGGCTCTGGCAGGCGTAGAAGTCAAAGCCATAGTCCCAGTCGACGTAGGTGGACTCGTCGATGGCGGCGTGCGGCGCCTCGGCGTCCATGAGCTCGGTGTCCTGAGCCATGAGGTCCACGATGGTACCGTCGATGGGGAAGTAGCCGGCACCGTGCACGTTCTGGGCCGTCGTGCGCGTGGAACCCTGCGACTCGATGGCCGTCGCCATACCCTGCGGGCAGGTCGAGATGAACTCGCGCCCGTCGAGGACGATGCGATCCGGGCACTCCCACATGTAGCCGAAGGGCTTCTCGCCGAAGTTCGTGACGGAACCCGACATGGTCCAGTCGATGCCGTCGGGGGAGTCGTACATCATGATGGCACCGCGCGAGTCAGCACGCGTGCGAGCACCAAGCAGCATGTGCAGCACGCCGTCCTGCTTCCACACCTTGGGGTCGCGGACGTGGTTCGAGCAATACGCAGGATAGCTGGAGTTGTCGAGCACGACCTGCTTCTGACCCATGTTGATGCCGTTGTAGGACTTCATGAGCGTCTGATTGGCGTCGCGGCCTGAATAGGTACCGTCACCCTCGCCGTCGCGTACGTTGCCGGTGTAGTAGAACCACGCCTCGTCGGTATCCTCGTTGATGTAGGCACCGCCCGAATAGGCGCCGTCACGATCGCCAGGGAAGTCGGGCATGATGTGGCAGCCGAGGAACGTCCAATTCACGAGGTCACGGCTGGCGAAGTGGCCCCAGCCATGCGGGGAGTCCACGTCGGGCGGATACGTCGGCGCATTCTGGCAGAAGAAGTGATACGTGCCCTTGAACTGGCACAGGCCATTGGGGTCCGAAATGGACCCGTCGTGGGGTGCGACGTGCAGTTTGGGACGCCAAGACTCGTTGCTCATACAGATCCTTTCTCGTGGTCCACAAGTGTTCTCATCATACGTGAGAACGATTACAGCCGTGGCGTCAAATGCGCGAACGGCAGTGGGCGTAGAGGCGGAGAGAGATGCGGTCAGGTGAACCCAGCAACATGCCATAATCACGCATGAGGCACAGACTCAAGGACGGTGAGGGAATGGCGATGTTGATCCGGAGGCCAAAACTACTCATTGCTGGTGTGATTGTCATGGCCTTTGGCCTTGCGATGTTCTATGCCAATAGGGCCGAGAGAATCGGCGAGGTCGCCGACGAGCTTGTCGAGGCATCGGCCGTCCTGCCAGAAAACGAAGGCAAGCTCGTCATCGTCTCTGGTACGCCGCATCTGATGGATGGCGGGGTCATCGTCGACGAGGAGGCGGGCTTGCGGGTCGAGAACGCCGTCGACTATCTGAGGCTTCCCCTTCAGAAGGTCTACCGACTCAAATCGCGGGAGGTTGTGGTCGACAAGGGCGAGGATAAGATATCGGAAGCCGACGATGTAAAGAGGGCCGAAGACTACGTCGCACGGGAGTGGATCGTAGCGAGCCAGAAGCGCGATGCCGTCATCGACAGAACTACCGTGCGATACGAGAATCCCGCGCCCGTGAACATGGACGTCTTCACCGCCTCCGGTGACCTGCGTGTCGCCGACTTCGCGGTGAGTTCCGTCGACGTCTCGCGCTACATCACGACCAAGGAGTGCCGGTTTACGCAGGACGAGCTTGCGGCTGCCTGTGGGCCGTTCATCACGCGCAGCGAACTCGACCTTCAGGCGGTGGACGAGGACGGGGCCGGCATGCTCTCGAGCGGTGATGAGGTCGGGGACGTGCAGGTGCGCTTCTCGTACGACACGCTGGAGAGTGCCGAGCCGGTGACCCTTGTCGGAAGGCAGCGCGGAGACAGCATCGTGCTTGAGGAGGAGGAACACCTGAGCGACGGCGAGCATGTCCAGCCAGGCGTTGTCTCGAGGGAGGAGTTCCTGGATGCCATCTCCGCCGAGGATGCCTCATCAAGACGGTATGGCGTCGGCTTCTTCGTGCTTGGGGCGGTTCTGCTCCTGGCTTCGCTGAACCTAGGCAGGGACTAGCGGGCTGGGTCATCCCACATGAGTTGCCATCAGCCAACGAGCACCTCCTTGCCGCGGAAGGCGATGCCGTAGGTGCGTATGCGCGACTCGTCGATGCCGCGCTCCACGAGGCCGGCGACGTAGGCCTTCTCGTCGATCTGTGCGTGGGCGCGGGCCACGGTGTCGGCCAGCGTCTCCTCGTCCCAGTCGTCGAACACCTTGAACTCCATCACCACGGCGGGGTCCGTGCCCGCCGCGCCGTCGGTGGGCACGAGCGCCACGTCGTAGCGCCCGAAGCCGCTCTCCCGGTTGGACTCCACGCTCCAGCGCCCGCGCAGCGAGGCGAGCATGCCCAGCACCAGGCCGTGGTAGAAGCGCTCGGGCTGGCTCGCCGCGGGCCGGTTG